>CAJTVQ010000015.1 GCA_910579935.1 uncultured Lachnospiraceae bacterium
AATAACAATACTTCTGGGATAATGGGACTTATTCCAGTTCTCGAATAAGTCCCATCCAGGCCGCCATTTTGCTGGTTATCACTGCCGGGACGCTGCTCTATACCATAAAAAAGAAAAAGATCACTACAAAAAATGTATCGAATAAAGCAGTTATTTTCCTGATCGGAGTCATGTTAGGGATCATGTCCTCTTTTCTGAGTATCGGAGGCGGGCCTGTGAATCTGGTAGTACTGTTCTATTTCTTTTCAATGGAGACGAAGCAGGCAGCCATGTACTCGATCTATATTATTATGTTCTCACAAATTGCCAGTCTGCTTGGCAGTCTGGCAAAAGGGAATATTCCTCCGTTTGAAGCTCCCCTGCTGGCGTTCATGGTGGTATGCGGTATTTTAGGCGGACTGGCAGGAAGCAGGGTCAATAAAAAAAATAAAGGACCGGACAGTGGAACGGTTATTTATCGGATTGATGGCGGTGATCATTGTGATCAATATTTATAACATTTTCCGGTATATGTAGACCGATGTCATGACGTTGGGGACAAAAAGTCTCCGGCGTCTTTTTCCTTTCCCCGCAAAGTTTTAGATAAATTCATTGTGGCAGGACGGAATTTTCAGTATAATAAGAATAAGTTTTGGAATAAATGAAACAGGAAGCGGAAAACAGGAGAGAGGGAACAGGATGCATGATGTGATTATCATAGGAGCGGGCGTAAGCGGCTGCGCAGTTGCAAGGGAATTGTCGAGATATGACATGAGTGTCGCTGTATTGGAACGGGCGTCCGATGTTTGTGAGGGGACATCTAAAGCAAACAGCGGAATTGTTCATGCGGGATATGATGCGGAGCCGGGAACGAAGAAGGCGCTTTTGAACATACAGGGAAGCCGCAGGATGGAGGAACTGTCAAAAGAGTTGGATTTTCCTTATAAGAGAAATGGCTCCCTGGTGCTTTGTTTTGAAGAAAGCGACAGGGGAAAATTGCAGGAATTGCTGGATAAAGGACAGAAGAACGGTGTGGAAAACCTGCGGATTTTGGAAAAAGAAGAACTGCGGAAGCTGGAGCCGAATCTTTCGGAGCATGTGGCTGCAGCTTTATACGCACCTACAGGAGGAATCGTATGTCCTTTCGGACTGACGATCGCCCTGGCGGAGAATGCCTGTGTCAACGGTGTGGAATTTCATTTGAACACGGAAGTCTACAGCGTGGAAAAAATGGAAAGCGAAGGAGAAGCGGAATCGGGAACAGAGACCGAGACGGAAGCAAGTGAGGAATCGGGAACAGAACCGGAGTCAGAAGCAGAAACGAGAGCCGGAAGGGGAAAGAAAATATGGTACCGGCTGGAAACGTCCGGGGGGATATTTGAAAGCAGGATGGTAGTAAATGCCGCCGGAGTTTATGCCGATGTATTCCACAATATGGTGAGCGGACGGAAACTGCACATCACGCCCCGGAAGGGGGAATACTGTCTGTTTGACAAGACAGTGGGAGATTACGTGTCTCATACCGTTTTCCAGTTGCCGACGAAATACGGCAAAGGTGTGCTGGTAACACCTACTGTCCACGGAAATCTGCTGATAGGCCCTACCGCAGAGGATATCGGCGATAAAGAAGGGGTGAATACTACCGCAGGCGGATTGGAAGACGTGCTGAAGCGGGGCGGTTTAAGCGTGGAGAGAGTGCCGTTTGGAAAAGTGATTACTTCTTTTGCCGGACTCCGTGCCCATGAGGACGGGGAAGATTTTGTAATCGGGGAGCCAGGGGATGCGGAAGGGTTCGTGGATGTGGCAGGCATTGAGTCTCCGGGGCTTACCTGTGCGCCGGCGATCGGGGAATATGTGGCAGGATTGATACAGAAGCGCATTTCTGCTCCGGAGAAAAAGAATTTCACTGCAAGACGGACGGGGATTCCTTCCGTGGCTTTGGCGGACGGGGCAAAACGGCAGGAACTGATCAGGAAGGATCCGGCGTACGCGAATGTGATCTGCCGCTGTGAACTGGTGACGGAGGGGGAGATCATGGAGGCCATTCACAGGCCCCTGGGCGCGACCACGCTAGACGGGATCAAACGCCGTACCAGAGCCGGAATGGGAAGATGTCAGGCTGGTTTCTGTGCACCTAAAACCGTGGAGATACTTGCAAGGGAATTGGGCAGCGATATGGGAGAGATCAGCAAGGCCGGAGGGGAGTCCGGATTTCTGACCGGATACACGAAGGCTGTGGAATGGGAATAAAAAACGAGGTGCGGCATGAAGAAAAGAGTTGACATATTGATCGTGGGAGGCGGTCCGGCAGGGCTGGCGGCTGCAGTGGCGGCAAAGGAAGCGGGAATAAGAAGTGAAAATATTCTGCTCGTGGAGCGGGATGGGGAGTTGGGTGGCATTCTGAACCAGTGTATCCACAATGGTTTCGGTCTGCATACTTTTAAGGAGGAACTGACCGGGCCGGAGTATGCGGCAAGATATGAGGGGAAAGTATATGATGCGGAAATCCCGTATCTTCTAAATACGATCGTGGTGGATATCCGTATGGAGAAAGAGGCAGAGGAAAAGGAGTCTGGCGCCATGGAATCCGCGCCTGCGGAAACAGGTGAAAAAAATAAGGACGGAAATGACAGCTGTGTCAATAAAATGAAATATGTGACAGCTATGAACAAGTCTGAGGGACTGCTTACTGTAGAAGCGAAAGCCGTGGTTTTGGCCATGGGATGCAGGGAACGCTCCAGAGGAGCACTGAATATTCCGGGGTATCGTCCGGCCGGGATTTATTCGGCAGGAACGGCGCAGCGTTATGTGAATATCGAGGGCAGGATGCCGGGACGGGAAGTGGTGATCTTAGGCTCCGGCGATATCGGACTGATCATGGCGAGGCGTATGACATTAGAGGGTGCAAAAGTAAAATTAGTGGCGGAACTGCTGCCTTATTCCGGCGGCCTGAAAAGAAATATCGTGCAATGCCTGGACGATTTCAGTATTCCTTTAAAACTCAGCCATACCATCATTGACATTGACGGGAAAGAGCGGGTGAAGGGAGTTACCGTGGCGCAGGTGGATGAAAACCGCAGGCCCATAGCGGGAACGGAGGAATATATCAGCTGCGATACCCTGCTGCTTTCCTGCGGGCTGATACCGGAAAACGAATTATCCGCCGGATTGGGTGTGACTTTGAATCCGGTGACTTCGGGGCCGGTGGTAAATGAGAGTCTGGAGACAGACGTGGAGGGTGTATTTGCCTGCGGAAATGTGCTGCATGTACATGATCTGGTGGATTATGTGTCAGAGGAAGCGGAAAATGCGGGAAGAAATGCGGCGGCATATATCATGCGCGGGCGTTCGGAAAAAGAAATGACAGGGTCATCCTCCGGGCAGGTGATTGAAATAAAAGCAGATAAGGGGGTGCGTTATACGGTGCCGTCCCTGCTCCGGCAGAAATATGTGCAGGAAGAACAGGTCATCCGGTTTCGGGTAGGTGATGCGTATCGGGATGCGGTATTGGCAGTTTATTTTAATGACACGCCTGTCATGCGGATAAATAAAAGGGCGATGGTGCCGGGAGAAATGGAGCAGGTGAAACTGAAAAAAAGCAAATTGAAGGATTATCCGGAACTCAGGGAGATTCGGATTGCAATAGAGTAAGTCCGGTTAGGAAAGGAGGAAAAGGCTGGGAAGAATCGAAGAAATAAATGAAAATGGGAGAAGGTATGGATATTAAAAAAAGTGGAATAGAGACAGAAACTAAAGCAACACAGGAGAAACAGGAACTGGTATGTATCCGCTGTCCCATTGGCTGTAGGATAACAGTGGAGAGCAATCCGGACAGGACGCTGCATATCACGGGAAACACATGCGGCAGGGGGGCGGAGTATGCCGAAAAGGAACTGACAGATCCCACGAGGATTGTGACTTCTACGGTACGTGTCCGCAATGGAAATCAGCCTGTCGTGTCAGTGAAAACAAAGGAAGACATTCCCAAAGGGAAAATAATGGAATGCATGGAGGCCATAAGAGGCGTGGAGCTGGAAGCGCCTGTGCACATCGGCGACGTGGCCTTGGCGGATGTGGCGGGAACCGGTGTGGATATGGTAGTGACAAAGGACGTGGGACTCGTGACAGCATAGCGGTATAGAAGCAGGTAATGGGGAATTATATGGGGTCGCAGGACAGAGGATAATTAGCTGCGGATGGAACAAAAATGATGAAAACAAATGGTAATATGGGAAGGGAGAAGGCATATGGCAAAGTATATGATGGCACTGGACCAGGGAACGACCAGCTCGCGCTGTATTTTATTTGACAAAGAAGGCAAAATCCTGAGTATGGCACAGAAAGAATTTACCCAGCTGTATCCAAACCTGGGATGGGTGGAGCATAATCCAATGGAAATCTGGTCTTCCCAGCTTGCAGTGGCAACGGAAGCAATGGCTGTTCTGGGAGCGGCGGCGGAAGATATCAGCGGTATCGGGATTACGAACCAGCGGGAAACTACCATCGTGTGGGATAAAAATACGGGAGTCCCGGTTTATAATGCGATCGTATGGCAGTGCCGCAGAACGGCTGCACAGGTGGATGAGCTGAAAGCGGAAGGATACGGGGAAACGATACGAAAAAAAACGGGACTGGTGCCGGATGCTTATTTTTCCGCAACGAAAATCGCATGGATTCTGGATCATACAGAGGGTGCGAGGGAACGTGCCGAAAAGGGAGAATTGCTGTTTGGAACGGTAGACAGCTGGCTGATCTGGAATCTGACCAAAGGTGCCGTGCATGTAACCGATTACACCAATGCGTCCCGGACTATGCTCTATAACATCCATGAACTGTGCTGGGATGAGGAACTGCTGGAAAAACTGAGAATTCCAAGGATGATGCTGCCGGAGGTAAAGCCTTCCAGCTGTATCTACGGCTATACGGATGTCGGAGTACTGGGCGGCAATATTCCCATAGCGGGAGCCGCGGGGGACCAGCAGGCGGCGCTGTTCGGACAGTGCTGTTTTGAAAAAGGGCAGGTAAAAAATACATACGGTACGGGCTGTTTCCTGCTGATGCATACCGGAGAAAAAGCGATTCTGTCAGGAAACGGACTGCTGACTACCATTGCGGCCGGCTGCGGCGATAAGGTGGAATATGCGCTGGAGGGGAGCGTATTTGTGGCGGGGGCGGCAGTCCAGTGGCTGCGGGATGAAATGCGGATGATAAAAAATGCTTCCCAATCGGAGGAATATGCAGATGTGGTGAAGGACACCGCCGGAGTGTATATCGTTCCTGCGTTTGCGGGGCTTGGCGCCCCTTATTGGAACCAGTATGCCAGGGGAACGGTGACGGGAATCACAAGGGGCTGCCGGAAAGAGCATTTTATACGGGCAGCGCTGGAATCCATTGCGTATCAGACCGCGGATGTGCTGCGTGCGATGGAGGAGGATACAGGAATCCGTTTAAGGGAATTGAAGGTGGACGGCGGCGCCAGCGCCAACAATTTTCTAATGAAATTTCAGGCGGGCATTATTGATGCAGTGGTATACCGTCCAAAATGCATTGAAACAACGGCTTTGGGAGCAGCCTATCTGGCGGGGCTGGCTACCGGATTTTATAAGGACAAGGATGAAATATGCGCTAACTGGCAGCTGGGCAGAACGTTTGAGCCTTCGATAGAGGAGGAAGAAAGAAAGGCGCTCTTAGCAGGCTGGAAACGGGCAGTGGACTGTGCGCTGGCTTATTCCGATGGGGAATGCAAAATGAGGTAAAAGGAAATGGAAAATAAAGAAGAGAAGAAAAAATTTACAGACGTTCGGAAAGTAACGGATAATCCTTTTTTTAACCTGTATGAAATGGATGCGCTGACGAACAGCGGAAAACCTTTCGGGTATTATTTCGGTTCAAGGAATGATGAAGATCATATTAAATTAAAGACGAAAGCAATGAATGTGGAGGGAATCGTCATATATCCGGTTGTAAAGGAGGAACCTGACAAGATTGTCATGATTCGTCAATACCGTTATCCGCTGGATGCCTGTCTTTACGAACTTCCTGCGGGACTGGTGGACGGCGGGGAAACCCCGGCCCAGGCGGCGATCCGTGAGATGAAAGAAGAAACGGGGCTGGATTTTGAAGTATATGAGGGCGGCAATCCGGCTTTCCGCAGACCGTTTTTCATGGGGGCGGGTTTCACGGATGAGTGTTCGGCAGCGGTTTTTGGCTATGCCCATGGGAAGATCAGCGACCGTTATCTGGAGGACAGCGAGAGTATACAGGTGCTTTTCGCTGATAAGAAAGAGGCGTTGAGGATTTTACAGGAGGAGAGGGTTTCGCTCCGGTGCGCATATCTTCTGATGCAGTTTTTGCGGAGTGAGGCAGGGGAGCCGTTTGGGTTTTTGATGTAATAAAGCGGAGAAGACGAAATTGGAACATAAGGAAAGCCTCCGGTTGCAGACGCCTGCAATCGGGGGATATTTTTGTGGAAAGTGCTCAAAAAACAGAGATATTCATTGCTTTTAATTTATAATTTAATTAAAATTAACTATTTTTTACTTTACATAGAACTTCTGAAATGGTATTTTGTAATATAGGGAGCAGTCATTGATTTTTGGATGACAAGAGTGGGAATTTTATGCGCATTTTGACTGTGAATAGTAACAGATCATCAGCGATGTAACGAATCATGAATACAGGAAAAAGAAAGGCATGGGAAATAGTATGGGAATTAAATATTATGAACAGCAGCGCATTTACAAGCTGGATACGCCTCATACCAGCTATATCATGGCGGCAGTGGACGCGGAGAATTTTTTAGGGCATGTATATTACGGGGAACGGCTGGAAGATTATGACCTGACGTATTTATTAAGGACAGGGGAAGCCCCTTTTGTACCTTCGGAAAACAGCAGGGAGCGCTGTTCCTTTATGGATTGTTTTCCAATGGAGTATGCGGGGCATGGAGCGGGGGATTACCGTGACGGATGCATCCGTGTGCGTTCCAAGGGCGGACACAGTGCAATAAATCTGACTGTTGTTTCACATGACATTTATGATGGAAAAAAGAAACTGGAAGGGCTTCCGGCGACTTTCGGTGGGGTAAAAGAGTGCAGTACGTTGGAAATCCATTGTGAGGATGCTGTACTGGGGCTGAAAGCAACGCTGATGTACACGGTATTTGAAGATGTGGATGCCATTGCCAGAAGCGTAAAAGTGACGAATGTGTCAGGAGAGGAAATTTATCTGACAAAAGTTCTGTCCGCATGTCTGGATATGGATAACAAAGCTTTTGAGCGTATCACCCTGCATGGCTCATGGGCAAGGGAACGCCGGATCCAGAGACAGAAAGCGGGATACGGAAAGTATGCGGTATCTTCCCTGCGGGGGGAACCGGGACATCAGGAGCATCCGTTTATGGCGCTGGTGACGGAAGGAACCTCGCAGGATACGGGGGAAGTCTATGCCATGAACCTTGTGTATTCCGGTAACTTTATCGTACAGGAGGAAATAAGCCAGTTTGACAGTGTGCGTATGACGATCGGAATCAATCCGGACGATTTTTGCTGGAAACTGAAGCCGCAGGAGAGTTTTCAGGCACCGGAAGCGGTGCTGGTATATTCGGCAGAGGGCATCGGGGGCATGACCCGCAGTTTTCATGATTTATACCGGAAACATTTAATCCGCAGTCCTTATAAGGATAAAAAACGTCCCATCCTTATTAATAACTGGGAAGCGACTTATTTTGAATTTGATACGGACAAATTGATCAGTATAGCAAAGCAGGCATCGGAGCTTGGGATTGAAATGCTGGTAATGGATGACGGCTGGTTTGGCAGACGGAACAATGATGACTGCGCGCTGGGGGACTGGCAGGTCAACGAGGAAAAACTGAAGGGCGGATTGGAATACCTGGTGTCGGAAGTAAATAAACTGGGGATGAAGTTTGGTATCTGGTTTGAACCGGAGATGATATCGCCGGATTCTGATCTATACCGGGCCCATCCGGACTGGGCGTTTGCGGTTCCGGGCCGGACGCCTGCGATGGCAAGGCAGCAGTATGTGCTGGACCTGACGAGGAAGGAAGTACGGGATTATGCCTATGAATGTGTGGCCAAAATCCTGCGCGGCGCCAATATCGAATATGTGAAATGGGATATGAACCGTCCGCTCTGTGATATTGGCAGTATAGGACTTCCGGCGCAGCAGCAGGGAGAACTGTATCACCGTTATGTACTGGCTTTATATGAAATGCAGGAACGTCTGATCACGGAATTTCCCGGACTTCTTCTGGAGAACTGCTCCGGCGGCGGCGCACGGTTCGATGCAGGGATGCTTTATTACAGTCCCCAGATATGGTGCTCCGATGATACGGACGCGGTGGAGCGGCTGATGATTCAGGAGGGGACTTCCCTTATTTATCCGCTTTCCACTATGGGAGCCCATGTTTCCGACTGTCCGAATCATGAGGTTGGCAGGGTGACACCCTTTGAAACCAGGGGGTATGTGGCGCTGGCGGGCACATTCGGCTATGAGCTGGATGTGACGAAGATTTCGGAAGACGACAGGGAGATGATTCCGAAGCAGGTGGCTATGTACCATAAATACAACGACCTGGTGCGGGAGGGGGATTATTACAGGATTGCATCCTATGGGGAAAATCAGAGTTATGATTGTTATGCAGTAGTGAGCAAAGATAAAAAAGAAGCGCTTGTGACGTATGTACAGGTATTGAACAGGCCAAGCAGCCACAGCAGGCGCATCTGTCTGAAAGGCCTGGATGCACAGACCAGATACAGGGTGGACGGCATGGACGGCATATACCGTGGGAATACCCTGATGAAGGCCGGCATACAGATAGAAAATATGCGGGGAGATTTTATGGGAAAAATCATTCATGTGACCGCAATATAGAGTATAAGGGGATAAATGGAAAAGCGAGGATATGGCAGTGGCAAAAGCGGTGAAACTGGCGGATATCGCCGGGAAGATGAATGTCAGTGTGGTAACGGTTTCGAAAGCATTATCCGGACAGAAGGGCGTCAGTGAAGAAATGCGGGAGAAGATCAAAAAGCTGGCAGATGAGATGGGGTATAAGCAGCCTTCATCAACGAGGGAGGAAGGAAAAAACACAAGTTACAGTATCGGCGTGCTGGTAGGAGAGCGGTATCTGGATAAGTATGAGTCTTTTTACTGGAATATGTATCAGGAAGTGGCGCAGAAGGCTCTTTCCAAAGGGTGTCTGGCCACGCTGGAGGTGGTGCCGGCGCAGAATGAGAAAGAGCTTATCCTGCCGACGCTGGTCCGCGAGAATAAGGTGGACGGTATCATAGTAGTGGGCGTGCTGGATGAAGATTATCTGGAGCGGCTTTATACGGATCTTAAGATA
Organism: uncultured Lachnospiraceae bacterium; assembly: GCA_910579935.1. Lineage (GTDB taxonomy): Bacteria > Bacillota > Clostridia > Lachnospirales > Lachnospiraceae > Kineothrix. The sequence continues at coordinate 9,350 of CAJTVQ010000015.1, forward strand.
CCGGCCGTCTACCTGGATTTTTATTCCAAAAGGCATGAATGTGATGCGGTGGTTACGGATAATTATTTCGGCATGTATAAAATGACCAGCTATCTGTTTGAGATGGGACATACGGAAATTGCGTATGTGGGAAATCTTTTGGCGACGGAAAGCATTACAGACCGGTATTTCGGTTATGCGAAGGCATTGATGGAGCATGGGAAACAGATACGGACGGACTGGATCATCGATGACAGGGACAGAACGACAGGGAGGTCAGATGCCGGATTCGAACTGAAACTGCCGGAGGAAATGCCTACGGCATTCGTATGTAACTGTGATTTTGCCGCCGGACAGTTGATCAGGAAGCTGGAAAAAATGGGATACCGGGTGCCGGAAGATATATCCGTGGTCGGATTTGATAATTATATTTATCCGGGGCTGTGCGATGTGGAAATCACTACTTATGAGGTGGATATGCGGGAAATGGCGCGGGTGAGCGTGAATCATATAATTAAAAAAATTTCGGGAGAATATGTGAAACAGAAAATTTCCACGGTGGAGGGGCATATGGTGCTGAAGGCAAGCGTGGCGAAAAAATAAACTTAAAAATGATGCAACTAAGATACATCTTTGATGCTTTTTTGATGCTTTTGCAATGTAAGTTATATGGAAAGGACATGATTGTCCGGTAAGAACACACAAAAAAGCAGACGAGGTGTATGTATATGAAAAGGAAAAAGAAATTTTTATGCATGATCTGCGCATGGCTTGTCTTCGCTATGTGCTCTCTTCCGGCCTATGCCGGAGAAACGGGGGAGGAGGATGCGGAGAAACCGCTTGCCCCGTACTTCTTTATCGAAGGCGCGGATACTTCCGTTGACCATTTCCCGTTAAAAGATACGCAGGTGTCGGTTAACATTAACGGAACCATTGCGGAAACCTATGTGACGCAGACCTATGCCAATGAGGGGCAGAACCCAATCAGCGCCACTTATGTATTTCCAGCTTCCACAGGCGTGACTGTTCACGGTATGGAGATGCAGATCGGCGATCAGGTGATCGCTGCCAGAATTAAGGAACGGGAAGAAGCAAAGGAAGAATTTGAACAGGCGAAGAGCGAAGGGAAGAGCGCTTCCCTGCTGGAACAGCAGCGTCCCAACGTCTTTACCATGAACCTGTCCAATCTGATGCCCGGTCAGACTATTTGTTTAAAACTTCATTATACGGAATTGATTCATGCTGCCGACGGCATTTATCAGTTCGTGTTTCCTACCGTGGCCGGTCCGCGTTACGCGACTCCGTCTGCGGAAGAAGAGGAAAACAGTCAGTGGACGGCAGTCCCTTATCTGGAAGACGGGGAGACTGCTTCCGGGACATACAGTATAGATGTCAATCTGTCCACGGGTGTTCCGATCACCGGACTATCCTGCAAATCCCATGAGGTGGATATTGCATGGGACAATCATTCCAATGCCCGGGTCACGCTTTCCGATCCCAAAGATTTTGCGGGAAACAGGGACTATATTTTGGAATACAGACTGACGGGAGAAGATATCAATTGCGGACTCATGCTGAATAAAGGAGAAGCGGAAAATTTCTTTATGCTGATGGTACAGCCTCCGCAGAGGTGTGAACCGGAGGACATTCCGCCGAGGGATTATACGTTTGTGGTGGACGTATCGGGTTCGATGGACGGTTATCCGCTGGATACGGCAAAAGAGCTGATACGCAGCCTGGTTACGGACTTAAAAGAAACGGATACGTTTAACGTGATTTTATTTTCCGGCGCTTCCACGCAGCTTTCTTCCAGGCCGATGCCGGCTACGGAGGAAAATGTGAAAGCGGCATTGGAACTTGTGGAAGATCAGGTCGGGGCGGGTGGAACGGAGCTTGCTCCCGCGCTGGAAAAGGCGATCGGTCTGCCGTCTTCCAAAGATGCGGCACGGAGTATTGTGATCATTACCGACGGCTATATTTCCGGTGAGACGGAAATTTTTGATATGATCCATGAAAATCTCGGTGCAGCGAATTTCTTTTCTTTCGGCATCGGCGGTTCGGTTAACCGGTATCTGATAGAAGGGATCGCCAAAACAGGAGGAGGCGAATCTTTTGTCGTAACGGATTCGGAAGACGCTGCTGTCATGGCGGAAAAATTCCGTACTTATATACAGTCGCCGGTCTTAACGGGAATACAGGTGACTGCCGGCAATTTTGATGTTTATGATGTGGAACCGGTGCAGATTCCCACTCTTTTTGCCGAAAAGCCGATTGTTATGTTTGGCAAATGGAGAGGTGAGCCGACAGGGACGATACACATATCCGGACAAACGGGAAGCGGGGATTATGAACAGGAAATCCAGGTTTCGGAGTCGCTGGTGAGCCCTCAGAACCAGGCAATCGGTTATCTCTGGGCCAGAACGAGGGTAGAGCGGCTCATGGATTACGGTTTTAGCAAAGACGACGAATCCGTAAAGGAGGAGGTTACCGCGATTGGGCTCAATTACAGTATGATGACACCGTATACTTCTTTTATCGCCGTTTTAGAGACCGTTCAGAATACGACCGGAGAGAATACGGATGTGGACCAGCCGCAGCCGCTTCCGGCGCAGGTGTCGTCTCTTGCAGTCGGCGGAGGGTACCTGTTTGGTTCGGAACCGGATATGCTGCTTCCATTCGTTCTGACGGCTTTTGTCCTGGCGGCTGCCTGGCTTTTCAGGTATGGAAAGAAGGGGGGATTTTCATGCGGAACCCAAAGCCGTATCGAATAATGCCTCGGGAGGTGGATTTCCGGTCAGATTTCCGGCGTTTTGGCTTTCATTATTTTGCAGCATTGGTCCTTATTCTGGGCATAAAATATTGGTATGGAAGGGCAGGAAGCGAAGAACTGGAATGGATCCTCCTGCCCACCGCCCGCTGGGTGGAGGTCATAAGCGGAATTCCTTTTGAAAAAGCACCGCAGAATGGATATGTCAATCATTCCCTGCGTTTTATGATCGCTCCGTCCTGTTCCGGCGTCCGGTTTATGCTGGTTGCCTTTTCGGTTCTTGCTTTTCCGTTTATTCACCGGATGAGGACCGCTGGAAAGGGGTGGGGATGGATGGTGTTTGCCATACCGGCGGCTTATCTGTATACGATCGTGACGAACGGCTTGCGGATTGCCCTGGCGGCTTACCTGCCTTCTCTGCTGGAGAAAAGTATGGAGATGCCGCTGCTTCCGGGATGGCTTACACAGGAAAAACTGCATACGCTGATCGGGACCGCTGTATATTTTGCTTCCCTGCTCTTTTTGTACAGGGGGACGGAAATGATTTTGCGCCGGTTGGGTTTAGGGGACGGAGCGGAGAATGGGGGCGGAGGCGCTGTCCGCACGGATGCCTGTTTTGCCCGCGTGTTTTTGCGTTATCTGCCGCCTGCGGTCTGCTATTTTACGGCGGTACTGTTTATTCCGCTTCTGCGCAGGATTTACCGGAACGATTGGGCCGGCTTTTGGGATTATGCGGGGCTTGTAACGGTTGTCTGCCTGGCTGTTTTATTCTGCTTTGGGCTGACGGGCATGCTGTGCAAAAGAGCCGGGGCAAAAAGAGGATTGGAGCGTATATGAAGAGCGATCGTTTATTTCAGATTTTGTATCTGCTGTTAGAAAAAAAGAAAATCCCGGCGCCGGAACTGGCGGAGAGGCTGGAAGTCTCCCAGCGTACCATCTATCGTGATGTGGATACCCTGTCTGCCAACGGTATACCGGTTTATGCAATTCCCGGAAAAAACGGGGGCATTTCCCTGCTTCCCGAATACCGGTTTGACAAATCCTTCCTTTCTGACAAAGAGCAGGATGAGATTCTGTTTGCACTGCAAAGCTTTCAGGCGGCCAGCCCGAATATCAATCCCCTGCTGGCCAAACTGGGAGCCTCTTTCCGGAAAAGCGGCAGTAACTGGATCGAGGTGGATTTTTCCAGGTGGGGATACCATCAATTTGATTCGACGGCTTTTTATCGCATAAAGCAGGGGATTTTGGATAAACAGTTGATGGAAATGGAATACTGCGGCGGCAGCGGAGAACATACCAGACGAAAAATCAAACCGGTCCGCCTGATATTCCGGTCTAGGAACTGGTATCTGCAGGCGTATTGTTTAAAGGCAGAGGATTTCAGGCTCTTTAAGCTTAACCGGATCCGCTCGCTGGTTCTGACCGGGGAGCATTTTGCGGACGTTTTTGAAACGCTTCCCTCCGTCGATGCTCCTTATCCGGAAAATGCGGAAATGCTCCGCCTGAAATTGAGGTTTTCTCCGGCGATGGCGTTTCGGGTCTATGACGAATTTCCTGCTGCGGATGCCGAACCGCAGCAGGACGGGTCGATTGTTGTGACGGCGGTTTTCCCAGATGACGGATGGATATACGGATATATTTTGGGGTTCGGTACTGGAGTGGAAATATTGGAGCCGGCATCGGTGAAAGAAAAAATGAGGGGATATTTGGAAAGGCTGCAGGAGCATTTTGGAATGTGAGAAATAGAAAGTACATATACAGGTATGGGATTGGATGTGCTGATTATTTTTTCTGTTTCCTGCTCCTGTAACATTCGTTTTCCATTTCCTTACATTTTAAACAAATCCACATGCGTTCCCGTATCAACCAGTGTCAATGTTAATATATCATCTTCCATCAAATAAACCAGCAGCCAGTCAGGCTGTATATGGCATTCCCTGTATCCTCTATAATTTCCGCTTAACGGATGGTCCTTATGTTTTGCATCCAGCTTTTCTACAACTTCCTCCAATAAGGATATATCAAGACCTCTTTTAACCGCAAGCCGTAATCCCTTTTTAAACCGGCTGGAATATTTAACTTTCAGGTTCATCTTCCAGTATCTCCTTAAACATTTGTTTCACATCCGTATATCCTTTGACGTCCGGGTCCCTGCTGACCCGTTTTGCTTCCTCCATCGCTTCTATAACTTCCGGTTTAAATTCCAATGTATCTTCAGGATATTTTACTTCAAACGGGATTCCGTTTTGTAAAATCACCTGTCTGAGAAACATGTTGACCGCATCGGACAAATTAAGTCCTATCCTTCCAAAAGCTCTACCGCCTGTTTCTTTGTGTTTTCCTCTATTCTGATCTGTGTTGGTGTAGTAGCTGCCATGTAATTACCTTCTTTCACTTTTTCTTTAATTCTGCTACAATCGGTATACATTATCAATTCATCTTGTAAAAATGAAAAAATGGTAACTACAACAGCGTATATGGTATCTTTCATTGTTAAGCGCCGCCGACAAAGCCTTATTTTAAGGCGATTATACTTATGCCAAAGTTCCGGGTCAATCATACCGTGAACATGGTTAGGAACTGTTAAGAAATAACTTTACACTTTGACGCAGGATGAGTTCACAAAGGCAAGGCGGAAGATGGAGTCGATGCGGGCATCGACGACTGATGACAACGCGGCATTTGCGGACTCAGACAAGTCAAATGTAAAGATTTATTTCTTAACAGTTCCTTATGTAAAAAAACGTAATGCTGTTTATCTTGGCCGTGTTATCGACAGAGAAAACAATGTCTTCTTTAACAAAGAACGCGGTGTGTTTACATATGATGTCATTACTTGATGGGCTGGGAAAAGAAGAGATACGACGTTCTTATTTTAAAGCCCGCATAAAATGGCTGAAGGAGTATGTCTGCAATGACCCTGCCATAATCATTGACAGTACAGGCCTGCCTAATTCCATAAAAATAAATATGACGCAGATTAGCAGCCGCAACGGCAAAGTCAGCAATGAAGCCAGGATGATCACCGCAATACAGCGGGACAGCGGGTATCCAATTATGTTCCGCGCTATTCCCGGAAACATTGTCGGTGTAATAGCTTTATCCACCACAATAACCACTTTGGCCGAGTATGATATACAAACCGATTTGGTCATGCTTGATGCCGGATATGTGTCATTGGAGAATATGAACTCTCTTTTTTCATCTGGTATAGAATTTGTTGCACGTCTGCCCGAAAAGAACAAGGATATCTATAACAGTGTCCTGGCTAAAGGGCTGGACGGCCTAAAGCGTCCCGAAAACCTGGTTGAATTTAACAGGCGTTACGTTTATGCAAGGCAGGTAGACTGTTCAAATGATAAACATACGGCATATGCATATTTATGTTACGATGTAGATGCATCAGGCGACGAAAGTCACAAAGCAATCAAACATTCTTGCAAGAAAAAGAATAGCGAGCGTGAAATGCATAAGCTCTTTGAAACACCAGGTTTGTTTGTAATTATTTCGTCACACCCGTATCAGCCGGACGATATCTTGACCATATACTATACGCGGCAGTTGGCGGAACGGTATTTTGATATAAGCAAAGGCATTTCCAGGCTAACCCCGCTTCGCGTTCACAAGGAGCAGAGCGTATTGGGGCATATGCTCCTGAGTCAGATAGCGGCTGCTATAAACCTTTACGTTCAGAAGAAGATGCATTCTTCTTTTGAAGATAGCGAAGAGATGCTCATGGGACTTAGAAACCAAAATGTATCGTGTATGCCAGCCGGATTGTGACGGACAAAGGGCAGGGCGGAGCCACACAATACTACAACAAGTTTGAAATTAAATACCCTACATTCTTTGATACATCTGGAAACAAGCCCAAACCCAACTACGGTATAACAATTTTATGATAATGCAAAAAAGATATTTTTACTCAAAATTTTATATATTGATAAATATGAGAATCATTTTTTCTTAACTTCTTCGATATAGTGGATGCTTTCCATTTGGCCAAGGTGATAAATAATGTCGGAATGCAGATATTTACCCTTAAGGTTTAAATCAAACTGAAGGGTTAAGTCTCCTTCCGGCGTGCTCTTATGTTTCTGCAGCTGCATGACCTCATAACCTTTCTCGGTCAGTACATCGAGAATCTGCTGCATCCCCGCGCCCCGGTCCACTTCAAGGTAGATCGTAATATAACGGTTGTATAATTCCAGGTGTTTGCTGATATAGTACAGGATGGTGGTGGTAAACAGCATGATAAAGAATGCGATCAGGCTGGGGAGCAGCATACCTGCGCCGATGGCAATGCCTAAAATGGCAGTTGCCCATAACGTGGCGGCAGTCGTGAGACCGCGGACCTGATTGCGCGAAGTGAGGATGATGCTTCCCATGCCGAGGAAACCGATGCCGCTGATGACCTGGGCCGCAAGCCTTGCAGCATCTCCGCTGCCGTATAATTCCATGAGATATTCATTGATGATCATCGTGAAAGCCGCTGCCGTACAGACGATCGAAAAGGTACGCAGGCCGGCGGTACTTTTTTTCGCGGCCCTCTCGTAGCCTATGACAGCGCCCATGAACATGGCCATAACGAGGCGTAAAAAAATGGAGAGATAATAATGGTTCTGAATCAGACTTTGTGTCATATACTGTAATTTCATTGCGTAATTTTCCTTTCGGGCCTAGGATTGCCTGAGTCCGCAGATGCCGCGTTGTCATCCACCGCCGGTGTTATAAATTCCTGCGGAAAGCCAGGGGGGTCATTCCGGTATATTTTTTAAATAAATAGATAAAGTGGTTGGTGTTTTCCACGCCTACCAGACTGCCGATCTCATGAATGCGGTAATCGCTGTCAAGCAGCAGTTTTTTGGCGGCCTCTATCCGTTTCCCGTTCAGGTACTGCAGCGGAGACTGGCCGAAAAAACTGTGGAATTCCCGGCAGAGACGGTATTTACTTATGGCAAAATGTTCTTCCAGTCTGTCTAATGTATAATTCTGTGCATAATCCGAATCAAAAAGTTCTTTCATTTCCAGCAGATAAGAGGGTGCCCTTTTTTCCTGTGTATTTCCCTGCATATGTTCCAGTAAAAGTTCTGTGAAAATATCGGTGAGAAGACGGTGGTCGGTCAGTTTATTTCTTATCATTCCGTGTATCTCGTTTTCTGTCAGTTTATGAATATCCTTTTTGACCGGAGAATATTCAGAGAGCATAAACAGGGGAAACCGGTCCTTTGGCAGACAGCTGCAATAAAAGTTCATGGGAAGGCCGTCCAAAAAGAAAACATGATATTCCCATGGAGAAACGGCAATTTCAATTTTAAAAGGAATATTGCATTTTAAAAGCAGGAGAGAACCAGCTTTCAGGGCATGGCTGCTGTTTTCCGCATACAGTTTTCCGCATCCGTTTTCCGTGTAAAGCATCATATAACATCCAAAGGGTTTTAAGGAAAACTGGTAGGGGAATTTTGCCTGCGCATATCCGGCGGAAAGGACGGAGATCAGTTCCGCCCTGGCCGCTTCGTTCTGCTCATAGGGACAGCCGAAAAAAATGCTGGCGGCAAGTCCGGAAGCAAGGCGCGGGGGAGAGGTGAAAAGCTCTGCCGGATTTTTTGGGGGGAATTCACTGAAGGGCCGGGGGCTTGTCATTTTGCGGAGTCCTTTCTTATATTTTATAATTCTGCTTAATTTCTTAGGGCTTTCTGAATTTCAATGTCATTTCGTTATGCGTTCCTGAAGTACTTTGTACGAAACGGGGAAATGATTTATAGATATATTGTAATGTGTGTCAAGGAAAAATGCAAATTTTTCGTGAAGGAATGTAATATTCTGCTAAGAAAAATTTTCATCGGAATCCGAACACGGGAAACGGAACGTGATATTTGGTATTTGCTTATCTTGTCTTTGATTTGCTACTAATTTAAGGTAAATTTAATCTGAGTAATTGTTAGTTAAATTTACATATGGATTGCTTGGGATAAAGTAAAGAATTATTTATTAATTGTTCCTCGAAAGTGTTATTATAATAAATTTGATTAGGCTAAAATTTGCTCTGAAATGTATGAGAAAAATAAGTAAATTAAAATTAGATTAAAAGACAGCTTAAAATGAAAGGAAAAGTGAAAACGCGTGGAGAAGTGGTTGTACAAAATATACAAAAATGAAAAGGTAAAATTGTATAAATGGAAGAAGTGAATAAAAAAGACAAGAATTAATGATTAAAAGCAAGAATAAGTGATGATTAAAAAATAAAGTTAAATATAATTAAATTAAAGTTACACAAACGACAGGAAACAATTAAGTGGATGGTCGAATAAATTACAAATTTTTTAAATTTTAAAGGAGGTTTTATTATGAAACTGAAAAAGGTTTTAGCACTTAGTCTTGCGGCAGTTATGGCCTTTTCCGTAGTGGGATGCGGCGGCGGTAACGCAGATACGACGACGCCTGGTACAACGGAAACAACGGAAACAACGGAAACAACGGAAACAACGGAAACAACGGACAATTCCGCAGGAGCTGCGGATACGGATCCGGCAGAGAGCGCTCCGGCAGAGAATACCGCTTCCGCAGGGGAACTTAATTACACAAGCATTGTTCTTGGCGAGAGCTATACGGACATTACAACAAGCATCAAATGGCTGAGCCACAGAACAGACTTGATCGAAAGCGGCGCCATTGCAAATTATATCGCGGCATTTAATGAGATGTATCCGAACATTACCGTTGAGGTGGAAGGTATTACAAATTATGCAGATGATGCACTTCTTCGTCTTTCCGCAGGCGACTGGGGCGACATCATGATGATTCCTTCTGTAGATAAGAATCTCCTCAGTGAATATTTTGTACCTTACGGCAGTCTTTCTGATATGGATAAAGTTGTAAGATTTGCAAATAACTGGATGTATAACGACATCGTATACGGCGTGGCTTCCACAGGTAACGCACAGGGTATTGTATACAACAAAGCGGTATTTGAAGCGGCAGGGGTAACATCTATTCCTAAGACTCCCGATGAGTTCATCGCAGCTTTACAGGCAATTAAGGACAATACAGATGCAATCCCGCTGTACACCAACTATGCGGCAGGATGGACCATGGGCGCATGGGATGCTTACATCGGCGGTTCTGCTACAGGTTCCGCGAAGTTCATGAATCAGGAACTCCTTCACTCGAAAGATCCTTTCAAGGATTATGGTGACGGAACACATGCATATGCAGTATACAAGATTCTCTATGATGCAGTTGCGAATGGTTTGACAGAAGACGACTATATGACAACTGACTGGGAAGGCTGCAAAGGACAGATCAACAACGGTCAGATCGGATGCATGGTATTAGGCTCATGGGCATTCTCCCAGATGGTAGAGGCAGGCGACCACGGTGACGATATCGGATATATGTCCTTCCCGATTACCGTAGGCGGCAAACAGTATGCATCTGCAGGCCCTGACTACAACTATGGTATTAATGTAAATGCTTCCGATGATAACAAGGCGGCAGCTATGGTATTTGTAAAATGGATGACGGAGAAATCCGGATTCAGCTTTAACGAAGGCGGTGTTCCGATTGATGTGAACGGAGAATATCCTGAACTGTACTCCGCATTCGAAGGCATTGATTTCGTAGCTGACGAACCGGCTCTGGCAGGAGAAGAAGATTTCCTGAATGAGCTGAATGCAGAATCTGAAATCAACATAAACGCAGGCGGTGACAGCAAGATTCAGCAGATCGTTGAACATGCATCCAACGGCGACATGACATTTGATGAGATTATGGCTGACTGGAATGAGAGATGGTCTGACGCACAGGAAGTAATAGGCGTGGAAGTAAACCAGTAAGATAAATAATGGAATAATAAATAGAATTACATAGAGCCAAGGGGTGTCCTCCTTGGCTCTGCCATTCAAAAAGGGGGCTTCGCGGGAATGCGGAGAACTGATGAAAAAGGAGGAAAGGGTATGGCGGCAACTGCAAACCAAGCAACGAAACAAAAAGAACCGTTTAATCTGGTAAAGTGGGCAAAAAGCAGAAAAGGACAGAGGACGATTATCATTGTAGCATTCATGTTTATTCCGCTGCTGCTGCTTTTTACATTTACTTATCTGCCTTTTGGCGAAATGTTCCGGTTTAGTTTTTACAGGATGAAATATATCGGACCAAAGAAATTTGTGGGGTGGGATAATTACATACAGGTATTTCAAAGGGATGACTGCTTCGGCGCTTTAAAACTCAGTCTCTACTATATAGGAGGCGCCCTGCTGCAGCTGGTACTCGCCTTGTATCTTGCAACCATACTCAGCTTTAAGGTAAAGGGCGGCAATATTTTCAAGGGCTTCATGTTCTTCCCTTACCTGATCAGCGGTATTGCGATCGGTTTCATTTTTAAGTTTTTCTATACGAGGGGATTTGTATTTGATACAGTACTGCAGTGGTGCGGTTTTGAACTGGAAAATCTTCCGTACTGGCTGAGAGACCAGCGGATCAATAATATATCTTTGGTGGCAACCAGTGTATGGCGGTATTTCGGACAGAATATGGTATTGTTTATCGGTGCGATCATGTCCGTAGATGCAGATTTGTATGAAGCGGCGGATTTAGACGGTGCGAATAAATTCCATCAGTTTATCTACATTATCCTGCCGAGTATTAAAACGATCGTTACCCTTAACGTAATTCTTTCCATTACAGGTTCGCTCAGCGCCTTCGAACCGCCTTACGTTATTACAAACGGCGGGGCCGGAACAGGAACTTATTTCGTAATCATGAATGAAATCGCTCATGTAAGCCAGAAAGTAGGTCTTGCATCGGCAATGGCGATCGTTCTGCTGATGATCATCTTCGCGGCAACTATTTTGCAGAAACTGTTCTTTAAGTATGTATTTAAAGATGCCGAGGATGAAAATAAGAGCGCAAGCATCAGGCGTGAGAAACAATTGGCAAAATACAGAGCAAGAAAGGGGTTGAAGTAATATGACAGCATTTGGTAAAATAAAGCATGGGTTATTAGTATTTATAAAATATTTTTCGCTGGTATTCTTTTCATTTGTCGCTATTTTGCCGGTGGTATCCTGTGTGATCACGGCGTTTAAGACAGCAGAGGAATATCAGAGTACCAATGTTATGACATTGCCGGAGAGCTGGCTGAACTTTTCCAACTTTGCGGAGGCATTCCAGAGGGCAAATATGGGACGCGGATTTTTGAATTCAGGTATTGTGCTTGTCTGTGTACTGGCAGGCTCCATTCTGATCGGAACGCAGCTTGCATATATACTGAACCGTTTCAAATTTCCCGGCAACGGGCTGATCCGTAACCTGTTCCTCTTTGCGACACTGCTTCCAGGCGTTGCAATGCAGGTATCGGTTTACTCGATCATGAATGCATTGGGATTTATCAACCACTTGTACGGATACATTATATTGATGATGGGAACGGATGTCATATCGATTTACATCTTCATCCAGTTCTTTGAGAACATTCCGGTCTCTTTGGATGAATCCGCGATCGTGGACGGCGCATCTTACTTCACGATTTACGGAAGGATACTTCTTCCGCTGCTGAAACCGGCAATCGTAACGTCCATGATTCTTAAGGGTGTGGGAACTTATAACGAATACTATATGGCGCAGTTATATCTGCAGGATAAGACGAAGCTGGGAACCGTGGCGACTTCCCTGTTTACCTTTACGGGGCCGTTGGGAAGCCAGTACAACCTGATCTGTGCGGGAGTTATCATTTCACTTCTGCCGGCCCTGCTCATCTTCATCCTCTGCCAGAATCAGATTTACAGCGGTCTTGCAGCAGGCGCCGTAAAAGGATAGCCTGACCGGGGGATATTGAGTATGAATTTAAAACAGCATCAGCCCGGACAGGGCTGATGCAGAACCGGAATAAAGTTAAGGAAGGGAATGTTATGTTAGCAGGAGAAATGAAAGAACATCTGAGAAATGTTATCATACCTTTTTGGGAAGGGCTGAAAGACAATGATAATGATGGTTATTACGGCTGGGTCGGATACGATCTGAAGGTGGATAAGAAAGCGGTGAAGGGCTGTATTTTAAACAGCAGGATCGTATGGTTTTTTTCCAATGCATATAAGATACTGAAAGATGAAAAGCTGTTGGAAGATGCCAGACATGGATTTGAGTTCATGAAAAGATACTGCATGGATAAAAAATACGGCGGAATCTTCTGGTCCATCCGTTATGACGGGGAGCCGGAGGAGACCATCAAGCATACGTACAATCAGGCATTTGCCATTTATGCCCTTTCTTCCTATTATGATGCCAGCGGGGATAAGGAAGCGCTGGATATGGCGTTTGAACTGTTCCGCATCATAGAGGAGAAGTGCACGGATGAGACAGGGTATCTGGAATGCTTCAGCCGCGCCTTTGAGGAAATCGAAAATGACAAGCTTTCGGAAAACGGCGTGATTGCGGATAAGACGATGAACACTCTCCTGCATGTACTGGAAGCCTATACGGAACTGTACCGTGTGAGCGGGGATGCGGCAGTGAAAGATAAACTGAAATGGATACTGGATACCTTTGCCGACAAGGTATACAATCCGCCGCTGCACAGACAGGAAGTGTTCTTTGATGCAGAAATGAATACGATCCTTGACCTGCATTCCTATGGCCATGATATTGAGACCGCATGGCTGGTGGACAGGGCGCTGGCAGTTTTGGACGACGATGATTACACGAAGAAACTGCGTCCGGTCACGAAAGACCTGACGGCACAGATTTACCAAACGGCTTTTGACGGTCATTCCCTTGCCAATGAGTGTGAAAAAGGGGTAGTGGATGAAACCCGTGTCTGGTGGGTGCAGGCGGAAACGGTGGTGGGATTCCTGAACGGTTACGAACAGGATTCTTCAAAGAAAGAGTATCTGGATGCGGCAAAAAATGTGTGGGAGTTTATAAAAGAATATGTAGTTGATAAACGGAGCGGGAGTGAGTGGTACTGGAAAGTGGATAAAGAAGGGAAGCCCATCGGGGAAGAACCGATCGTGGAACCCTGGAAATGCCCGTACCACAATGGAAGAATGTGCTTTGAGGTGATAAGGAGGAGTGAGAATGTCCCGGAATTTGCATAAGAAATATTATGAGGAACTTGAGAAGTACGAAGCGTTGGTGAACCGTAAAAATGAAGTGGATGAAAGTTTTTATAACGGTATTTATGACAGGTATAAATATCCTGTGCTGACAAGGGAGCATATTCCGTTAACATGGCAGTATGATCTGAATCCGGAGACCAATCCCCATTTCATGAAGCGTCTGGGTATCAATGCAGTCATGAATTCGGGCGCCATTGAATTAAACGGAAAATATTATCTGGTTGCCCGCATCGAGGGGGATGACAGAAAGTCTTTCTTCGGAGTGGCGGAGAGTGATAACGGGATTGACGGTTTCCGCTTCTGGGATTATCCGATTCTTCTTCCGGATACCTGTCCGGAGGAAACCAATGTATATGACATGCGGCTGACAAAGCACGAAGACGGTTATATATACGGTGTGTTCTGCTCCGAGAGCAAGGATACTTCGGTAAATGATCTGTCTGCAGCGGTGGCAGCGGCAGGAATTGTCCGGACAAAGGATTTAAAGAACTGGGAGAGGCTGGACAATCTGACAACCCTGAATTCGCCCCAGCAGAGGAATGTAGTGCTTCATCCGGAGTTTGTGGACGGGAAATATGCGTTTTATACAAGACCCATGGATGATTTCATTGAAACGGGTTCGGGCGGCGGTATCGGCTTCGGGCTTTGTGAAGATATCACACATGCGGTAGTGGACGAAGAGAAGATGACCAGCTTAAGGAAATACCACACGATCACGGAAGCCAAGAACGGAGCCGGAGCGGTACCGATCAAAACGGAAAAGGGATGGATCCATATTGCCCACGGCGTGCGCAATACGGCAGCGGGACTCCGGTATGTGATCTATGCGTTTGCCACGGATCTGAAGGATCCCACGAAAGTGATCGCGGAGCCTTCCGGGCTGCTGATCGGCCCCAGAGGCTGGGAGCGTGTAGGCGATGTGTCCAATGTGGTATTTACCAATGGAGCGATTGCAAAGGATAACAGGGAAGTGCTGATTTATTATGCATCCAGCGACACGAGGATGCATGTGGCGGTAACGACGGTGGAGAAGCTGACGGATTATGTATTTAATACGCCCAAAGATCCGCTGCGTTCCGTGGAATGTGTGGTACAGAGATGTGACCTGATCCGTAAGAATTTGGAATTACTGGCAGAATAGCTGTCGGATAAGAAGAGGGAAAAGGAAAATTAAATAAAGGAAAACAAAGAAAAAGAAAGGGTTACGAAGATGGGTAATGTAAAAATGATTAGCGCTCCGGTAAAAAATGTACCTTGGCAGGAAAGGCCGGAGGGATTGAAAGATGCTCCGATATGGAGATACAGCGAGAATCCGATCATCGGGAGAAATCCGGTGAAGGGTGTGGCAAGAATATTTAACAGTGCGGTTATGCCTTACGGGGATGAATTCATCGGCGTATTCCGCGGCGAGCAGGTGAACGGGATTCCTTATATTTATATGGGAAGAAGCAAGGATGCGATTCACTGGGACTTTGACGAGGAGAAGATTCCTTTTGTGGATGAGGAAGGGAAGCCATTTATGCCGGTATATGCGTACGACCCCCGCCTGGTGAAGGTGGAGGATACGTATTATATCATCTGGTGCCAGGATTTTTACGGTGCGGCAATCGGAATAGCCAAGACCACCGATTTCAAGACTTTTGTCAGACTGGAGAATCCGTTCCTGCCTTTTAACAGGAATGCAGTGCTGTTCCCCAGAAAGATCAACGGCAATTTCATGATGCTCAGCCGTCCCAGCGACAGCGGGCACACACCGTTCGGTGATGTGTTCGTAAGCGAAAGCCCGGATTTGGTATACTGGGGTAAACACAGACATGTGATGGGCAAAGGAAATGAGTGGTGGGAGTCGCTGAAAATCGGCGGGGGTGCAGCTCCTATTGAGACGACGGAAGGCTGGCTGCTGTTCTATCACGGCGTAAGCGGAACCTGCAACGGATATGTATATTCCATCGGCGGCGCGATTCTGGATATTGACAATCCGTCTATCGTGAAATACAGATGTGAGAATTTCCTTCTGACGCCGGAAGAGTGGTATGAGGAGAGAGGGTTTGTTCCGAACGTATGCTTCCCGTGTGCGACCATCCATGATTCCGAGAGCGGAAAGATCGCGATTTATTACGGCGCGGCAGACAGCTATGTGGGACTGGCTTTCACACAGCTGGAGGATATTGTGGGTTATATTAAGGAGCACAGCGTGGTGACGGCTTCGGATACGGAGATCGGGAGAAGGTAGAGCTTATAAACGGCGGTGGGGGGGGTGGTTGGCGGGAGCTGCCTTCAGATTGGACGGAGCAGAAAGCCGCCTGTCTGCCAGCGGAGAGATCCGGCCGGCGGACAGGCGGCTTTCTGCTCCGTCCAATCCGGAGGCAGCTCCCGCGGCCGGCGTTGTCTCAGGGCGGGGGATGAGGTGGCTTGTGTGGTGGTGTGAGGAATGAGGAATTTGATGGAAGTGGATGGTGGAATGAATAGATCAGAGAGAGGCAGGGGTGGTTGTATGCAGGATATTTTTTGGGAGAAGTATGGGATCGATCATAGGGACGGGATTGTGAACAGGGGGGAACTTGGACGGCTGCGAAGGTGTATGGAGCGGGCGGCTGAGGGGGAGAGGCTGACGATCGGGTTTATCGGCGGGTCGATTACACAGGGGTCTTTGGCTTCTGCGCCGGAGAAGTGCTATGCTTACCGGGTGTTTGAATGGTGGGGGGAGACATTTCCGGATGCGTCGTTTACTTATGTGAATGCGGGCGTGGGAGGGACGACTTCTCAGTTCGGGGTGGCCCGTGTGCAGGAGGATTTGCTTCAGTATGAGCCGGATTTTGTCATTGTGGAATTTAGTGTGAATGATGAGGACGAGGAGCATTTTGCGGAGACTTATGAGGGGCTGGTGCGGAGGATTTACGGGAGTGATTCTGCACCGGCGGTGGTGCTGGTGCATAATGTGAGGTATGATACCGGAATCAATGCGGAAAACCAGCATCGGAAAATCGGTAAGGCGTATAAACTGCCGAGTGTGAGTATGAAGCCGGCGATATATGCGAAGGTAGGGGAAGGGAAGATAGCGGCAAGGGATATTACGCCGGACGATCTGCATCCCAATGATGAGGGACATGCGCTGGTGGCGGGAGTAATCCGGGGGTTCCTTGGGGATGTATATGCGGAATGTGCCGGAAAACGGGATTTGCAGGAGCAAGGGACGGGAAGCGGAGGGCTGCCGGAGGCGGTGACGCCCAATGCCTATGAGCAGTCGGTCCGTTATCAGAATGACAACTGTGATGCGGAGTGTTTTGGATTTGAAAAAGATGCGGAAAATGGAAATGGAAATTTTCGAAAAGGTTGGACGGCGGACAAGATAAATGATAGAATAGTATTTAACATTAAGGGAACGGAACTTGCCGTTCAATATCGGAAATCTATTCACAAACCTGCGCCGGTCGTCCGTGTTACCGTAGACGGTGACGAAGAAAATGCCCATATTCTGGACGGTAATTTCGATGAGGACTGGGGCGACTGTTTATACATCGATACGATTGCGGAACGTCTGGAAAACAAATTGCATACGATAGAGATCACTGTCGTGGAGAGTAAGGAGGCCGTGGTTCCGTTTTATCTGGTATCGGTGATAGGTTCACAGTAGGAGGAAAATATGGGAGCAGCGAAAAACGGTATCAGGGAAAAAATGCATCAGAGAATTTCGGCAGCAAAGGACGGCGGTACCAGGGAAAAGGCGCGCAGAAAGGATTCTGTGCCGGAAGCGGAAGGCAGGCGGGGGAAGCGGGCAAAGAGAGCGGAACAGCCGGCGCCTAAAAAAGGCCGCAGCGTTTCTTTTAATAAGGGAGGACGCACTGCTTCGGAGAGGAATACAAGTATCATGAGAACCCTGATCGGGGCGTTCATGGTTCCTATTGTGCTGATCATCATTCTGGGCGTGGTTTCCTATATGACGGCTTCCAATACGATTAAGAATAAAGTGGAGGAGTCTTCAGAGTCCACTCTGGCGGCTATGGGTATGTATTGCGAGATGCTGGTGGGAAATGTATCCAGCAAGGCGCTGGAACTGGTGGCGAGTGACAACCTCTCATCCTATTATGACTATTATGCGAAAAAAAATGAGGCGGAAGCGATGCAGTACTGGAGGGATGCAAAGAAGAATCTGCTTCAGATAAAAGCGAGTGTGAAGTACATATACAGTTACAGCATTATACCGGAGAACGGAACGTATCTTACCTCTGCTTCGGGGACGATGGGAGATAACGTACTGGAGAGGTTTTTGGAATCGCCGGAAGGAAAACATTTCCAGGAAAACAGCACGCAGAAAAATGCGTGGTTCGGTTACCATACTTTTTTGGATGAGCAGATGAAGATTTCTCCTGAAAAGTACGGGCTCGTTTTCTATCAGAAATTTTTAAGGACCAATACATTTCTGGTGCTGGATATCACGACGGAAGCGGTGGAGCAGGTTCTGAACGGCATGGATTTCGGTGAAAACAGCATTAAAGCGCTCATTACGCAGGACGGGCGGGAAATTGTCCGTATTCAGCAGGGCGGCGAGGGTGTCATACCGGAGGGAGATGAACCGGTTTTTACGGATAAAGAGTTTTATATAGAAAGTCTTGGCGCCAAAGAGATGGGCAGCCGGTATGTAAAGTATGACGGAGACAGTTACCTGTATCTGTATATGCCGATAGGAAAGACAGGAATTATGCTCTGCAGCCTGATTCCCCAGCGCAACATTGTGAAGGAAGTTAGTTTCATAAGGAATCTCTGTGTGGCGATGATCATACTGGCGTGCGTGATCGCATTTGTGATCGGAAGCAGGATTGCAACCGGTATGAGTAAGTCCGTCAAACTGATCACGAATGGCCTGGATAAAGTGTCGGAAGGCGACCTGACCCAGCGTTTTGATATGAAGCGCAGGGATGAGTTCGGCCTGCTGGCAAATGGCCTCAATGATATGATGGCGAGTATGCGGACACTGATGGCGGATATGAAGAAGTTTGGAAATCATGTAAAGGAAATGGCGGACGGCGTTGCTTTGAAGTCGGATACCATTGATACTTCCATTAAGGAGATTTCGCGCGCGGTGGACGACGTGGCAGCGGGGACGCAGATGCAGGCGAAAGATGCAGATAAGAGTAACGAAAAGATGACGTATTTCGCGCAAAAGGTGGACCATGCATGTGAAGGGGCCGATGATATGGGAAATGCCATAGACCGTGCGACTACGGCAGTCGGGCAGGGACGTGTCATCGTGGATGAACTGAGCGAGAAGACGGAAACCACCGTGGCGATTACAAAAGTCCTGGTGGACAATATTAATGA
This sequence comes from uncultured Lachnospiraceae bacterium, assembly GCA_910579935.1. Taxonomy (GTDB): domain Bacteria; phylum Bacillota; class Clostridia; order Lachnospirales; family Lachnospiraceae; genus Kineothrix. Next base: position 28,529 of record CAJTVQ010000015.1, read on the forward strand.
TGTACAGGAGCGGTCTTCGGAAATCGAAGGGTTTATTGATACGATAAACAGCATTGCAAGGCAGACCAATCTGCTTTCCCTGAATGCCTCCATCGAAGCGGCCAGGGCCGGCGAGAACGGAAGAGGGTTTGCTGTTGTGGCGGAAGAAATCAGGAAACTTGCGGATGAATCCATGCAGGCAGGAAAGAATATTAAGAATATCGTGGAGAACATCGTGGAGACTACGAAAAAAACGACAGATTCCGCAAGGGAAGCGGAGACTATCGTTTTTGCCCAGGCGGATGCGTTAAAAGAAACGGTAGAGGTATTCGGAGAGATCAACACATGTGTGGAGCGTCTTGTAAACGGCTTGAAGAATATAGCGGACAGTATGCGGGAAATTAACGTGGAAAAGGATATGGTGCAGGAATCCATCCGGAATATTTCCGTTGTTTCCGAGCAGGCTGCCGTTGCCACGGAGGAAGTGACCGCCTCTTTGGACGGACAGGTTAAGATTATTTCTGACCTGACGGAAGATGTGGAACTGTTGAAGAAAGAAGCGGATGCATTGGATAAGTCGATCAGCAGATTTATTGTATAAAAAGTGCGTCCGTACTTGTAGGAAAGGATATGGATGTCAGAATGTTTCGAGATGATTTTGCATGGGGCGTTGCGAGCAGCGCCTATCAGATAGAAGGAAAAGATAAAGAGGACGGATGCGGCAGTACAATATGGGACGCTTTTGCCGCTGCAGGAAAAATAGCGGACGGGCAGGACGCGGACGTAAGCTGTGACGGTATGCACAGGTATAAAGAGGATTTTGCACTGATGCGCATACTGGGGGTAAAACATTACCGGTTTTCCTTAAACTGGGCGAGAATACTCCCGGAGGGAACAGGCAGGGTAAATGAGAAGGGGATTCAGTTTTACCGCGATATGATACAGGAGATGGTGAAAAATGGTATTACGCCTTATATCACGATGTATCATTGGGAACTTCCCCAGGCGTTACAGGAGAGAGGCGGCTGGCTGAATGAGGAGATCATCCAATGGTTTGGCGAGTATGCAAAAGTGGTGGCGGAGAATTTTTCCGATGTATGTGAATATTTTATCACTTTAAACGAGCCGCAGTGCTTTGTCGGGCTGGGGCATCTGTCGGGAGTACATGCGCCGGGGCTGAAGCTTTTGGTTAAGGATGTATTTCAGGTGGCGCATAATGTGCTGCGTGCCCATGGTCAGGCGGTCATTCAATTGAGAAAGTATGCCTGCCGGCCGATTCGTATCGGTTATGCGCCTACCTGCGGTATGGCGTATCCGGCGACGGAGCGTGAGGAAGATATTGCAGCGGCGAAAAAGGTATTATTCGGTTTTTATAATCCGGTAGAAAACTGGACATGGAACGTGACATGGTTTTCGGATCCCGTATTTTTAGGACATTATCCTGAGGAAGGCATGAAGAAATATGCGGAGTATCTGCCGGAGATCACGGAAGAAGATATGAAGCTGATTTCCCAGCCGCTGGATTTTATGGGACAGAATATCTATAACGGCTATATGGTTCGTGCCGGAGAAGACGGGGAGCCGGAATTTGTGGGAAGAAAAGCCGGGCACCCAAAGACGGCGGCGAACTGGCCGGTAACGCCCGAAGCTCTGTACTGGGGCGTGCGTTTCCTGAGCGAAAGGTATCAGCTTCCGCTGTACATTACGGAAAACGGGATGTCCTGTCATGACGTTGTTTCGGAAGACGGCCGGGTGCACGATCCCAACCGTATTGATTTCCTGGACCGGTATCTGTCTGCACTGCAGAAAGCCGGTGATGACGGGGCGGACATCAGAGGCTATTTCTTATGGACTTTTCTTGATAACTTTGAGTGGGATAAAGGCTATAACGAGCGGTTCGGCATTGTGCATGTGGACTTTGAGACACAGAAACGGACGGTGAAGGATTCGGCGCTCTGGTATCAGAAGGTGATGGAAACCAATGGAAAAGAACTTAGTATCAATAAACCGGTGCGGGAAATCCTGTTTATTGACCCGGTATTCAAAAAGATGGTCTGGGGCGGAACGCGCATGGGGGCGGAGTTTGGTTATGAACTGCCTTCCGACCATATCGGGGAGTGCTGGGGAATCAGCGCCCACCCGCACGGAGACTGTGAAGTGCGGGAAGGATATTATCAGGGAAAGAAGTTATCCGAATTATGGAAAGAACAGCCGGAATTGTTCGGAAATTACGATGCGCCGGGCTTCCCGCTGTTGATCAAGATCATTGATGCCGGGCAGGATTTAAGCATACAGGTGCATCCGGATGACGCCTATGCCAAAACAAGGGAAAACGGAAGCCTGGGCAAAACGGAATGCTGGTATGTGGTGGACTGCGATGAGAATTCCGGTCTGGTGATCGGACACAATGCCGGAAGCAGGGAAGAAATGCGGGCGATGATAGAAGAAGGCCGATGGTCGGGATTCCTGCGTGAACTTCAGGTGCATAAGGGTGATTTTATACAGATCGATCCCGGAACGGTCCATGCCATCAAGGGCGGGCTGATGATTTTGGAAACGCAGCAGAGCAGCGATATTACCTACCGTCTGTATGATTACGGACGTTTGGTAGACGGTAAGCCGCGGGAACTGCATCTGGGTAAAAGCATGGACGTGATCACCGTACCGGCAAAGAATGCGGCAGACAGCATAAAGAGTACGCTGGGGCTGCCGGTAAATACCATGAATATGCTGGAGTCCAACCAGTATTATACCGTTTGGAAAATAGATGTGGAAAAAGAGTTTTCCTTAGAACAGGAATATCCGTTTATGGATATGAGTGTTATTGAGGGAGAAGGGCTGATAAACGGGCAGATGATTAAGAAAGGGGATCATTTTGTCATTCCGTCGGGGTTCGGAACGGTAGAACTGCGGGGGAATATGCAGATCATTGCTTCGGCGGCAGGGGCGCAGCCGGGCAGTAATTAACTGCCGAGAGGGGTAACGGCCCTGCTGCGAAGCTGCGGAAACCAGGTTTTGGTTTCCGTGTGTGAAGCAGCCGGGTACCGGTTTATGTGGATATAAGAAAAAAGGCTGAATGGAGTAATGGAAGGCTCTGTTCAGCTTTTACCATATAAAATATAAAAGGACGGAGGGTTTTATGAACAGGGAAGAGGCGCGGAAGAAGGCAGAGGAACTTGTGGGGAAAATGACGCTGGAAGAGAAGGCAGGACAGCTCCGCTATAATGCGCCGCCGGTGAAAAGGCTGGGAATTCCGGCGTATAACTGGTGGAGCGAGGCGCTGCACGGGGTGGCGAGAGCCGGACAGGCGACGGTTTTTCCGCAGGCTATCGGTATGGCTGCATCTTTTGATACGGAATTGATGGAAGCAGTGGGAGATGCAGTGGCGACAGAGGGAAGGGCAAAGTACAATGCTTATGCAGCTATGGAGGATCGGGATATTTATAAGGGACTTACTTTTTGGACGCCCAATGTGAATATTTTCAGAGATCCGAGATGGGGAAGAGGGCATGAGACTTACGGGGAAGATCCTTACCTGACCGGCAGGATGGGAGCTGCTTATGTGAAAGGGATGCAGGGAGACGGGGAAGTGATGAAAGCTGCAGCCTGTGCCAAGCATTTTGCGGTTCATTCGGGACCGGAGGGGCTGCGGCATGAGTTCGATGCAGTAGTATCGAAAAAAGATATGGAAGAGACTTATCTTCCGGCATTTGAAGCATTGGTAAAAGAAGCGGGAGTGGAGGCTGTGATGGGAGCCTATAACCGTACCAACGGAGAACCCTGCTGCGGCAGCAGGACGCTGATTCAGGAGATACTCCGTGGAAAATGGGGATTTGAGGGCCATGTGGTTTCCGACTGCTGGGCGATCAGGGATTTTCACGAACATCATATGGTGACTTCCACGCCCAGGGAATCGGCAGCGATGGCCATTAACGCGGGATGTGATCTGAACTGCGGTGTGACTTATCTGCATATACTGGGAGCTTATGAGGACGGGCTTGTATCGGAGGAGACGATTACGGAAGCGGCAGTCCGCCTGTTTACGACCCGTTATCTGCTTGGATTGTTCGAGGGCAGTGAATTCGACCGGATTCCTTATGAAAAGGTGGAGTGCAGGGAACATCTGGCGTTGGCAAAGAAAGCGGCGGAGGAGAGTTTCGTGCTGTTAAAGAATGACGGTATCCTTCCGCTTAAAAAAGAAAAAATAAAGACGGTAGGACTGATCGGGCCGAATGCCAACAGCCGGGCCGCACTGGCCGGGAATTATCATGGGACGGCATCGGATTACGTAACGGTACAGGAAGGACTGATGCGTTATCTTGGAGAAGATATAAGAGTGCTGACATCTACAGGCTGTCATCTTTTTAAGGATAAGACAGAATCCCTTGCACAGGTTCATGACAGACTGGCAGAAGCAAAGATTGTTGCCGGAAAAAGTGATGTGGTGATTCTCTGTCTGGGACTGGACGAAACTTTAGAGGGAGAGCAGGGGGATACGGGAAACAGTGATGCTTCCGGAGATAAGGTGGATTTGAGCCTTCCGAAATCGCAGCAGCTGCTGATGGAAGCAGTGGCGGAAACGGGAACGCCGGTCGTCCTCTGCATGATGGCGGGAAGCGATTTGGATTTAAGTTATGCGGCGCGGCATTTTTCCGCCATACTGCAGGTGTGGTATCCGGGCGGACAGGGCGGAGCAGCGGCGGCAGAAGTGTTGTTCGGAGAGACTTCGCCGTCGGGGAAACTGCCTGTCACATTTTATGAGACGGCAGAGGAACTGCCGGAATTTACGGATTATTCCATGAAGGGCAGAACTTACCGTTATATGGAAGGAAAAGCGCAGTATCCGTTTGGCTATGGCCTGACCTACGGGAAGGCAGGCGTGGAGTATGCCAAGATGGTAAAGCCGGGAGAAGGAGAGAATGCCGATGGTTATGAAATGCGGGTGAGGATGAAAAATGACGGGGATACGGATGTGCAGGAGGTACTGCAGGTATATGTAAAGAAAGAGGATTCCGTATTTGATTCGCTGCATCCTTCGCTTTGTGCGTTCGGCCGCGTGTTTTTGAAAGCAGGGGAGGAAAAAGAGATTGGATTGAAAATTCCGCAGTCGGCGTTTACGGTGGTGAACGAAGAGGGGGAGCGTGTTTCAGGAGGGAATAGATATCGCTTTTATGTTGGGTTTTCACAGCCGGATGAGCGGAGCGTGGAATTGATGGGGCAGAGACCGGTGGAAGTGGAGATGGAATTGAACGAGGGGTGATGGGCAACGCTCCGGCCAAAGGGATTTCGCGGCGGCAGGTTCCGGCTGTGTGGGCTGGTATTTATTCCTGTTTCCGATGAACGGATTGCGGTGGATTTTTCTAAGCAGAATAGTATGGGTTTCTCCGGGCTGCGGCACGCCCTCAAGCGGCATTCTTGCCGCACCGGGCTGAAATGGCCATCCGTGGCCATTTCGCTGAAACTGAACCTCGTTTTCTGACAGGCCGTTATCTTTGCTTCCATAATCAGGATGATTGTGATAGAATGTATTCGTTGGGGTTAAAATGGGGTTGGGGAGTTAATGGTTTCGGGGGTGGAAGAGTAAATTATTTCGGGGTTTGCGGCTGCGCTGTACCGCAGATTCGGGAATTGCGTGTGGTTTTGGGGGTTTGTTTTGACCATGTGCGGTTTGAGGAAATAAAGCAGCGCAGAAATGAGGTAGAAGATGATTGCAGCTAAGTATAAGGAGATGCTGGGCGCGAAGTCGGTAATTCGTGAACTTTCGGAGTATGCTACGGCGAGGGGGAAGGAAATCGGGTATGAGAATGTGTTTGATTATAGTCTGGGGAATCCTTCCGTGCCGGCTCCGGAGAGTTTTAAGAGAGAAATGATAAGGCTGCTGACGGAATGCGATTCAATGGCGGTGCATGGTTACAGTCCCAGTCTCGGTATTCCTTCGGTGAAAGAAAAAATAGCGGAATCTCTGAATAAGCGGTTTGGAATGAATTATACCGGAAATCATATTTTTATGACTTCGGGAGCGGCAGGGGCGATTGCACATGCGGTACGCTGTGTGACGGTGCCGGGGGATGAGGTGCTTACGTTTGCGCCTTTTTTTCCGGAATATCATCCTTATATTGATCTCACCGGTGCACGGTTAAAGGTGGTTCCGGCAGATACCGGGAGCTTTCAGATTAATTTTGAATGTTTTGAGGAAATGCTGACGGAAAAGGTTATGGCGGTGCTGATCAATACGCCCAATAATCCGTCCGGTGTTGTATATACAAAAGAGACGCTGGAAAAACTGGCAGAGATCATGACGGAGAAAGCGGAAAAATACGGCCATGAGATTTATCTGATTTCTGATGAGCCGTACAGGGAGATTTTATTTGCAGGAGTGGAAGAAGTGTATGTGTCGAAATTTTATGACCATACATTGAGCTGTTATTCCTATTCCAAGTCTCTGTCCATTCCCGGTGAGCGTATCGGGTATATCGCCGTAAATCCGGCATGTAAGGAGGCGGAGACGATAGTGAATATGTGCGGACAGATTTCAAGGGGAATCGGACATAACTGCCCCACTTCCATTATACAGCTGGCAGCGGCGGAGGTGGCCTATGAAACTTCAGACCTTTCCGTATATGAGACGAATATGAATATTTTGTATAAGGAATTAACGAACCTTGGCTTTACCTGCGTAAAGCCGGGCGGGACTTTTTATATTTTTCCGAAGGCGCTGGAAGAGGATGCGAAGGCGTTTTGTCAGAAAGCGAAAAAATACGACCTTATTTTGGTGCCGGGTGACAGTTTTGAATGTCCGGGGTATTTCCGTATGGCATATTGCATTGATACGGAAAAAGTGGAGCGTTCGCTTCCGGCCCTTCGGAAATTTGTGGAAACGGAGTATTAGGGTAACGGTGAAGGCAGCTGAACTGTTATGTGTTAGGATGAGAATGGAGGACTTATGTATCAGGCAGGACTTGTTTTAGAAGGGGGCGCAATGAAAGGAATCTATACGGCAGGCGTTTTGGATTTCTTTTTGGACAAAGAGATGGAATTTTCTTCCTGTTACGGGGTATCGGCAGGGGCATGTAATCTGTGCAGTTTCTTGTCGAAGCAGAGGAAACGGGCATACCGCGTTTCGGTGAATTATCTGGATAACAAAAGATACTGCGGGTCTTACAGCCTGCTTACCACAGGGGATCTGTTCGGTGCGGATATGTGTTATGACCTGATCCCGAATTATCTGGATCCATATGATTATGAAGCTTTTGACCGGTACGAGGGAAATGCTTATGCAGTGGTAACGAACATCGTGACCGGAAAAGCGGAATATCTGCAGATGAAGGAAATGCATGAAGATATTCTGGCAGTCCGCGCTTCCAGTTCCATGCCGCTGGTATCACGTAATGTCAGAATCGGGGAAGGGGTGTATCTGGACGGCGGGATATCCGATTCCGTTCCGATCGCAAAATCCATAAAGGACGGGAACCAAAAGAATGTAGTAGTGCTGACCAAAGAAACAGGCTTTCGCAGGGAACCGGCCTCACCTGCCCAGCTTGCACTGATAAAAGCGCGTTATGTCAGATATCCGAAAGTATATGAATTAATGAAGGAACGGCATATTCATTACAATGCCATGCTGGATTATCTGGATAAGCAGGTGGAAAACGGAACTGCTTTTGTTATACGTCCTAAAAAGAAGAGTGCGGTAAGCAGGATCGAAAAGGACGAAAAGAAGCTGGAAACGTTATATGAAGAAGGTTACCGGGATGCGGAAGAAGGTTACATGGAACTTTTGGAATATTTGTCTGAGTGAGAAACAGTCATGTACATTTGGATGGCAGCGTATATATATTAGAAAGTTTATAACCATATGCGGAACTGGAAAACAGCAGCCAAACGTACAGTGCCCAGAGGAAATGCCGGCTGAGAAGCAGACGGAATTTGCTCTGCCGGGAAGGTACTGGGAGGGTGGCTGCGGAACCGGAATAGGAGGAATTAAGAATGGTAGAAATATTAAAGGCAGTTCTGTTCGGCATTGTGCAGGGAATCACGGAGTGGCTTCCCATCAGCAGTACCGGACACATGATTCTGCTGAATGAATTTGTAGCGCTGGATGTTTCACCGGAATTTTTGGAAGCCTTTCTGGTAGTGATCCAGTTTGGCTCCATACTTGCAGTGGTGGTGTTGTTTTGGAAAAAAATATTTCCTTTTGATTTCCGGCAGAAACCATTGATAAAAAAGGATATTTTTACCCTTTGGTTTAAGATCGTGGTGGCATGTATTCCCGCTGTATTGATCGGTATGCCTTTTGATGATTTTTTTGAAGCCCATTTTTATAATTATGTGTGTGTCGCCATTGCCCTCATTGTATTTGGCGTGCTGTTCATTTTGGTGGAGAACAGAAATAAGAAGGCGAAGCCGAAAGTGACGGAATTGTCGCAGGTGACTTATCAGATGGCCTTTATAATAGGAATCTGGCAGCTGATTGCCGCTATATTTCCGGGAACGTCCCGTTCCGGTTCAACGATCATAGGAGCCCTGCTGTTGGGAATATCGAGAACGGTGGCGGCGGAATTTACATTTTTCCTTGCCATTCCCGTCATGTTTGGGGCGAGTCTGCTGAAACTGCTGAAATTCGGTTTTGTATTCAGCGGAACAGAGTGGGTGATCCTGGCAGTCGGAATGATCGTGGCATTCGGTGTATCGGTCATTGTCATTCAATTCCTCATGGGGTATATCAAAAAGCATGATTTTAAAGTTTTCGGATGGTATCGGATCGCACTGGGGATTCTTGTACTGGCATACTTTCTGTTGTCGGCGGCGTGATATAATGCATTCCGCATAAAAATGGCTGTTTTTTGACACATTTCTATAATTTCATGCGTTGAAAAGTTGACAAGACAGCGAAATTGAGATACACTAACTAGCGTAAACATATTTATCAGCATAAGGAACAGCATGATCAGAGTGTTTCCTGGTTTTAGAATTGTTTGCAGTCCGGTGGGGAAATTCCGCCGGTAGAGGAGATTAGAAAATTTATTGTTATGTATAATTGGGAAAAGAGATCGAAAGGAGAAATACCCATGGCAGAAAAAACATCGACTGTTAAATCCGCTGCAAAAGAAGAAACTGCAGTTAAGGCAGCTGCATCTGCAGCAGAGAAAAAGGCACCGGAGAAGAAGGAAGAGGTAAAGAAAGAGGAAGTAAAAAAGGAAGAAAAGGCTCCTGTTAAGAAAGAGACTAAGGCTGCTGCAAAGAAAACAACCGCAAAGAAACCGGCTGTAAAGAAGACAACAACCAAAAAAGCTGCTGAAAAAACAGAAGAAAAACCTGTTACCCAAAGAGCGGCAAAGAAAGCGGCTGCTCCTGTTGTACATTTACAGTTCAGCAATAAAGCGTATTCCATTGAAGACCTGCAGAAAATAGCAAATGATGTATGGAAATTTGATCTTCATAATGAAGAGGACTATACCTCTTTGGAACTTTATGTAAAACCGGAAGAAAGCGTTGCTTACTATGTATTCAACGGAGATATTACCGGCCACTTCTTTATTTAGAAAAAGTACGGATTGTTTTATGCTGTTTTAGCAGATATACAGAAATAGAAAAGATATTAATTGAAGGGAATGCTTTGTCAGGTGCATTGAAATGCAGTGTGTCTGATATGGTATTCTCTTTTTTTAATAATGGTTCAGGCGACAGATTGTTTGCAGTAAAAGGCAACGCTCCGGACAAAGGGATTTGGAGGAATAGTTACCTATTTTACACTTTTTTTATAATTAATGTGTTGACATTCCTTTCCCTAAGTGATATTTTATGGTAAGAAGATGTTAGCACTCTTAAACGATGAGTGCTAATAAGCAAAGGAGGATGATGGATGCAGTCGCTGGATGAAAGAAAAATGAAGATTTTGCAGGCCATTATCCGTAACTACCTTGAAACAGGAGAACCGGTAGGCAGCAGGACGATATCCAAGTATACGGATCTGAATCTGAGTTCTGCCACCATACGGAATGAGATGGCCGATCTGGAGGAACTGGGATATATTCTCCAGCCCCATACTTCCGCCGGACGGATTCCTTCAGACAAAGGATACCGACTCTATGTGGACCAGATGATGGAAGAAAAAGAGCGGGAAGTAGAAGAAATGAAGGAGTTCCTGTTGGAAAAGGAAGATAAGATGGAGCATCTTCTGAAACAGGTTGCAAAAGTACTGGCACAGAATACAAATTATGCGACCATGATTTCTGCTCCGCAGACCCATCGCAACAAACTGAAATTCATACAGTTGTCAAGAGTGGATGCACGTCAGCTGCTGGCCGTGATCGTGACAGAAGGCAATATGATCAAGAACAGCATCCTTCAGGTAGAGGAAGAACTGAGCGACGAAACGCTGCTGAAACTGAATATCCTTCTGAATACGCATCTGAACGGCCTGTCTATAAGTGAGATTAATTTAGGTATGATAACGGCAATGAAGCAGCAGGCAGGAATACACAGTTCCATAGTGGGGAATGTTATTGATGCGGTAGCTGAAGCCATTAAAGCAGAAGAGGATTTGGAAATATATACCAGCGGTACAAATAATATTTTCAAGTATCCGGAACTGGCCGATAACCAGAAGGCCAGCGAATTGATCAATACGTTCGAGGAGAAGCAGATGCTGAACAGTCTGGTAGAGGAAACCCTGGCGGACGAGAATAATACCGGAATTCAGGTATATATCGGGAATGAGACTCCGGTACAGACGATGAAAGACTGCAGTGTCGTTACGGCAACCTATGAATTAGGTGAGGGAATGAAGGGAACGATTGGTATTATAGGACCGAAACGCATGGATTATGACAAGGTGGTAGGGACGTTGAAAACTCTGATGCATCAATTGGATGATTTATATAAGAAAAGAGAGTAGACAGGAATAAGGAAAGGGATGAGAAAATTGGCAGAGCAGAAAGACAGGAATCATATGGGAGAAGAACAGGAAAGCGTTTCCGGAGACGGTAAAGTGGAAGAGACGGAAGCGAGCCTGGAAGCAGAAGAGGCCGGCAGCGCGGAGGAAGCAGAAGGTGCAGAGGAAATGACAGAAACTGCTGACGGGGACGAAACGGCTGCGGCAGACTCCGGGGAAGCGGCAGAGGCTGCAGAAGGCAAGTCGTTTTTTAAGAAAAAAGCGAAAGCAGATAAAAAGCAGGACGCAATGAAACAGAAAGTGGAAGAACTGGAAGACCGGGTAAAGCGTCAGATGGCGGAGTTTGACAATTTCAGAAAGCGTACCGATAAAGAAAAGACAGCGATGTTCGAGACAGGCGCCAAGAGTGTCATTGAAAAAATCCTTCCGGTGGTGGACAATTTTGAAAGAGGTCTTGCAACGATTCCCGAGGAGGAAAAAGGAAACGGTTTTGCGGACGGTATGCAGATGATCTATAAGCAGCTGATGACGGAACTGGATAGTCTGGGAGTGAAGCCGATCGAAGCGGTAGGGAAGGAATTCAATCCTGATTTCCATAATGCGGTGATGCAGGTGGAGAGCGAAGAATATGAATCCGGCTTCGTGGCACAGGAACTTCAGAAAGGATATATGTACAGGGACAGCGTGGTAAGGCACAGCATGGTGGCGGTCGTGAATTAAGTATATAATGGTTTTTATTATATAGATACAGGTTTTGCAGTGGTGAACATTTTAACAAATTATCTTATAGTATCATTTAGGAGGGCTTGATTATGAGCAAGATTATAGGTATTGACTTAGGAACTACGAATAGCTGCGTGGCAGTTATGGAAGGCGGTAAACCTACGGTTATCGCCAATACAGAAGGTGCAAGGACCACACCGTCCGTTGTGGCATTTACAAAGACTGGTGAGAGGCTGGTAGGTGAGCCGGCGAAACGTCAGGCTGTAACCAATGCAGATAAGACGATTGCTTCCATTAAGAGGGATATGGGAACGGACAGGGGCCGTACCATTGATGACAAGAAGTATTCCCCGCAGCAGATTTCGGCAATGATCCTGCAGAAACTGAAAGCGGATGCAGAGAGTTATCTCGGTGAGAAAGTTTCGGAAGCGGTTATTACCGTTCCTGCATATTTTAACGATGCACAGCGTCAGGCGACGAAGGACGCGGGCAAGATCGCGGGGCTCGATGTAAAGCGTATTATCAATGAGCCTACGGCAGCAGCTCTGGCATACGGGCTGGATAACGAGAAAGAACAGAAGATCATGGTATACGACCTGGGCGGCGGTACATTCGATGTTTCCATTATCGAAATCGGCGACGGTGTTATCGAGGTTCTTTCTACAAACGGCGATACACGTCTGGGCGGTGATGACTTCGATCAGAAGATCATTAACTGGATGCTGGATGAATTTAAGAAAAAAGAAGGCGTTGACCTGTCAAATGACAAGATGGCGCTTCAGAGATTAAAGGAAGCAGCGGAAAAGGCGAAAAAGGAATTGTCTTCTTCGACTACAACCAATATAAATCTTCCGTTCATTACGGCAACGGCAGAAGGACCGAAACATTTTGACATGGATCTGACCAGGGCAAAATTCGACGAGCTGACCCATGATCTGGTGGAAAAAACAGCAATTCCGGTACAGAACGCAATGAAGGATGCCGGGCTGTCCAATTCCGATATCGGAAAAGTGTTGCTGGTAGGCGGTTCCACACGTATCCCGGCTGTTCAGGAAAAAGTAAAGCAGCTGACCGGACACGAGCCTTCCAAGAGCCTGAATCCGGATGAGTGCGTGGCGCTGGGAGCTTCCATCCAGGGCGGTAAGCTTGCCGGCGATGCAGGTGCGGGAGAAATCCTTCTTTTGGATGTTACGCCGCTGTCCCTTTCTATTGAGACAATGGGTGGTGTTGCAACCAGACTGATTGAAAGGAATACAACCATTCCGACGAAGAAGAGCCAGATTTTCTCTACGGCTGCAGACAATCAGACAGCTGTGGATATCAACGTAGTACAGGGTGAAAGACAGTTTGCCAAGGATAATAAATCCCTCGGACAGTTCAGACTGGACGGTATCCCTCCGGCAATGCGCGGTGTTCCGCAGATTGAGGTTACATTCGATATCGATGCAAACGGTATTGTAAATGTATCTGCCAAAGATTTGGGAACAGGCAAGGAACAGCATATTACGATTACGGCAGGTTCCAGCATGTCGGATGACGAAATCGATAAGGCAGTAAAAGAAGCCGCAGAATATGAGGCACAGGATAAGAAGAGAAAAGAAGCGATTGATACAAGGAACGAAGCGGATTCCTTCGTATTCCAGACCGAAAAGGCTTTGGGCGAAGTGGGGGATAAAATCGATGCCTCCGCGAAGAGCACGGTGGAAGAAGATTTATCTGCACTGAAGGCAATTCTCGAGAGAACAAAAGATCAGGAAATGTCAGACAGTGATATCGATGAAATGAAAGCAGCAAAAGAGAAACTGATGACCGATGCGCAGGCGTTGTTTGCAAAGGTATATGAGCAGGCACAGGGTGCAGCAGGTGCAGGCCCCGATATGGGAGCGGCAGGTGCAGGTCCGGATATGGGTTCTGCCGCAGATGATGTGGTGGATGGAGATTACCGCGAAGTATAAGAAGAATGAAAGGCAGGGGTGACGGGCTCCGGTAAACGGGGCCCTGAAATTTCCCGCTTTCACGTAAAAGAATGGTTTGCGGAGAACCATTCTTTCTGTTACGTTATGGAGTGGTATGAGGAACAGATAAAACAAAGTTAGAAGGAGTCAGTTATGGCAGAGCAGAAAAGAGACTACTACGAGGTACTCGGAGTAGAGAAAAATGCAGATGAAGCTGCAATAAAAAAAGCATACCGAGTTCTGGCCAAGAAATATCATCCCGACATGAATCCGGGCGATAAGGAGGCAGAAAAGAAATTCAAAGAAGCCTCGGAAGCGTATGCCGTACTTAGCGATCCGGAAAAGAAACGTCAGTATGACCAGTATGGTCATGCAGCCTTTGAAGGCGGGGCCGGCGGTTTCGGCGGTTTCGATTTCAACGGCGCGGATTTCAGTGATATTTTCGGAGATATATTTGGTGATTTCTTTGGCGGCGGACGCAGGGGCAGCAGAGGGGGCAGCGGCCCCATGAAAGGCGCGAATATCCGTACCAGTGTGCGCATTACTTTTGAAGAGGCTGTGTTTGGCGTGGAGAAAGAGCTGGAACTTACTTTAAAGGATGAGTGTACATCCTGTCATGGTACCGGCGCAAAGCCGGGAACCAGCCCCGAAACCTGTCCGAAGTGCGGCGGTAAGGGCCAGGTGGTATTTACCCAGCCGTCTTTCTTTGGTACGGTGAGAAATGTGCAGACCTGTCCGGATTGTAACGGAACCGGTAAGGTGATCAAGGATAAATGTCCGGATTGTAACGGAAGCGGATATATTGCAAACAAAAAGAAGATTCAGGTATCTATTCCGGCAGGCATTGATAACGGGCAGAGCGTCCGGATCAGGGACAAAGGAGAGCCGGGAAGCAACGGCGGGCCGAGAGGCGACCTGCTTGTTGAGGTAATAGTCGGCAGGCATCCGATTTTCCAGCGCCAGGATTATAATATATATTCTACCGTGTCGGTATCATTTGCAGTAGCGGCGCTGGGCGGTGAGATTGTGATCGATACCGTGGACGGCAGGGTGATTTATGACGTAAAGGCCGGAACGCAGACCGATACGAAAGTGCGCCTGAAAGGAAAGGGCGTGCCTACCCTGAGGAACAAGGACGTGCACGGCGACCATTATGTGACCCTTGTGGTGCAGGTGCCCGATAAGCTGTCCCATGAAGCGAAAGAACTGCTGAAGAAATTCGATGCAGAGACGGGAGATACCCTCAATGCAGCTAAGAACAGCAGTTCGGACGGAAGCGAAACGAAAGATAAGAAAAAGAAATTTTGGAAATAGAATGGCAGAAGATTGTTCCGCTAAGCAGGGAACAATAGCGCTCAGTGAAATTGAAGTGCGGACACATGGAGTTTGATGTGTCCGCACTTTGAAAGCTCTGTAATAAAAAGTTATTGATATTCCACAAATTCTTCATATTCATCCCAAATGTTGCAAATCCAGGTCTTTCCCTGATTGAAAATGATTTCATCTCCGTTTTTATCATAGAATTTTGCAGGGGTAGCATCGCCGTCATAGCGTTCCCATGTTCCTTCTATTACTTTGCCGTTCGTGAATACCAGGACTTTGCCTTCGCCATGAACCCCGAAAGCCAGATAATCTTTTTTGTCCCGTACCTCGCCGTGGCAGTACTGGAATACTACGTTGGAAACGGTAAGCTGACTGTTGTCGTATTCATCCATCTGTCTTTTTCCATCCTGATAGCGGTAATAAAGATGGTCCTTTTCATTGTATTCAAAATAGGGATTGTATACACCGTATCCGCCCTGATTGGCAGTACGCCCTCCCGGATAGATGGAAACGGCATCCTTTTCCTCTGCATATTCAGCACGAAAATCGTCATCCACAAAGGTAAAGGGCGGAACATGATCGTTATCGTAGTTTGTTTCATATTTTTGCCGTTTGATTGCTTTTTCCAGTCCGTCGATGAACAGATAGCCTGTAAACTCGGTGGCGTATCCCGGACGGCTGATTCGTCCGAAAGCCTCGTCCGACGGATTGTGGATGCCGACTACTGCGGCGCTGATATTCTGAACCGTGTCCCGGCTGAGCAGCTCTTCCACATAAGGACGCGCCAGTCCCCAGTTGCAGTAAATCGCTTCATAGCCCATGGCGACATATACGAAATAGTCGCGGCTGCTTCGTATCGGGCCTATATGGTCCAAATCGTCATAGTTTTCAAAAACAGCCATAAGGCGTGTGATCCGGCCTTCCACCGGCGCTTCATAGATGACAGCCGCTTTGGACAGTCCGTACTGGGGCATGGCCGGAGCGTTGTTGGGAATCATTACGGCAATGGGCCGGCGTTCTGCTTTGTCTTTATCCAGCCATTCTCCGGTGAGATAACTCTGAATCTTTCCGCCAACTGTTTTCCGCGTCTCTATAATCGGGATACTGTCTTCTTCTGTTTCTTCCGACTCGCTTTCTTTCGTTTCTGACAAAACGGATTCCTCGGGAAATGTCTGTTCAGAAACTTCGGGAGGCGCCTCGTTTACTTCACCTAACGGCAGTTCGTCCGCAGCGTTGTTTCCGCAGCCGCTTAAAAGAAGAGAACCGGAAAGAACCGCCGTACATATCATACTTATTGAAAATAGATATTTTATTTGTCTGTTTTCCATTTGTTTCTTCCTCGCCAATTTTCATTTATATTCTATATTTTCCATCCTTTATATCTGCAGAATATGACTCGTAGAATATTATAAAATAAAAAGTCGGCTTTTGTCTATGCAGTAATTTTCCCATAACAGTAAATTAATGTTACAATAGAAAATTTTATATAGTATGTCTGTCAGGTCAGGAAGAGCGGTTAATGTCTTTGATGACGGCAAGCAGATGCTGTGCCTGTGGACCTGTCAGTTTCTGGATTTCCTTTATCAATTCTCCGGTATAATAAAAATTATTTTGGTCAATGTCAAAAAAATCTTTTGGTGAAATCTGAAAATAATCATAAATATAAAAAAACAGGGAAAGAGAAGGCAGGGATACATTTTTTTCTAATCGGAGCTGTTCTATCCTTTGGGCGAACAATTTTTCGTCATACATATGAATGGATTTAATTTATCCAATGTATTGATTTCCGCTATTTATGAGAAAAAGAAAGTATTATATGTACCGATAACGTTCCGCCCGCGTCAGGGAGGCGTAAATTCCATTAATTTGAAAAAAATATGCGGCATAGGTATACAGGCAATGAAAGATTTCGCAGTTTTGAACAGAGTTTTGGAAAAGGCAGGGAGGAATTATCATGAATAGCAGTAAGCGGTGGAAGTTATGGTGCTGTGCGGTCATGGGAATCATGCTGTGGTCGGCGGGACTTTATAAAATGGACGGAAGGCTGACTTATATTGAAAGGAGCCGCATCAATGAGGAAAGCGTGCAGAGTATAGCGGTTACGGATCATGAGACGGTGCTGGAGCAGGAATTTTCCATGCCTTATGAACTGTTTTGGGGTGTGGAGATAAAAATAGGTACATACGGAAGAAACAACAATTCTTTCTGGAAGGTGAAGCTAAAAGAAACGGAAAACGGCAGGAATGTTTATGCGTGGGACTGCAATGCCAGTCAGATATCGGATGGGGAATACTATAAATTCAATGTAAAAAGTCCGGTTCACGTGAAGCAGGGACAGAGCTATACAATAGAGGTCTGCTCAGAGGATGCTACCGGGAATTCGGCGCTTGCATTTTATATTTCCGGAACCGATGTATACGAAGGAGGCAGTTTGTACCTGGATGGCCGGCAGCAGGAAGGAGATCTCTGTATGCGGATTACCGGCGGGGAAAAGGATGGTTTCTGGAGCGGTCTGTATCTGGCAGTGACCCTTCTGCTGTCAGGGACAGCAGCGTGGTGCGTGCGCATGGCGCGTCAGGGAAAATCTGCACGCACATTGGCGGAAGCGGCAGGAACAGCCTGTCTGTATCTGTTCTTTATGTATCTGTTTTCGAGAAACAATATGGGAACTTTCACCGATGAGTGTGACAATATACGGGGCGGTATGCTGATCGCAAAAGGAAGTGTGCTTTATAGGGATTATTATACCCAGCATACGCCGCTCGGTTATTATCTGTGCGGTATTTTTGCCTTTTTGGGGGCAGGAAGCATACAGCAGTTCCGGCTGCTGTATTATATACTGATGTCTGCGGTATGGGGAGGGCTGTATTACAGGCACAGCGCTTATTTCGGGCGGCTTAGAATGCTGCTTTTGCCGCTGGCACAGATTTGGATCACCATGCCTATGTTCTTTCAGGCGTCGAAGATTCTTGGGGACAATATACAGGGAATCTGTATGGTGGCTTTGGCCATGGAATTTATGCGGTATTGGGAAGATGAGGAGCTGGGAAGAAGCAGATGCCTGATTGCGGCAGCCTGCATATTCTTAAGCATTGCTTCGGCTTTTGTAAGTGTATTTGCCCTTGTGCCGGTTGCGGCGGGTGTATTGATAAAGGAGGTTCTGATTTGGAAGAGAAACGGCGGATGCAGTTTACGCAGCTGCGTCCGCAGGTATGGCTGTCTGATGGGAGCGACGGCGGCGCCTTTTGCGGTTACGCTGCTCTATTTTACATATCATCATGCAGCGGGGCAGATGTACCGGATGGCATATCAGTTTAATACAATGGTTTATAACCGGTATCAGGACGGTCAGTACGGAAAGGTAAAGTGGAAGCCGTTTTTTCTTGGAATAAAGAACTATTTTGAGATGATCAGCAGTAATTTCAATTCGGTCATTACTGCAGGAGGAAACGATACGGCGGTCATTCAGCTGCTGATCGGGGTTACGGCCGTAGCGGTGCTGCTTTTCTGGGGAACCGGAATGAAAAAGAGAGAGGACATGATAGCGGCGATTGCATTGTTTCTATGTTTGTGCTGGAATGGGACAAGGAGCGGGACAGATTTTCATGCAGCTGCTTTATGGGATTTGGCAATTGCGGTCATTTTTCTGGCAGGTGCGCGCGGGAACGGATATGGAAAATGGAAAGAGAAAAAGCCGGCGGTATTTGCAGCGGCAGCACTGGGATGCTATATCCTCCAGCCTTATGCGGCAACAGTGGCGGATCATGTCGTATATCATCCGGAGATTGTGGATGGTGTGGATGAAGCGGTGGCAGCCATGACTGTTCCGGGGGAAAAGATTTTTATTGATGCTTATAAGCATGATTCCATTTACCTCATGTATAAAGAGAGGTATCCGGTAAACAGAAACTGTTATCTGCTGCCCTGGTATATGGATTGGTTTGAACAGGATACCATAGACGATCTGGAAGCAAATATGCCGAACATACTCGTTTACCAGCCGGAATCGGAAATTTATCCGGCGGCGGAAATCTGTCCGCTGCTGGATCAGGTCATACGGACCCATTATGAAAGCCTGGGGGAGGGTGCAGCTGTATGGAAGTTAAAGTGATGCTTTACAAATCCTATATTCTGTGATATAACAAACATGTTCCTGATAAACAGAATATTTTCATAGCAGAGTAGAAATCTGTGCGTTAAGTGCCATATGAACAGGGAGTTGTCATACGGACGAAAAGCCTTTGTGCTTGCGATACAGGATTCGCATCCCGCTGCTGCATACGGGTCGTTCACGCCTCCTTTATGTAGTTAGGAAAACTGCTAGGAAGGAGGCTTTTTTATGAAAAAAATCATAAGTATTTACAGCAATTCATGGAAAGAACTTTTCGTCACAAAAAACATAGTCTTATGCGGCCTGATGGCTGCGCTGGCAGTAATTTTAAGCATGGTGGCATCCATAGATGTGGGGCCATATATCCGAATCGGTTTTTCGGGGCTTCCGAACCGTATTGTGGAATGCCTGTTCGGTCCGGTGGCAGGGTGCCTGTTCGGCGGTATGCTGGATATCCTGAAATACATGTTAAAGCCTTCCGGCCCTTTTTTCTTTGGTTTCACTTTTAATGTCATGCTGGCAGGGCTGATATACGGGACGATACTTTATCAGAAGCCGGTCACGGTGAAACGGATCGTGGCGGCGGAATTTCTTACGAAGCTGACGGTAAACTGCCTGCTGAACACGCTTTGGATTTCCATGCTGTATGGAAAAGGATTTTTTGTGCTTTTGCCGCTGCGGGTGCTGAAAAACGCGATCATGCTGCCGATTGACAGCTGCATTTTATATTTTACACTGACATATATGAAAAAGATCCTGCGGTATTTGGACGGATACAGCAGGAAGAAGAAGTTTTCGGCCTGAGTAACCGGAATAAAAAGCGGAACTGGAATGAGGTATTACATATGAAGTGGACAAAGTTCAGGATAAAGACATTGACGGAAGCCGAGGATATCATTATCAGCACCTTATACGATATCGGTCTGGAGGGCGCTCAGATTGAGGACAAGGTGCCTCTGACGGCGGCGGAAAAGGAGCAGATGTTTGTGGATATCCTTCCGGAGACACAGGAGGATGACGGCATTGCATATTTAAGTTTTTTTGTAGAGGAACAGGAAGACGGAAAACTGAATCTTGGCGGAGAGAGAGTGGAGACAGGGGAAATCCTGGAGCGTGTGAAGCAGGAACTGGAAGAACTCCGGATGTTTGCGGATATCGGGGAAGGGTCTGTAACAATCGACGAGACAGAGGACATTGACTGGATCAATAACTGGAAACAATATTTCCATCAGTTCTATATTGATGACATACTCGTCATACCCTCCTGGGAAGAAGTAAAAGAAGAAGATAAGGGGAAAATGACTCTCCATATCGACCCGGGAACTGCTTTTGGAACAGGGATGCATGAGACGACGCAGCTCTGTATCCGTCAGTTAAGAAAACATATAACGCCGGAAAGCAGAATTCTGGATGTGGGAACGGGAAGCGGAATCCTTGCCATTTTGTCACTGATGTTCGGGGCGAAAGAGGCAGTGGGGACGGATCTGGATCCCTGTGCGGTCGAAGCAGTGAAGGAGAATATGGAGGCAAACCATATCGGTCCAGATAAGTTCCGGGTGATGATCGGCAATATCATTACGGAACGGGAGGTTCAGGACAGGGTCGGCTATGAGCGCTATGACATAGTGGCAGCTAACATTTTAGCGGATGTACTCGTGCCGCTGACGCCGGTGATCTTTCATCAGCTGAAATCCGGCGGAATCTATATCACATCGGGAATTATTGACGATAAAGAAAAGACCGTAGTGGAAGCGGTTCGGGCGGCAGGATTTAAAATACTGGAAGTGACATATCAGGGTGAGTGGGTCTCCGTGACGGCTCAGAAAATATGAAAATAATGCGCGAACAGGAATTGGGAGATGTATAATTTTTTTGTGGAACCATCCCAGATACAGGGGAATGATATTATAATTACGGGCAGTGACGTAAATCATATCAAAAATGTACTCCGCATGAAAGTCGGGGAAGAACTGTCGGTCAGCAATGGAACCGACCAAAAGGAATACCGGTGCGGCATAGAGGAGTTCCGGGAGGAAAGCATTCTGTGCAGGCTGCGTTTTATCAAAGAGGACAGGCTCGAACTGCCTTCGAAGGTATATTTATTCCAGGGACTTCCGAAAGCGGATAAGATGGAGCTGATCATACAGAAAGCAGTGGAACTCGGGGTCTATGAAGTGATTCCCGTAGCGGCGAAGCGGTCGGTGGTAAAACTGGATGAAAAACGGGCGGCCGGAAAGCTGGCCCGCTGGCAGGGGATTGCGGAAGCGGCAGCCAAGCAGAGCAAACGGCGCATCATTCCGCAGATTCATACAGTCATGTCCATGGAAAAAGCGGCAGCTTATGCTTCTGCCATGGATATCCGTCTGATTCCGTATGAACTGGCGGAAGGAATGGAAAAGACGAAAGAGCTGATATCTTCCCTGCGTCCGGGACAGACCATCGCCGTATTTATCGGTCCGGAGGGCGGTTTCGAAGAAAGTGAGATACGCTTGGCCGTGGAATCCGGAATTTGCCCCGTTACGATGGGAAAACGGATTCTCCGTACGGAGACGGCGGGATTAACCATATTGAGCTGGATCATGTATCAGTTAGAAAGTTAAAAACGGAACAACATTCCGGAGACAATTTTCAAACACACTTCCGTACACAAGTTTCCAATCGGAAAAAAGGTCATATAATGAGTATATGCAGAGAAAACAGCTTATAGTACACAGAATGTTAGGAGACGAAACATGGAAGTATATTTAGATAATTCAGCTACTACAAGATGCTTTGACGATGTGGCGGCTTTCATGACGCAGGTTATGTGCAGTGATTACGGAAATCCGTCGAGCCTGCATATGAAAGGCGTACAGGCGGAGAGTTACCTGCGGTATGCGAAGGAAACCATAGCGAAAACGTTGAAAATAAATGAAAAAGAGATTTTATTTACTTCGGGAGGGACGGAAGCGGACAATATCGCCCTGATCGGAACCGCCATGGCAAACCGCAGGGCGGGGAAGCATTTGATCACCACGAGAATTGAGCATCCGGCCGTATTGCAGACGATGCAGTATTTGGAAGAGCAGGGGTTCAAAGTGACCTATCTGCCGGTAGACGGCAACGGAAGAATACATCTGGAAGACCTTCAGAAAGTGATGACAAAAGAAACCATTCTCGTGTCCATTATGCATACCAATAATGAAATCGGCAGTTTACAGCCCATTGCGGAAGCAGGCGCGCTGATCAAGAAGATGAATCCGCATACGGTTTTTCACGTGGATGCAGTACAGGGATTCGGAAAATTCCGTATTTACCCAAGGAAGATGAATATCGATCTGTTATCGGTCAGCGGTCATAAAATCCATGGACCGAAAGGCGTCGGCTTTTTATACGTCAGCGAAAAGGTGAAGATAAAGCCCATCATTTACGGCGGCGGTCAGCAGAACGGTCTTCGTTCCGGTACGGAGAATGTACCCGGGATCGCGGGTCTGGCGAAAGCGGTGGAACTGATTTACGCCGACCTGGATCGGGACGTGGAACGGCTGTATTATCTGAAACAGAAATTTGCGGAGGGCGTCAGCAGGATAGAATATGTAAAAATCAACGGATTGTCCGGAAGAGAAAGCGCTCCCCATGTAATCAGCGTATCGGTAAGGGGCATCCGCAGCGAAGTGTTGCTCCATGCCCTGGAGGATAAGGGAATCTATGTGTCTGCAGGAAGCGCCTGCTCCGCCAGAAAACCCCAGCCGTCCGCTACATTGAAAGCCATCGGCGTGGAAAAAGATTTGCTGGAATCCACAATCCGGTTCAGTTTTTCCGTCTTTACAACCGAGGAAGAAATCGATTATACTTTACAGACAATGTATGATATCATACCGATGCTGAGGAAATATACGAGACACTGAGTATATCGTCAGGCAGCCTGGCCGGAAGTGCATTTTTCACCGGTCAGACCGCCGGACGCGGCAGACAAAAAGATATATACAAATCAGGAAAGAGTCCGGAAAGCGGGCGGAAAGGTATTTGGATGTTTACGGCTTTTTTAATAAAATATGCAGAAATAGGAGTAAAAGGAAAAAACCGCTATATTTTTGAGGAAGCGCTGGTGCAGCAGATCAAATATGCGGTCAGAAGATGTGAAGGTGAATTTAAAGTCACGCGCACGCAGGGGAGAATTTATGTGGAGGCCCTTTCGGAGTTTGACTTTGACGAGGTAGTGGACAGCCTGAAGACGGTATTCGGCATTTCCGGTATTTGTCCGGTGGTATATGTGGAAGATGAAGGATTTGAAAAACTGGGTGAAGAAATAATCCGCTACATCGGCGAAGTATATCCGGAAGCAGACAAAAGTTTTAAAGTCAATGCCCGCAGGGCGAGAAAAAATTATCCGCTGACTTCCATGGAAATCAATTGTGAGATAGGAGGCATCCTGCTGGACGCCTATCCCGGTATGAGAGTGGACGTGCACAAACCGGACATCCTGTTAAATATCGAAATCAGGGAAAAAATATACATTTATTCCGAAACCATTCCGGGCCCCGGAGGTATGCCGGTAGGAACCGGCGGAAAAGCGATGCTGCTGTTATCGGGCGGCATAGATTCACCCGTGGCCGGCTACATGATTGCCAAACGGGGTGTAAAAATCGATGCGGTTTATTTCCATGCCCCGCCGTACACCAGCGAACGGGCGAAGCAGAAAGTGGTGGATTTGGCGCGTAAGGTATCGCGCTATACAGGACCGATCTATTTGCATGTCATCAATTTTACGGATATTCAGTTATACATATATGAAAAGTGTCCGCATGAGGAACTGACGATCATCATGCGCCGCTATATGATGCGCATAGCCGAGTGGATTGCGAAAGAGACGGAATGCCTGGGGCTCATTACCGGGGAGAGCATCGGTCAGGTAGCGTCCCAGACCATGCACAGTCTGGCGGCTACCAACGAAGTATGCACCATGCCGGTATACCGTCCGCTCATCGGGTTTGACAAGATGGAGATTGTGGAAATCTCGGAGAAAATCGACACTTATGAAACTTCGATCCAGCCGTTTGAGGACTGTTGTACGATTTTTGTGGCCAAGCATCCGGTGACGAAACCGAACCTGAACATAATCCGCCGCCATGAGCAGAATCTGCAGGATAAAATCGAAGAGATGGTGGAGACGGCGGTTCGCACTGCGGAGTTGATCGTGGTTCATTAGCGGCGGGGGGAGTGAGGATGGAGCGGTTTGGTTTGTGGTGCACGGTCATCTGCGGCGGCGGGAGGCCCGGGAGGGCGGGGGAAGGCGTGAAATAAGGAAAGGGGTTGGATGCTGCTGTTGGATGGTGTTTTTCTAACAGAATGTGCGAAATGTGTTCCATCCGGCCGGGCCGGCGCCAAGCGGCATTCATGCCGCCTGGCGCCTAAAATGGCCGTTCGTGGCCATTTTTCCCTCGGTATCCGGACATTCTGTAAGAAAAACAATCCATCCGACAGCAAAGCATCCACCCCCTTTCCTTATTTCACGCCTTCCCCCGCCCTCCGGTGCCTCCCGCCTGCGGACTTCCTCATCTCCTCATCCGCCTGCAGCAAAAAAGCACCCGGCTCATCCGAATGCTTTTAGATGTTTTGAAGCTTTTTCAATATGTATACCTGTATTGCAACAGGACACCGCATTTTCAGATGGTGTAGGGTTTCAGCGTCTCGAGAACTTCATCCACATCATCTTCCGCATGGATGTTCAGGTCAATCGGTTTCGATAAATCCAAACTGAAGATGCCCATGATGGATTTGGCATCAATAACATACCTGCCGGATACTAAGTCAAAATCATAATCAAATTTTGTAATATCGTTTACAAAAGATTTTACCTTATCGATTGAGTTTAATGAAATCTGAACTGTTTTCATTGTTTGTACCTCCTTATGTTTTCATACTTTCTGCTATAATAGTAAAGGCTGGAGGGGCAAAAGTCAATGTTAAAACGATACAAAAAAGTGAGGAATAAGTATGAGAAGTGTAGCATTACATAACCTGGGCTGTAAAGTGAACGGATATGAGATAGACGTAATGCAACAAATGTTACAAGAATGCGGATACAAAATTGTACCATTTGATAAAAGGGCGGATATTTATATCGTCAATACATGCACGGTGACCAATATAGCGGACCGGAAAAGCAGGCAGATGCTCCATCGGGCGAGGAAGATGAATCCGGCGGCCATCGTGGTAGCCGTTGGGTGCTATGTACAGACGGGGCGGGAAGCGGTGATGCGGGATGCCGGGGTGGACTTAGCCATTGGGAATAATAAGAAAAAGGAGCTGCCCGTTATTTTGGAGGAATTCATCGCCCGCAGGGAAGCGGGAACGGGGACGGCGGAAAACCGGAAGACATTGGATGATACGACGATTGTCGATATAGGGCGCACCGGAGAGTTTGAGGACATGCAGCTGAAGGAGCCGGCGGGCCACACGAGGGCTTATATCAAGATTCAGGACGGCTGTAACCAGTTCTGTTCTTATTGTATCATTCCCTATGCAAGGGGACGGGTCCGGAGCAGGGAAGAGAGCAGTATTTTAGATGAGGTACGGGGAATGGCGGGACGGGGGTATCAGGAAGTGGTGCTGACCGGAATTCACATCAGTTCCTACGGTATGGACAGAGGGAAGGCACAGCTGTCATCGCTGATAAAAGCGATTCATGAGATTGACGGAATAGAAAGGATACGGCTTGGCTCGCTGGAACCGGGGATCATTACGGAGGAGTTTGTCGGGGAAATGTCTAAGCTGCCTAAACTTTGCCCGCATTTTCATTTGTCTCTGCAGAGCGGATGCGATGATACGCTGAAACGTATGAATAGACATTATACGACCGGGGAATACTATGAAAAAGTCAGGCTGCTGAGGGGAACATTTGACCATCCGGCCATTACCACGGACGTGATCGTGGGTTTTCCGGCGGAGACGGAGGATGAGTTTGAGGCTACCAGGGCATTTTTGGAAAAAATAAAATTTTATGAGATGCATGTATTTAAATATTCCAAAAGAGAAGGAACACGTGCCGCATCGATGGAACATCAGGTGCCGGAGGAAGTAAAGACGGAAAGAAGCGGCCTTCTTTTGGACATGGAACGTGCTGATTCCAGGGAATACAGGGAATATTACATAGGGAAGGAAGAAGAAGCGCTGTTTGAGGAAGAAAAAGAAATTGAAGGAAAAGTGTTTCAGGTCGGGCATACAAGACAGTATGTGAAGGTGGCGAAACAGACGGGGAAAAATTTGGGAAACCGGAGGGAAACAGGAATGATTACCGGGTTTCTGACGGATGAGATTTTGCGGATGGATTTCTGACCGCCGGGGATGAGAGGTGACCGTTCGGGTACCTGAACGGTTACAAACGGAATAGTGATTTCCGCACAGGGGCTTGAAATTTGTATCTAAATGAGGTAATATGTGGAATAGGTATAGACTGTTTCGGAAAATAACAAAATAGATGAGCAACGATGGATAAGGGCGTGATGATATGCAGGATTTGGAAAGTACACAATTTTTTAGCGTTGAGACAGAGCCGCTGACCGGTGTGGAAATGGTTCTGACAACCGTATATGAGGCTTTGACGGAGAAGGGATATAATCCGGTGAACCAGATAGTGGGTTATATTATGTCCGGCGATCCCACCTATATTACCAGCCATAAAAGCGCCAGAAGCCTGATCATGAAAGTGGAAAGGGATGAACTGGTGGAAGAACTGCTGACCAAGTATATTGCGAACAAGCGTTGGAAATAAGCGGAAGGCAGCAGAAAGTTACTATGAGCAGCTGAAAGCCGTGAATGGTAACAACAGAAAGAGACAGGGGTATATCCATGCGGATAATGGGCTTGGATTTTGGCTCAAAGACGGTGGGCGTGGCAATCAGTGATGAATTGCTGCTTACGGCACAGGGCATTGAAATCATAGAGAGAAAAGAAGAGAATAAACTGCGCAGGACATTGGCGCGCATAGAAGCGTTGATCGTGGAATACGGAGTGGAAGAGATCGTGCTGGGACTGCCAAAGCATATGAACAATACTTTGGGAGAACGGGCGGAACTTTCCATGGAATTTAAAGATAAACTGGAGCGGAGAACAGGTCTTCCCGTCCAAATGTGGGACGAGAGGCTTACTACTGTTGCGGCCGACCGGGCTATGATGGAAGCCGGAATCAGACGCGAACACAGGAAAGAGCATGTCGATAGGATTGCTGCATGTTTTATTTTGCAGGGTTATTTGGATTACAGGAAAAATAAGGACGGGTCCGGGACTTAAAAAGGAGAATATGTGTGGAGAAGATAATCTTTGAATCGGAGGGGGAAGAACCGGTTGAGTTTTATGTATTAGAGCAGACGAAGCTTGGCGGTGTTTCGTATATTCTTGTGACGGAAGAGGAAGAAGGGGACGGAGAGGCGCTGATTTTAAAAGATATTTCGGCCCGGGAGGATACGGAGGCGCTGTATGAGGTTGTAGCGGATGAAACAGAACTGGATGCGGTTGCGGCAGTTTTTGAAAATATACTCGGGGATGTAGAACTTGCAGGGATGGAATAAATGGCGGTAGACAGGGAGCAGTTTAAACAGTTGTTGAAAGAAAAGGGTTTAAAAGTGACAAACCAGCGGCTTATGGTGCTGGAAGCTCTCGCTGCATGTCCGGACAAACATCTGACTGCGGAAGAAATTTATGAAATGGTAAAGGCAGACTATCCGGAGATAGGACTGGCTACTGTTTATAGAACGATACAGTTACTTTTGGAATTACACTTGATTGACCGCATCAACCTGGACGACGGATTTGTACGTTATGAAATCGGAAATGTGGGACTGGGTACGGCAAAACACCATCACCATCATCTGATTTGCATTAATTGTGGCAAAGTAATATCCTTTAAGGACGACTTATTGGAGGAATTGGAAGAAAAGATTACGAAGACGACCGGATTCCATGTGATGGATCATGAGGTGAAACTCTACGGGTACTGTTCAGAATGTGGAGGAAAAACTGATTGAAGAAAAAAGAAAATGAAAATGTTTCCAAGCTGAAAATCATTCCTTTAGGGGGCTTGGAGCAGATTGGCATGAACATTACTGCCTTCGAATACGAGGACAGTATTATTGTGGTGGACTGTGGATTGTCCTTTCCGGATGATGATATGCTGGGAATTGATTTGGTGATACCGGATGTGACATATCTGAAGGAAAATGCGGACAAGGTGAAGGGATTCATGATCACCCACGGGCATGAAGACCATATCGGAGCGCTGCCCTATGTGCTGAGGGAGATCAATGTACCGATTTATGCCACCAAACTGACGATGGGGATTATTGAGAACAAGCTGAAGGAACATAACCTGACAGGCACGACAAAGAGAAAGGTCGTGAAATTCGGCCAGTCCATTAATTTGGGGAAGTTTCGGATAGAATTTATAAAGACCAATCACAGCATTGTGGATGCTGCTGCGCTGGCCATCTATTCGCCTGCAGGTATCGTGGTTCATACGGGCGATTTTAAAGTGGATTATACACCGGTATTCGGAGATGCCATAGACCTTCAGAGGTTTGCGGAAATCGGAAAGAAGGGTGTACTGGCATTGATGTGTGACAGCACCAATGCAGAGCGGCCGGGCTTCACCCAGTCGGAGAAGACGGTAGGCAAGACGTTTGACACTCTTTTTACGGAACACAGCGATACCAGGATCATTATAGCCACCTTTGCTTCCAATGTGGACAGGGTGCGGCAGATCATCAATTCCGCTTATAAATTCGGCAGGAAGGTCGTGGTGGAAGGGCGCAGTATGGTGAATATCATAGAAACTGCCACCAGTCTGGGATATTTGGAAATTCCGGATAAAACCTTGATCGATATTGAGCAGCTGAAAAACTATCCGAATGAGAAGACGGTCATTATTACTACGGGGAGTCAGGGCGAAAGCATGGCGGCCCTCAGCCGTATGGCGGGAAACATCCATAAGAAGATTTCCATAGGGCCGGGCGATACGGTTATTTTTTCATCCAACCCGATACCGGGCAATGAGAAGGCGGTTACGAATGTGATCAATGAACTTCTGATAAAAGGCGCGGATGTCATCTTCCAGGATGTACATGTGTCGGGTCATGCCTGTCAGGAAGAAATCAAGCTGATTTATAGTCTGGTGCATCCCAAGTATGCGATTCCGGTGCACGGAGAATACAAGCATTTGAAGGCGCAGGCGAGAATTGCCAAAGAACTGGGTATCTCAAAAGAAAATATTTTTATCTTAAGTTCCGGTGATGTACTGGAACTGGACAGCCATGAAGCAAAAGTGACGGACAGGGTCCCGGTGGGTACGATTCTGGTGGACGGTCTTGGTGTAGGCGATGTAGGGAATATCGTATTGCGCGACAGGCAGCATCTGGCGGAAGACGGTATTCTGATCGTAGTGCTGGCATTGGACGGTTATTCCGACCAGCTGGTATCGGGGCCGGACATTGTA
The DNA here is from genome assembly GCA_910579935.1 of uncultured Lachnospiraceae bacterium. GTDB lineage: Bacteria > Bacillota > Clostridia > Lachnospirales > Lachnospiraceae > Kineothrix. The sequence goes on from CAJTVQ010000015.1 coordinate 57,982, forward strand.
TCCCGCGGTTTTGTATACGTGCGTGAGTCGGATGAACTGATGGAAGAAGCAAGGCAGGTTGTGGATGAGGCAGTCCACGGGTGTCTGGACAGAGGCATCAGTGACTGGGGAAAAATTAAGGGAGGGATCAAAGATTCCCTGAGCGATTTTGTATGGAAAAAGACGAAACGCCGTCCCATGATACTTCCGATCATTATGGAAGTTTAAGATAATACAAAGTTACTATTTACAGTCGAAAGCTGTGAATGGTAACAATACAAAAGCGATGGAGGATATTTGAGATGGACAACCATATGAGAAATACTGCCATGACTTTTGCGCGTGAGGTGAAACAATCGGAGATATATCGGGAATATGAGAAACAGCTGGCAAGGATTAAAGAACAGCCGGAACTGTATGAGAAAGTCAATGAGTTCCGGCAGAAAAACTTTGCCATACAGAACAGCGAACCGCCGGAAACCATGATGGAACGGATGGAAGAGCTGGAGCGGGAATATTCGTGGCTGAGGGAAAAGGCGCCGGTGGAAGATTTCCTGCAGGCGGAACTGGCTTTCTGCAGGATGATGCAGGAGATAGATGCGCTGATCGTAGGAGAACTGGATTTTCAATAATTCGAACCTGCCGTTACTGTATGGGAGAATTTTTCGCCATAAGAACATAAGACGCCCTGGGCGTTTTTTACGAAAGGATGATGGTTGAGATGAAGGTGGGCCAAATCATCGGGGCTGTGCTGGACACAGTGGTTAAAATAGTGATAATCGGAGTGATTGTGTCTTATACCTATAAATATGCGCTGGAAGCGTATGATTTCGGATACCAGGTATTTGCGGAAGAGCCGGTTTCTTCACCGGAGGCGGCGAAGGTTATAAGTATCTATATTCCCGAAAGTGCGACTGCCATGGAAGTCGGAGAAGTACTGGAAGAAAAAGGATTGATCAGGGATGCCAGGTTATTTCTGATACAGGAATTGCTGTCAGGACATCATGACGAATTGAGGGAAGGAAGTTACGAGCTGAGCAGCGATATGACATCGGAGGAAATGATAAAGGTTCTGACTGCGGAGCCTTCGGAAGATGAGGAAGAGGATACATCGGGAAAAGCAGCGGAAGACGGGAAGGAGGACGGCTCCGACAGCCCGGAGGAAGCGTCGGAAGGCGGAGAAGAAGCACCGGAAGAAGGCACGGAAGCACCGGACGGCGGCGGGACAGCGGAGGACGGACAGACATGATCACGGACGAGAGAATCAGTGCTTTCATCAATTCGCTGGATTGCGGAAATACAGAATTCCTGAATGAAATAGAAGATGAGTGCAGAAGGACGAATGTGCCGGTGATCCGAACCCAGATGCAGGGGCTGCTAAAATTTTTATTGGCAGTGAGCAGACCGCAGAATATTCTGGAAGTAGGGACGGCAATTGGTTTTTCTGCACTTCTTATGAGCGAATATGCTTCGGAGGGCTGTCGCATCACCACCATAGAAAAATATGAAAAGAGGATTCCTTTGGCAAAGGAGAATTTCCGGCGTGCAGGCAGGGAAGACGTGATTACCCTGTTGGAAGGAGATGCCGCGGAACTTTTAAAGGGGCTGAAGGGGACATACGATTTCATTTTTATGGATGCGGCAAAGGGGCAGTATATTCATTTTCTGCCGGATATCCTGAGACTGCTGGGGAACGGAGGACTGCTGGTGTCCGATAACGTACTGCAGGACGGGGATATTATTGAGTCCCGCTTTGCGGTAACGAGACGCAACCGGACGATACATGCGCGGATGAGGGATTATCTGTATGAGCTGAAGCATAACGAACAGTTGGAAACGGTTATCCTGCCGGTGGGGGACGGTGTGACGGTAAGCGTAAAACTGGGGGAAAAATCATTACGGCAGCAGGTGTGTGAGCCGATGGGAGGACGATTTGTATGAAGAAACCGGAATTGCTGGTGCCGGCTGGGAGTCTGGAAGTGCTGAAAACAGCGGTGATATTTGGTGCGGATGCCGTATATATAGGAGGGGAGGCATTTGGTCTGCGGGCCAGGGCGAAGAATTTCAGCAGTGAGGATATGGCGGAGGGGATACGGTTTGCCCATGCGCACGGCGCTAAAGTACATGTGACGGCGAATATACTGGCACACAACAGGGATTTGGAGGGCGCACGGGATTATTTTAAGGAACTGAAGGAATTGGGGCCGGATGCATTGATCATCGCGGATCCGGGTATGTTCATGATGGCCCGTGAGATATGTCCGGAAATTGACATACATGTGTCCACGCAGGCAAACAATACGAATTACGAGACTTTTTTGTTTTGGTACCGTTTGGGTGCGAAGCGGGTAGTTTCCGCAAGAGAACTGTCTTTGGAGGAAATCGGGGAAATACGGCAGAGGATACCGGAAGAACTGGAAGTGGAGAGTTTCATTCATGGAGCTATGTGTATTTCTTATTCGGGCAGATGTCTGCTCAGCAGCTATTTTACGGGACGGGATGCCAATCAGGGCGCGTGCACCCATCCCTGCCGGTGGAAATATGCAGTGATGGAGGAACAGAGGCCGGGTGAGTATCTGCCGGTTTATGAGAATGAGCGCGGGACTTTTATTTTTAATTCCAAAGACTTGTGTATGATAGAGTATATCCCGGAAATGATGGAAGCGGGGATTGACAGTTTTAAGATAGAGGGCCGGATGAAGACGGCGCTTTATGTGGCGGCTGTGGCAAGAACTTACCGTAAGGCCATTGATGATTATATGGAGTCGGAGGAAACCTACCGGGCGAATATGGACTGGTACCGTCAGGAAATTGCCAAGTGTACTTACCGGCAGTTTACCACGGGTTTCTATTTCGGAAAAACAGATGAAAAGACACAGATTTACGATACAACCTATGTGAATGAATATATTTTTCTCGGTATTGTGCAGGATTTGGATAAAGAGGGAAAGGCGAAGATTGAGCAGAAGAATAAATTCTGTGTGGGTGACCGGATAGAGATTATGAAACCAGACGGACGCAATGTGAAAGTACAGGTACTTTCACTCACAACGGAAGAAGGGGAATCAGTCGATTCCGCACCTCATTCCAGACAGATCCTGTTTGTGGAAATGTCAGAACCGGCATCGGTTCATGATATTCTCAGGGTGGCCGCCGCGAGCGGACAGTAATGCGGAAGACGGAGCGGCATATGAAGGCGGCGGCAGGCTGCTCCTGTTGTACAATGTGAACAGCAGACGTGCAAAATAGGGCGGATTTTTTGCAAAATTTAATGAAATTGAAAATATGGGCTTGCAATTTTGCGGAGAATAGGTTATCTTATATAAAACAGAGGGAAACCTCATTTATAATTGGTATCTCGAACAAAGGTGTTCCAAGGTTTTTTTGGAGCACTTATTTTTTATGCAAACGGGCGCCCGGAGGATAGCGAAAGAACTTTTCCGGCCCGATTGTTTCAGGGGTGACTGAGAAAAAAGAAAGGAAGCGGAGAGATGAGTGACGTATTTAATGTAGAGGAGATTTTTGCAAAAAATGTATTTACCATAGGTAAGATGAAACAGCGCCTTCCACGAAATATATACAAAGAAGTAAAAAAGGTCATGGACCAGGGGGGTGAATTGTCCCTGGAGGCGGCGGATGTGGTGGCAAAGGCCATGAAAGACTGGGCGGTGGAAAATGGGGCGACCCATTATACCCACTGGTTCCAGCCCCTTACCGGTATTACGGCGGAAAAGCATGATTCATTTGTGACCCATCCCGATGAAGAAGGGAAGATGCTGATGGAGTTTTCCGGTAAGGAGCTGATCAAGGGAGAGCCGGACGCTTCGTCCTTCCCGTCCGGCGGACTGCGTGCCACTTTTGAGGCGAGAGGTTATACAGCGTGGGATATTACGTCCCCTGCTTTCCTGAAAGAAGCGGCAACCGGCGTCATTTTGTGTATACCTACTGCATTCTGTTCTTATAAGGGGGAGGCGCTGGATAAAAAGACTCCTTTGTTAAGATCCATGGAAGCGGTCAGTGAGCAGGCGCTCCGTATTGTGCGTTTGTTCGGGAATACGGGAGCCGCCAAGGTGGTAGCCAGCGTGGGACCGGAACAGGAATACTTTTTGGTTGATAAGGATAAATACTTACAGCGGCCCGACCTTATTTTTGCAGGCCGCACGTTGTTCGGTGCACCGGCTCCGAAAGGACAGGAGATGGAAGATCATTACTTCGGCGTCATCCGTGAACGAATCGGGGCTTATATGAAGGACCTGAATGAAGAGTTGTGGAAACTGGGTGTGACAGCCAAGACACAGCACAATGAGGTTGCACCGGCGCAGCATGAACTGGCGCCCATTTATGAGACGGCGAATATCGCGGTGGATCACAATCAGATCGTCATGGAGACCATGAAGCGGGTAGCGGTGCGTCACGATATGCGGTGTCTGCTCCATGAGAAACCTTTTGCGGGTGTCAATGGTTCCGGTAAGCACAACAACTGGTCGCTTGGCACGGATAATGGCGTGAACCTGTTAGATCCCGGTGATACGCCGAATGAGAATATACAGTTCCTGTTGGTGCTTGCATGTATTATGAAGGCGGTGGATACACACGCAGACCTGCTTCGTCAGAGTGCTTCCGATGTAGGGAATGACCACCGTCTGGGTGCGAATGAGGCGCCTCCTGCTATTATTTCCATGTTTCTCGGCGAACAGCTGGAGGATGTGGTGAAGCAGCTGGTAGAGACAGGTATTGCGTCTACCTGTAAAGAAGGCGGCGTATTGGAGACAGGAGTTTCCACCCTTCCGAATTTTACAAAGGATGCGACCGACAGAAACAGGACTTCGCCGTTTGCATTTACCGGTAATAAGTTTGAATTCCGTATGGTAGGTTCTGCGGATTCCATCGCAAGCCCGAATACGATTCTGAATGCCATTGTTGCGGAGGCTTTTTGCGAGGCCGCAGATGTTTTGGAAAAAGCAAAACCGGAAGAATTTGAACTGGCGGTACATGACTTAATTAAGGAATACATGACAAAGCATCAGAGAATCATTTTCAACGGAAACGGTTATGCCGATGAGTGGGTGGCGGAAGCGGAGCGGAGAGGACTTCCGAATATCAAATCCATGGTAGAGGCAGTGGAAACGCTGACTACGGATAAAGCGGTAAAACTCTTTGAGAAGTTCCGCATTTTTACAAAGGCAGAACTGGAGTCACGCGAAGAGGTTCTGTATGAAACCTATGCAAAGAGCATTAATATAGAAGCTTTAACGATGATTGATATGGCATCCAGACAGATTATCCCTGCAGTGGTAAAATATACAAAGTCCTTGGCGGATACGGTAATTGCCGTAAAGGAGGCAGAGGCAGACGCATCCGTTCAGGCAGAACTGCTGGCAAATGTTTCCGCAAAACTGGCGGAAGCAAAAGCGGCGCTGGTGAAACTTCAGGAAATGGAGAACAAAGCGAGCGCGATGACAGAAGGCAGGGAGCAGGCGTTTGTCTACAAGGATGAAGTTAAGGAAGCGATGGAGGCCCTCAGAAGACCCGTGGATGAACTGGAAATGCTGGTAGATAAGGAAGTATGGCCTTATCCTACTTATGCGGATTTGATGTTTGAGGTGTAAGAGGATTTCCGGAAATGATCGTGAGGTGATATCCGCCGGTATGTGTATGGTACCGGCGGAATTTTCGGTCTGCCCTTCTGCTGCTTTAAGGAATGGTGCAAGGTCTATAGGCGATAAGATGTATAGGTTTGTGATAAAATGAAAATACTAATGATAATTTTGAGGAAAGAGGTACTTATATTGTAATGGAAAACTGTCCCTGTGAGAATATTACATGCAAACGACACGGTATCTGCGCAGCATGTAAAAGACAGCATAGTAAATTGAAGAAGAAACCCCTGACAGCTTGCGAGCGGATGAAGGAACGGAAGAGAGAGGAACCTAAAAATTTTAAAAAATTAAAAAAATGAAAAAAAGGCTTGCCAAATAGATTCGAATGCTGTATAATACTAAAATGTAGCGGGCAGGTAGCACGCGAATCATAAATTGGGCTATCGCCAAACGGTAAGGCAACGGACTCTGACTCCGTCATTTCAAGGTTCGAATCCTTGTAGCCCAGCTAAAACGATCCGGTGGAAGAAATCCGCCGGTTTTTTTTCTGTCCGGATTTTGAAAAATTATAGTAAAAAAGTTTTTACAGCTGCTGTAGTGGATGGTTTGTACTATTGATTGCGGCAGTTTTTATTATTTTTTTAGATTGCTTTTAGGAAGAATTACTAAAAATCAAAAAGCAAGAGTAGACGGGGGAGTAAAGCAGGTAGTGCCATCACCGGCGTATTTTTTGAAAACAGCCGACAGAGTTTGGGATTAGCAGGAACAGGATTGTTTTAAGGTCAAAAAAGTCCTGTTTCATTGTATTTAAAAAGAAAGCCGTGTATAATAAGAGTAAAGTCATAAATGAAGTGTTCGGAGAAAGCTATACAGGGGATGAGCAGATTATGCAATTGATGAAATTTTTGAAAAGAAACTTTTGTTTCTGATTCCTTTTTATATTTTTTCACATGAAAGCCGCTTTGAAGAGTATAATAAAGATGCGGATTAGTTAAATGTTTTGAAGATGGAATATGCAGATATCGTGCTCCGGTTTGAAAGGCTGCTGGATGCAGGGAAAATCAGTGAGTATATAAAGTGTACTGTCATGGATATGTCAAATAAGGTGCTGGAACATATTGCCAGGAAGTATGAGAATGTCAGGGAAGGAGTGAAGTCTGTCATGGGTGGAAAGGTTCTTGAAAGAGGCAGCTGCCCAGGCGAAGCTGACGGAAGAGGCATTTCAGGAAAAATGCGGAGTTATAATAGTTCGTTTACAGCGAAATGATTGCCAGAGCGTTTTTGAAAATATCTCGCAATTTGTGACGTACATTTTGGGGAAGGGAATGAAGTGTTTAAGATCAGATAAGGCGCTCGGACAATCGTACTGGTAAAGTATGCGTCTTACAAGATGAAAAAGAGTGAGAAAGGCGGTTTGGCAAGAATGAAAACAGAAAAAAACCAGGTGTGGAATTTTAACAAAACGATTGATATGGAGGTGTGCGGAAAAGGTGTCCAAAGAAAAATCATGGGATATACCGATGAATTGATGTGTGTGGAAAATCATTTTGAGAAGGGGGCGGAGGGCGCGCTGCATCATCATCCGCATACGCAGATTACTTATGTAGTGTCAGGAAAGTTTGAATTTATCATCGGCGGGGAAAAGAAGGTGGTTTGTGCCGGCGACAGTATGTTGAAAAAAGGCGGTGTGGAACACGGGTGTATCTGCCTGGAGGAAGGAATTTTACTGGATATTTTTTCACCGATGCGTGAGGAATTTGTGTGACATTTCATGGAAAATCATGCTGCATGGACGGCCTGCGGGAAAACCGGCAGCGCTGGGGATTTGGATTCCCCGGCGCTGCCGGTTGATTTTATTCCGTATTCTTCTCTGCAATTTTCAGAATGGTAATGATTGGTACGATCAACAAACCGCAGAAGAAATTACTGATGCCGTGGATGCAGTCAAATGGCAGTCCGGCAATGATCCATGAAATCGTCCCCCGCAGGTTTAACCCATATACGATGGCCTGTACCGGTGCATACAGTGTCCCGAACAGGAATCCGTGCACCGCACATATCGACATGTATACGAGGGGCTGTATTTTTCTTGACATCTTTTGGGGAAGGAGCATAACCGCTCCCCAAAGGATTGTCCATACATAGAGATAGGGAATCCACCATGCTGCAAAACCGGAGAAAAGCCCGTTTATGATTACATAAGTGTAGACCGGGTACAACGCTTTTTTTCTGTAAACAACCGTATAGGCGATGGTAAATACGCCGAGAAGGTGAATATTTGGCGCAAATTCCATAATGATCTTGGAAGCATACATAATGGCTCCGAGCATTGCGAATACAGCGGTTTCCCTCGCCGTGAGCTTCACTGTCATTCCACTTTGAACGAATAGCTGTCACCTTCTGTTATTGCGGTGGAATCAACCCCGGTCGGCGCATATTCACCGTTGATATAGAAGGCCCAGTATACGCCGTCTTTGTCATAATCGACGGTTATGCCGTTGACGGTCTGCACATAAAGCCCGTATTCACTTTCCTCTCCGGAAATCAGTCCGAGTTCGGCCAGGGCGTCGCCTACCGTTTCTTTGTCTGTGTGGATTTCCAGCTGCGTTTCGCCGCCTTCCTTATCTATGATGGTAAAGGTGAATTGCGTATTGCCTTCTCCCAATACGGCACCGTTGGTTTGGACAGCCGTTTCCTGTCCGGATCCGGAAGCCGTTCCGCCAAATGTACCGCCACTGCAGCCGGTTGCAAAAAGTGCCATAGCCACAATAAGCACGATGCAAAGGATGAATGACGATGATTTTCTAATGTGTTTCTTTTGCGTGTTCTGCATGTTTCCTGTTCTCCTTTGATTTTTATTTCCTCCGTTAACCGGCGCTCGCGGTTATGAAAAGAGGATACGTTACTATGAGCAGCTGAAAGCTGTGAATGGTAACGGGGATACTTACTGTCCGGGTATTTCGACTTGACGTTCCATTAACCGGCCTTCTCAGATATTCTCCAATGGCTTTTCCCAAAACTGTGGCGTTCGGTCAGGCTGATGGTGTTTTTGCATGTCTTACGGCGACGGGCTCGTACAGGATTTGCACCTGTTTCCCCGGACAATCCGGTTTCTATCATAATCTTTTGGAGACATTCCGTCAATAGGATTATTTTGCAGCGGTTTAGGCAGACTGTTAGTTTTATTATTTTGAACGGGGTTGGCCGAAATGATTGCGGTTTAGACGGGGAATATGGTATAATGTACGCGCAGACAATGAGTAGTGCGCGGACGTAAGACGGGAAGGAAGCAATACAGCACAGAAAGGCACGGTAACAGTATGTATAAATTCAACAGCCGTATACGATACAGCGAGGTAGACAGCGCAGGGAAGCTGTCGTTGGAATCCCTGCTGGATTATTTTCAGGATTGTTCCACATTTCAATCGGAGGATTTAAATATAGGAGTGGAATATCTGAAAGAAAGGAATATGGCCTGGATCCTTTCTGCCTGGCAGATTGTGGTGGAGCGATATCCGAAGCTGGGTGAGACTGTATCAGTTGGCACGATACCTTATGATATAAAGAATTTTATAGGATACAGAAATTTTCTGATGGAAACGGAATCGGGAGAGTGTCTGGCATATGCTAATACCATGTGGATGCTGATGGATATGGAAAAGATGAAGCCGGTGAGAGTCTGGCCGGAAATGCTGGAAGCGTATGAATTGGGGGAACGGCTGGAAATGGATTATGCGCCCCGCAGGATCAGGATTCCGCATGAAGAGGGGGCCGTGCAGGAATCACTACAGATCCGACATCATCACCTCGATACAAATCATCATGTGAATAACGGGCAGTATGTACGTATCGCCATGGATTATCTGCCGGAGGGATATGAGATTTGTCAGATGAGGGCGGAATATAAGAAACAGGCGCTGCTTGGCGATGAGATGTATCCTGTGGTCTATGCAGGAGATGCGGTTACGGTGGTTTCGCTGGATAATGGGGAAGGAGAAGCTTATTGTGTGGTAGAGTTCAGGCAGAAAATGGAGAATGGGAGCGAAAGGCAGCAGGCCCATTCTGTGGCAGCCGAAAGGGGTAAGTTATGATAAGATTAGGTGAGAAACAGGATTTGACAGTGGTGAAGACAGTGGATTTCGGAGTGTATCTGGCATCGGAAGAGGAGAAAGAAGAGAAGGTGCTCCTTCCCCGTAAGCAGGTGCCGGAGGGGACAGAGACGGGTGATGTGCTGCAGGTATTCGTTTACAGGGATTCCAGAGACCGTCTTATTGCCACGACGAATGAAGTGAAGCTGACTTTGGGTGAAGTGGCGCTTTTGAAAGTATCGCAGGTTGGGAAGATCGGCGCCTTTTTGGACTGGGGGCTGGAAAAAGACTTGCTTTTACCATTTCGGGAACAGACAAAGCCGGTGCAGGAAGGTGAGGAATGTCTGGCGGCTCTTTATATAGATAAGAGCAACCGCCTGTGTGCAACGATGAAGCTGTATCCTTATCTGAAGACAGACGGGGATTATCGGAAAGACGACAGGGTCATGGGACGTGTGTATGAAATCAGCAGGAACTTCGGAGCGTTTGTGGCTGTGGACGATTTATATTCCGGATTGATTCCGATTCGGGAGATGTATGGGAAAATAGAAGTCGGGGATATGGTTGGGGCAAGGGTGACTGCTGTAAAAGAGGATGGGAAACTGGACCTCAGCATCAGGGAAAAGGCTTATCTTCAGATGGGAAAGGATGCCGAAGCGGTATTGGATGCGATCAGAAGCCATAATGGCGTACTGCCGTTTAATGATAAGGCAGCGCCTGAAGTAATTAAGAGCCAGATGCAGATGAGTAAGAATGAGTTTAAACGAGCAGTGGGGCATCTGCTGAAAGAAAACCGGATCATCATCGGTGAAAAGAGTATACGGCTGAAATGACAGGCGGTAAAATGCATATTTTTCTTGCAATCGCTCTATGATATTAGTATAATCATGAATTGAAACAGTAGCATATTATAAGATGAAAACAAAGCGGGAGACTTGAAAGGAGTCTGAAATGAAAGTACAGAATATCAGAGATATTGATAAATTTTTTAAGGTAGTGGACAGCTGTGCCGGTAAAGTGGAATTGGTTACGGGAGAGGGAGACAGGCTGAACCTGAAATCGAAACTTTCCCAGTATGTATCCCTGGCAAATATTTTTTCCGACGGAACGATTGAAGAATTGGAATTAATTGCATATGAACCGGAAGATATTACAAGATTAGTGAACTTTATGATGGAGAGTTAAATTTACGGATGAACAGTAAAAAGATAAATTGGATTTTTTTGGCAATTATACTGATGCATTTTGCAGTAGTGGCAGTCATTACCCTGCTTGCCTGGCGTTATGCATTTATATTGGATATTGTTCCGAATTTTTTAATGAGCCAGAGCATCATATTGGTGCCGGCTCTTTTTGGGGTGCTTATTTCTAAGGAAAACCTGATCGGGCTGGCCGGTTTCCATAAGATAAAGATCTCTACCGTATTTAAGATTTTTCTTTTTACATTTCTTTCCATGCCTCTGACCTCCCTGGTCAATATGATATCCATGCTGTTTGTTGATAACACGGTAGTGGCCATAAGCGGAGATGTGCTGGAAGTCCCTTTTCTTATTATGCTGTTCATTATCGGAATTTTCGGTCCCTTTAGTGAGGAACTGGTATTCCGCGGGATCGTCTATCATGGGTATAAGAAGACGGGAACTGCGTTTTGCGCCATGATTATGTCGGCTTTGCTGTTTGCGCTTATGCATATGAATTTTAATCAGGCGGCTTATGCTTTTGTGATAGGGTTAATCGTGGTCATGCTGGTGGAAGCTACCGGAAGTCTGTGGAGTTCCGTCATTTTCCATATGGTTTTTAATTCCCAGCAGGTGTGTCTGATGTATCTGTATGATGGGATGTCGCCCGGAGGCGGACTGGAAGGGGCGGAAGAAATGCTCACAACAGACATGCTGCTGCTTGCAATAAGTGCCTGGCTACTGCTGGCTGCGGTATCGACTGCTTTGGCAGCCTGTGTTCTGGCATGGATCGCCAAGGGGGAAAGGCGCGAGGATGCCCTGCGCGCTGTTTGGAAGGACAGAAAAAAAGAAAACGCAAGACAAAACAGAATGGTTACAATACCGCTTCTGGTAGCAATTGTACTTGCGCTTTCTTATATGAGTTTGGAAATTATACTGCCGCTTCTGCCCGCCTGATACAGGGCAGTGTTCCGTGCATTGTCTAAACAGACAAGTCAATATTGGCGCCTACTGCCGGATTTACGGATAATTCCATAGAGGACCTCATCATATCCACCATCTGGTCACCGGTAGATTCCATCATATCCAATGATTTGGATAGAAGCGCCACTCCGACATTGTTCATCGTCTGCGTTTGAGCGAGTGACATTGATAATTCAGGAATATTCATAACTCTCACCTCCGTTTTTTTCCTTATATTGCAAGTATATCATATTTTTGATATAATTGGCAAGTCAGTGGAAATACGGACTGTGTGCTGCTGTCCGGCCTTTACGGAATTTGCGGCCGCCGGACTCATGGATAGATTGGAATGAAATATGCAGAAAATAAATATATTGGGAATCGGGCTTACGGACTATTCGCTGAAGGAATCTTTGGTTCTGTTGGACAGATATGCCGGGAATGGAGGCCTGAATACCATTTTATACGTTACGACTCCCATGCTCATTAAGGCAGGGAGCGATGAGGAAGAGAGAAACAGCATAGAATCCATAGATATGACTTTGTGCGGGGATACGGATATCCTGCGTGTGGCCAAAATCGATTCGGCCGGAAGATTATACGAGGTGGAAAACAGGGTCTTTTTTAAAGAGTTTCTTCGCCGGCTGGTGCAAAGCGGCAGGAAGGTGTACCTTTTGGATGATTCGGAGGAAGATATGGCACTGTTGAAAGAACAGATGGAGTCATACCAAAGGGGAATCCTGATAGGAGGAAGCGATCTCCTGACTGAAAGCGACGAAGATATGGAAGAGATCATTAACAGAATAAATGACGTTGCGCCTGCTGCAATTATTTCCCGTATCTCGAATGGGAGGCAGGAGAAATACATGGCTCGTTTCAAGGCTTTGATCAATGCGGAGGTGTGGCTGGGTATTTCTAAGGATATGGCGTTGGGAACGGGGAAAAGATCATGGCGTAAAAAGGCGGTGGATAAGATTTACCGGATGATTTTCCACAGGCGTGTCAATCATTTCAAGGATGAAAACGGAGAGTAGGCAGATTTGGGATGGAGAACATTTCAAGTCTGCCTGTTTTATGCATACAGGGCCAAAGGAAAACGGCAGCCGAAGCTGACGGGTGCCCGGCGCCCGTGTTGGGGAAATGCGGAATATTAAAATTCTATAAAAATATAAAAAATACACAAATAGATAAGTGATGAGTATGGATTTTTTTGTGATTTTGAATTAAAATGAAAAGAGGGCGTAGAAAAAAGGATTTCTGCCAATATATAATATTGTATATTTTGCATGGGGGATAGGAGGAGAGGGGATATGATTTCGAATCAGATACTGCAGAACACAATAGATGGTCTGAAAGCGATAGCACGTGTGGAATTATGTGTTATGGATACGGACGGCAAAGAAGTGGCTTCCACGGCAGCCGATATGGAGAACTGTGCCAAAGCGGCGGTGGAATTTGCAGCTTCCCCGGCGGATTCCCAGGAAATACAGGGATATCGGTATTTTAAGATATTTGATGAACAGCAGCTGGAATATATTCTGATTGCCGGAGGCACCGGTGAGGATGTATATATATTGGGCAGAATGGCAGCATACCAGATACAGAGTCTTTTGGTGGCATATAAAGAACGTTTCGATAAAGACAATTTCATTAAGAATCTGCTGCTGGATAATCTTTTACTGGTGGATATTTACAGCAGGGCGAAGAAACTGCATATCCAGACGGATGTAAAGCGTGTTGCCGTTATCATTGAGACAGAAAACAGCAAAGACAGCAATGTTTTGGAACTGATGCGTACATATTTTGGCAATAATAGCAAAGATTTCATTACCGCAGTGGATGAGAATAATGTTATAGTAGTGAAGGAACTGTCGGAAGGGGAAGCGGGAAAAGAAGTGGAAAAAACTGCCAAAAGTGCAGAAAGCTACCTGCGCAAGGAAGGAATGCAGGGAATCCGTATTGCCTGCGGAACGGTAGTGGGTGAGATCAAAGAGGTGAGCCGCTCTTACAAAGAAGCGAAGATGGCGCTGGATGTCGGAAAGATTTTCTTTGATGAGAGGAATATTGTGGCATATAGTGAGCTGGGAATCGGACGTTTAATTTATCAGCTTCCGATTCCGCTGTGCAAGATGTTTATCAAGGAAATTTTCGGCGGCAAAAGTCCGGATGATTTTGATGAAGAGACACTGACAACCATTAATAAATTTTTTGAGAACAGCCTGAATGTGTCCGAAACGTCAAGACAGCTTTTCATTCACAGGAATACGCTGGTGTACCGGCTGGATAAGCTGCAGAAAAGTACCGGACTGGATCTTCGTGTTTTTGAGGATGCGATCACTTTTAAGATTGCGCTGATGGTTGTGAAATATATGAAATACATGGAAACTTTTGAATATTAGTAATTTAGGTGGGTGAAATACATTGACGGAAAAAGACAGAAAGAGACGAAGAGGGAAGAGAACGGTCGACTTAGGCAATGAGATTATTACGCTGGAAAATGTAAGCAAAGCATATGCTACAGGTGCGCCGGCATTAAACGGTGTAAGTTTACATATTAACAGGGGAGAATTTGTTTTTATTGTAGGTGACAGCGGGTCCGGCAAGTCAACTTTAATAAAGCTCCTTCTTCGCGAGCTGACGCCGACTTCGGGATATATTAATGTAATGGGATACGATCTGGTGAAGATCAGGCATAGGAAAATACCGAAATTCCGAAGGAATCTGGGAATCGTTTTTCAGGATTTCCGGCTTCTTAAGGACAGGAACGTTTATGAGAATGTGGCGTTTGCACAAAGGATCATACAGGTATCAAATAAAGAGATCAAGAGAAATGTACCGAGTATCCTTGCTACAGTCGGACTGGCCGGCAAATATAAGGCGAAGCCGAGACAGCTTTCAGGCGGGGAACAGCAGAGGGTGGCGCTGGCAAGAGCTCTGATCAACAGGCCGACCATACTGCTGGCGGACGAACCTACGGGTAATCTGGATCCTAAGAATTCATGGGAAATCATGAAGCTGTTGGAGCAGATTAATGAAAATGGCACTACCGTCCTGGTCGTAACCCATAACAGGGAAATCGTTAATTCCATGCAGAAGCGGGTGGTCACGATGAAGAAGGGAATCATCGTAAGCGATGAGGAAAAAGGAGGCTACATCGATGAGGATTAGCACATTTTTTTACACGATAGGACAGGGGTTCCGCAATATTATACGGAATAAATGGTTTTCCCTGGCTTCCATAGCGACCATCGGAGCCTGTTTGTTCCTGTTCGGTTTGTTTTATGCAATTTTATCCAATTTTGAGCATATTGTTAAAAAGGCGGAAGAAGGGATCTATGTATCGGTATTTTTCCAGGAAGACACCAGTGATACGAGGATTGCGGAAATCGGCGATATGTTATGGAGACGGGTGGAAGTATCCGAAGTGGAGTTTGTATCTGCAGAGGAAGCATGGGAAGGATTCAAGGATGATTACCTGGGCGAGTATTCGGATGGCTTTACGGAGAATCCTTTGGCAAATTCGGCACATTACAAAGTATATCTGAGTGATGTATCCCTTCAGCCTGCACTCGTGACTTATCTTGAGTCCATAGAGGACATCCGGAGGGTAAACAAGTCCGAGATCACGGCCACGACTTTGAGCGGCATCAATGCGCTGATTGCCTATATTTCCATCGGAATTATCGCGATATTATTTGCTGTTTCCATTTTCCTTATCAGCAATACGGTTACGATAGGTATATCTGTCAGAAAAGAAGAAATAAATATTATGAAGTATATCGGCGCTACGGATTTCTTTGTCCGCTCGCCGTTTGTCATCGAAGGAATCCTGATCGGGATCATCGGTTCCCTGATTCCGATGGGAATCATTTATGTAATCTACAACAATGTCATATCCTATGTGACAGAGCGTTTTTCCATGCTCACCAAACTTTTGGATTTTCTTCCGGTGGAGACGATTTTCCATATTTTACTGCCGGTTTCCGTGGCTATGGGGGTGGGAATCGGCTTCCTCGGGAGCATTGTAACGGTAAGAAAGCATTTGCGGGTATAGGAAGGTATAGGAAGAAAGGCGCGGCACATGAGGAAGTGTAGGAAGTACATCTGCGGCATACTCTGTATTTCGCTTATGGTATGTCTGGCAGGGGGGGAAGGTACGCCGGACAGGGTACAGGCGTCAGAACTGACGAATAATCTGATAAAAGAAAAAGAGGCGGAAATCAGTGACGCAAAGGAATTAAAAAATCAGCTGCAGTCGAATCTGACAGATATAAAGAAAGTAAAGGAAGAGCTGGAGGCATCGAAGGAAAATCTCAGACAGTATGTGGTACAGCTGGATGGGGAGCTGGAAACGATTCAGGAGAAAATAGAAGAACTGAAAGGAAAAATTTCAGACAAGGAAGATGAGATCACGCAGACAGAGGCAGAGCTGGAAGCGGCAATCGCAGATCAGGAAAACCAGTATGAGGCTATGAAGGAGCGTATCCGGTTCATGTATGAAAAAGGGGATAACCTGTACATGGAATTAATATTTTCCTCCGACAGTTTCGGAGATATGCTGAATAAAGCTGAGTATATTGAAATGCTTTCCGCATATGACCGGAAGATGCTGGATCAGTATGTGGCGACAAGAAAGCTGATCGAACTGTACATGGAACAGCTGGAGGAAGACAGGGCGTATCTGGAGGAAGCGAAGGCCGGTGTGGAAAGTGAGGAAGCATCGCTGAATTCCCTGATCGATGAAAAGAAGAAAACCATTGAGCAGGTAAGCGACGATATTCAGGAAAAGGAAGCAGCGATTGCGGAATATGAAGCGGACATCAGGGAACAGAACGAGACGATCGCCATGCTGGAAAAGGTAGTAGCAGAAGAGAAAGCAAGGCTGGCGGAGGAAAGCAGAATCCGTTATGATGGCGGTATGTTTGCATGGCCCGCGCCATCTTATACGAGGATATCCGATGATTACGGAAACCGTATGCACCCGACCCTCCATGTGGAGAAGTTCCATAACGGGATTGATCTGGCAGCACCGGGCGGCTCGCCGATTCTGGCGGCCTATGACGGAAAAGTGGTGGCTGCGGATTACAGCGGTTCCATGGGAAATTACATTATGATAGACCATGGAGATGGGTTATATACGATTTATATGCATGCTTCTGCACTGTATGTTTCAAAAGGAACGTGGGTAAGCAAGGGGCAGAAAATAGCGGCAGTTGGTTCAACGGGGCGTTCTACCGGCAACCATCTCCACTTTAGCGTCAGGTTAAACGGCAGTTATGTCAGTCCGTGGAATTACATAAGCAAATAATTTTTGGAGATGAAAGAAGTGGAATATAATTTGAACAATTATCCAAATGACTATCCGGATCATGTAAACAATAACAGGAAGGAACCTTCGGGAAAGGAAAGAGGCGGGTTTGTCAGCGGACTGCTGACCGGTGTCCTGGTCAGTCTGCTGGCGGTCTGCTGCGTGTACTCCGGATTAAGATTTTATCAGATTTATCAGGAGCGGGCAGAAGAGAATGCGGCGCAGGCTGAGAATGCGGCGGAGAATTTGGTAAACGATATGACCATGAGCAAGCTTCAGGTCATAGAAGAAACTATTTCCAAATACTATTACCAGGAAGATGTGGATGGGCAGGCGCTGGTAGACGGTATGTACAGCGGTGTGATAGATGCTTTGGGAGATCCGTATTCTACCTATTATACGGAGGCTGATTTAACGGCGCTGATGGAGCAGACTGAGGGGATTTACTACGGGATCGGAGCATACGTGGGGATGGATACCCAGACGGGGCTGGCGCATATCAGCGGCGTGATCGAGGATACTCCGGCGCAGGCTGCGGGGCTTCGTGACGGCGACGTGATATACATGGTGGATGATAAGCCGATGCAGGGACTGGAACTTTCCGAAGTGGTGGGTCATATTAAGGGAGTGGAAGGGACGCTGGTACATCTCACCATATACCGTGAGGGTGAAAAGGATTATCTGGAATTTGACGTGGAGCGGAAGAAGATAGAAAGTCCTACGGTAACCCATGAGATGTACGACGGCGGAATCGGATATATCCAGATTACGGAATTCGATGATGTAACAGTGGATCAGTTTACGGAAGCTTTGGCAGTGCTTCGCGGGCAGGGGATGAAAGGGCTGATTTTGGACCTGCGGGCCAATCCGGGCGGAAACCTGAGCGCGGTGGTAGAGATCGCGCAGCAGCTTCTGCCGAAGGGATTGATCGTATATACGGAGGACAGGGACGGAAACAGGACGGAATATTCCTGCGACGGAATGAAATGTTTTGACCGGCCGCTGGTAGTACTTGTGAACGGTTATTCGGCAAGTGCTTCCGAAATTTTAGCCGGTGCGATTAAGGACTACGGTATCGGGAAACTGATAGGGACTACGACATTTGGAAAAGGAATTGTCCAAAGGGTGATTTCCCTGTCGGACGGTACGGCGCTGAAACTGACAGTAAGCTCGTATTTTACTCCAAACGGAAATAATATCCATGGAATCGGCATTGAACCGGATGAGGTATATGAATTTGACGGAGAACGGTATTATGACGATGGATATGATAATCAGCTGGAACATGCGAAGGAAGTAATAGCGGAAGAGATCGATTCCCGCGGGCAGTGAGCCAGGCAGACGTGTTTGTACGTATTTGACAGAGCAGCGTTGTAAAGTGCTATTGTTGTTTGAATGGAATAGCTGAAAATCTGAAAATAGTTTAATAAGTATGTTGATCCGCAAGGTTGAGTTTCCCCATCTTGCGGATTTTTTCGTTTATGGGAAATTCTGATATTTTCAAAAAATTTCATTGTTAGCAACGATTTACAGCATTGGCGCGCAGGATTATATACCACATTCCGAACAGAAAGAACGAACATATATTCTAAAAATGCACATTTCATCTATACAAACGGAGCAATTTGTAGTATATTTGTAATTGTCTTTTGTTTGTCCTGTCCGTCACATATTACAGGGTGCCACAGGGCTGGAAAAACAGGGTCAGGGACCCCGGTTCGCCGGGTTTGTTTTAATTATTTACTCAAACTTCCCACACCGTTTGGTGCGTTGAGCCTTGAAAAATCAATACTTTAACCCATAAAAAAGGCACAAACCGCTTGCATGTGGTATAATTGAATTGCCCAAACAATTACACAGCAAGGAGATTTATGCCATGTCAAGTATACCACAGACAACAGGGAATGGAAACAGTGTTTCCGATTTTGCCACAAAATTTATAAAGAGATTCCACGTTGGAAAACTGCTTTTTCAATGCAACGCCGGGAAGGAAAAAGGCATTCCTGTCATGGATATCTTCCGGTATCTTTTCTGCATGATGTTCTCCGATAGAAGCATCTATATGCAGATGAAAACAGGCACATTTGGAGAAACATTCTCAAAAAATACCATCTACCGTTTCCTGAATGATACCAGGATCAACTGGCAGCGTTTTACGACACTGCTTTCTGCCGGCATCATCTGCCATTTTATGAAACCGCTGACCAATGAAAAACGCAGGGATGTGTTTATCGTTGATGACAGCCTGTTTGACCGTTCCCGTTCCAAAAAAGTGGAGATGCTTGCCAGGGTTTTCGACCACTGTTCCATGAAATATAGATCCGGATTCAGGATGCTTACGCCGGGGTGGTCAGACGGAAACTCCTTTGTTCCGGTCAGGCACTGCCTTCTTTCCGCAGCAGAGGACAAGAACCTGCTTTGTGGCGGGAAGCAGTATGACGGCCGGTCCCTTGCCGGAAGGAGGTGCCGCCAGTCACGGCGGAAAGCCACGGATGTCATGGTGGAACTGCTCCATTCCGCCCAGTGCGCGGGCATCACTGCCAGATATGTCCTGTTTGACAGCTGGTTTTCCGCACCGAAGACCATGATCGCGCTGAAAAACCAGGAACATCTTGACACGATCGCCATGGTCAAGAAAAGCAAGACGAAATACTTGTACAACAGCGAAAAACTCAATGTGAAGGAGATCTACAGCCGCAACAAAAAGCGCAGGGGACGTTCCCGTTATCTTCTCTCCGTATTTGTGGATGCGGGGAAAGACGGCGAAAGCATCCCGGCAAGACTTGTCTATGTCCGAAACAAAGGC
>CAJTVQ010000016.1 GCA_910579935.1 uncultured Lachnospiraceae bacterium
AAATCCACGCGAAAGGGGTATTCTTTTTATTAAAAACTTTCAACTCTCAAGTAATCATGAAATTTCATCCTTTCATGGAAGAGGATCCGCAATATATTGCGGCAAAGGAAATGGAAGGGGATTATTCGAATATTATTTTTTGGAATAATGAAGATGATTTTTATGAAATCATGGATCAGATGGATCTGGCAATTGTTGATTATTCTTCTATTTTTACCGACTTTGTTGCAGCAGGTATTAATCATTTTATACGTTATGTATTTGATTATGAAGAAGAAAAAGATAATCTGGATTTAATGTATGATTATTATAAGGTAACAGCAGGGAAAATATGCAGTGATTTTGAAATGCTGTTAGAAAGTATAGCTCATTATGATATGGAAATGGATTTAGGGGAATTGGGAAGAATACGGCAGTTATACTGGGAATATTCAGACAGGAATTCATTTGACAGGATAATTCAGAAAACACTGGATTATAAGGTAGTGAAGAAGGAACTTCCGGTTTTATACAGTTATGATGTTTTTGATACTGTATTTACGCGCAAGGTGCTGTCGCCTGAGGGAATATTTTTTTATGTGCGAGGGAAGATGGAAAGTGTTCCGGATCTTGCTTATCCGAATATTTTGGTAAAAAGATATCCCGAAATCAGGTCATCCTGTGAAGAAAATGTCCGGTTTCGGAAAAACCGGACCATGAAGAATGACTGGGACAGGCGGGAAATTTATTTTGATGAGATCTTTGAAAATATGAAACAGGTTTATGGGCTGGATGATGAGCAGTGCAGCCGATTAAAGGAGTGGGAATTAGAAGCGGAACTGGATAATGTTTTGCCGCTGGAAGAAAGGGTTGCAGAGATAAAGGAGCATTTAATGAAAGGCGATGATGTGGTTTTCATCAGCGATATGTATCTTCCCAAAGAGCATATCCGTAAAATGTTTTTAAAGGCAGATGTTGCTTTTGGGGAAATCCCGCTTTATGTTTCGAGTGAATATGGTGTCCAGAAAACGACAGGAAAGCTCTTTCTTACTGTGTATAACAGCATGGGGTTCTATAAATATGGGGAATGGATCCACTGCGGCGATAATGTTTATGCGGATCAGACACAGCCTGGGAAATTGGGGATACGGACAAGGCTTGTCAGGAGATGTGAATTTAATGAATATGAAGAGAAGCTTGTTAAGGCGTTAAATTCTTATGACGGGTACCTCATTGCAGGTAATCTTGCAAGATTCCGCCATGAGCATATAAAGGAAAAGGAGATTTTTGCACGTAATTATGCAGCTTTTTATTTTATCCCATATGTATCATGGGTATTGAGGGATGCTGTCAAAAGAGGGTATCAGCGTTTATATTTTATTTCAAGGGATGGTTATCATTTAAAAAGGATAGCAGATGAGTTAATTCGGAAAGAAGATTATCCGATTCAGACCAGTTATCTTTATGCATCACGTAAAACATGGAGGATACCGTCATTTATTGATGCCATAGATGATGATTTTTTTTCTTCTTTTGGTGATTTTGCAGAGATTAGCTCAATGGAAGGATTTTTAAAGGCAGCGCAGCTTAATGAGACGCAGTTTAAAGCCATGTTTCCGGAGCAGGAAAAGTATCTGGAGCAGGATTGCTTAAGTTCTTTGGAAAAGGATAATCTGGTAGAGGTGCTTCATACATCGGAAGCATATCATAAGTATCTTTTGGGTGTTGCCCGCGATAAGCGGAAACTAGTGGATGAATATTTATTGCAGGAAATGAATTTTGAGGAGACGTTTGCGATTGTTGAATATTGGGGCAGGGGATATACACAGGATTGTTTTGTGAGATTGGTTGAAGACCTGTTGTGGTGTAAAAGGGAGGTTCCGTTCTATTATGTCAGAAGTATCAATATTACGAGTGGTACATCCATAAGATACAATTATTCAGCAAATACGACCTCATTGTTGTTTGTAGAGGCTCTGTTTTCTAATATTTTTTATAAGAGTATTGGGAATTACAGGACAGGGCAGGACGGAAGAGTCATACCGGTTATCGAGGACAGGGTTTATGATAAAGAACTGTTTGAAGCAATGGAATGTTATTTACCGGAGATGTGCTCCGTGATAACAGAAGCAGGAAATTCAGATAGGGAGCAGACGGAAAGAACACTGTTTGATTTTGCACTTAATTATTATGCAGGACACCACAGGGATGCCGTGCTTGCGGATTGTCTTGCACCGCTGATGGATGCCGTAGCGGTAAACGGCGAGATGATACAATATGCACCTAAAATAGATGTACGAGATATGGAAAATATCCGCAGGGGCGCCAATTCAGTATTCAGGTCGAGGGATTCTTTTTTGTCTTATATGCAAAGTACAAATGAAATACAAAAAGTGATGGAGGAATTGTATCAGGGAAAGAAAAATTTGTTTGATTCAAAAATGAAGTTAAATCTGTCTCAAATAGATACTGAAAGAAAGATAGAAGAAAGGCAGAGGAAATATGAAAATGCTGCATTAAAAATGCAGGAATTGTATGAAAGGAATGTGGCAAAGCAGAAAGTCAGTCCGTATCGCTTCTTAATAGTGACTTCAAATTATGATGGGGAAGAATTTTACAGTATAAAGAGGGAACTGGAAAAGGAACGGCTGATAGATGTGTTTGTACTTCCAATTTCGAATGCAACATGCAGTGATATTGAAATGAGGGAGATTGCTTCGGCAAGGTATATTCTTACTTCTTCCCATATTGATTTGTTAAGCATGCTGCAGATCCGCAGGGAAACAGAAGTGATACAGATTATGAATATTGCATTTCCGTACATTAAAATCGGTCTCAGCAGATGGTATAAAATCAGAAAAGAAAGGGATTATGCGGCGTTAAAGCTGCGTAATCAGTATTCTTATCTTCCTGTGGCATCGGAACATATGATTCCGGCCATAGTTGATGCATATGGTCTGAAAAACAATGCTTCCTGCCTGACCATGGGCAGTTGTGTATCGGATGTTTATTTTAGCAGTGAATACAAAAAAAGTGCAGAGGCAAAATTGAAGAAGTTACTGCATGGAATGGCAGGAAGGAAGAAAATCATTGCCTATCTGCCGTTGCACAGATACCGCAATGCTGCGTGCAAATATCTACAGCTTTTAAATATAAGACGTTTAATGGAATTGCTTGGAAATGAATATATCGTATTGTTTATGCCTGAAGAGAGAAGCAGAAAAGATATTCCGGAAGAATATTTCAATATAGCAGGAGTATATGACTTTGTCCATGAAATGACAATTAGGGAACAAATGGTAGTAGCAGATATCATAGTCGGAGATTACCGTCATACTTTTTTTGAGGCATCCCTTTTGAATAAGCCGGTTTTTTGTACGGCGGCGGATTACAGGGAAGTAGAAAAGGGAAGTCAGGTGTATTGTCCATATGCAGAAGTTCAGGCGGGCCCCATTGTACACGATGCAGATGAACTGGCAGCCATGATACAGGAGCTGCATTCTTATGATGAGCGTATGCAGAAAAGGTTTAGAGAGCATTATTTGGGAAGTTGCAAGGGTGATGCAGGGAGACAGCTGGTGCAATATATAAAAGAGAAAATGGAGAGTGAAATAACTCTTTGTAAGAGGAACAGTCATGGAACCGTGGAAAAGGATATTTTATAAGGAGTCTTGTTTTTAAGATGGAATTAATAAGTGTGGTGATACCTGTTTTTAACCAGCGTGATAATTTGGAGCGTTGTCTTGGGACATTGTGCGGGTTTCATTCGGCAGAATATTCATTAGAAATTATTTTGGTGGATGATGGTTCGTTGGACGGAAGCGGTGAATTATGCAGGAAATATATTTTGGAATATGAGAATATCCATTATTTTTATCAGGAGAACACGGGGGCGTCTGCTGCCCGGAATACAGGAATAAGAAGTGCCAAAGGAAAATATATCTTTTTTTTGGATGCCGATGATGGTCTGAAGCCTGGAACGATAGAGAAAGCAGCAGTTTTCTTTGATTCTGTCTATGATGAAGTGGATATGGTGACCTATCCGATCACGACTATCTGTAATGGGAGAAAACTGCCGCCTCATTTCCGTTACCAGTACCTCACAAAGAGTGGGGTATATGATATCAGGAAATATCCGTATATAGGGCAGACTACCATGAATATTGCCGTGAAAAATAGGTTTGATGACAATCTTTTTTTCGAAGATGGACTCAGTATTCTGGAAGATCAGAAATATTGCTGCGACATGCTAAAAGAAAAGAAAATGCTCGGATTTTGTAGTGAGGGAGAGTATTTCTATTTTCGTAGTCCCCAGAGCACTTCGGGAAAACTTTCTGGGTCATGTTATATTTTTGAACAGTCCATGGAATTTTTTGAAGGATTGTTTGCCGAGTATGAAGAAGTTCCTTTGGCGTTTCAGGGATTGTATGTTTATGATCTGTATTGGAAGATGTGCAGTAATATTCTATTTCCATACCATTATCGGGAACCCAGATATACGCAGGAGGTAGAACGGATTTGGGCATTGCTGAAAAGATGTAATGCGGATGTAATTATCAAACATCCTGCCATGGATTTTTTTGAGAAATACTATTTTTTGCGTCAGATGGGAAAGAACACTTTACAGCTGAGAGTCGGAAGTGAATTTTTCGAACTGCTGTATCAGGGAAAGCTGCTGGTGCGTGAGCAGTCCATGGAGATGGTGATTACAAAAATTGTTGTGGAAGGTACTTCGGTTGAAATTTTTGGTTTTTTGAAGTCTGTGTGCTTTCAGTTCCAAAATGGTCAGCCGGTCTTTTATGCAGTTGAAAATGGAGGCGTGTCAAGAAAGAATCTTGAATTATGGTCCAGCGCACACAATTATTATCAATCAAATGAACCAACGCAATGTTTTTGGGCGATGACATATCGATGTGATGTGTCAGAGATACGTCGTTTTCATTTTGAAGTCGAAATGCAGAATAGGATATTTCCGGTACACTACTATTTTATGCCCCTTACTCCTTTTTCGCATATACACAGACGTTATACTTATAAAAAAGGTGGTTTACATATAGCGATTAATAAAAAAAATGAGTTTCATATATCTAAATGCAAATCACAAAAGAAGTGCAGAATCTGGCTCTATTATGACTGCAAAGGGGTTTCCAGCGATAATGGTATGTTACAGTTTGTACATGACAGAAAGAAGAAGGACGGTATTAAAAGATATTATGTTATTTCGGACAGGTACAGACAGAACCTGACTGGTAACAGGAATGAATATGTCCTGTTTGGAAGCCGGAAGCATCAGAAATTATTTTTGCAGGCAGAGAAGATCATTACAGCATATATTGAAGAAAATAACGTAATTCCATTTTCGCCGGAGAAATATGACCGTTATGCAGGAAAATTTCATTTTGAAGTTATTTATCTGCAGCACGGTGTGCTGCAGATAAAGATGCCCTGGAAGTATTCCCGGGAGAAGATTATGGCAGATAAGGTGGTAGTATCCACAGAGCAGGAAATTTCTCTTTGGAAACAAGGGGGATTCAGGGAAAGGGATTTGTGGAAGTGTAAGATGCCGCGTTTTGATTTTTTAGGACATAGGTTCAGTCCTAAAAAAAAGATTCTCTTTGCTCCGTCCTGGAGAAGTTATCTTGTGGGAGAAAATAGAAAGGGTGAATGGGAACGGTTAGACATAAAATTTCTTTCTTCTGTCTATTACAGGAAAATACAGGATTTCATTAACAGTCCGCAATTAGAGAAAATTTTGGAAAAGGAGGATTATTTGTTGGAAGTAAAGCTGCATCCGATATTTGCAGGGTATCAGAATTTATTTAAGGTGACTTCATCCAGGGTGTATTTTGTGGAACAGACTGCGGATGAATCGGAATATGCACTTTTCATTACGGATTTTTCTTCCTGGGTTTATGATTTTCTGTATATGCAGATACCAGTGCTGTTGTTTATTCCAGATTATGTGGAATTCAAAGCAGGAATGAATGGGTATCATGAATTAAATGAGAATGTTACTGATTGGAGTCAGGCATCTACAGAGGCTGGAGAAGTGATAGACAGGATAAAAGTTTTTTTTAAATGTGGAAGGGGGATGGAGTTATATGCAGATTTTTTTCAAGAAGAATGCGCAAGGGAAGCAATTTATAAGAAATTAATATAGGGATATGGGAGGCTTCCGGTTCGGAGAAAGTGGCGGATGAAGAACTGGCGGTATTTTTCGGGTTGGAGGTTTTTGACAAGAAGAAATTGAAGGTGCTGATAGAGAAGGTTGTGATTTATGGGGAGGATGCCATGGAAATTGTGTGGAATGTGAGGAAGCCGTTTGATGGTGTAGCTTCTGTATGAAATACAGTTCCAATTTGGGGGAAGTAGTGGTAAAATTGAACCATGGACAAGTGGTGTCTGTGGTTCATATTTATTTGGGAATATGATATTGCATTAAGACGTGGAAAAACCGTATTTGTGTTTATAAAAGGAGAATTATTTTGTAGAGATATTAAAAAAAGATTTGGTAATAAGACAGTTACTTTAACTATTGTTTAACAGAAACGGAGGTAAATATTTTGGATGCAGTTAGAAAAGAAGCGTTTTATACGATAGAGGATATTTATGCACTGCCAGACGGGGAACGGGCTGAGTTGATTGATGGAAAGATATATTATATGGCGCCTCCAAGCAGAACACATCAGCAGATATTGTTTTCACTGAGCAGAAAGATTGCTGATCATATCGATTCTGAAAAGGGGAATTGTGAGGTTAATATTGCGCCGTTCGCTGTTTTCTTAGGGGAAGATGATACAAACTATATAGAACCAGACATTTCCGTAATTTGTGATACTTCTAAATTGGACGATAAAGGATGCCATGGAGCGCCGGATTGGATCATTGAAATTGTGTCTCCTGGAAGCAAATCAATGGACTATTTTACAAAACTGTTTAAATATCGTACTGCAGAAGTGAGAGAGTATTGGATTGTTGACCCTGCAAAAGAGATGACTACAGTATACGGATTTGAAAAAGAAGCTATGGAGCAGTACTCTTTTGGTGAGGATGTACCGGTTGGGATATATGAAGGTTTTTCCATAAAGGTACAGTAAAATTTCTCTTTTATCCAACTGACAAACTCCCAGGGCGCCCCTCCTAAATCTGTCGCAAATATCGAGCAGACGACCGCCCTTGTTATTATATATACCAAACCGGAATCTGCAGCACATTCTCCCGTAAAGCCCCGGGCTGCGGGCACATGCAGATAATGGCTCCCATCCCGCGTTTTTTATCCTCTAAACGGTCCAAAACCAGAAATGCGCTCGTTTCATCGGCAGATACGTTAGGATTCTGCTTAATTTCTATGGGATATAAAATGCCGTCTTCCTCGATGATAAAATCAATTTCACTTTCCACTTCGACCGTCTGGCCGTTTTTTTCAGCTTTTTCTTATCCTTGCCCCGGTAATAGGAGACAAAATGTCGGTAGTCCAGTCCGGCATTGGAAAAAGATTTCAGTATTTCAGAGATAACAAAAGTCTCAAATATGTGACCGTTATATGCGCCATAAGCCAGGGTATCAGGAGTCAGCCATCTGGTTAAATAGCAGGCGAGTCCGGTATCGCGAAAATACAGTTTGGGCGTTCTGATTGCCCGTTTTAAGACATTGGCGGTATACGGCTCCAGCAAATAGATCACACCGGATGTTTCCAAAATGGAAATCCAGTTTTTTACGGTGGTGACATCTTTTCCGATTTCACTGGCTATGGTGGAATAATTCAGTACTTCGCTGGTTCTTGCAGCGGAGGAAATCATGAAACGCCGGAAAGCGTCCAGGTCCTGTACGGCGGAAAGTTCACGGACGTCCCTCTCAATATATGTTTTTATATAATTAGAATAGAAGACAGTCCATTCCGTTTCCTTGTTTTGTAGTTCCGGATAGGAACCTCTGTGAATGATTTCCCAAATATTATTTGGAGCTTTTGCTGTTTTTTGTCTTTCCAAAATATAATCCATGGTGGGCAGGAAACGTTGCCGGAATCTGTCTTTTTGGATTTCTCTTAGGGACAGTCCGAAGGGCAGAAAATCATTCACTTCCATCCTTGGCTGATTTAGTTTCTGATTCTATATTTGACGTAATCTTAGCATGTACATATGCATGTCATCGCCTGACACAAAAATAAAATATGATCATTTGCGCTTCGCCCCATTCAAGAAACCACTTGCCATGTGGTTTTAAGTACTATATAATAGGGTACAGAGGTGTTGGTATGACAATAGATAAAGATGACTTACTGAATAGTATAATCGAAAGCCTTGACCGCATACAGCATATCAAACTGGAGGATATTCCGAATATCGATCTGTATATGGATCAGGTGACGACCTTTATGGAAAAGAAGTTAAAGAATACGGCGCGTCATCCGGAGGAGGACAAGATTCTGACGAAGACGATGATCAATAATTATGCAAAGAATGATCTGCTCCCGCCGCCGATGAAAAAGAAGTATTCCAAGGAACATGTGGTGCTGTTGATCTTCATCTATTATTATAAAGGAATTCTGACGATCAATGATATACAGGCATTGCTGAATCCGCTGACGGAACGTTTTTTTCACGAAGAGAGATTCAACCTGGGGGATATTTACACCGAGGTTTTCGGTCTGGAGAAGTCCCATGTGGATTTGCTGAAAGAGGATGTAGTTCAGAAGTATAAGCAGGCAAAAGGAACCTTTTCGGATGCACCGGAGGAAAACAGGGAGATGCTGCAGTTGTTTTCTTTTATCTGTATGCTGAGTTTTGATGCATATGTAAAGAAACTTCTGATTGAAAAAATGATAGATGGCTTTTATCAGGAGGCCGGGGAGGAAAAAAGGAGAGGAAAAAGGCAGAATCCCCAAAAGAAGGATGAGAATAATAAAACATGACGTGTGATGAAAGAAAAGAACAGGGACTTATTCCGGTATTCCGAAATGGTCCCTGTTTTGTCTGATCGGAGGGCTTTCAGCCGGCAGCCGTTACGCCCCCTGGGCATTATGCAGATCTTTATCCTGCGTTTCGGGAAAGTCTGTCCGTGCCGCGCGGAGGGAATCCTGCGTCCGGGTTTCCTGCGGCATTTCACGTAAATGCTGCGTCGTTTTTGCAGCAGGATCCTGTTTTGCCGGATCCTGCTTTGTATTTTCCTGCGCTTTTATTTCCCCCTGTTCCGCTGATCCTTTTTTCAGGTTTTTCTGTGCGGTAGAGAGCATCAGCTTGATCCGGTTCAGCTGGTTTACCTCGCTGGCTCCGGGGTCGTAGTCGATGGCTACGATATTGGAGAGCGGATAGTGCTTGCGAAGCTCTTTAATGACCCCTTTTCCTACCACATGATTCGGCAGGCAGCCGAAAGGCTGGGTGCAGACGATATTGTTGACGCCGCTGTGGATGAGTTCCACCATTTCTCCGGTCAGGAACCAGCCTTCACCGGTCTGGTTGCCGATGGAAACGATGGATTTGGCGTAATCCACTAAGGTGTGTATTTTTACGGGCGGTGTGAAATGCCTGCTCTTTTCAAAGGCTTTCCGTGCCGGGGAACGGAGAAATTCGATTGCCTCTATGCCCATTTTCGACATAAGGGCGGCCTTTTTGCTGGTGCCGAGTTCTTCTGCCTTATAAATCTGATTGTAAAAGCAGTAGAGCATGAAATCGATCAGATCCGGCACGACGGCTTCCGCACCTTCCTGTTCCAGCAGTTCTATCAGATGGTTGTTGGCGGCGGGGGCGAATTTTACGAGAATTTCCCCGACGATTCCCACCTTCGGTTTTTGGATGTCCGTAATCGGAACGGCATCAAACTCTTCGATCATCTGGCGGCACATTTTTTGGAAGGTAAAATGGTTCATGTGCTTTGCGGATACAAAGTCCTGGCACTTTTTCAGCCATTTTGCGTGAACCGCTTCCACCGCACCTGCTTCCTTCTCATACGGACGCATACGGTATATGCAGCGCATGAAGATATCGCCGAATACCGCGCCGTAAGCGGCGCGCAGGAGCAGATCGGCATTTAAATGGAAGCCGGGATTGCTTTCCAGTCCCGAAAGGTTTAAGGAGATAACCGGTATCTGCGGCATCCCTGCCTTTTCCAGGGCACGGCGGATGAATCCCACATAATTGGTGGCACGGCAGCCCCCACCGGTCTGCGACATGACGACTGCCACTTTGTTTAGATCATATTCACCGGAAAGAAGGGCATCCATGATCTGGCCCACCACCATAAGGGATGGATAGCAGGCATCGTTGTTTACAAACTTCAGTCCCATATCCACGGCGCGCTTGTTGTCGTTGGGCAGCACCTTGAAGCGATAGCCGCAGGCATTGAAAGCCGGCTCTAGAATTTCAAAGTGTATCGGGGACATCTGCGGACAGAGAATGGTATAATCGGCCCGCATTTCTTCCGTAAACCGCACCTTGCGGATGGCGGAAGAATGGATGTTTCTGGTCTGCTGTTTTTCCTCGCGCACACGGATGGCGGAGAGCAGGGACCGGATGCGGATTCTGGCCGCTCCCAGGTTGCTGACTTCGTCTATTTTCAGGCAGGTGTATATTTTGTCAGAACCGGTAAGGATGTCGTTCACCTGATCGGTGGTTACGGCATCCAGACCGCACCCGAAGGAATTTAACTGGATTAAGTCCAGATCCTCCCTTGTTTTTACGAAACTTGCCGCCGCATACAGGCGGGAGTGGTACATCCACTGGTCGGAAACGATCAGCGGACGCTCCGGCGCAGCCAGATGGGAAACGGAATCTTCCGTCAATACGGCAATGTCATAAGAAGTAATTAATTCCGGAATGCCGTGGTTGATTTCCGGATCCACATGATAGGGGCGTCCGGCGAGCACGATGCCGCGTTTGTGGTTCTCTTCCAGGTACCGTAAGGTTTCCTCCCCTTTTTTCTGCATATCCAGCCTTGCCTGCGCCAGTTCTTTCCATGCGGCATCGGCGGCGTCGATGACTTCCTGTGCGGGCAGTTCGGTGAATTCCCTGATCAGCGCTTCCGTTACCGTTTTGATATCGCGGAAGGACATGAAAGGATTGCGCAGGACTGCTTCGCCCCGTCCGATTTCTTCCACGTTGTTTTTAATGTTTTCCGAGTAGGAGGTGACGATCGGGCAGTTGTAATGGTTGTTGGCTTCTTTGAACTCATTGCGTTCATAGAACAGGGCCGGGTAGAAAATGAAATCCACGCCTTCATGGATCAGCCAGCTTACATGCCCGTGTGCCAGTTTCGCCGGATAACATTCGGATTCGCTTGGAATGGATTCAATGCCCAGCGAATAAATGTTGTGGTTGGATAAAGGGGAGAGCACCACCTGATATCCCAGCTTCGTAAAGAAGGTAAACCAGAACGGATAGTTCTCGTACATGTTGAGGACACGGGGGATTCCCACCCGGCCGCGGCCGGCCTGTTCTGCAGTCAGGGGTTCGTAACCGAATATCCTTTTTAATTTATAATCGAACAGGTTGGGCACGCCGTTTTCGTTTTTTGCTTTTCCCAGTCCGCGTTCACAGCGGTTGCCGGAAATGAACTGGCGTCCGCCGCTGAATTTATTGATGGTCAGACGGCAGTTGTTGGTACAGCCCCTGCACTTTGCCATGCTGGTTTCAAACTGAAGCGCCTTGATCTGCTCAATGGACAGCATCGTGGTGGCGTAGTTTTCGGAATAACGTTCCCTTGCGATCAGGGCAGCCCCGAAAGCGCCCATGATTCCCGCGATATCCGGGCGGATGGCTTCACAGCCTGCGATTTTTTCAAAACTCCGCAGCACGGCATCGTTGTAGAACGTGCCTCCCTGTACGACGATGTTTTTTCCTAGTTCGGAAGCATCGGCCACTTTGATGACTTTGAACAGCGCATTCTTGATGACCGAATAAGCGAGACCGGCGGAAATGTCCGATACTTCCGCGCCTTCTTTCTGCGCCTGCTTTACTTTGGAATTCATGAATACGGTACAGCGGGTGCCAAGGTCAATGGGGTGTCCGGCAAACAGAGCCGCCTTGGCAAAATCTTCCACGCTGTAATTCAGGGATTTTGCAAACGTTTCGATAAAGGAACCGCAGCCGGATGAGCAGGCTTCGTTCAGCTGCACGCTGTCCACGGTGTGGTTCCTGATCTTGATGCACTTCATATCCTGACCGCCGATATCCAGGATACAGTCCACATCCGGATTGAAAAAGGCGGCGGCATAGTAGTGCGCTACCGTTTCCACTTCCCCGTCGTCCAAAAGGAACGCGGCTTTTAACAAAGCCTCCCCGTAACCGGTGGAACAGGAACGTACGATAACGGCGTCTTTCGGCAGCAGGGTATAGATTTCCTTGATGGAACGGATGGCGGTCTTCAGGGTGCTTCCGTTGTTGCTGCTGTAAAACGAATAGAGCAGGGAGCCGTCTTCGGCTACCAGCGCTACTTTGGTCGTGGTACTGCCGGCATCGATGCCGAGGAAGCATTTTCCATGGTAAGAGGACAGGTCCGAGGTCGTTACATGGTGGGAAGAGTGGCGTTTCCGGAACTGTGCATAAGCCTTGTCATCGGCAAAGAGCGGTTCCATACGCTCCACTTCGAATTCCATTTTAATATCGGAAGAAAGCTTTTCCACCATTTCTTCCATGGAATAATGTATCTCTTCTTTTGCATTCAGCGCGGAGCCGATGGCGGCGAAGAGATGGGAGTGTCCCGTTTCTATAATATGTTCGTCGTCCAGCTTTAAGGTGCGGATGAAAGCGGCTTTCAGCTCCGATAAGAAGTGCAGGGGCCCGCCCAGAAAGGCAACATGTCCGCGGATAGGTTTCCCGCAGGCAAGTCCGGAGATGGTCTGGTTGACCACTGCCTGGAAAATGGAAGCGGAAAGGTCTTCCTTGGTAGCCCCCTCATTGATCAAAGGCTGGATATCCGATTTGGCAAACACGCCGCAGCGTGCCGCGATCGTATATAAGGAATGGTACCCTTTGGCATATTCATTCAGGCCGGAAGCATCGGTCTGCAGCAGGGAGGCCATCTGGTCGATGAAAGAACCCGTACCGCCGGCACAGATACCGTTCATGCGCTGTTCCACATTTCCGCCTTCAAAGTAGATGATCTTTGCATCTTCGCCGCCCAGTTCGATGGCCACATCGGTTTTTGGCGCCAGTTCCTGCAGCGTGGTGGACACTGCGATCACCTCCTGCACGAAGGGGACTTCCAGATGTTTCGCTAACGTCAGTCCGCCGGAACCCGTGATCATGGGATGCAGTTCGATATTACCAAGCTCATCGTAAGCCTTCTTCAGGAGGTTGGACAGAGTCTCGCGGATGTTGGCATAGTGCCTTTCATAATCCGAACATAATATTTCATGGGCATCGTTTAAAATCGCTATCTTTACAGTGGTGGAACCGATATCGATTCCTAAAGTGTAATGTAATTGGCTCATATTACCGCCCTTTCTTTTATAATCTTCACAGAACATCCGCATTCCATATTCTTCCTATTTATATGTAACAGGATATGGGGAGCAGACATTCTTAGACATTATACGACACCGTTTTGCAAAATGCAATGAATGCGCGTCAATTATTTGTAAAGAATTACTGGTAAATTATAAAAATTTTATGACCAGACGGAGAATTGGCAGGTAATTTATTTACTTTTAAATGTCTGGATGTTAGAATATATTCATATGTCTTTTGCCGCATGACAAGTTCATGTCCGGTTATACTTTGAAAGGAAGAATGGAGGAAGTCGATAGGAATGAGTAATTTTGAGAAAAAATTTGGAAAATATGCGATTAAGAATTTATCGCTTATGCTGATTATGTGTTATGCCGTGGGGTATCTGATCACGTTTGTCAATTCCAATTTCCTTTGGTATTTGACGCTGAATCCATATGCGATACTTCACGGGCAGATATGGCGGCTTTTTACATGGATCGTGGTGCCGCCGGAATCTTCCAATCTGTTTTTCGTATTGATCATGCTTTATTTTTACTATTCGCTCGGAACCACCCTGGAAAGAACCTGGGGGACTTACCGGTATAATGTGTATTTGCTGTCCGGTATGCTGTTCACGGTGGTGGGAAGTTTCCTGATGATGGGATTCTGTGCGCTGCTTTACCGGGTGCCGCTGGCGCAGGCAGGAGAAGTGGGATCTTTGTTTTTTTCTACTTATTATATCAATATGTCCATTTTCCTCGCATTTGCAGCTACGTTCCCGGAGGTGCAGGTATTGCTGATGTTCATTATACCGATTAAGGTAAAAGTACTGGGAATCATATATGGAGTAATCCTTCTGGCAGAATTTTTAATGGGCAATGTGTACAGCAGGTTTGCCATGGCTGCATCCCTGTTTAATTTCCTGGTATTCTGGATCGGCAGCAGGAATCATATCCATATGTCTCCAAGGCAGGTGAAACGCCGGCAGGAGTTTAAACGGGAGGTACGCAGGAATACAGGGACAACGAAGCATAAGTGTGCGATCTGCGGCAGGACGGAACAGGATGGGGATGATCTGGAATTCCGTTTCTGTTCAAAGTGTGAAGGGAATTATGAATATTGTCAGGAGCATTTGTTTACGCATCAGCATATAAAATCCCGCTGAAAGGGCGGATGTTTGGAACAGGAGAACGGTTTATGGACAGGGAGCGGCTGTTTGGAAAAAAATTGGAAGAAGTAAAGCGGCTGGCGAAAGAGCAGGGGAACTGTGTTTCGAAGGAGCAGATAGAAGAGGCTTTTGCGGAACTGGAACTGGCAGGGGAACAGCTGGCTTTGGTGGAGGAATATCTGAAGAACCATAAAATAGGTATCGGGGAACCGGTCAGCCCGGACGATCATCTGACAGAGGAAGAGGTTCATTATCTGGATATTTACCTGGAAGAACTGAAACGGATGGAAGAGGTGTCGGAGGGGGAGAAAGAAGTGGTGTCCCTTTCCGCGATGGCGGGAGACCGACAGGCACAGGCACGCCTTGTGGAAATCTATCTGCCGCAGGTGGTGGAGATTGCGAAGCTGTACAGCGGGCAGGGTGTTTTCCTGGAGGATCTGATCGGTGAGGGAAATGTGGCGCTGGCGGCTGGCGTGACGATACTCGGCTGTCTGGAGCATGTCCGTGAAGTGCAGGGTATGCTGGGCAGGATGATCATGGACGCCATGGAGGAATGCATCGGTGAGAATGCAGAACAGGAGCGCAGGGATAAGAAGGTTCTGGAGCGGGTGAATCTGGTGGCGGATCAGGCAAAGGAAATGGCGGAAGCTTTACAGCGCAAAGTGACCGTGGAAGAGTTGGCGGCGGAAACAGAATGGACCGAGGAGGAAGTTTTGGAAGCGGTCCGTATGAGCGGCCATCATATTGAGTATATTAAAAGCTGAGCATATCGGAACCGGAAATGTAGCAGCCCGGAACAGGAAGCATCCGGCACGAGGATGCGCAGAGCGTACGGCTGCCGGACGGGAGAGGGAGCAATGAGCGTGAAATGAACAGAACAGAAGAAACGGACAAGATACAGGACAGGGATTTTAAATATATGCTTCAGGATACCGGGCAGATTTATCTGGGGGCGAGGTTCAGCTATGAGGAACTGCTGGGGGAAGAGATGGCTGCTTTTAAGCTGAAAACAGTGATCATGCAGTATATCCTGAAAGAAGTGGAGGCTTCTACCACGCTGGAAAGCCATTTTTATTATATGACGGAAGATTCTTTTTCCTATCAGACTTACCGGGAGTTAAAGGTGAAGATCAAGGTGAGCCTCCCGGAGGAGAAGAGGAGCCTGACGGGAAAAGTGAGGACGGTCTATAAAGATAAGGTATATACTTTGAAAGAACTGGCCGGACTGAATCTGGCCAGAAAGAAGCAGATGGGACTGATCGTGCGGGAAATTGCGGTTTCCAAGCTGGGATTGATGACGTTTACCGTATGAGGGAACGGGATCCGGATGTCGGGCGGCGGTTACAGGGGATAATGTGATGCGGCCGGAATAGGGAATGGCAGCATGACAAGCGAAATGGTCAATGGACAAAAGAAAAAAGAATAAGGAAAAATAAAGAAAGGTGTTTGCAAGGATGGACAGAAAAGAAATGGAAAACAGAATAAGGGGACTGAAAGGTTATGAGGTAGTGGAGACCCGCGAAATAAAGGACCTGGACTCGGACGGGTATCTGCTGCGGCATAAGAAGACGGGGGCAAGGGTGGCTTTGCTTTCGAATGAGGATGATAACAAGGTGTTTTATATCGGTTTCAGGACACCGCCGACGGACAGTACGGGGGTAGCGCATATCATCGAGCATACGGTGCTCTGCGGTTCGGAGAATTTTCCGGTGAAGGATCCGTTTGTGGAGCTGGTGAAAGGGTCTCTGAATACGTTTCTCAATGCCATGACTTATCCGGACAAGACCGTGTATCCGGTGGCGAGCTGCAATGACAAGGATTTCCGGAATCTGATGCATGTGTATCTGGATGCGGTGTTCCATCCGAATATTTATAAAGAGGAAAAAATATTCCGGCAGGAGGGCTGGCATTATGAACTGGAAGATGCGGAGGACGAGCTGACGATAAACGGAGTGGTTTATAACGAGATGAAAGGGGCCTTTTCTTCTCCGGATGATGTATTGGAGAGGGAGGTGATGAATTCCCTCTTTCCCGATACGCCTTACGGCACGGAATCCGGCGGGGATCCGGATGTGATTCCCGGGCTGTCGTATGAGGAGTATCTTGATTTTCACAGAAAGTACTATCATCCGTCCAACAGCTATCTGTATCTGTACGGAAATATGGATATGGCGGAGCAGCTGGAATTCATTGACAGGGAATATCTGTCAGGATTTGATGCTTTGGAAGTGGATTCCACGATACCGGTGCAGTCCGTATTTGACGGGCCGAAGGAAATCCACAGGGAGTATTCCATTTCTGAGAGCGAGTCGGAAAAAGAGAATGCTTATCTGGCCTATAATACGGTGATCGGCGAGAATCTGGACCGGAAGCTCTATCTTGCGTTCCAGGTATTGGATTATGCCCTTTGTTCGGCCCCGGGGGCGCCTTTGAAGGAAGCGCTGACGGAACGGGGGATCGGCAAAGAGATTTACAGCAATTATGAGAATGGCATTATGCAGCCCTATTTTTCCGTTGTGGCGAAGAATACGGATGCGTCCCGTAAAGAAGAATTCGTGAAGGTGATCGGGGAAGTACTGGAGGAACAGGCGGAAAAAGGGATCGACAGGAAAGCTTTGCGCGCCGGGCTGAATTACTTTGAATTCCGGTACAGGGAGTCGGATTACGGAAGTTATCCGAAGGGACTGATGCTCGGACTGCAGGCGCTGGACAGCTGGCTGTATGCGGATGATAAACCGTTTGTCCATATACAGGCTAACGATACGTTTGCCTCATTGAAAGAAGAGGTGGAGACCGGGTATTTTGAGGAACTGATCCGTACTTACCTGCTTCGGAACCAGCATAAAACTGTCATTGTCCTGTCTCCCGTGAAGGGCCTGACGACGAAAAAGGAAGAGGAACTTCAGAAAAAACTTCAGGAATATAAGGCTTCCTTAAGCAGGGAGGAAGTAGAGGAGATCGTAAGGCAGACTGCGGAACTGAAACGTTATCAGGAGGAACCCAGCCCGAAGGAGGAATTGGAAAAGATTCCGCTTCTTACCAGAGGCGATATCAAAAAGGAAGCGGCCGCTTTTGTGAACGAGGAGCGCCATGCAGGGGATACGCCGGTTCTTTTCCACAATATTTTTACAAACGGCATCGGTTACCTGCGTTTTGTCTTCGATATCAGCCATGTGCCGGAGGAACTGTTCCCTTATATCGGTGTGCTGAAAAATATGCTGGGGATGGTGGATACGGCCCATTATGCTTACGGTGAGCTGTATCATGAGGTAAATATCAAGACCGGCGGCATACAGATGGTGGTAAACACGTATCCCAATGTGGAGGATCTGCAGGAGTATAAGGTGACTTTCGAGGTGAAAGTAAAGGCCTTTTACGAGAACCTGGGAGAGGCGTTCCGGCTGGCGGAGGAAATCCTTTTAAATTCCCGGTTTGAGGATCCGAAGCGTCTGTATGATGTGGTCGCGGAAGTACAGTCACGGATGCAGGCTTCCATGTCGTCTGCGTCGCATTCGCTGGCAGCAGTCCGGGCGCTGGCTTATTTTTCGCCTACGGCGGCAGTGGCGGAGCAGGTCAGCGGGATTCCGCAGTACCGTCTGCTGGAACGTCTGGAAAGCAATTTTGAGGAAGAAAAAGAACTTCTGGCGGATAAGCTGAAACAGCTGGCAGTATGCATTTTCAGGCCGGAAAATCTGATGGTGGATTATACGGCGGACGAGAAAGGATATGAGGGACTGGAAGAAGCGGTGATCGGTTTTGGCCGGAAACTTTTTACCGAACCGGTGAAAAAGGAAAGGTATCAGCCGGTATTGGAGAAGAAGAATGAGGGATATCTGACTTCCGCGCAGGTACAGTATGTATGTCGCGCCGGCAATTTCATCCAAAAAGGGCTTTCCTATACAGGAGCCCTGAAAGTCCTGAAAGTAATGATGGGCTATGATTATCTCTGGAACCGGGTGCGTGTGAAAGGCGGGGCTTACGGCTGTATGTGCAGCTTTGGAAGAACGGGGGACAGTTATTTTGTGTCCTACCGGGATCCGAATCTGGAGAAAACGGTGGATGTATATGAAAAGGCGGCGGATTATATCGAAGCATTTGAGGCGGACGAGCGGACGGTTACCCAGTATATCATCGGTGCGGTCAGCGATTTGGACATGCCCATGACACCGGCGGCAAAGGGGATGTATTCCATGACCGGATATATGACAAATCTGCCCTTTGAACGGGTGCAGAAGGAGAGGGATGAACTGCTGGCCGTGACGGCGGATACGATTCGTTCCCTAGCGGGGCATATCCGCGCATTTATGGAAGCGGACTGCCTGTGCGTAGTGGGAAATGAGGAGAAATTGAAAGGAAGCAGACTGTTTGGGGCGGTGGAGCCGTTGTTTCATTAGGAACAGTTCCTTAGAGTATGCGTCCCTCTCCGGTGCAATGTCATTTGGTTAAGTATTGCGGCGGAGGGGGACGCCTCCCATAAGGACAGGCTGTTAAAGCGGGAGGATGAAGATGAAAGAGAGAAAGAGGTTGGACTGGCAGGGCCGGTGTCTGGGATTGGCCGTGATACTTTGGGGCGTGACGGGGTTTTGCGGATGCGGCGGTTCGGCGTATGATAATACTACGGCAGCATCGGCGCCGGCGGCGTCGGCGGAAATGGCGGTGGCCGCGAATACGGCGGCCGGGGCAGACGGATATGCATCGGAAGATATTTATGAATACGGTGCGGAGGAGATGCCGGCAGAGGAAGCGAATTCCGCGGCGGCGGACCGAAAGCTCATAAAGACAGTAAATATGAGCGTGGAGACGGAGGAGTTTGACAGTCTGATCGCCAGGCTGGAACAGAAAGTGGCTTCTCTTGGCGGATATATTGAAAATATGAACCTGTATAACGGCAGCAGCCGGAGCGGGCAGCGGAGCAGGGATGCGTCCATGACGATCCGTATTCCGAAGGAAAACCTGAGCGGGTTTGTCAGTGAAGTGTCGGAGGTTTCCAATGTGGTCAGTAAGAGTGAGAGCACGGAAGACGTGACGCTGAGTTATGTGGACCTGGAAAGTCACAAGAAGGCATTGCAGGTGGAGCAGGAGCGGCTGCTGGAACTGCTGGAGCAGGCAGTCAGTATGGAGGATATCATCGCCATAGAAGAACGGCTTTCACAGGTGCGGTATCAGCTGGAAAGCATGGAGTCCCAGCTGAGGACTTACGATAATCTGGTGGATTATTCCACGGTATATCTGTCCGTGAACGAAGTGGAACGGCTGACGCCGGTGGAGGAAGTATCGGATCTGACCAGAATGGGCCAGGGATTTGTGCAGTCCGCGCAGAATCTGTTTTTAGGGATCAAGAATTTCCTGATCGGCCTGGTGATCTGTCTGCCTTATCTTCTGTTCCTGGCCGTGCTGGTGCTGGTCATAGTGCTGATTCTGCGGGCTGCCCTGAAGTGGGGCGGAAAGAAAGAAGAAGAAAAGATACAGCGTATTTATGATACATATAAGACGGAAGAAGAGCCGGCGGCAGACGGAGAGAAGGAGAAGGAGGAAGAACTTGAAAGATAATTACAGATCGGGTTTCGTTACCCTGATAGGCAGGCCGAATGTGGGGAAATCCACCTTGATGAATCATCTCATCGGCCAGAAGATAGCGATTACCAGCAATAAGCCCCAGACTACGAGGAACCGGATACAGACGGTATATACGTCGGATGAGGGACAGATCGTATTTGTGGATACGCCGGGGATCCACAAGGCAAAGAACAAACTGGGCGACTATATGGTAAAGGTGGCGCAGAATACGATCAATGAGGTGGATGTGGCGCTGTGGCTGGTGGAGCCCACCACGTTTATCGGCGCCGGGGAAAGACATATCATCGACCAGTTGAAAAAGACGAAAACGCCGGTCATCCTTGTCATCAATAAAATTGATACGGTAAAAAAGGAGGAAATCCTGCTTTTCATTGATGCCTACCGGAAGGAACTGGATTTTGCGGAGATCGTTCCCGTATCGGCATTAAAGGGAGATAATACAGAAGAACTGGTCCGCTGCATCATGAAATATCTTCCTTATGGCCCTGCTTTTTATGATGAGGATACGATAACCGATCAGCCGGAACGGCAGATCGTGGCGGAGCTGATTCGGGAAAAGGCGCTGCGGTGTCTGGAAGAGGAAGTGCCCCACGGCATTGCCGTGACCATTGAACGCATGAAGTACCGCAAGGCGGCGGACCGTTCCAGGATCGCGGATATAGAAGCGACCATTATCTGTGAAAGGGAATCCCACAAAGGGATCATCATAGGAAAACAGGGAGCCATGTTAAAGCGTATCGGCAGCAAGGCACGCCCGGAGATTGAGAATCTGCTGGAATGCAGGGTGAACCTGCAGCTTTGGGTGAAGGTACGGAAGGACTGGCGGGACAGTGATCTATATATGAAAAATTTCGGTTACGATCCGAAAGATTCCAAATAGGAACGAATAGGAAAGACGAAAAAAGCGAACCCTAACATTATCGGGATGGAGAAAGAGTAAAAAGCAGCGCAGAAATGAGAAAAACATAAAAGTTTAGGGGGCGCAAGATGAAAGAATCGAATTACTGGCAGCAATTTCTAAACACGGGACGAGTGGAAGATTACTTAAAATTCAGGGAAACATCAGGCGGATGCAGCAGAATGGGAGATTGCGCCGTGATGAGGGAGAGCCCATATGCAGGAATTCATAAAGTTAACGGGAATGGTTTTGAAGACGGTGCCTATCGGGGAATACGATAGGCGCGTCGTTATTTTAACGAAAGAAAGAGGGAAGATCTCCGCTTTTGCAAAGGGGGCGCGCAGGCCGAACAGCCGGCTGTCAGCAGCGGCGTCTCCTTTTTCCTTCGGGGAATTCAGAATATACGAAGGAAGGAGCTCTTATAATATTTCTGAGGCAGATATTTCCAATTATTTTGAAGGGCTTCGGGAAGATTATGAAGGCGCCTGTTACGGTATGTATTTTTTGGAAGTGATGGATTATTATACAAGGGAAAATAATGACGAGGTGCAGATGTTAAAACTGCTGTACCAGTCGCTGCGGGCATTACAGCTTCCCAGCCTGCCGGATGAACTGGTGCGTTATATCTTTGAACTGAAGGCATTGATCTTAAACGGGGAATACCCGGGGCTGCCGGAAGGCAGGCAGTATCTGGATTCCACGGTGTATGCGGTGAATTACATAGCGGGCAGTACGGTGGAAAAATTATATACGTTTACGGTGACGGAAGAAGTGCTGGCGGAACTGAAGGAAATTGCGGGCGGGTTCCGTAAGCGGTTCGTGGACAGGGAGTTTAAGAGCCTGGAGGTTTTGGGCGGGATGGTGGGACAGCTTTGATATACGGGGCGGTGCGGAAGGAGGAAACAGCCATGGCAAGAGCAGTGGGAATCGGTCATCAGGATTTTGAGATCATCCGAAAAGAGGGATACTTCTACATTGA
This sequence comes from uncultured Lachnospiraceae bacterium, assembly GCA_910579935.1. Taxonomy (GTDB): domain Bacteria; phylum Bacillota; class Clostridia; order Lachnospirales; family Lachnospiraceae; genus Kineothrix. The sequence goes on from CAJTVQ010000016.1 coordinate 22,026, forward strand.
TAAAATAGACTTCATACGGCAAGGAAGCGGGGACTTACTGGGCGAATTCAAGCAGCAACAGTCTGGCAGAAAAACTGATCCGGGAGGGAAGTCCGGAAATTAAGATGACGATGGAGAGATTGCTGAGGGGGGAAACTTTCCGTACTACATTGGATGAACAAATGGTTTTGAACCAGTTAGACCAGGGAGACGATGCAGTCTGGAGCCTGCTGCTGGCAAGCGGATATCTGAAAGTGGAGTATTATGAATTTAATACAGCGCGCCGGAGGGCGGAATACGTCCTGAAACTGACGAATATGGAAGTGCAGATGATGTTTGAACAGATGATCGGAGGCTGGTTTGGAGGATGCCGCGGAGTCAGCAATGCATTTCTTCAGGCATTGCTGACAGATGATGTGAAGGCGATGAATACTTACATGAACAAGGTTGCACTGCAGACCTTCAGTTATTTTGATACGGGGAAAAATCCTTCGGAAGAAGAACCTGAGCGGTTCTATCATGGTTTTGCATTGGGAATGATGGTGGAACTGGCAGACAGGTATGTGCTGACATCCAATAGGGAAAGCGGGTTTGGGCGGTATGACGTAATGCTGGAACCGAAGGGGCAGCAGGATCCTGCAGTGATTATGGAGTTTAAGGTACAGGATGCCGGGGAACGGGAATTGTCAGATACGGTGCAGGAAGCGCTGCAGCAGATTGACGAGCGGGATTATCAGACAGTTCTTACGGCAAAGGGGATTCCGGAAGAGAAGATACGGAAGTACGGGTTTGCCTTTTGCGGAAAGAAAGTATGATCGGTTCTGTCGGTCAGACGGATGTGGGCAAAAGATAAATATACATTGAAAAACCATCTTTAGTGGGATATAATAATGTGAATATTATGGAATGTATTTTTTGACAATAACAGAAGTATAGATTGAAAAAGAGGAGAGTAAGATGGATTTGATAAAAGTTCCGGTTGATAAATTGCTGCTTGACCCTAATAACTACAGGCTCAGAGGGGAACAGAATTATAAGTATGTGGAAGAAAAAAGCGTGAATAACGTAATGGTACAAAAACGTGTTTTAAAAATGCTGAAGGGAGATAATTCGTCTAACATTAAGGATTTACTGGACAGTTTTAAGGAAAACGGATATCTGAAAATTGATAATATAATTGTTAAAAATGTGGGGAAAAAGAAGGAATATGTGGTAGTGGAAGGAAATCGGCGCGTTGCTACTTTAAAAGTACTAAAAGAGCTGTATGATGACGGGATGGAAATAGGGAATCTGGATCCTGGTATTTTTGATGGTATTGATGTGGTTTTGTACGATGTTGGTGATAAAGAATATGAAATTATTATGGGATTACGGCATGTCAGCGGCATAAAAGAGTGGGGAGATTATGAGCAGTCGGAACTGATTTCGAATCTGGCAAGAAAGCATAAAATGAATTTCAGGGATATTTCAGAAAGTCTGGGGATTTCTGTCCAAAAGGTGAAAAGACGGCTGAACACATATTATGCATTGGAAATATTCCGGAATGACCCGGATTATGGTGAACATTTTATTCCAAATAAGTTGTCTTCCATTTTTTATGAGATAATGGGGAAAGCTGAAATAAGGGATCAATGGCTGGACTGGAATGGGGAATTAAATACTTTTCTTAATAAAGGAAATATGAGGAGACTCTTTTCCTGGCTGGTTCCCTATGAGGATGAGGATGGGAAACTGCTGGATCCGATTATTACGAAAAGGGATGAAATCAGGGAATTGGCAAAATTTATCACGGATGAAAATGCTTTACTTAAATTGGAAGAAAGCAGAAGTGTGGGCGTGGCATTGGAAGAAAGCGAGGTTTATTCAAAAGAAGGATTCAAGAACAGTCTGAGACAGATCATCAAACTGTTGAATAAACTTAACTTAGGTGCGTTAACAGAACTTACAAAGGATGATAAGCAAATCATAAATGAAATGCTGAAAAAGATGGAAACACAGAATAGGTTGATAAAGAAGCTGATGGAGTAAGGAAATAAGGAGATACGAATGATGTATGGGATACTTTTATGAAGAAGAAAAGAAGTTCAGGGAAATAATTGAAAAAATGCTGATCTATTCGAATGAAATTGACAATGTATACGGATTGTATAGAGAAGTGTATGGGAAAGAAGATTGGGAGGAAATCAGGAAATTGGCAGAAAATCTTTCTTTGTTTTTCGAAGCAGTCAAAGAAAGTTATGGTTACAGCTTATTAGAACTGGATGCGGATACTTTTATATATAAAGTAGATAACCATTATAAGAATGATTTAATGAATCTTACGAAAGTAATCGAAGAAATATCGGCGGATGATTTTGAAAAACTTTGTGCTTTATTTTTAAAAGAAATAGTGAAGTGTGAATCCGTGAATGCAACACAACGTTCCCATGATCAGGGAATTGACTTTGTAGGATACAAAAAATATGTGCAGTGTCTGACAACGGAAGAGCAAAACGAAAATTTATTGTATGTGATCGGACAGGCGAAACACTATACAGACCAGTGTGTCGATACAAGTGAGATCAGGGAACTGGCAGGGGCAATTTACCTGCTCAGGACAAATGATTTTGCAAAAAAACAGAGCGGGGCAAATGAAAAAGTTATTTATAATAATTTGAATATTGATGCGTTTACACCAATAGTTCCGTATTTTATTACATCCAATTATTTTTCGGATTATGCTTATGTTTTATGTAAAAATGCTGCAATCATTGCAATTGACAGATTGGGTCTTATCCTGAACTTTGTCTTTTCAAATAAGTTTAATTCAATGGGGCAAAAAGAAATTTTGAAAGAAATACAAATGGTTGAAAGAATAAAATGAAGATTTTGTGTCATTAGACGATCATATCTGTTTATCGGTACGTCGGTCTGCATTTATCAAAGTAAAATGGAATCCCCTTTAAGAGAAATAACCCAGAAACTGAAAGTAACAGTTCTGTCAGATTGTTTGGCTGTGAAGGAGGACGCCCCTGCTGCCGCGAAATCCCTTTGGCCGGAGCGCTGCCTTTCGATTTCCATGAGAAATAATAATTTTATATTGAAAAACCAATCTAAGTCAGATATAATAATGTGAATGTAAAGCAATGTAAAAGAAAAAATCTGAAAATTTCCAAAGTCGGAGGACGGAAGCGATGCGTAAAACAAAAACAGTAGCAGTCATGGTACTTTTAGCAGGGCTTTTCTTATGGGGCTGTGGGGACAACCAGTCGGGAGACAGTGAAATGGAAGTGGAAGCAGCGGAAGAGATGACCGCGGAAGTGGAAGTGGGAAAGGACGGAAGTATCACCGAAACGCTGGTAGAAGACTTTGCGGAGGACTATTATGACGAGGAGAGTCTGCGTACCATGATTCTTTCCGAGTCTGCGGAGTTTACAAGAAACCATGCCGGAGAAAAGGTTTCCGTGGATAAGCTGGAACAGAAAGACGGAGTGGTTACGTTACAGATATCTTATTCATCCGCAGAGGTTTATTCCGAATATAATACCGATGAGTATAACAGTAAAAATCTGTTCTGGGGTACGGTAAAAGAGGCTTATGACGCCGGATATTCACTGGATGTTTCCCTTCAGGATGTGAAGGGCGAAAACACGATCGGCAGGCAGGAACTTTTGGAAATGGGAGAGCAGTATATTCTGATCTCGGAAAATCCCATGCAGGTGAAGGTGCCCGGAAAGATACAGTATGCCAGCAGCAACGTGACGGTGAGCGGTAAGAGCGAGGCCAGGTTTTCGGGGGACGAGGCGGCATCCGATAAATATTATATTATATATAAATAAAAGGAAGACAGATAAAGGAGCGGAGTTTTAGTATGGAAAAAACAATGGAAAAAATCGTAGCGTTGGCGAAAACAAGGGGATTCGTATATCCCGGTTCGGAGATTTACGGAGGACTTGCGAATACATGGGATTTCGGCAATCTGGGTGTGGAACTGAAAAATAACATCAAGAAGGCGTGGTGGCAGAAGTTTGTCATGGAAAGCCCTTACAATGTAGGCGTGGACTGCGCGATCCTGATGAATCCCCAGACATGGGTGGCGTCCGGCCATTTAGGCAGTTTTTCCGATCCGCTGATGGACTGTAAAGAATGTCATGAGCGTTTCCGTGCCGACCAGATGATCGAAAATTATGCGGAAGAAAAAGGAATGACATTGGACGGCTCCGTGGACGGCTGGAGCCAGGAACAGATGAAGGCATTTATCGAAGAGCATCAGGTTCCCTGTCCTACCTGCGGCAAACATAATTTTACCGATATCCGCCAGTTCAACCTGATGTTCAAAACCTTCCAGGGCGTTACGGAAGATGCCAAGAATACGGTGTACTTAAGACCCGAGACCGCACAGGGTATTTTTGTGAATTTCAAGAATGTACAGAGGACTTCGAGAAAGAAGATTCCCTTCGGTATCTGTCAGGTTGGAAAGTCTTTCCGGAACGAGATTACGCCGGGCAATTTTATTTTCCGTGTCCGTGAGTTCGAACAGATGGAAATGGAATTTTTCTGCGAGCCGGATACGGATCTGGAGTGGTTTGCTTACTGGAAAAAGTATTGTATTGATTTCTTAAAGAGCCTTGGCATGAAAGAAGAAGAGATGAGAGTCCGTGACCATGAGAAAGAGGAACTGTCCTTCTATTCCAAGGCGACGACGGACATTGAGTTCCTGTTCCCCTTCGGCTGGGGCGAACTGTGGGGCATTGCGGACAGGACGGATTACGACCTGACCCAGCACCAAAATGTCTCCAGACAGGATATGAGTTATTTTGATGACGAGAAGCGTGAGAAATATATCCCTTATGTGATCGAGCCTTCGCTGGGCGTGGAAAGACTTTTCCTTGCGGTGCTTTGCGGCGCTTATGATGAGGAAGAGATCGGAGAAGGGGATATTCGTACCGTGCTTCATTTCCATCCGGCGCTGGCACCGGTGAAGATCGGCGTGCTTCCGCTTTCCAAGAAGTTAAACGAGGGCGCGGAAAAGATCTTTGCACAGTTGTCCAGGAAGTATAACTGTGAATTTGACGACAGGGGAAACATCGGTAAGAGATACCGCAGACAGGACGAGATCGGTACGCCTTTCTGTGTGACCTACGATTTTGAATCCGAAACGGATGGCTGCGTGACCGTGCGGTTCCGTGACTCCATGGAGCAGGAGAGGGTTGCCATCGACAGTCTGGATGCATATTTTGCGGATAAATTTACTTTTTAAGGATGGGAGTCAGGATGAAACAGTATGGAGTAAACGAATTAAGAAAAATGTTTTTGGAGTTTTTTGAAAGCAAAGGGCATTTGGCGATGAAAAGCTTTTCGCTGGTGCCCCATAATGACAACAGTCTGCTTTTGATCAATTCCGGTATGGCGCCGTTAAAGCCTTATTTTACCGGACAGGAAATCCCGCCGAGAAAAAGGGTGACGACCTGCCAGAAATGCATCCGTACCGGAGATATTGAGAACATCGGAAAAACGGCCCGCCACGGCACTTTTTTTGAAATGCTGGGAAACTTTTCCTTCGGCGATTATTTCAAACATGAAGCGATCGGCTGGAGCTGGGAGTTTTTGACGCAGGTGGTAGGACTGGACCCCGACAGACTGTATCCTTCGGTTTATCTGGAAGACGATGAGGCGTTTGATATTTGGAATAAGGAAATCGGTATCGCACCGGAGAGAATTTTCCGTTTCGGGAAGGAAGACAATTTCTGGGAGCACGGTTCCGGTCCCTGCGGTCCCTGTTCGGAGATTTATTATGACCGCGGGGAAAAATACGGCTGCGGTAAAACGGACTGTACGGTAGGCTGTGACTGCGACCGCTATATCGAAGTGTGGAACAATGTGTTTACGCAGTTCGACAACGACGGCAAGGGAAATTATTCCGAGCTGGAGCAGAAAAACATCGATACCGGTATGGGACTGGAACGTCTGGCAACGGTCGTGCAGGATGTGGATTCCATTTTTGACATAGATACCATTCAGGCGCTGCGCGGCCGCGTATGCGAACTTGCCGGAAAAGAATATAAGAAAAAATATGAGTGGGACGTATCCATCCGTATTGTAACGGACCATATCCGTTCCGCTACGTTTATGATTTCCGACGGCATCATGCCCTCCAATGAAGGAAGGGGGTATGTGCTGCGCCGTATTATTCGCCGTGCGGCAAGGCACGGAAGGCTTTTGGGAATCGAGGGGCAGTTTCTTGCCAACCTGAGCAATACGGTAATCGAGGGCAGTAAGGACGGTTATCCGGAACTGGAAGAAAAGAAAGATTTTATTTTCAATGTGCTGACGCAGGAAGAAAGCAAGTTTAACCGGACGATCGATCAGGGGCTTGCCATTCTTGCAGAGCTGGAAGCCGCAATGGAGAAAGAAGGAAAGAAGGAGCTTGCAGGCGCCGATGCCTTCAAGTTATATGATACTTACGGCTTCCCGATTGACCTGACCATGGAGATTTTGGAGGAAAAAGGCTTTTCGGTAGATGAAAAAGGGTTTGCCGAAGCCATGGGGGAGCAGAAGGTAAAAGCACGCTCCGCCCGCAAGGTGACCAATTACATGGGAGCGGATGTGACAGTTTACGAATCCATCGACCCGGGTATTACAACGGAATTTGTGGGCTATGACCGTCTGGAGCATGAGTCCGGGGTGACAGTGCTGACGACGGAGACAGAGCTGGCGGAAGCGCTGACAGACGGAGAGACAGGCACCATCATCGTAGAAGAGACGCCATTTTATGCCACCATGGGCGGTCAGTGCGGGGATAAGGGTGTGATCACCACGGCGGACGGCGTTTTTGAGGTAATGGATACGATAAAGTTATCAGGCGGCAAAGTAGGACATATCGGCAGGGTAACGAAGGGCATGTTCCGGAAAGGGGACAGGGTGACTCTGACGGTGGACAGCGAAAGGCGCGGGGATACCTGTAAGAACCACAGCGCCACCCACTTACTGCAGAAGGCGCTGAGGACGGTGCTGGGAACCCATGTGGAGCAGGCTGGTTCTTATGTGGACGGCGAGAGGCTCCGTTTTGACTTCAGTCATTTTTCGGCAATGACAAAGGAAGAAATTGCAAAAGTGGAACAGATCGTAAATGAAAAGATTGCCCGGTCCCTTCCGGTGGAAACGAAGATCATGTCCATTGAGGAGGCGAAGAAAAGCGGCGCGATGGCTCTGTTCGGGGAAAAATACGGAGAAACGGTTCGTGTGGTGAAGATGGGTGATTTCTCCACCGAGCTTTGCGGCGGGACCCATGTGTCCAATACGGGCGTGATCTCGGCCTTTAAGATTTTATCGGAGAGCGGCGTTGCGGCAGGGGTCAGGCGAATCGAAGCGCTGACCGGAAACGGGGTATTCCGCTATTATGAAGAACTGGAGCAGACCCTTGCGGAAGCGGCAAAGACCGTAAAGACCACGCCCGCAGGACTGGTGGAGCGGCTGGAACACCTGATGGCGGAGATGAAAGCGCTTCAGGGCGAGAACGAGTCCTTAAAGAGCAGGGCGGCAAAAGAAGCGCTGGGCGATGTGATGGATCAGGTGCAGGAGGTAAAGGGCGTAAAACTGCTTGCAGCGAAAGTATCAGGGGTGGACATGAACGGACTGCGTGACTTAGGCGACCAGTTAAAGGCGAAGCTGGGTGAGGGCGTGATCGTTTTGATGTCCGATGTGGACGGCAAAGTGAATCTAGTGTCCATGGCAACGGAGGAAGCCATGGCGAAAGGCGCCCATGCAGGCAATCTGTTAAAAGGGATTGCATCATTAGTTGGCGGCGGCGGCGGAGGACGTCCGAACATGGCGCAGGCCGGTGGTAAAAATCCGGCAGGAATGGATGCGGCCATCGCGGAAGCCGTGAAAGTACTGGAAGGTCAGTTATAAAAAATTGAAAAAAATGGGTTGACTGTGTATAAAAATGTGGTATAATAATTAAAGTGCATGATGGTTCGTGAGTTCTTTTTATGTACAAAAATAGAATAAACCCAATCAGTCGAGTTGCTTGGAGGGACTGAAGGGAGGTCGGGTGTAGGATGTCAAATGTAATTGTAAAAGAAAACGAGACTTTGGATAGCGCTTTACGTCGTTTCAAAAGAAGCTGTGCAAAAGCTGGTATTCAGCAGGAGATTCGTAAGAGAGAGCATTACGAAAAGCCAAGTGTAAAACGCAAGAAAAAATCCGAAGCAGCAAGAAAACGTAAATATAATTAAAATTATATGAATGGCAAGTCCCTGATAAACCGTCAGGGATTTTGTTTTATGCACAGACCCGTGCAGGGGAAGTATGCCGCTAAAGCGGCGCACGGGCCGCGCAGCGGGCAGGGGAAGTTTTCCCTCACCCCGACTGCACAGACGTGTTGCAACAGGCAGGGGGAGAAGATTATGTGGACAAAAGAAATTTTTGGGACAGATGTCTATCATCTTGTATCTGCATTCATTATTTACAGTATGATGGGCTGGCTGGTAGAATCGATTTATATGTCTTTTTGTAATCATAAGATTACGAACCGCGGATTTGCAAGAAGTCCGTTCTGCCCGATTTACGGCTTCGGCGCGGTGATCGGGTATCTGGTATTGCATCCTTTGGAAAAGGATGTGTTTAAGCTGTATCTGGTAGGGGCGGTTATGGCGACTGTATTTGAATTTCTGGTCGGAAAACTGATGCTGCGTCTGTTCGGCGAAGTCTGGTGGGATTATAATGACAAGCCGTGCAATTATAAAGGGATCGTTTGTCTGGAGAGCACGATCGCATGGGGATTTTATGCAGTGATCATTATTCTGTTTCTTCATTCAAGGGTTATGGCATTTATTGATCGCTGGAGTTTTTCCATGGGAAGCAAACTATGCTGTGTGGTTTTGGCAGTGGTGACAGTGGATTATGTAATTCAGCTGATGAATGCATTCCATATTGATATTAAGGAAAAGAAGGAAAAACTGGTGGACAGGTACGAAAATTTTAAAGCAAGATGGTATTAAGGTGAAAAATTTTACATACAGATTTGCGGTTGGGCAAAAGCGGAGGATTTCTATGGAAAAACGGTTCTATACAGAGCCGTTTTTTTATATTTATAGTAATAGAATACACAATGGGAGCGTTGAGTGTGAAAAAATTGGTAAGAACTGCAGTTTGCTGCGTATTCAGTATTTGTCTGATCTTGTCTCATGTATTGTATGTGCAGGCGGTGCCGGAGGTGTCTGCACCTTCCTACATTGTGGTGGAGGCATCCACGGGGCAGATTGTATGTGAAAAAGATGCGGATGTGAGAAGGAGTCCGGCGAGCATTACGAAGATCATGACCCTGCTTCTGATTTTTGACCATTTGGATACGGGCAGGATTCATCTGGAGGATGATGTGATTACCAGCGCCCATGCGAAGTCCATGGGCGGTTCGCAGGTTTTTCTGGAAGAAGGGGAAGTGCAGTCGTTAGATACGATGATAAAATGCATTGCCGTTGCATCCGGCAATGATGCCTGCGTGGCGGTAGCGGAATACATAGCCGGAAGCGAAGAAGAATTTGTGGAGCTGATGAACCGGAAAGCCGAGGAACTGCGGATGGATAATACCCATTTTACGGACTGCTGCGGGCTGACGGATTCGGATGAGCATTACACCACGGCACGGGATGTGGCGGTGATGTCAAGGGAGCTGGTGACAAAGCATCCGGAAGTGTACGATTATACGAAAATATGGATGGAGGACATTACCCATGTGACAAGGCAGGGAAGCACGACATTTACCCTGTCCAGCACCAATAAGCTGTTAAAGCAGTATGAATGGGCGACCGGACTGAAGACGGGGTCCACCAGCAAGGCAAAATACTGTCTGTCAGCCACGGCGAGCAAGGACGGCATTGATCTGATCGCGGTAGTGATGGGGGCGCCTGACAATAAGGTACGTTTTCAGGATGCCATGGCGCTTTTGAATTTCGGTTACAGCGTAAGCAATGTTTATGTGGATGAAAACAAAGAGGCGCTTCCGGCCCTTACCGTAAAGGGAGGCGTGGAAGACGAAGTGAACCTGAGCTTTGCCGGGGAATTCCGTTATCTGGATACCAAGGGAAGCAATTTATCGCAGATCGAAGAAACCATTACCCTGCCGGAGATGGTGGAAGCGCCGGTGACGGAAGGCCAGGCGGTCGGTGAGGCAGTTTATAAGCTGGACGGACAGAGAATCGGAGGCGTGTCCATCGTGGCGGCTAAGACGGTGGAGAAAGCGGGGTATCGGGATTATGTGGTGAAACTGATCCATATGTTTTTGCTCTAGAGCCGGTGCTGTTAATTCTTCGTGCAAAATATTGTATTTTTTGTACAGATAGCATATACTGTAATCACCGGCAGGAACGGATTTGTTTGGCAAGTGATTTTGTCTGCCGCCGTATGGGATTCCTGTACGGCGGAATTGCAGTGGAAAAGGGGCTGACAGGACAAGCACCGGAACTGTTTTACCGACAATTCCAAAGCGTAAAATTGAAAGGACAGAGGATGATGTCTGCGGGACAAATGCTTATTTTCGTAATACCGCTGATGGCTGTATTACTTTTTCTTCTTATTGTGACGATAAGGGACAGCCGCCGCTTTGTGGTGGTAAAATACCATATTACTTCACCGAAACTGCGGAAAAAATGCAGAATCGTCATGTTATCGGATCTCCATAACAAAGAATACGGCGAACAGAACGAACGGTTATTACAGGCCATACGGGAGCAGAATCCCGATCTGATACTGATGGCAGGGGATATGGTTACCGCCAACGGAGAAAAAACGCAAATGCAGGCACCGCTTTGGTTCATCCGCCGCCTGGCAGGAGAATATCCGGTTTATTACGGCATCGGAAACCACGAATACCGCATAAAAATCTATAAGGAAGACTATGGGGACAAATATGAAGAATATGCCCGTGAATTAAAAAAAAGCGGGGTACGCCTGTTGGAGAACGAACGCATCTACCTGCCGGAGTACAATATGGAAATCTGCGGATTGGAAATGGAGCGCCTTTATTATAAAAGATTCCGCCGCAGCCGCATGGACAGGCAGTACATCAAAAGCCTGCTGGGAAGCGGCAGGGCGGACTGCATGGAGCTGCTGATCGCCCACAATCCCGATTATTTTGAGCAGTATGCCGCATGGGGAGCGGAGCTGGTGCTGGCAGGCCACGTACACGGCGGCGTCGTGCGTCTGCCCCTGGCCGGCGGCGTGATCTCCCCATCCGTCCATCTGTTTCCCAAATATGACGGCGGTTTGTACGAAGAATACGGCAGCCGGATGATTTTGGGCAGAGGGCTGGGTATGCATACAATTCCGATACGGATTTTTAATCCGGGAGAGCTGGTGGTTGTGGAGCTGGACTGTGATGCGTAACTGCTGCGGTCCGCCGCCGGACGGGTTCCTGCGTTTGCCCTTTGCCCGATGGCAGACTGCAGCAGGACAGCGGTACGGCAGAACCTGAAAACGGATTTCTGTGACAAATAACATCTTGAAATTCTCCGTGTTTCTATGTAGAATAAGAAATGCAGTCTTTTGACTGCCCAAATCTTTACAAGAGACCGGAAAGGAAACGCAAAATGGCAATTCCCGTAAAGTTAGAAGTGTTTGAGGGTCCTTTGGACCTCCTGCTTCATTTGATAGAAAAAAATAGAATAGATATCTACGATATCCCCATTGTGGAAATCACGGAGCAGTATCTTGCCTACATCCGGCAGATGGAAACGGAGGATATGAACGTGGTAAGCGAGTTCCTCGTAATGGCGGCGACGCTGATCGATATCAAGTGCAGGATGCTGCTTCCGAAAGAAGTCAACGAAGAAGGGGAAGAAGAGGACCCGAGGGCGGAGCTGGTGCAGAAACTATTGGAATATAAGATGTATAAATATATGTCCTTTGAACTTCGGGACAGGCAGGTGGATGCCGGAAGGACCCTGTACAGGGAACAGCATCTGCCGAAAGAAGTGGCGGATTACCGCCAGCCCATAGATTATGAAGCGCTGCTTGCCGATGTGAACCTGAATAAACTGCACGAGATCTTCCGGTTTATGATGAAACGACAGGAGGACAAGATCGATCCTGTAAGAAGTACGTTCGGCAATATTGAAAAGGACGAGGTGGACATGGACCTGAAAACCGTCTATGTGGAGCAGTATGTGCGCAGCCACAGACAGTTCAGCTTCCGCCAGTTATTGGAAAAGCAGCATAGCAAAATGGAAATCATCGTTACTTTTTTGGTGATTTTGGAAATGATGAAGACGGGGATGATCGATATCGAACAGCAGGATATTTGTGATGATATCATAATTACCTCCAAGATTCAGGCGGAAACGGCATAAAAGCAGAAGAATCGGAAAGATGAGGCGAGGAAGTGGAAAAGAAGCAGGCGGAAGCGGTAATAGAAGCCGTTCTATTTACGATGGGAGAGTCGGTAGAAGTGGCAAGGCTGGCAGAGGTGATAGAGGCGGATGTGGCGCAGACGAAGGAAATTCTTGCGGGTATGAAGAACCGGTATGAGAAAAAGGACAGGGGGATCATGCTGATCGAACTGGAAAATTCGGTGCAGCTTTGTACCAAACCGGATATGTATGAGCATTTGATCAAAATAGCCAAGACCCCGAGGAAGTTCGTGCTGACGGATACCCTGATGGAAACGCTGTCCATCATTGCTTACAAGCAGCCGATCACAAGGCTGGAAATCGAAAAAATCCGCGGGGTAAGCTGTGACCATGCCGTAAACCGGCTGGTGGAGTTCGGACTGGTCTGCGAGGTGGGGAGGATGGATGCGCCGGGGAGACCGCTGCTGTTCGGGACTACGGAGGAATTTCTGAGAAGTTTCGGGGTGAAGTCCTTAGAGGAACTGCCGGAGCTGAGCGCAGTGCAGATGGAGGAATTTAAACAGCAGGCGGAATCGGAGGTACAGCTGCAGTTAAATATCTGATGATGCGGCGGCAGTTCCTTGGAGCGCGTTTGAAAATTTGTTTTCTAATTTTCCCGTAAGATTCATATGATGTTAGAGAGGATATGTCTGGCTGTGCGATTCCGGCGGCTTCCATGCGGAGGCAGGGCACGGATGCAGGGGCGGACAGGATGAAACGGGGAAGTGGAAAATGAAGCGGCTGGGGATGAAAGAGAGCGGATTCAAAAGAAGAAGAGGATGGAAATCGGTCTGTGCCGGGTTACTGGTTCTGGCGCTTGGGCTGACGGCGGGATATCCGCTGTCTGTGCAGGCAGGGAACGGGACAGGACAGGAAGAAACGGAAAATAGTACAAACATACAGCTGTACGCCCACTCCGCGGTCCTTATGGATGCGGATTCCGGGCGTATTTTATATGGCAAGAATGAAAGGGAGAAGCTGCCGATGGCCAGCACGACCAAAATCATGACCTGTATTCTTGCATTGGAAAACGCAGATTTGGAGGATGCGGCTGAGGTTTCCGCCTATGCGGCGGCACAGCCGAAGGTTCATTTAGGCATGGTTCAGGGACAGAAATTCCGGCTGGGGGATTTACTGTATTCCCTGATGCTGGAATCCCATAATGATGCGGCGGTGGTAATTGCAGAACATGTGGGCGGGAGCGTAGAGGGATTTGCCGGCATGATGAACCGGAAGGCGCAGGAACTGGGCTGCCGCGATACTTTTTTCATTACGCCTAACGGCCTGGACGCATCGGCGGAAGGCGGAGGAGAAGAGAAAGTGCATTCGACCACCGCTGCGGATCTGGCGCGTATTATGAAATACTGCATCGGGGAGTCGCCAAAGAGCAAAGAGTTTCTGGAGGTGACCAGAACGCAGAGCTATTCGTTTGCGGATGCGGAGGGAAGCAGGTTCTATTCCTGCAATAACCACAATGCGTTTCTGTCCATGATGGACGGGGCGCTTTCCGGAAAAACAGGTTTTACCAACAACGCGGGCTATTGTTATGTGGGGGCCCTGCAGAGGAACGGGAAAACGTTTGTGGTGGCACTGCTGGCCTGCGGCTGGCCCAATCATAAGAATTATAAATGGAGCGATACCAGACAGCTTATGGATTACGGGCTGGAAAATTATGAATACCGCAATGTATATGAGGAGGTGGAACTTACCCCCGTTTTGGTAGAAGGAGGCATACCGGACAGCGGAAAACCTTACGATGAAGCGTTTCTGCCGGTAAAGATCGCGGAAAACGAAGAAAAGGAGCTGAATGTTCTTTTGAGGGAAGGGGAAAAGGTGGAGCGGAGCGTGCTTTTGCCGGAAAAGCTGACGGCCCCGGTGGAAAGCGGAACGCAGATAGGAACCGTGAATTACTATCTGGAAGGTGAGCTTCTGCGGGAATATCCGGTATTAACGGCAGGGGAAACGGAGGAACTGGATTTCAAATGGATGGTGCACTATATATGGAAACAATATGCCCTGTAAACATTCTGCTAAAATTTTAACAATTCTTAAAGAAAAAGTAAAAAATTTCTATGCGATTTGATTCTTTTGTGTTATACTACTATGGTATGATTACGTTTTGATTTATTTAATATAAAATGGAGGGCTGAAAAATGAGTACTACTTCACAAGCGAGTCAAAGAATCAACGCTTTACTCGACGAAAACAGTTTCGTTGAAATAGGAGCGCTCGTAACAGCAAGGGCGACGGATTTCAACCTGAAACAAACGGACACTCCTTCTGACGGTGTTATTACCGGTTATGGAGTCATCGACGGCAGTCTTGTGTATGTTTACAGCCAGGATGCTTCCGTATTGAACGGAACCATCGGTGAAATGCATGCAAAGAAGATTGCGAACCTCTATGATCTGGCAATGAAAACAGGTGCTCCTGTTATCGGGCTGATCGATTCTGCAGGCCTCAGACTGCAGGAAGCTACCGACGCCTTGAACGGTTTTGGTGAAATTTATATGAAGCAGGTGAACGCATCGGGTGTCATTCCCCAGATTACCGCTATTTTCGGTACCTGCGGCGGCGGGCTTGCAGTAGTTCCCACACTGACTGATTTCACCTTCATGGAAGAGAAAAAAGCAAAGTTATTTGTAAATTCTCCCAATGCGATCGACGGAAATGAGATTTCCAAATGCGATACATCTTCCGCGGCATTCCAGAGCGAAGAAGCGGGTATCGTGGATGTAGTTGCAGGAGAAGCGGAAGTACTGGCACAGATCCGGGAACTGGTTTCCATGCTTCCGGCAAACAATGAAGATACCATGGCATATGAGGAATGTGCGGATGACCTGAACAGAGTATGTGAAGGTCTGGCAAACTGTGCGGGAGATACATCCATTGCACTTTCTCAGCTTTCCGATAACGGCATATTCTTTGAGACAAAGAGAAACCATGCAAAAGATATGGTGACAGGGTTCATCAAACTGAACGGTGCTACGGTAGGAGCTGTTGCAAACCGTACGGAAGTTTACGGTGAGGACGGAAAAGTGTCGGACAAGTTTGAAGCGGTACTGTCCGCGGAAGGATGCGATAAGGCGGCAGATTTTATTAATTTCTGCGATGCATTCGACATTCCTGTACTTTCCCTTACGAATGTGAAGGGATATGCTTCTACCAAATGTTCGGAGAAGAAGATGGCAAAGGCAGCAGCGCGGCTTACATACGCGTTTGCAAATGCTACCGTTCCGAAAGTAAACGTTATTACGGAAAAAGCAATGGGAAGCGCATATGTTGCAATGAATTCCAAGGCGATCGGCGCGGATATCACGATGGCATGGCCGGATGCGGAAATCGGTACGATGGATGCAAAGCTTGCGGCAAAGATCATCTGTGACGGACAGGGCGCGGAAGCCATTGATGCGTGTGCAAAAGAATATGCGGCTCTTCAGACCAGTGCGGTAAGCGCGGCGAAGAGGGGGTATGTAGATCAGATCGTAGCGCCGGAGGATACAAGAAAGTATGTGATCGGTGCGTTTGAGATGTTGTACACAAAGCATGAGGAACGTCCGGCGAAAAAACACGGTACAGTTTAGAAAGGATGCTGCTTAATATGAAAAAATGGTTATTAGTATTAGGTATGGTTACCTCTATCCTCAGTATGAGCGCGTGCGGAAGCGGGCAGGAAGCGAATGTGGCAAGGGCTGATATTACGGAGGCCGATGCGGTTGAAGATGCAAAAGAAAAGCTTCAGATGGTCATTTCGGGCTGTCAGGAAGAAAACAGGGATCAAAGGCTTATGGTAGAGAGCCAGAGTCCCGTGTTTGCAGCAGCATTCAGCAGTTGGGAAAGCGCTCAGGCCGATATAGGTGACCTGATAGAAATATCAGAGGAATCGGTGCAGATTACGGAAGACGGCGCTGTTATTCATCTGAAACTGGATGGAAGCAGCCATGATGCGGAGTTCGAAGTGATTTGGGAAGGAACGGAGTACAAGCTGACCCTGAGCAGTATCACTACAAATGTGGAGTATTCCGGCGGAGAATTAATGAAAAAGGCAGGTTTGAATACACTTCTCGGGATGGGAACCGTATTTACGATACTGATCCTTATCAGCCTGATTATTTCCTGTTTTAATTTTATTCCCAAGATTCAGGCGGCATTTACGAAGAAACAGCCGCAGGATGAGAAGAAAGCGGCGGCGGTTGACAATACCATCGCGCAGATTGTGGAAAAAGAAGAACTGTCGGATGACCTTGAACTGGTAGCAGTGATCGCGGCAGCTGTTGCAGCCAGCGAAGGCGCTGTTTCCACCGATGGTTTCGTAGTAAGATCGATCAGAAAAAGAAAATACTAGGAGGAAGTAAAAATGAAGAATTATACCATTACCGTAAATGGAAACGTATATGATGTTGTAGTAGAAGAGGGAGCATCCACAGGCGCGCCCGCAGCGGCACCTGCTGCACCCAAGGCAGCCCCGAAAGCAGCGCCCGCAGCGGCACCCAAGGCACCAGCGGCAGGCGGAGCAGCCGGAAGCATCCGGGTAGAAGCCGGAGCGGCAGGCAAAGTGTTTGCTATTGAAGCAAAAGTCGGACAGGCTGTGAAAAAGGGTGATACCGTAGTCGTAGTGGAAGCTATGAAGATGGAGATTCCTGTTGTTGCACCGCAGGACGGAACAGTAGCAAGCATTGATGTAACAGTCGGCGATGCGGTGGAAGCGGGTGCATTACTCGCTACATTGAACTAAAACAAAGGACAGGACATGGACGTGACAACGGTTCGTTTGTGTATGGATTCGTTTGTTAACAACAGGAGGTCAAAGTAATGGATTATATTGCAAATACATTAGACAATCTAATACATCAGACGGCTTTCTTCAACCTTACCTGGGGAAATTACGTGATGATCGTAGTAGCTTGTGTATTTCTTTACCTTGCTATCGCAAAAGGCTTTGAGCCGTTATTGCTGACACCGATAGCATTCGGTATGCTGCTTGTAAATATTTATCCGGATATTATGATGAGTATTGAGGATTCCGCAAACGGAGCGGGCGGCTTACTGTATTATTTCTATCTTTTGGATGAGTGGGCAATCCTGCCTTCCCTTATTTTCATGGGAGTAGGCGCCATGACGGATTTCGGGCCGCTGATTGCCAATCCGAAGAGTTTTCTTTTGGGTGCGGCAGCCCAGTTCGGTATTTTCGCTGCTTATTTCGGCGCGATCGCATTTGGCTTCAATGATAAAGCGGCTGCGGCTATTTCCATTATCGGCGGTGCGGATGGTCCTACTTCCATTTTCCTTGCCGGTAAACTGGGGCAGACTGCACTGCTCGGGCCGATCGCGGTGGCAGCATATTCCTATATGTCACTGGTGCCGATCATCCAGCCCCCGATCATGAAACTGCTGACTACGGAACAGGAGAGAAAGATTAAGATGGCACAGCTTCGTCCGGTTTCCAAACTGGAGAAGATTCTGTTCCCGATCATCGTTACAATAGTAGTATGTCTGATTCTTCCTACGACAGCTCCTTTAGTAGGTATGCTGATGCTCGGTAACCTGTTCAGGGAATCCGGTGTAGTAAGACAGCTGACGGATACGGCATCCAATGCGCTTATGTATATCGTAGTTATCCTGCTGGGTACATCTGTAGGGGCTACAACCAGTGCGGAAGCTTTCCTGAATCTGGAAACGATCGAAATCGTTGTGCTTGGTTTGGTTGCGTTTGCATTCGGTACGGCTGCCGGCGTATTGTTCGGTAAACTGATGTGTGTGGTAACACATGGCAAGGTAAATCCGCTGATCGGTTCGGCTGGCGTATCGGCAGTCCCGATGGCAGCCAGGGTATCGCAGAAAGTCGGAGCGGAAGCAGATCCGACAAACTTCCTGCTCATGCATGCAATGGGGCCTAACGTAGCCGGAGTTATCGGTACTGCTGTAGCAGCCGGTACTTTCATGGCAGTATTTGGAGTATTTTAAAAACAAAAACCAGTAACCGCTCCGTGCATATCGGGGCGGTTACGGAACTGAAATAAACCAGTAACAGTCCGTACAGAACCCCAGATGAATTTCAGGCTGCGTCAGCAGACGGAAATTTATCTGCCGAGAAGGGGCTGGAAGGACTGTTACGGAACTGGAATAGGAGGAATAAAAATGTCAGAACAGGTGAAAAAACCGATCGGGATCATGGAAACCGTTCTTCGTGATGCGCATCAGTCTTTGATTGCCACGAGAATGCCTACCGAAATGATGCTTCCGATCATTGATAAAATGGATAAAGTTGGCTATCATGCGGTAGAATGCTGGGGCGGCGCTACATTCGATGCTTCCCTCCGGTTCTTGAAAGAAGATCCGTGGGAGAGACTGAGAAAATTAAGGGACGGTTTCAAGAACACGAAACTCCAGATGCTTTTCAGGGGACAGAATATTTTAGGTTATCGTCCTTATGCCGATGACGTGGTGGATTATTTCGTGGAGAAATCCATTGCAAACGGTATTGATATCATCCGAATCTTCGATTGTCTGAACGATTTAAGAAACCTGCAGGAAGCAGTTAATGCAACGAATGCGGTGAAGAAAAGAGAAGGAAGGGGACATGCGCAGGTAGCCCTGTCCTATACGCTGGGTGATGCCTATACTCTGGATTACTGGGTAGATATGGCAAAGAAGATTGAAGCAATGGGTGCAGATTCCATTTGTATCAAAGACATGGCAGGTCTGCTTGTACCTTATAAAGCTACGGAAATGATTTCCGCCATGAAGGGTGCAACCAGGCTCCCGATCCAGCTGCATACGCACTATACATCCGGCGTGGCGAGTATGACTTACATGAAAGCAGTGGAAGCAGGCGTAGACGTAATTGACTGTGCGATTTCCCCGTTTGCAATGGGTACTTCCCAGCCGGCAACGGAAGTTATGGTGGAAACATTCAAGGGTACGCCTTATGATACGGGCTATGACCAGAGTATTCTTGCTGAAATTGCGGATTACTTCAGACCTTACAGAGATGAATGCCTTGCCAGCGGACTTCTGAATCCGAAGGTTATGGGTGTGGATATCAAGACCTTGTTATATCAGGTACCGGGCGGTATGCTCTCCAACATGGTAAGCCAGTTGAAGGAGCAGAATGCAGAAGACAAATACTACGATGTGCTCAGGGAAATCCCGGCAGTACGTAAGGATCTGGGTGAACCCCCGTTAGTTACGCCTTCTTCCCAGATTGTAGGTACACAGGCGGTATTTAACGTATTGATGGGCGAACGTTACAAGATGGCTACCAAGGAAACCAAAGCGGTACTGCGCGGTGAGTACGGCCAGACCGTTAAGCCGATGAATCAGGAGATCATCGACAAAGTTATTCCGGGTGAAAAGAGAATTACCTGCCGTCCGGCAGACTTGATCGAAAACGAGCTGGATAAACTGGAATCCGAGATGAAGGAATGGAAGCAGCAGGACGAGGATGTATTGTCCTATGCGTTGTTCCCTCAGGTAGCTACCGATTTCTTCAAATACCGTCAGGCACAGCAGCAGAAAGTGGATATGACACAGGCAGATACGAAGAATGGAGCTTATCCGGTGTAAATGTAAATTAGTTTTATATCAAATAAAAAGGGACTGTCCGCAGTCCCTTTTTGTGTTCGACAGGCGCCGGATACTGAAAATTGATTTCCGGTGCGGTTTTCATCCCCTTTTCAATTTCAAAATCCTATGATACAATAATATTCATGCGGTAAGTCTGAAAGGCACAGGGACGCATATTGGTACAAGGACTGGCGGAAACAGGGAAGTCCGGCAATAGGCGGGGAGAAGAAAAGGATTAAGTACGGAATGGAGAAGAAAGATAAGGACGGCAGCGATGTTATATCGAGAATGACGGAAAAATATGCAAAGATGAGCAAGAGCCATAAAGCGATTGCTGCATATATTACGGACTATTATGAACAGGCGGTATTTATGACGGCGGCGAAACTGGGAGAGACGGTAGGCGTCAGCGAATCCACCGTGGTGCGTTTTGCTTCCGGTATCGGTTACGACGGATATCCGGAATTTCAGGCGGCCTTAGAGGAATGGGTAAAGGACAAGCTGAACTCGGTGCAGAAGATTGGCGTGAAGTACGGAAGGAGTACCCAGTCGGAAATACTGACCTCGGTCCTGCAGGCGGATATGGAGAAAATACAGGACACCATAGACCATTTGGACGGAACTTCCTTTGAAATGGCGGTGAATATCATTCTGGAGGCGGAAACGGTATATGTAGTGGGAATCCGGAGCTGTGAACCGCTGGCGGATTTCCTGCAGTTTTACTTAAATATGGTCAGGGGAAACGTGGTGTTATTAAAGACTACCAGCGTAAGCGAGATGTTTGAACAGATGATACGGGTTAATGAACGGGATGCCGTAGTGGGAATCAGTTTTCCCAGATATTCCATGCGTACGCTGAAGGCCATGGAGTTTGCCAATGACAGGAATGCGAAGGTCATAGCGATCACGGACAGTGTCCATTCCCCCATGAACCTGTATTCTTCCTGCAATCTGTTTGCCAGAAGCGATATGGTATCCATTGTGGATTCGCTGGTGGCGCCGTTGAGTCTGATCAATGCGCTGGTGGTGGCGCTTTGTCTGAAACGGCCAAAAGAGGTAAAACAAAACCTGGAAGAACTGGAAAAGACGTGGAATAATTATCAGGTCTATCTGAATGATGAGATTAATTTCATTGATGAGGAGCCGATGCTGAATTATCCGCTGATGAAGGAATAGTGGAATGAGGAAAGTGATCGTAATAGGCGCAGGGGCAGCAGGAATGATGGCGGCTGCCGCGGCAGCACAGAACGGATGCAGGGTTGTCCTGGTTGAAAAAAACGAGAAGCCGGGGCGCAAGCTGTTTATTACCGGAAAAGGAAGATGCAATCTGACCAATGCCTGCAAAATGGAAGAGCTGTTTGAAAACGTCGTGACGAATCCGAAGTTTTTATACAGCGCATTTTACGGGTTTGACAACCGGAGGACAATGGAATGGTTTGAGGCGGCAGGCTGTCCCTTGAAGACAGAACGGGGGGAAAGGGTGTTTCCAGTTTCCGACCATTCTTCGGATGTGACAGGGGCATTGGTAAGACAGTTGAAGAAGCAAAAGGTAGAGCTGCGGCTGGGAACGGCAGTGACGGAGCTGGTCATGGCAAAAGAAGAGGCCGGCAGCGCGGTAACGGGAGTCAGGATGGCGGACGGGACGGAAGAGAAGGCCGATGCAGTCATAGTGGCCACCGGAGGACTGTCCTATCCGCTGACAGGTTCTACCGGAGACGGTTACCGGCTGGCGGAGCAGGCGGGGCATACGGTAAAGCCGACGTTTCCGGCATTAGTGCCTCTTGTGCTGCAGGAGACATGGTGCCGGGAACTGCAGGGGCTGGCATTGAAGAATGTGGCAGTGTCGTTTGTGCAGGATGGGAAAAAGGCTTTTTACGAAGGATTTGGAGAGATGCTGTTTACCCATTTCGGAGTGAGCGGCCCGCTGATCCTGAGTGCCAGCAGTTATTATGCGGGGCGGAAGAAAAAGGGGGATGTGAAGCTGCATCTGGATTTAAAACCGGCGCTTACGGCGGAGCAGTTGGATAAGCGGCTGCTGCGGGATTTTGAGGAAAATAAGAACAAACAGTTTAAAAATTCCCTGGGAGGGTTGTTCCCGTCGAAACTGATTCCGGTGATGGTCAGACTGTCCGGTATCGATGGAGATAAGAAAGTGCATGAGATAACAAAGGCGGAGCGGCAGCGCTTTGCCGGTCTGATAAAGGATGTGGAGATGACGGTAGCCGGAACAAGGGATTATGCGGAGGCGGTTATTACGAGGGGCGGCGTTCATATCAAAGAGGTGAATCCGTCTACAATGGAATCCAAAAAGGCCAAAGGTCTTTATTTTGCCGGTGAAGTGCTGGATGTGGATGCTCTAACGGGCGGGTTCAATCTGCAGATCGCATGGTCTACCGGATATGAAGCGGGCATCTCCGCCGCGGGGACAGAAAGTCCGGTTAAGAAGTGACAAGAACAATTTTTTAACAGCGTCTGACCCGACAGTAAAGTTGCAAAGGCGCACGAGAGGAACTTTCATGAGTGTCCTTTCGAATGAAAGTTCCTCTCATTGTGTGTGCCGAAGTGACTTTACTCTTTAGTGCCGTTGCGCAGCAACTTAAAAAGGAGAGAATGCGATGAGTTATAATATAGCGATAGACGGGCCTGCGGGAGCGGGAAAAAGCACCATAGCGAAGAAAATTGCAAAAGAAAAACAGTTTATTTATGTGGACACCGGTGCAATGTACCGTGCCATGGGGCTTTATTTTTTAAGAAACGGGATAAGCGCGCAGGATGAACCGCAGATTAATCAGAAATGCGGGGAGGCGGATATTACGATTTCCCATGTGGACGGGGAGCAGGTAGTATTTCTAAACGGAGAGAATGTAAACGGATCGATCCGGACGGAGGAAGTGGGAAACATGACGTCCGCCATCAGCGTATATCCGCAGGTGCGTAAGAAACTGGTGGAACTGCAGCAGCGTCTGGCCGGGAATGCGGATGTGGTGATGGACGGCCGGGATATCGGAACCTGTGTGCTGCCGGATGCGGATGTGAAAATATACCTGACGGCAAGCAGCAGCGTACGGGCGAAAAGACGGTATGAGGAACTGGCGGCAAAGGGGGAAGTCTGCAATCTGGCACAGATAGAAAAGGACATTATTGAAAGGGACGAAAGGGATATGAACCGGGAGATTTCCCCGCTCCGGCAGGCGGAGGACGCAGTGCTGGTGGATTCCTCTGACATGACCATTGACGAGGTGGTGGAGAAGATCCTCTCGTTATGCAGGACAAATTCCTGATGTACCGAAGCTTAAAAGGCAGCTGGCAATCTATTTGTGCAATGCGTTTGTATATGGAGGAAAGTCAAACCCCCCCCGCAAGCAGTCGCTTGACTCGTTGCCCGCGGGAATAAATGAGAGGAGCCGGAAACGGATGGAGGTAAAAGTAGCAAAGAGTGCAGGTTTTTGCTTTGGCGTAAAACGTGCGGTGGACAAAGTATACGAACAGACCGGTAAGGGAAAGAAGATTTATACTTATGGGCCGATCATCCATAACGCGGAGGTGGTAAAGGATTTGGGAGGGCGCGGTGTGGAGGTCATAGAGGGAATGGAAGAATTAAAACGGATTCGGGAAGGAACCGTAGTCATACGTTCCCACGGCGTGGCGCGGGAAATTTACGAAGCGATCGAAGAACAGGGACTGGAATGTGTGGATGCCACCTGTCCCTTTGTAAAAAGGATTCATAATATTGTGGAAAAGGAAAGCCGGGCCGGGAAACGGATCATTATTATAGGCAATTCCGGGCATCCCGAGGTGGAAGGCATCCGGGGATGGGCGTTGTCGGATACTGTGGTGATCGAATCGAAAGATGAGGCGGAAGCGTTTGCGTCTGATGCGGAAAACCTCCGTTTTAGAGAGCAGGAATGGTGTATTGTTTCGCAAACGACATTTAACTACAACAAATTTAAAGAACTAGTTGAAATTTTTTTAAAAAAAGGTTACAATGGTATTGTTGTGAACACTATATGTAACGCAACAGAAGAAAGGCAGACTGAGGCGAGACAGATTGCGTCTCAGGTTGAAAGTATGATAGTAATAGGGGATACCCACAGTTCCAATTCGCGGAAACTATATGAAATCTGCAGGGAAGAGTGCGGAAACACCTATTTTATACAGACACTGGATGACTTGCATTTAGAACTACCTAAAGCTGCTTCACCGGTCGGTATTACTGCCGGGGCATCGACCCCAAACAATATTATTGAGGAGGTTCAAAATTATGTCAGAATTAACTTTTGAACAAATGTTAGAAGAATCATTTAAGACAATACATGCAGGAGAGGTAGTTGAAGGTACAGTCATTGATGTGAAACCTGAAGAGATCATTCTCAACATCGGCTATAAATCAGACGGTATCCTGACCAGGAACGAATACACCAATGAACCGAACGTAGACCTGACAACTATTGCAAAACCGGGCGACACCATGGAGGTGAAAGTCCTTAAAGTAAATGACGGCGAAGGACAGGTTCTTCTTACTTACAAGAGACTCGCCGCAGACAGAGGAAACAAGAGGATTGAAGAAGCATTTAATAACAGGGAAGTGCTTACTGCCAAAGTCGTACAGGTGCTGGACGGCGGACTGAGCGTTGTAGTGGAAGAGGTAAGGATCTTCATTCCTGCAAGCCTTGTATCGGATGTATATGAAAAGGATTTATCCAAGTATGCGGGACAGGAGATTCAGTTCGTGATAAGCGAATACAATCCTAAGAGAAGAAGATACATCGGTGACCGTAAACAGCTGATTCTTGCAGAAAAAGCAGAACTTCAGAAGAAATTGTTCGAATCCATCCACGAAGGGGACACCGTAGAGGGTGTGGTTAAGAATGTAACGGATTTCGGTGCATTTATAGATCTGGGCGGAGCAGACGGTCTTCTCCACATTTCGGAAATGTCATGGGGAAGAGTGGAGAATCCGAAGAAGGTATTCAAGGTCGGAGAGAAAGTAAAAGTGCTGATCAAGGAAATTTCCGGCAGCAAGATTGCACTCAGCCTGAAGTTTGAAGACGAGAATCCGTGGAAGGATGCGGCACAGAAATATGAAGTCGGCAATGTAGTGACGGGAAAAGTTGCAAGAATGACAGATTTCGGCGCTTTTGTCGAACTGGAGCCGGGCGTGGATGCATTGCTTCACGTATCGCAGATTTCCAAAGAACATATTGAAAAACCGGCGGATGTACTTAAGATCGGTGACGAGATTACGGCTAAAGTGGTTGACTTCAATGACGAAGATAAGAAGATCAGCCTGAGCGTAAAAGCTATGCTTGCGCCGGAACCGAAAGAAGAAGAGGAAGCCGATGCGGATGTGGTATCCGTAGATATTGATGCGGTTATCGCAAACGAACAGGAAGAGGAATAAGCTGTTTCACGAAAGATGTGGGCAGTTTGGATGGTTGTAAAATTTGGATAACGGCAGGTATAATGATATGGCATATGATTATGAATGGTTCAAAAATTCGGTATATGACCTTACAAGGATTGATCTGAATGCTTATAAGGAAAAGCAGATGAAGCGCCGTATTGATACACTGATAGCAAAGAACGGTGTTGACGGATACGATAAATACGTTGCATTCATTAAAGAAAATAATTCGAAGTTTGAAGAATTTATAAATTATCTTACCATTAATGTGTCGGAATTTTATCGGAATCCCGACCAGTGGAAGGTAATGGACCAGGAAATCATACCGGGACTTATCAGTAAATTCGGTAAGCATCTGAAAATATGGAGTGCAGCATGTTCAACAGGTGATGAACCGTATTCGCTTGTTATGGCTTTATCCCGTCATATTCCGCTGGACCAGATTAAAATTCAGGCGACTGATCTGGATAAGCAGGTGATCGCGAAAGCGAAGGTCGGTTTATACAGTGAGAAAAGTGTTGCCAGTGTACCGGATGATCTGAAGAGAAAGTTTTTTACAAAAGTAGGGTTGTCTTATCAGATTTCGGAAGAAGTGAAGAAACGGGTAGAATTCAAGCAGCACAATCTCCTGAAAGATGATTACGGGAATGGCTGGAACATGATCGTATGCCGGAATGTACTGATTTATTTTACAGAGGAAGCGAAAGACGGAGTGTTTGTCAACTTCCAAAAGGCGCTGGCAAATAAAGGCGTACTGTTTATCGGCAGTACGGAGCAGATTATTAATTATAAGGAAATTGGTTATACGAGAAAGAATTCGTTCTTTTATGAAAAGCCCTGATAGATTGAACAAAAAACAAGTTCCCGATTTGGTCGGGAACTTATTTTTTCAATTCTGAGTGATTTTGGTCCGTTTGTCATGTGCCGGCAGGCCGGACGGCGGGAGAAAGGAAAAGAAAGGGTTGCAATGAGCATGGAATTATGGAAGGATTATCCGTATTTATATGAAACACACCTGCATACATCCCAGGCCAGTGCCTGTGCCCGTTATACGGGAGCGGAGATGGCAAAAGCGTGTAAGGCGGCAGGTTATACAGGAATCATTGTCACAGACCATAACTGGGGCGGGAATACCGCGGTAAACCGGATGCTGCCGTGGAGAACGTGGGTGAACGAGTTTACAAAAGGATATGAGGATGCCGCAAGAATGGGAAAGCGCATTGGACTGGATGTGTTTTTCGGGTACGAAGCGGGATTTTGCGGGACGGAGTTTCTGATTTACGGCCTGGGAAAAGAATTTATGCTGGAGCATCCGGAGCTGAAGAAGGTTACGGTACAGGAGCAATTCCGGCTGGTGCATGAAGGAGGCGGTATGGTCGTTCATGCCCATCCGTTTCGGGAGGAAGACTATATTCCGGAAGTCCGGCTGTTTCCGGAATATGTGGACGGAGTGGAGGGTATCAATGCAACCCATTCCAATCGCAGGAGTACCGCCCACAATGAACCGGTTTATGACGAGCGGGCGATCGCTTATGCGAAAGAACATGGCTTTTTTATGACGGCGGGTTCGGACATCCACAGCACAAAGTTACTTGGCGGCGGCATGGCATTCCGGCGCAGGCTGGAGTCCGTGCAGGATTTTATTGCGGCTATAAAAAACGGGGAAGATTATGTTCTGACAAACGGGGACGAATGGTTTACGAAGGATGGGGAAGTGAAGAAAAGATACCGGTGAGAAAAGATAAAAACAGAAGCGCAAAGAAACGGGGTAAAATATGAAATTTTTACATACCGCCGACCTCCACATCGGCAAAGTCATCAACGATGTTTCCATGCTGGAAGACCAGCGGCACATCTTAAAACAGATATTGGAGACTGCCCGCAGCCGGAAGGCGGACGCCCTGATTCTGGCAGGTGATATCTATGACCGTGCAATTCCTCCGGCAGAAGCAGTCGTGATGCTGGGGGAATTTTTACAGGAAGCGGCGGATGCGGGCATTCAGGTGTTGCTCATCAGCGGCAACCATGATTCGCCCGAGCGCATCGGGTTTGCCGGGGGAATTTTGGAAAAGCAGGGGATTTCCATTGCAGGTGTGTATCAGGGAAAACTGAAACAAGTTCGCCTGAAAGATGAATACGGGGAAGTTGTTTTTGTTCTGATGCCCTTTGTGAAGCCGGCGCAGGCAGGCGTAAGAACCAGTGCGGAAGCAGTGGCGAAGATGTTGGAAGCTTTGCAGAATGGCAGCAAGAGCGATAAAAATCGGCGCAGTGTGCTGGTGACGCATTATTTTGTCACAGATCAGGGACGGGAACCGGAACTTTCGGATGCAGAAACCACCATCCATGTGGGAGGACTGGACAACGTGGAGGTTTCGCTTTTTGAAGGGTTTGACTATGTGGCGCTGGGACATATCCATAAGCCCCAGCAGATCGGGAACGGGCCGGTGTACTATGCGGGGGCTTCCCTTGGGTATTCCTTTTCCGAAGCGGGGCAGACCAAGTATGTGAACCTAGTGGAAATGGGGAAAAAGGGGCAGGTATCCGTAGAAAAAATACCGCTTTCCCCTCTTCACGAACTGCGGCGGATCCGCGGAAAGATAGCGGACCTGATGAAGCCGGAAATCGTGGCGGCGGCAGACTGCATGGATTATATTCAGGCGGAGCTTACCGACGGGGAGGAACTGATCGACCCGATCGGCACGCTGCGCACGGTTTACCCGAACATCATGCAGATTGTACTGGCGAAGAACGAAAGGCGGGAGGGAGGGGAATATGCCGTCCGGCTGGAGGAAAGGAAAAAAAGCATACCGGAACTTTTCCGTGGATTTTACACAATGATTCGGGGGGAAGAGCCGGATGAGCGGCGCATGGAGCTGATAGAGGATGTGGCAAAGGAAGCGGAGGTGAGGGAACATGAAGCCTGAAAAACTGGTACTTTCCGGCTGGGGACCGTACAAAGACCGGATAGAAGTGGATTTTACCAGACTGGAGGACCGGGGACTGTTTTTGATCACCGGACCTACGGGGGCAGGGAAGACCACGCTTTTTGATGCCATTACTTACGCGCTTTACGGAAACATGAGTGGGGAAATACGGGAAAAGAACAGTGTGCGCAGTGATTTTGCAGAAGCGGATACGCCTACGTTCGTGGAACTGCGGATGCGGCATGGGGGAAAGGAGTACCGCATAGAGCGGAATCCCGAATATATGCGCCCGAAGAAGAAAAAGGGAGGAAAGAGCGGTTATACAAAGGAAAAGGAACGGGCAAGGCTGTACCTGCCGGAAGACGGGAGTGTTATTGAGGGGGTCAGCGAAGTCAACCGTAAAATGCAGGAAATCCTTGTGCTGGATTACCGTCAGTTCAAACAGATTTCCATGATTGCCCAGGGAGAGTTCGCAAGGCTGCTGACCGCGCCGTCTTCGGAAAAGACAAAAATCTTCCGTGAGATATTTTCCACTTCCATTTATGACCGTTTTGCTTCTATTCTGCGCAGCCGTTCCGGTGAACTTTATAAGCAGGTGATGGAATACAGGCACCGGATGGAGGAAGACGTGCATATGCTGCAAATGGAGGAAGCGGAGCCGGAATCGGAGGAGGAAACGCCGAAAGTGCAGGAAATCCTTCTTTGGCTGGAAGAGCGCATCGGGCAGGAAAAGGCAGAATTGGCGGAAGCCGAGAAAGGCCATGCATCATTGGAACGGGAAGTGATAAAACTCTCGGAACGCATCACCCGTACGGAAGAAACCAATGCCAAGCTGGACCGGATGGAGGCATTGAAGGTGCAGAAAGAAGAATTGGCCGGAAAGAAGAAGGAAATCAGACAGGCGGAAAAAGAGTTAAAAAGTGCAAGGGAAGCGGAAGCATTGAAAGAGCCCTACATGAATCTGCGCCATGCAGTGTCCGTATTGGAGGACATGCGCAGCAGAAAGCAGAAGGGTGAGGAGGAACTTCGGGAGCTTCAGGAAAAGGAAAAAGAACTGCGGCCTTATTATGAGAAGCAGGGTGAGATACGGGAAGGCTACGAGGCGGCCGCCGGTTTTGAGGAAAGCAGGAAAGCGAGGGAAGAAGCCGACCGGGCGTTAAGCCGGAAACGGGAAGAACTGTCGGCGCTGCAGAAGCGTTATCTGGAACAGGAGAAAACGGCAGGGGAGAGGAAACAGGCATACGAAACGGCGGATCTGGCCTACAAACGTGCCGCAGTGGGCATAGCTGCAAGACAGGTGAAGGAAGGGGAACCCTGCCCGGTGTGCGGTTCCATGGAACATCCCCGTATCGCGGAGACGGACAGCGGCGTACCGGAAGAAGCGGGACTGCGGAAATTACAGCAGGCTTATGAAAAAGAACAGGCAAAGCTGATGGAAATTCATGGAAAGGCTGCGGCATGTAAAGCGGAAGCAGCCGCATGTGAAGAAAAAAGGAAAGAGTGGGCGGACAGGGAAGCCGCATACAAAGAGTGCAGGGAGAGACTGCCGGAAGAAATCGGAAAGATACTGGAAGCGATGCCTGTGAAAGAGTATGAAAAGCGCCTGACGGAATATCACGGCATTCAGGCACGGCAAAAAGAGAAAACAAGCAGATTAATAAAAGACGGAGAAGAGATTGCCGCGCAGGAGAAGAAAAAAGAAGCGCTGGAAGCGGCTTTTTCCGCACAGTACCGGCAGGCCGGCTTTGCTTCCATGGAGAAATATGAGAAAGCAGTACGCCAGCCCGGGGAAATGGAAGGGCTGGAATGCCGGATTCGGGAATTTCATACCAAGTGGCAGGAACTGGAACATCTGACCGCCCATCTGAAGGAAGAGATTAGGGGAAAGAAAAAAGCGGATACGGCAGGGCAGAAGGAAGAACTGGAGGAAAAGAAACGGCAGAAGCAGCAGGTATTGAAGCAGTTAAACGAACACAGCCATAATTTACAGCAGGCAAAAAAGATTGCCAGATCGTTAAAGGAACGGGAGAAAAAGTACAGGGAATTACAGCAGGAGTACGGGGTTGTAAAAGACTTGGACAACATGGCAAGCGGGAATAACGGAAAACGGCTGGTATTCGAGCAGTACGTACTGGCAGGATATTTCGAGGAAATTTTACGGGCAGCGAATCTGCGGCTGGCCAAAATGACCGGAGGGCGTTACGAACTATCCCGTTTGGAAGAAATCAGCGACGGAAGGTCAAAGGACAATCTGGAACTGCGGGTTTTAGACTATTATACCGGCAAATACCGTTCGGTAAAGACCCTGTCCGGCGGAGAATCCTTTAAAGCCTCCCTCGCCCTTGCGCTTGGCATGAGTGACATCATACAAGGCTACAGCGGCGGAATTCGGGTAGACACACTGTTTATCGATGAAGGATTCGGCGCACTGGACAGCGAGTCACTGGAACAGGCATGTCAGACACTAATGACCCTGGTCGAAAAAGACAGACTAATAGGAATCATATCCCACGTACCGGAACTGTCAGAAAAAATCGAAAAACAGATCATTGTTTCAAAAACCAACATAGGCAGCGAAGTAAGGATTGTGGTATAATGTACGCGATGGCAATGAGCAGTGCAGAAAGGTACAGAGAAATCTGCGTTGTGCTTGCACAAAAGCAGATTTTCCTGCACCTTTCGACAGGGCAAAGCCCGCGAACTCAGAAAACCGCAGGTTTTCTGAGTTTGCACTGCGGAGTAAACCAATCACCCCCCCCCCTGAACTCACCCCCAAAAAAAACCTGGCAAAGGAGGAACACTCATGGAAAATAAATTTGACGTAATCATCATAGGAGCAGGTCCCGGCGGAATATTCTGCGCATATGAACTAATGGATAAAAACGAACACCTGAAAATACTGGTAGTAGAAAAAGGACGTTCCATCGAGAAACGAAACTGCCCGAAACGAACAACAAAACAGTGCGTAGGATGCAAACCCTGCTCCATTACCACCGGATTTGCAGGAGCTGGAGCCTTTTCCGACGGAAAACTGTCGCTGTCGCCGGATGTAGGCGGGAATCTTCCTGCAATTTTAGGATATGAGGAAACACTGGCTCTGATCAGGGAATCGGATGCCGTTTATCTGAAATTCGGTGCGGATCAGAATGTATACGGAGCGGATAAAGAAAAAGAGATACGGGAAATACGCAAGGCTGCGATCAATGCCAACCTGAAATTGATCGAATGCCCAATCCGGCATCTTGGAACGGAAGAAGGCTATAAGATTTACTCCAAGCTGCAGAGTCACCTGGAAGAGAAGGGAGTAACGCTCCTGTTTGAAACGATGGTGGAGCAGATCCTTGTGGAAGACGGCAGGGCTGTAGGAATTGCCACGGATAAGGGAGAAACATATTATGCGGGGGAAATCGTGTCGGCAGTGGGACGCGAGGGTGCAGACTGGTTTAAACATAAATGCGTGGAACTTGGCATCGAGACAGTACCCGGGACGGTGGATATCGGCGTGCGCGTGGAAGTGCGGGACGAGGTCATGCAGTATCTGAACGAAAATCTGTATGAGGCGAAACTGGTGCTGTATGCGCCTACCTTTGACGACAAAGTGCGGACCTTCTGTACCAATCCTTCCGGCGAGGTGGCAACGGAATATTATGAAGGCGGTCTGGCGGTAGTCAACGGACATGCTTATAAAGCCAAAGATTACAAAACAAACAACACCAATTTTGCGATTCTGGTATCCAAGAATTTTACCAAGCCGTTTAAGACACCCATTGCATACGGAAAACAGATTGCCCAGCTGTCTAATATGCTCTGCGGCGGCAAAATCATGGTGCAGACCTTCGGGGATTTCAAAAAGGGCAGAAGAACCACGGAGGAACGGCTCTGCCGCAATAATCTGATCCCCACGCTAAAAGATGCGGTACCGGGAGATCTGTCTTTGGTATTTCCGCATCGGATCATGGTGGATATTCAGGAGATGTTAGAAGCTCTTGACAAGGTAACACCGGGAATTGCTTCGGATGAAACGCTGCTGTACGGCGTGGAAGTGAAATTTTATTCCAACCGGGTCGTGGTGGACCGGGATTTTGAAACGAGCCTGAAAGGGCTTCGTGCCATCGGTGACGGTGCCGGTGTGACAAGGGGGCTGCAGCAGGCCTCTGCGAACGGTATCAGTGTGGCAAGAAGTATTTTGAAGGAAATGGAAGGATAGTGCGTGGCAGGAAATAAAAAAATACGGAAATTTTATCAAATATTAAAAATAACGGGAAAGAAGAGGAACAGAAACCTCATACAGGGCAGAAAGAAACTGCAAAAGACAGCGGCGCTGCTGCTGCTGTCAGCCGTTATGGGCGCCTGGGCAGGCTGCGGAAACAAAGAGGATACCGATACGAAGGTGGTGCTGACGACCGGATTTGCGAAGGACGAAATTTTCCGCATAGAAAGTATTTCCTGCACCTTGCCGGAGATCATGGTGTACCTGACCAATACGCAGAACCAGTACGAACGTGTGTACGGGCCGGAAATATGGCAGGCGAATGTGGAAGGCATTACGCTGGAGCAGAATATCAAGGATACGGCTTTGGCAAGGATTGCCCAGATTAAGTCCATGAATCTGCTGGCGGCGGAACACGGGGTGGAATTGTCAGAGCAGGAACAGGAAAATGCGGCAGCGGCGGCCAGGGCATATTATGGTTCCCTGAACGAGACGGAACGGGAACGGATGGGAGTGACCGAAGAGATCGTTGCAAACCTGTATGCGGAGTATGGGCTGGCCAATAAAGTCTATCAGTTCATCATACGGGATATCAATCCGGAAATCAGCGATGATGAGGCGCGTACCATTACCGTACAGCATATACTGATCAAAACTTATGCACTGGACAGCAAGGGAGAAAAAATCGAGTATACGGAAACGGCGAAAACGGAGGCGTATAAAAAGGCCAGGGAAGTACTGGAGACGGCAAGGGAAGGTGAAACCGATTTTGAGCAGCTGGTGGAGCGCTACAGCGAGGACAGCAAAGCAACCTATTCCTTTGGCAAAGGGGATATGGAGCCGGAATTTGAGGAAGCAGCCTTTAATCTGGGAACAGGGGAGATCAGCGGAATTGTGGAAACCAGATTCGGTTATCATATCATCAAATGCATCAGCACTTTTGACCGTGCGGAAACGGATGCCAATAAGGTGAAGATTGTAGAAGAGCGGAAAAAAGAAGTATTCGGTCAGGAGTATGACACGTTTGTAAAGTCACTGACGAGAAATCTGAACGAGGAAGTGTGGGAACAGGTGACATTTATCAATGACCCGCAGGTGACAACAGCGGATTTCTTTGATGTGTACGGGGAATATTTTGCAGCGGATCCGTAAGGAAGATGTATGGGTAAGCAGGAGTTTACGAAAATTTTAGAAATCCGCAATCCTGCATAAATACAGGGAAAAACAGAAATTATTAGCACTCGGAACAAATGAGTGCTAATTTTTTCTTGACTTTTTTTACGAGAGGAATTAAACTTTGATTATGCGGCGGTGCGGAGCATTTCCGTACCGGAAAGAACAGAAAAGGGAAGACTGAAAAGGAAATCAGAAAATCAAAATTGAAAAGAGAAAGGGAAGTGGATCTACATGGCAGCAAAGCATGGTAATTTGTCAATTAACAGCGATAATATTTTTCCGATTATTAAGAAATGGCTGTACTCGGATCATGATATTTTCATGAGGGAGCTTATTTCCAACGGATGCGACGCGATTACAAAGCTGAAGAAGTTGGAAATGATGGGAGAGTGTACCCTGCCGGACGATTATAAGGCAAAGATACGGGTTGTCGCAAATCCGGAGGAGAAGACGCTGAAATTTATTGATAACGGTATCGGCATGACAGCGGAAGAAGTGGAAGAATATATTAACCAGATTGCTTTTTCCGGTGCAACGGACTTTTTTGAAAAATATAAGGACAAGACGAACGAAGACCAGATCATCGGTCATTTCGGCTTAGGTTTTTATTCTGCATTTATGGTAGCGGATCAGGTGCATATCGATTCCCTTTCCTACAAGGAAGGCGCTGTGCCGGTGCATTGGGAATGCGACGGCGGAACGGAGTTTGATATGGAGGAAGGTTCCCGCACAGAGGTTGGTACGGAGATCACGCTTTTCATCAATGAGGACTGCTTGGAGTTCTGCAATGAGTATAAAGCGAGGGAAGTGATTAAGAAATACTGTTCCTTCATGCCTACCGAAATCTATCTGGAAAAGGAAAATACCACAGAGACCCAGATTATCAAGGCAGAAGAAAAGCTGGATACCGACACGGTGGTAGAAGAGATTGCAAAGGAGAAGGAAGAAGACGAGCAGAAGCTGAAAATCGTAAAAAGACCGGAACTTTTGAACGATACCACACCTTTGTGGACCAAGCATCCCAACGAGTGTACGAAAGAAGAGTATTTGGAATTTTACCGAAAGGTATTTCAGGATTACAAAGAACCGCTGTTCTGGATTCATTTGAATATGGATTATCCGTTTAATTTAAAAGGAATTTTATATTTCCCGAAAATCAACATGGAATATGAGTCCATTGAAGGAACCATCAAATTGTATAACAATCAGGTGTTCATCGCGGACAATATCAAAGAAGTGATTCCGGAATTCCTGCTTTTATTAAAGGGTGTCATCGACTGTCCGGACCTGCCGCTGAACGTGTCCAGAAGCGCGCTGCAGAACGACGGATTTGTGAAAAAGATTTCCGATTATATTTCGAAAAAGGTGGCGGACAAATTATCCGGTATGTGCAAGACAGAGAAAGAAGAATACGATAAATACTGGGACGATATCAGCCCGTTTATCAAATTCGGCTGCTTAAAGGATGACAAATTCTGCGAAAAGATGACAGACTACATTCTCTTTAAGAATCTGGAAGGCAAATATCTGACCCTGCCCGAATGTCTGGAGGTCGGCAAGACGGATACGGAAGAAAATGCCACGGATGAAAACGGCAGTCAGGCGGAAGCGGAAGCTGCGGAAAGCGGCGCTGCCGAAGCCGGAGAGGCACAGGAAGAAAAGGAAGAAACCGGAGCCGTGGATGAAGACGGCAACCGCGTAGAAGCGGAAATCGTAGAGGATGCCGAAGCAGAAGATGCGGAAGAGGATGAGGAAGAAGAGGAAGAAAAGAAAGAGAAGATCATCTACTATGTGACCGACGAACAGCAGCAGAGCCAGTATATCAATATGTTTAAGTCCGCGAAAATGGATGCGGTCATACTGACCCACAGCATTGACCAGCCGTTCATTTCTCAGCTGGAAGCGAAAAACGAAGGCATCCGCTTTATGCGTATTGATGCGGACCTGACGGATTCTCTGAAATCCAAGACCTCCAAAAAAGCGGCAAAGGAGATGGAGGAGCAGGCAGAGGAAATCGCAAAGATTATGAAGAAAGCATTGAAGAAAGAGAATCTTACGGTAAAAGTGGAGAAGTTAAAGAACAAGAAAGTTTCTTCCATGATTACGGTTTCCGAGGAAAGCCGGCGTATGCAGGATATGATGCGTATGTATTCCATGAACGGTGCGGATATGGGGATGTTCGGCAAAGAAGGTGAGACTCTCATCCTCAATGCCAGCCATCCGCTGGTGCAGTATGTACTGGACAACAAAGAGGGTGAAAACGTGACGATGATCTGCGAACAGCTGTATGACCTGGCACAGATTCAGAACGCACCGCTGGCACCGGAAGCGATGACGAAATTTATTGCGAGAAGCAATGACATTATGATGCTGCTTACCAGATAATTTTAAGGTTTAACCGGGCGGATGCCCGCACAGCCTGAAAACCCCTGCATATAATGTGGTAAACATATATGCAGAGGTTTTTTATGCCTGTAAATATTACTCATGCCGCACAGAGAAGCGACAGTCCCTATGCGGGAAACCTGAAAGTCAGCGTAACCTCCACGTTGGGGATGATACCCATCAGCAATGCCACGGTCAGGATTTCCTATAAAGGGATGCCGGATTCCGTTATAGAAACGCTAAACACTGACATATCGGGACAAACCGAGGAGATAGGTCTTCCGGCCCCGCCGCTGGAATACAGTCTGGAGCCTGGAAGCGAGCAGCCGTATTCCGAGTACAATATTGAAGTCACGGCACCGGGATATGAGCCGGTAATGGTATCGGGAACGGAAATACTGGCGGATACGCTGGCACTGCAGCCGATCGAGATGATACCGGTGGAGGAAGAGCAGCAGGAAGAAGATACGATTGTTATTCCGGATCATACGTTGTATGGTGAATATCCGCCTAAAATACCGGAAGATGAGATCAAACCCATGGACGAGACCGGCGAGATCGTACTTAGCAGGGTGGTGATACCCGAATATGTGGTGGTTCACGACGGTGTGCCCGGCGATTCCACTGCGCCAAATTATTATGTCAGGTATAAGGATTATATCAAAAACGTGGCTTCCTCCGAAATTTATGCCACATGGCCGGAAAATGCCATTTATGCCAATATTCTTGCGATCATGTCGGTGACTTTAAACAGGGTATATACGGAGTGGTAGCAAAACCAATAGATTTCCGGAAGTTTAGCATATTGCTTTTCCGTGGCAAATATTGTATGATTAACTCAAATTATAGGTAAAGACCAGGCAATGGCATGATATGGAGGAAGCATTATGAAAAAGAATCAGATTGCGAAGTTATGTATGGCGGCCTGCCTCGTACTTGGCATGTTTATGATACCGGTAAACCGGATGGAGGTACGGGCAGCGGCTTCGGTGATGGCAACGGTACAGGGAACGGTTATGTCGGGAACGACGACTGAACTGCTGAAACTTTCCACCAAAGAAGGTGATATGGAAATTAAGCTGGACAGCGGAACCGATACAAGCGCCTGCAAAATTCTGCTGCCGGATTATAAAATCAGCGTTTCCGTTTCCCATGGTTCGGATGGCTATCTCCATGCGGTGAAGATTACTACGGAAGCACAGACTCCGGCGGTGACACTTGATTTTTCCACATCCGCCAATGTGACGGGCACGATTGGCGACAAGACGACGAGTGAAATCCTGTATTTTAATACCCAGCAGGGGGAGATGGAGATTAAGCTGGATGCGACTACCAATATGAGCGGATGTTCGGTTCTGGTGGTGGACAAGAGTTACAGCATTACCTGTGTGCGGGGGTCGGATGCTTATATGCATGCCGTCAGCATTTCAGATGCGGGAATGGCGGCAGGGACATCGTCCCCTTCTTCCCCGGCTTCTCCGGTAACGCCTTCTACGACAGTGCCTGTTTCCTCCGGTCTTACACCTGCACCGACAGGAACCGTAACGGCCGCTACCGGGACGGTTTCCGGAACCGTTGCGGAAAACACAAAGGAAAACCTTCTGTACCTGTCTACCAAGGATGGCGAAATGCAGTTTGCAATCGACAGCAGCACGGATGCCAGGAGCGGTGTGGTGCTTACTCCCGGTAATAAACTGACGGTTTCTTTTTATCATGGTTCGGATGCTTATCTCCATGCGGTCAGTCTGTCAGGACAAAAGGATGCGCCTTCCATGGCGCAGATGGATACGTCCGATGTTGCAACGGTAACCGGAACGGTAGGAGATGAATCAAGCGAGAGTGTGCTGTATCTGGATACGCCGCAGGGGGAGATGCAGCTGAAGCTAGATGCGGTAAACAGCATCAGTAACTGCAAAGTGTTTGTGGCCGGAAAGAAACTCAGTCTGACCTGCACGCGTGGTTCGGATGCCTATATGCATGCAATCGATATTACAGGGATGTAGGACGGAAGGAACAGATGCTGCATACCCAGAGCGGGAATTACATATTTATATTAAAAAGCAGCGGGGAAAGCTGGAATATGTGTGAGGAACGCATTGTAGAGTATGAAATCATTTACCGGAATAAGGAGATGAAAGTCACGCTGGAATTTCCGGAGAAAACGGACGGTAAGGCGGAGAGAGAACTTGGCGACCGGTTGAAAGAACTGTATCTGCGGAGGGCCGGACATGAGTAAGAAAGTCAGGACACTGCTGAGAGTATCTTCGAAACAGCAGCTGCATGAGGATGATATTCCGGTACAGCGCGCGGAAGCGCGGCAGTATATCGAGGGCCGTTCCGGATGGGTATTTGACAGAGAGTATATAGAAAAGGCAGTATCCGGTTATAAGAACGGTGTGGAAGACCGGGAAGTGCTCCAGGAAATTCTAGCGGATGCGAAGGAAAAACAATTTGATATCCTGCTTACTTATATGTCGGACCGGATTGGCAGGCAGGAGGAATACAGCTTTTATGTGGCCGCATTGAACCGGCTTGGAATTGAAGTATGGACGATTAAGGACGGGCAGCTGAAGACGGAGGAGCATATTGATAAACTGCTGAATTATATCCGTTTCTGGCAGAATGAAGGCGAGAGTAAAAAGACCGGAATGCGGGTACGGGATACACAGAGGGAATTGGTAAAAGCGGGGAAATTTGTGGGCGGAAGGGCGCCGTTCGGTTACCGGCTGGTGCCATCCGGTATGGTGAGCAGCCATGGGAGACTGCTGAAAAAGCTGGAAATAGTCGGAGAAGATGCAAATACGGTCCGGAGGATTTTTGAACTGGCAGTGCATCAGGGAATGGGCTATGTGCGGATTGCCGGAGAATTAAATCGTCAGGACATTCCGGCGGTTTCCGGCGGGGAATGGAAGGCGGGAACCATAAGGGGGATATTGACCAATCCTGTCTATATGGGATATCTTGCGATTGGCAGACGGGAGAACCACGGGACTTTGACGAGGTTAGACAGGCGGGAATGGGTCTATTCCGAGGAGCAGATACAGGAACTGGTGATTGTGTCGGCACAGCTTTGGGAGCGTGCGCAGGAGATAAGGGAAGCCAGAAAAGAGAAAATCCGGACTGCCGGGGAGCGGACGTCACAGACGTGCAGGGAAGGCAGCCGGATACCTTTTTGTACCGGCGGAAAGCTTGCATTAATGGGATTCGTTTACTGCGGTCACTGCGGCAGACGGTTGGAAAACGGGAGTTATTATAACCGGTGGGTTACGAAATCCGGAGAAAGGAAAGCTGCCTTTACCGGCAGATATATATGCCGTGGAAAATGCGGCGGATGTTCCGGCTATTCACGGGAACTGCTGGAGTCTGTGGTTTTCCGGGCTGTGGAAGACTATATGATGCAGATAGATTTTGTGGATGTGTCTGGAGATATGAGAGAGTTACGGGAGAGAAAAAGAAAGCGGGCAGAAAAGGAATGGAAGGCAGCCTGCAGGCAGTTGGATCGCCTGAGGCAGGATATTGCAACATTGGAAGAAAAAATCCCGGAAGCGATACGCGGTACCGGTTATTTCAGTGAAGAGAAGCTGGCTTCCATGCTGAAAGAAAAGGAGCAGGACCTGCAGGAAGGAAAACGGAAAAAAGAACAGGCGGAAAGGGAATGGAAGGAAGCGGAGAGGCAGAACCGCATTGAAGAGAAGGCGGCTGACCTTCCGGACTGGAAAGAAGAGTTCCGCAATGCCGGCATCCCGGCTAAACGAATGCTGCTTTCTTCCCTCATTTGTGGAATCCAGGTAAAGGAGGAAGAAATACGGATCTGCTTTAAAGTATGTCAGGGGAGTGCGATACACGGAACCGATGGCTTCGGGGTACCGGAATCGTCATTGATTGAGGGTGGCAGGGAGGTTTGGCTGGACAGGCTGGTAGTCAGGGTTGACAGGGGGAATGCAACTGAATGATACAATTTGAAACAGCTCATATTTTAGATGGGATTGAGACGATCGGAAAGACGAAACTGTGCAATGTCTTTCCGATTTTTCCTGTTCCGAAAATTTGGAGACAGGGCAGAGTGTTGCGAATGAAGCGACAGATTCTGCAGAGAGAAGTTATCAGTACCGGTTACTGTTTATGATTAATGATGTACAAAAAGGTGGGAACTGGGTATAATATGAATTATAGTAAACGACATAACAAATTTCTGTTTCAGGTTTTTGCCAAAGTCATATACGGAAGCTTTTACAAGACCGAAAACGAAATTTTTAATGTCGTTAACTATAGAAACGTAATAAAATGTGGATGGAGACAAACTATGGCAATTAAAATGATAGAAATTTTGAATGTAATGGTGTTCAGACGTCATTTGAGAAAAAATAATGCTGATTCTAAAAATATAAAAGAAGGTGACACATTTAATGATGGATTCAAAATGGAATTTTGTGATGGAATAAATGTTCTACTTGGTGAAAACGGAGTTGGAAAGACAACTATCCTGAAAATGATTTATGCAGCAACGCAATGGTCAATCAGGCAGGCGGATCCGGGAAAAACAAAGAGCTTGGTACAATTTTTCTCTAACAGCCTGAAAGATAGTGATGCTTTAAAAAATGCAGAGAATAAAGAAGATTATTGTTATTACAGAGTATCAGACGGTACGCACAGCTTTGAAGACAGTCTTTCTCATAAAGTCATACTTAATTACGATAAATGGCTTGGGTTGGATATACAGTCTGTATTTATTCCTACGACAGAAATGCTATCCCATGCAAAGGGATTTCTGGCGATGAATCAGAAATATAATATGCCTTTTGATGGGACACAGATAGATATTATTGTAAATGCTTCTTTGCCGGAAACACGGGAGGTCCCATCTGTTATGAGCGGCATTCTTGATAAAATCAGTGATGTAATTGATGGAACGGTTATTTTGGAGAATGATTCTTTTTATATGTTAAAAAAGGATGGCAGAAAAGTGGATTTTTCATTAGAGGCGGAGGGGTTACGCAAATTAGGTTTGCTTTGGAAACTGATACGAAATGGTCTCCTGGAGAAAGGGACGGTTCTTTTATGGGATGAGCCGGAAGCAAATCTGAATCCTGAATTGTATCCTCTTGTTGCAGAGATTTTGCTGGAATTACAGAAAAACGGAACCCAGATTTTTGTAGCGACACACAGTTACAATTTTGCAAAATATTTAGAAATACGACGCGCAAACAAGGAACAGGTGATGTTTCATAATTTGTACAAGAGCCGGAACTTGTTTTCAGATGAAATGCAAAAGATATTTCCAAGGATGGATGATAATAGCGAGGCAATATATAGCCAGTCAGCATACAGGATGGATGAAATCAGGTTTAATCATATTATGATTGCAGATAATAAACTGCTT
The DNA here is from genome assembly GCA_910579935.1 of uncultured Lachnospiraceae bacterium. Classification (GTDB taxonomy): domain Bacteria; phylum Bacillota; class Clostridia; order Lachnospirales; family Lachnospiraceae; genus Kineothrix. The sequence goes on from CAJTVQ010000016.1 coordinate 63,415, forward strand.
GATGAAATATATGAACTGTAAGAGGATACCTATGAAAGATATATTTATAGAGGAAAACGGTGCATACAGTATTGATTGCAGAGCGGCTGTATGGGCAACGGATAAGATGCATGAGGATTATCATAACGCGGGGATACATATGAGTGATGTGGATTTTTTGATTGAAAATTCTACTCACATCCTTATGGTAGAGTATAAAAATGCATGTCTTGCAAATGCAGAGAATCCTGAAGCGTTCCATCCAATGGCGGATAAGAAAATATTAGTTGCATCACGAAAATTTTATGATTCCCTGCATTATTTGAGATTATTAGATAAAAATAAACCAATTCAATACATCTATATTCTCGAATATCCCAATGGAGATACAACTGCCAGAAAGAGGCTGCGAAATAGATTGAAAATGGAATTGCCTTTTGTTCTTCAGGATAATATAGGGAATGGTAAGAAGCTGATAGAGCGTGTGGATGTTCTTTCCATAGCGGAATGGAATGCTGATAATAGTTACGGGAAGTATCCAATAAAGCAAGTATCAGAATAAGCAATAATTTTTATATCAATAAAATAGAATTCATACGGGGGAAGGTTGAAAGAAAGACACTTTCAATTTTTGATTTTGAGTCCGTTGAAGCGGACATGGGGTATAAACATGAAGAAAACATTAGCGATGGATTTATACAAGAATAAGAAGGTATCACTGAGCTATTGCGCAGGTGTGGCAGAGATGACAAAAGAAGAATTTATATATTATTTGGGCGTGAATGGAGTTTCAATATTCTCATTTATTTCAGAAAATGAATTTTTGGAGGAATTAGTCAATGCGTAATTTCTCGGAACGGATCGCCGTATGTCGGAGGAAAGATTATAAAGCTGAATGAGCAAAAGCCATAGGGAAAAAATATGCAGTATGGAGGGTTGATGATGAGAGTAATAGGTATTGGAAGACAGGATTTTGAAAAAATCAGAGTAAGCAATAATTTTTATTTCCGCGAGCAACGAGCCAAGTGGCTGCTTGCAGACATTTGGCGACTGCCGCGAGGGTCAAATACCCCGCCCCTTGGGGCGTTTCAAATTTGATGCCCCGCTGCTTGCGGCGGGGTTTTTGACTCTCGTGAACAATGAGCTATGCGGGCATGTCTATATGCAGGCTTGACTAAATGCTCAATAATTTTGCAATGTTGATGACTAAATCTTCAAAGATACCAACAGGGATATCCTGTTCGAAAGAAGTAATGGTTGGTGCGGCATCCTCTTCAAAACGATAAATCGTCGTTCGCTCTTTTTCGGGGTCTACAATCCAGTATTCACGGACTCCGGCGTCCATGTACAGACCGTTTTTGCGGTTATAATCCATCCGGCGGCTGGAAGGGGATACAATTTCTATGATATAGTCGGGGGCGCCGATGCAGCCCCGGTTGGTAATCTTGCTTTTGTCACAGATGACGGAAATATCCGGCTCTACCCAGTTTTTATCGTTGGCATCCAGATTGACAGCAAACGGGGAAGGAATGATTTCGCATTTGCCATGATGTGCCTTAATATAGTTTCCTATGATTTGGGTCAATTCAGAGACCAGTTTCTGATGTTTATAATTAGGCGGCGCCATGGCATAAAGCTGGCCTTCGATTAATTCGGCACGTTCCGATTCCGGAAGATTCCAGTAATCTTCAGATGTATGGGTTATCTTTTCAAGATGTGGCATGGGGCACTCCTTTCTGAATATGCATGGATGCTTAAATGGTAATAAAATAGTAGCATGATGAAACAGAAATTGCAAGATTCGCCGGTTATCCTTTATAAGGATGAAAAGGATGTTTTGAAGATATATTTTTATTTCATACAGAATATTCATGATATGTCCCAGTTGGTCTTCATTAAAAGAATTCAGAATTTCTATTCCGATATCTTTATTAAATTTACTTTAAAGAAACGCTGATTAAAGCGTTTCCCGCGCCGGATTTGCACTGCGAAGCAGCATTTTCCTTTGCAAATCCTAGAGCCTCCGCCGGAGACTCTAGGGAAGCGATGATTTAATCTGCTGATTGGAAGTGTGGAAAATTAGGGAAGTGAATATGATGATGTCAGAGGGTTTTTGAGGTATTGTTAATGCTTCAGGAACCCTTTTAGCATTTTAAAAGAATTTTGGTAGTATTTGAAGGGAGAAAAATAATCTCTGGTAAAAAAATAGTATAATGCCTAAAGCGGCGGATGGTGGAGGTGGATTGAAGAAGAAAATTAATGATGAAAGAAGGGTATTTTGTAATTTGTATAAAATACCCTTCTTTTTAAGTTGACGGAAAGCAATAGTAAAATTTTTGCTGATGCCACAATTGCAAGAGACTTAAGCGGAAGATTTAGATTAGAAGGGAGAGACGGACATGGATGAAAAAACGAGGATACAGAGGGCGGAGGAAAAAGCATTGGAGAGGCTGGACTATATTTTAGATTATTACTCCGCACCGGATTTTGTGGAAATTGTCGGCCGTGTCGGTGGCGATACTGTCACATACAGAGTTTACAACGATGGCCATATGTATGAGAGATAAATAATTCTGAAGGGAATACAGAATAGCTGGGCGGGGTGGCGGTGGATGGAATGCTATCTCGCCCTGCTGATTTTATCAGCCACTATTTTTTGGAACCGGGCTTCCCTTTCCCGTGTCTGTTTTTTGTTTTCCCGCCGCTTATTGCCGTTTATATAATTTACAGTGTTGACAGCAAAGTGGATATGGGTATGGGAATCTTTTCCGGAGGGGCGGTGGACGCCATAAATTACCTGACAATGGTCACTTTCGAAAATATCATCAGCCATGTCCTGAGCGATTGTACCGATATCCACATTGTAGTCCTGCAAGAGTTGTTCAGCTTCGCGGGAAAGGGAATAAATTTCATGGTCGATACGTCTGCCGAAATTTCCTTTCCGTGTGTGTATTTGCTGGACTGCGTGAAATTGCTGGATGATGCTTTCTGTGCCGAGAAATTCCATAACCCCAGCTCCGCCGTGGGCAATCAGGTCGTTATCGGGATTTTCATTTTCGCGCAGGATGTATCTTATGAGATTTTCTGGCGCGGATGGTTCGGTATAGTTGTTGTGTCCTGCCTTATTGATGAGAATTCCTGTAGATGATGGTTTCATATGTTATTCCTTTCTTTCAGAGTTGGATATGTGTTTGTGAAGCAACGAAGAGAGTTCTTCCATTAATGCTTCATTGCCGTTTCTTTTTACCATGTGGTAGATTTCGTTCACAAGGTTATTGGTATCTATTATCTGTGGGAGCGAGCGGAACGTGTCCGGATATTCCTGCAGACTTCTTTTTAAGATATAACTGCTCAGACTTTCATTTCTGGATTCAGCAGTCCTTACTAATTTTTCTTTTTCTTCTTTGGTAATTCTGAATTTTATTGATTCTGATTTAGTAACTTTTCTTTTTTTCATTTCATTATATCCTCCATATTTCTATATAGTTTATATTTAACAAGTACGCAAATGTTTTATATGTCTGGGATGAATCTGCATACGCAGTGAAAGGATAGCGCCATCCTTAATTATTTTCTTGTGGGCACAATATTAAAAAGTAATTTTATGGGTCGGATTGGGGAAACGTAAATAATAGAAAAAATTTTGAACAACATGAGGTTAATGACAGGTCATGACCACTCATGATTATTTATGTGTTGAAAGTTTTATAAATAATTAGAAAAGCAGTTTGCTTTGGAAAGGATAAAAAAATGGAGAAATCTTATATGTCAGTAAAAGAATTTTGTGAGAGGCTGGAGATTAGCCCGTCTACCGTTTACCGGATGATTAAAGAGGGAACAATACCGGCAGTTAAATTTGGGAGGTATTGGAAAATTCCGAGGAGTATCTTTGATACGATAAGGTGATTTGCAACATTTTTGTTCGTTGATAAAAGTAGATAGGGCATATATAGAAAGGATATTCAAAAAAGGATATCCTTCAAAACTGTAATTGTTATAAAAACGCGGAACAACTTATTGGGTATTTATAGTTTTGCAGTCTGTCCGTTCTAACAGGTAGTCTATGCTAACATTATAAAAATCGGCAATAGCAATCAAAATATTAGTTGGGATATCCCGTGTGCCATTTTCATAATGCGAATAGGCACGTTGAGAAATATTTAAATATTTACTTAGTTCTGTTTGCCGTAGGTCGGCATCCTCCCGCAAGTCCCTGATTCGATGGAAGATAGTTATCCCCTCCTTGCTTTTCCATTTTCTATTTACATATTAATGTAGCCCAAAATGTTCTATTGACATTTAGAACATTTTGGGCTAGGATAAAATTATTATTAGGATAAAAATGAGATTTATGAATAAAATTGGGAGGGAATTTCGATGGATGTAAATGCAATTTTAACAACTGAAGTGGGAAAAGTTAATTTTTTAAAAGGATTAATCAGGCTGGCAAAATGCGATGGAGAGTTGCCGGAAGAGGAATTGATGTTTTACCAAAAGGCAGCGGATGCTATGGGGTTGGGTGAAGAAGCGAAAAAACTGATAAATGGCATGAAGAACAGCAGGGAAAAAATTGATGTCAATTTTAAAACGAACAAGGAAAAGATGTTCTTTTTGATACAGGCGGTTCAATTATGTTGGATTGATAATAAATATGTGGATAGTGAACGACAGGAAATGCGGATGATTACAAATGAACTTGGAGTTAGTTTGGGGGCTTTAGAAAAAGTGGAAAAATGGGTCAGTGAAGGAATTGAATGGAATAAGAGGGGGGACAAGTTGCTAGAGTTGAAATAATTCATTAAAAAAAATTAATAGGAGAGGTGGATATTATGGGATTTGGTAAATATGTACTAGGAGGCATATGTGCAGTTGGAGCTGTTATTGCTGCGCCGGTTGTGCTTCCGGCAGCGGGACTTGGTATAGCGACCAGTGCTTTGGGTGCGACAGGAGCAGGGCTTGCTTTGGGAACGGGAATGATGGCAGTATCAACAGGAACTGTTGCTGCAACAGCCGTTGCCGCCGGAACGGCAGGAATGGCTGTTGGAAGTGCGCATGAAAAGAAAATGGACGAAGTACGTGCAGAAGGACGAAGGAACGGTTATATAGCAGCATCACAAGAATATGAAGAAAAGCTTCGCCGACAGGCAGAAATATTCTTAAAAAAAGAGGGAGAATGGAAAATTAAGAGTGATGAGTATAATGAGCTGCTTAATGAATATGAGGCTTATATAAAGGAACTGGTAGACGAAAATGCCGCTATGGAGGAAGTGTTGCGTGTAAGGAACCAATATGATGAATTGCGCAATTTGCAGTATTGTTCATAGCGGACTGCAAATAAATGGCAAGAAACAGATTGTTTCATTGGGAAAGGAGTATATTATGGGCTTTGGTAAATATTTGTTAGGGAGTATGTGTGCAGTGGGCGCAGTAATTGCAGCACCTGTCATGCTCCCTGCAGCAGGGCTTATGGCAGCGCCGGTACTGGTAAACGTAGTGCCGACGGGAATTATAGCCGGGAAGGTGCATGAAAAGAAAATAAAAGAAGAGGCGCGGAAAGAAGGCTATGTGGAAGCTTCGCGTGAATACGAAGAAAAGATTCGCCTGCAGGCAAAAGAATTTTTGGAGAAAAAGGGGAAATGGGAAATTGATAGAAATCAGTATGAAGAGTTGCTTAATCAATATGCGACATATATAAAGGAACTGGAAGAAGAAAACGCCGCAATAGAAAAGGTGATAAGCATAAGGAAAGAATACAATGACTTGCTTAGCTTGCAACGGTGTTCCTAGGGGGGTGCACAGTATGAATTTGGAGGAATTACAAGAGAAACGACGGCAAATTAACCGTGAAACGGATATTATTTTTGAAAATACGCAGAAAATAATAGACGAATCTAACAGGGTTGCTGATGTGGCAAAAAATGCGGAACAGATTCTGGAAGATATTGATAAAAAATTTGAAATCTGTACCGGATTGAAGAAAGTGGATGTGGCTTTTTTGTTTGTTGCGGTAGCATTGCAGATAGTACGCCAATATACGCTTACACAATTTCCGGAGAGGCTGGACGATCAGGCGGCCGCAAAAGAAGTAAAAAAGTCTAAAATATTATCTGGTGAAAGAACTTATGACCGTGCGCATAGATACTATAATCCATCTTTGAATGAAATTCTTGGAAGTCCTTATGTTCCATTTGACGCAAATATAGGGTCAAATGGGGCATTGAAAGGTGGAAAACAGATGGGGCACCGTGTAACGGCATTGGGGCACGACCCAATTCTTGGGCTGGTTATAGGCACTGCTAATATTGCAACTTCTACCCTGACTAATAAGGACTGGCAGTCCTACCATATTTATCCAAACGAAAATAATAGAGATTATTTTAGAAACCGCGCAGATACAGGACTTGTTTTCAGTAAAACTAAAGACAAGTTATTAAATGAGGGGTTGGAGGGGAAAGAAAAAATAGGGGCTTCGTTGGTTAAAGAAATTTATCATTTGAGAACAGACCTAAATACAAAGAACAGTCTGCCATTACCTGTCATTTCTGTTATTAATGCCGGTTTGGCGGCTGATTTGGCTAAAAGAGGGTTAGATATGTCCAATGTAGTTGCGGTAGGAAAACAAGCTGGATTTTCTATATTAATCAATACCTTAATATCCATGGTTCACAGTTTGTTTTATGATGAAAGCGTGGATGGGAATAGAAGTTTGTATGAAGTACGGACAAGAAAAATACTAAGTTGTTCTAATGTTATTGCGAGTGCAAGCAATCTGATTTATGTAGGTGGAAGCGTAAGTGCTGGGAATAAAGATGCATTACGGAATTTGGACATTGGGGGATTAATTGTTACGGTTTATAGAGTCGCCACTGATATTTCTTTTATGCGGAGATTGAAAAAAGAATTCTTGGAACAGGAATTTTTTGCCCAGATTAGAGGAACGGAATTTGATTTTGAATGAGAGTGGGTACATTCTCCGCCCCTTGGGGCGTGATATCATTGAAACTGCTATCAGGAAAGGATGGGTGCGGAAAGTTGAAAAAGTAGGGGAATGGTGTTAAGAGATTTAATGCCGTTATTAAAGAGAATTTAGAGATAATTACTAAAAATAGAGGTAATTATTTCTTTTTATGCGCAGTCTTATGCAGAGGAAATATGCTGCTGAAGTGGCGCATGGGCGTGCGGCGAGTAGGGGAGAGAAATCTCCCCTACTTGATTGCATAGAACCATGAGGATGGTAGACAGGTCACGCGGCGAGCAGTTGTTTCGCTGCTTGATGGACTGCAAATGTGCCTGCTTTTATCTGCATATAGATATGGTTGCCAGATAAAAGTCATGAAAGATTTTTATGACTTGAATGTTTTTTCTTTCTCACATTACACTTAAAAAGAACTTGTGAAAAGTAATTTGGCCATATATGAAATAATGATGTTGGAAAGGATGATTCAATAAAATACAGATGGATATAAAAAGCAGTAATTATGATAAGGCAAATGATTTAAGATGGGAAAAATTAATGTGTTTGGGGGCAAGGCTCGGATGCCACCAAATGCCGGAGAGAAGTTTTTTTGTGCATGGCTATCAGTTTCCGTTATGCGCGAGATGCACAGGCTTAATGATTGGATATATCATGGCAATAGTGACCTGGCATCTGGTTGATATACCGCCTTTCTGTTCAGCAGTAATTTGTATTCCGTTGGTTGTAGATGGGGCAACCCAATATGTCCATTGGAGAGAATCGAATCAGATTCTGAGGCTGATAACAGGGATATTGTGCGGTGTCGGAAGTGTACAGTTAGAAATAATGCTGGTTATTACGATTGCAAAATTTGTATGGGGAGGGATTTAGGATGAGATGTCCGAAATGTGGCAGTACGGACTGCCAGGTGTTTGTGACCAATAATGTGAAAATCCATAGTAGTACGAAGGGATTTGGCGGCGGTAAAGCGTGCTGCGGCCTTATGATGCTTGGCCCTGTCGGGGTGCTGTGCGGCATGTGCGGGGCAGGGAAGAAAAAAACATGGAGCGAGGAAGAACAGAAGGAGTATTGGATATGCCAGAACTGCGGAAGCAAATTTACCCAAATCGATGTGAAGTTTGCGCCGGTTCCGGTAAGGTTTTATCTTGATAATGTCAATGAATTTGCAGAATATGAGAATGACCCGGTTGTACAGAAGTTTATCAAAAATTATTCAGAGGATTGGCGCACATCTGTTCTTGGTGATGTAATGATTGTCAGACAGAGCAGTGATAAGAAATTTTTAAAGCATAAGGATTCCTGTGATGAAAAATGGTTTGAAAGTACGCCGCTTTTGTTTGCGGTTGAGGATGGTACGGGAGTAATTGTAACCGGAAAAGATATCATAATAGATACTGTCAGGTTTGCTTTTCGTGATATTTCATATGTAGTAATACAGGCTGCCACAATTTACATTGATACATACTGTATCCGGTTTTCTTCCAGTGATAAGGCGGAAAAATTTTTGGAAGTTTTAAAAATTATATTAGACAGCGATAAAGTGCACTATGAGAAATATGCATCCTATGAAGAACTGCTCACATATCTTCAGGATATCCAGGATAAAGGAAATACCAGCCAGGCTGCCCATTTTAGTTCACAGCCGGAGTATGAAGACTTCGTAAGAAACCTGACGGAAAAGGGGCTTGAGAAAGTGAAGCAGGAGAGGCCGCAGCACTATAGGAATTACATGCAGGCGGAACAGGATGAAAAGATGCTCCGTATGCCGGCATTGGCGGCGTATGTCATACAGCTGGTTTTTATTTTCCTGATTCGTATCATGTTTGCAGGTTTTTGGAATGCGGTTTTTAATATTGTGATATGGGGGGCAATTTTAGGTGTAGTCCTGTTTTTTTACGATTCAAAAACAGGGACGCAGTTTGAGGAAGAAAAAGGACGGTATTTACCGCCGGAACTGCTTACCCTGATTACGGAGAATAAATTATCAGCACTGCAGAAAACGGGAAGTATCAGAATCGCTGAATTGGACCAATATGAGCAATTGTCTGGAATGGAACGGTTGCAGGAGATAAATGACAGGGAATCATTCAGGCAGAAAAAAATAAATCTGTATGGACTTTTGGCTGTAGCTTTTATTTGTATTACTGTATTTCATTTTCTGTTGGCCTGCAGATGAGACAGTTGGGACGGTAAGATAATTTGAAAGGACAGTAAAAAACTGATTCTTTCACTCCTGAGTTTGTGTCCGTGCTGCATTCACAAACTTGGGATGTATAAAAAGCAGCATAGAAATGAGGAAAAATATGAATACGAAAAATCAAGAGCCACTGAGGTTGACGTCAATGGCCCCGTTGGACGACGGGGGAAGGAAATATAACATTATATATGTTATTGCGCTGGTAATAGGCACCATAGCAGGTATCTATAACGGGATAGAGGGTATATTGGGGGCAAATTTTCTGACTTTAATGGTAGCATTTGCGGTAAAAGATGGTATATTTGATATTAAGTGGAAAAGACTCAGGAAGCAAAAATTTTTACTGGAAAACAGGGTGCCTTATGATGCATTGATTCAGCATCTGATAGGGCAGCTGTCACCGTTAGGTTTTCTGGTGGAAAAAGGGGGTGATGGGAATCCTGTTCTTTCATATAGGAAAATGATATATGATGTTGATTATGATGAAGGCGGCAGCTTTACCATATATTGGAGAAAATCAGTTGCCAATGCTTTTTTTGATTTTAGGACACCGATTTATCATTACAGGATTACCGTGGCAGATATGGGAATCATTGGTTATGCGGTACAGCAAATTTGCTGTGGCGATATGGGTGGAGACGTGCAGCAAAATACAATCCATGGTTCGGAAGAACATGCTGAATCAGAAGTTCGAACAAATGCCGGGAATGGGGCAGGCATTTTAGAAAATGGACAGAATAAGCAAATACAGAAAAATAAGGAAATAAATACCAGTCAAAGGAATAGTAACGATATAAAGCAAGGCTTATATAAGGAACAAGCGCCATTAAATATGCTGAACAAAAAATGGTATATAGTGATAGGTGTCATTTTGTTTTTACTTATCATTTTGGGCGGGGTATTTTGGTTGGGAAATTCATCGGATGATGAAGCTGTAGAGGGGAAAATTACAAATGAAGTTGAGGAGGAGGCAGTGGAGGAAACTGTTTCTGCAGAGGAAAGTTATGATGCTGGAGAATATACTGCAGAGGATATGGATGGAGATGTTTCATATGGATTGAATGGGTCTGTTGAATTTGAGACGGAAGACGAAGGAAAGGAAAATACCGTGAAGGTAAAGGAAAGTATTCTGCTCAATGACTTATATATTGATACAGTTTCAGCTTCTTCCGAATTAACAGACAGCACGAATACATATAAAGTGGAAGCGTTATTCGATGGAAATAAAGATACATGCTGGGCTGAAGGAGTTGGGGGAAATGGAGAGGGTGAGTATGTGGAAATATGGTTTACAAACCCGCTATATCTGACGGAAATTGGCTTTTTGAATGGATATATGAAAAATGAAAGCGTTTTTGGAGCAAATGGAAAAATAAGGAGGGCAGAATTGCGTTTTTCCGATGGGAGCACTTGTGAATGGAATCTGGGAAAAGAGGAATACCAAAGTATGAGAGAGTTATTATATAGTGATATGATTTCCTTTGAGAGTCCGGTTTGGACGGATTATTTAAGAATCACCATTCTTGAGGCAGAGTCCGGAACGAAATATGATGACACATGTTTAACGGAAATAGCAATGTGGGGATATCAAGACAGTGGGACGGAGATACCACAAGGTACAGAATTGGCAGTGGCCGGAAAGGACGGACAGGAATTTTATGTGGATAGTTCCATATTAGGAACTTATGGATGTTATATGGGGGAAGACTTCGGTGCGGAGATTACGCTTACTTATGATGAAGAAAACCGGCGGATGTATATTTCGGGGAATTGTTGGGCGGGTATGAATGTAGGCATGATAGAGGATGAAGTGATTTCCAGTTTTGTTTCCGGGGAGAATGCGCTTCTGTATGATGGCGGATATGGAAACCAACTTTATATCTATCCCATGGATACAGGCGAAATATATATCAGGCAGAATGGTGATTTTGGGGGAATAGGGACGACTTTTGAGGGGACTTATGAGAAATAGTTTAAAGGATAATTCGGGTCTTGGACAAAGGATTTGGACATGGTGCGGAATAGAACTAAACATAAAAAGGTTTGGGACGATTTAGGTTCTGAGAAGTATGACATTGTATCTATATATAATTTCTATGATGAAATGACCGGCGGAGAAATCTGCCGGTCATTCTATCTTATAGAGGTTAAGGAAGGAGGTTTGATAGATATATCGATACAGAAGACAAAATAAATATTTTATTCGGCATGATTCAAGAGTAATGTCAGTTAAAAAAATTACAAATCCAAAGCAGATAAGGAGGAAAGACAAATGGCAGCAAACGTAGAGACAATGTTTTACACAAGGGAAAAA
>CAJTVQ010000017.1 GCA_910579935.1 uncultured Lachnospiraceae bacterium
GTGAAAAACTTAACGTGAAGGAAATCTACAGCCGGAACAAAAAACGCAGGGGTTGACCTTCTAGGGTATCCGATCTGCAATTCTTCCCAGGAGAATGCTATCGTGATAGACACTTTCGGCGGCAGCGGCTCGACCATGATGGCGTGTGAGCAGGCCAACCGCACCTGTTATATGTGCGAGTTGGATGAGAAATACGCATCTGTTATTTTAAGACGAGCTGTTGAGAACGGTATCGCTCCTGATGATATTTATGTGGAGCGCGGCGTCGAAAAGCTGATGTATTCGGATCTTGTGAAAGAACTGGATGAAGGATAGCCATTATCTTACCGTTCATAGGCACTCTTCATTTGCTTTTTGTTTCCGGGTTCGGAGAACTTTTCTGCTGACAATATGGTTTACATGGAGTTTTCTAACTTGAGCATTGAACTGTATACCGATGAAAAGGATCCGGAACTGGAAGACAAGGTGGAAGCCGTGCTGGATGCCCATGAACTTTTCTGGAATAAATCGGAGGTATGGATTGAATCTGAAAAACTATATGAAGTGCTGTACCGGATGACGGTATAGCGGAAAGAGAGGTTTATTATGGACGCCTTTTAAACTGAGGAATGGAATGACCTCGACGAAATTTGATTAAATTCGGCTTATAAAATTAACTGCCGAAATTAGTCGAAATTTCCTTTTTGCTGTTGTATGATATAGGCGGAGGTGATTCACATGAATGGACTTACTGAAAACAAAAAGTTTATCACTACCACTGAGCTAAAAGATATGGGGTACTCCTATTATAAAATAGGCAAACTTGAAAAAAACGGGCTTCTCCGCCGGGTCAATCGAAGTACTTATGAGAATCTTTCCTACAAGGGAGATGAGAACGACTTCTTCAGCGCAGAGGCCTTTGTGCCGAATGGTGTCATATGTCTCATGAGTGCCGCCAGATATTATGAACTTACCAACTTCCTGCCGGATACGGTCGATGTTGCGATAGAGCGAAAGAAAAAGGTCGCCACGCTTCCGGATTGGCCGGAAATAAAGATATTCTACTTTGATCCTGTGCGTATGGATCTTGGAGTTACCGAAGTTCGGGAAGGAGATAATGTTTTTCATATCTTCGATATCGAAAAAACTGTCGTGGATATCATCTACTACAGGAATAAGATCGGTATTGAGGAAACATCTGAGGTGCTTAAGAATTATCTGAAGCGCAGGGACAGGCAGATTGACAGGCTATATGCCTACGCGAAACGGCTTAGATGCGAAAAGGCTGTCAGAACATATCTGGAGGTGCTTGTGTGATGAATGCAGAATCAGTAAAAGCAAGATTGAAAAACTTTGCAAAGGATACCGGTCATACCTTCCAGGAGGCTCTTATCTATTATGGGCTGGAACGGACAATCTACCGTATCTCTGTCTCGGAGTATGCGGAACACTTTGTGCTTAAGGGAGGCATCTTCCTGTATGCGATATTTGACCGGAAGTATGAACGGGCAACCGCAGATATTGATTTTCTTGCGCGGAGGATATCCAATAGCGGCGGGGAAATGAAGGCCGTATTTCAATGCATCCTGTCACAGGAAATTGATGATGCCCTTGTGTTTGATATCGATTCCATTACGGCGGAAGATATTACGGAGTTTAAGGAATACCATGGCCTCCATATCTCTGCCGTTGGATATCTTGACCGCACAAGGATACCTGAACAGCAGATATAAAGACTATTACGATATTTATGTCCTCTCAACAAGATATGCGTTAGAGTCCTTGTCGGCAAATGTAAGACTGGGGATTCAGTTCAGAAATCAGGAAGGGAAGGTACGGGTGAATCATAACTGGTTTTTGGGATACACCAAAGACGAGGAAGGAAAACTTATCATTGATCCCGATCAGGCAGAAGTGGTGCGCAGGATTTACGCGGAATATCTTGATGGCAAAAGTCTTTTGCAGATTAAGCGCGGGCTTGAAGCGGACGGAGTTTCAAACGGCGCCGGTCATAAGAAGTGGTACGAGTCGAATATAAAGCAAATCCTTACCAATGAGAAGTATATCGGGGATGCGCTCCTGCAGAAAACCTGCACAGTAAGCATTTTGGAAAAGAAAAGAGCAAAGAATGACGGCGCTCTTCCGAAATATTATGTAGAAGGCTGTCACGAGGCCATAATTTCAAGGGATATATTCCTGCAGGTGCAGTCAGAAATGAGGCGCAGGGCGAACTTGTCAGCGGTCGGGAAAAAGAGAGTCTACAGTGGGAAATATGCTTTGTCCAGCATTGTTTACTGCGCTCATTGCGGAGATATTTACCGCAGAATCAAATGGAACAACAGGGGCTATCGATCAATCGTCTGGCGATGCGTAAGCCGGGTGGAGAAGGGCGGATCGGATTGTACGGCGAGAACTGTCCGCGAGGACGAACTTCACAGGGCGGTGCTCACAGCGACGAATGGTATCCTGAGCCGAAAAGAAAGCTTCCTGCCGACACTGAAAGAAAATATTAAGGCGGTTCTTGGAGAGGACATAACCGGCAAAGTCGAGGAAATTGACAAAGAGATAAAACATAGACAGGCCGAACTTCTCAGGCCGGGGAACAGCGATAAGCAGATTGAAAAAATCGGTGATGCCATAACCTATCTCCATGAATCCCGGCAGGAGATCCTTACGGAGGCAGCATTAAAAAAGGATACACGGGACAGGATCGAGGACATGATGCGCTTCCTGGACGATCAGATCTGCGCGGTCACGGAATATTCCGAGACGCTTACGATGAGGCTGATTGAGAAAGTTATGGTTTACGATGAGAAGATGGTTGTCGAGTTCAGATCAGGGCTTCAGATTGAAGTGGACGCATAATACATCGGTGGTTCATTCCCGGCAAAAATCCCAGCTTGCGAAGGCTGGGATTTTTGTTACCATGCATACGGCAAAAACGTCCGGTGGAGGTTTTTAGTGTTTACGAAAGAAATAAGGTAGCGGAAAATAGAATTAGGTTGAATTTATCCTAATAAATGGTGTATAATATAAAAGAAAGGAAACGCAATTTATGAATGTTAATTTGAAAAATCTTGTATCAATATCAGAGGCAAATCAGAATTTCTCAAAAGTTGCAAGAATGGTGGATGAAAATGGTGCAGCTGTAATATTAAAGAATAATACGCCACGGTATGTGTTGATTGATTATGGCAAATTGCAGGCAGATGTAGAAGCGGATAATGAAACACTGGAGGATGTGGCAACTCGATTATTACAGAAGCATAGGAAAGCATTTGAGGAATTGGCAAAATGATTTTATTAAACAAAGAACAGATAAAGCATCTCCACGGTAAGCTGATACAGGAAACCGGTGGTATTGATGGAATACGGGATGAAGGTTTATTGGAGTCTGCGTTATCTGTACCCTTTCAATCTTTTGGTGGAGAGGATTATACCCAACCATTCCACCGTTGACCGGTTTCCGCAAGCGTAAAAGGTCGAGATTTGTTTCTGATTACAGTTCTGCACACGGGGATTACCCTGACATCAATCCCGTTGTCTCCGCGCATGTGGAGGCGGTTGTGCTGCTACAAAGAGAAAATTCGTAGAATCCTCAGTTTCCACTGCACAAAACCGACGGCCATCGGCGGCATGAGCCGTACCGAACTGGATGCTGAACTTACCAAAGGCGTGGAATCCTTAAAATCCGGCAGGACCTATACGGCAGATGAGGTCGATGCTGAACCTGCGCGGGAGTTTGGAATATGAGCGTCTCCTATTCCGTTGTCTGTTCCCCGGAAGCAATGGACGACTTGAAAGAAATCTACGCTTACATTGCTTTCACGCTTATGGTTCAGGAGACTGCCGAAAAACAGGTAAATCGCATACGGAAAGAAGTCCGTTCCCCTGACTTCATGCCGTCCCGGTATTCCCTTGTAGATTGGGAACCGTGGAAAAGCATGGGAATGCACAAAGTCCCCGTAGATAACTTTGTTGTGTACTACACCGTGAATGATGACAGCCGCACCGTTACCGTGATCCGTATTTTTTACGGCGGGTAGGATGTAGCAAATATCGTAAACACTGAAAACGAATAGCATGAAAAAAGGAACGGCACACATCTGCTGTTCCTTTTCTTATGCTAAAATGCGTCGAAATCCGCCTGACTTGCGACCGTTGCATATTTGTAATCATCATTGTTCAGTGCGGCATGGGATATTTACCTTTCCTTCTATTCATTTAGCAGCTTTTCCACGGAAACAAGTTTCACGCAGAGTATAAAGATCTTTGTGGCATCTTCCATCTCTTCAGGGGTCGGGAAGGTCGGAGCGATACGGATATTGGAATCTTCCGGATCAATGCCGTAAGGATAGGTTGCGCCCGCACCCGTAAGCACGACACCCAGTGATTTACACTTTGCGACGATTGCTTTTGCGCATCCGGGCATTGACTGAAAGGAAATGAAATAACCGCCTCTTGGCTTGATCCAGCTTCCGATTCCCGCTCCGGTAAGTTCTGCATCCAGTGTGTTAAGCACGGCCTCAAATTTGGGGCGGAGAATTTCCGCATGTTTTTTCATATGGGCTTTCAGGCCGTCTATATTTTGGAAAAATCTCGCATGGCGCAGCTGGTTGATCTTATCGTGTCCGATGATCTGTGCATCCATGAACTTCTTAATGTACTCCATATTTTTCTGTGAGGTGGCAATCGCGGATACGCCGGCACCGGGGAAGCTTACCTTGGAAGTCGATGCAAAGATGTACACCATATCCGGGTTACCGGCCTTTTCACATTCCTCCAGGATATTTAAGATCTCATCCTGTATTTCGTCATAAATGTGGTGGATGCAATATGCGTTATCCCAGAAAATCCGGAAGTCTTCGGCTTTCGGATTCAGGTTTGCAAAACGCCGCACGACTTCGTCCGAATAAGAGATACCCGTGGGATTGGAATATTTGGGTACGCACCAGATTCCTTTTACCGCAGCATCGTTATTGACGTATTCTTCCACCATATCCATGTCCGGTCCGTCTTCATACAGAGGGATGTTTATCATTTCGATTCCGAATAATTCCGTGATTTTGAAATGGCGGTCATATCCGGGAACCGGACACAAAAATTTAACCTTATCCAGCCTGCACCAGGGCGTGGAACCGTTTACACCCTTTACCATGGAGCGTATCACCGTGTCGTACATGATATTCAGGCTGGAATTGCCGCATACGATCACATTGTCTTTCGGGACTCCCATCATGTCTGCAAGGAGCCTCCTGCACTCGCCGATCCCGTCCCAGTCCCCGTAGTTTCTGGTATCGTTTCCCAGCAGGGTGTGCATGTCCGCTTCGCTGTTGATGATATCCAGCATCGGCATGGATAATGTTAACTGGGAAGCACCCGGCTTCCCCCTTGCCATATTGAGGGATAGACCCATGGCCTGTGCTTTTTTGAATTCTTCCTCTAAATCTGTTTTCAGCGTGAGAAGTTCCTCACGGCTCATGTCCTTATAGGCTTTCATAATGCATCTTTCCTTTTCGGTATTTTTTGTATTCTATTTTGCATGTCTGTCTGCATGGATTTTTAGTTACATCATATTTTACCATTTTCTATCCGTGTATGCAAGAGGCGGCACTCCGGCCAAAGGGATTTCATATCTGCTAAAACTGATAGTTTTGCGATATGCAGCTCCCGCCGGAGGCCCTATCCGCCGCCGGCAGTTTGGCCGGACGGTACGGAAAATGGATTGACATCAGATATATTTCCTGTTAGACTATAAAAAATGAAAGAAAAAGGAGGTAATGAATGATGACGGAAAGTATTGTAAAAAAACTTATAACATGCATGATTACCTCGGAGCGTTGTAAAGAACCGGTATATTTCACATTGATTTGAAGAAATTCAGTTTAGGGTGTACAGGTGTTCTGTTTTCGTGGTATCATTTGATGCTGCGATTTTTTTTGCCTTTCTTTATTCCCGCGGGCAACGAGCCAAGCGGCTGCAACATTTGGCGACCGCCGCGGGGATTGGATTTCAAAAAACGGAAAAAACGTGTTACCGGAAAGGCTGTGTTTGAAAGAATACCTGCAAATGATGCCATGATGTACAATTCTTCGGGGAAAAGGAAGGAGTGGTGCGCTATGGCCGAAAGTAAGATGGAAAGCAATCGTTTGCAGGGAAAATCGGATAAATACAGACACGTTGAGAAAGGAAAGACAAAATGGATACGATAGCGACAGTGATGGCGGTACAAAGAGACCGCTATGAATTAAATACCGGAACGGAAATTTTATACGGAAGGCTGAAACTGGCCGTTTTTTATCATGGAACAGAGATGCAGCTGTTTCCTACGGTGGGGGACAGGGTATCCGTCAGCCGCAATGACGGCGGTGACAGTGTGATACTGAAAGTATTACAGAGAAAGTCAGTATTTATGAGACAAAATGCAACACAGGGTCTGCCGGACCAGGCGGTGGCAGCGAATTTTGATCACATATTTATTACGATGTCATTGAACAAAGATTTTCACCCGTCGAAACTGGAACGGTATCTGACTGTTTCCTGGCAAAGCGGCGGGACTCCGGTGATTCTGCTGACCAAGGCAGACCTGATGGAGGACAGGGAACATATACTGGCCCAGACGGAGACGCTTGCTCCGGGAGTAGAGACATATTGCATCAGTTCCTATACCGGAGAGGGAATAGAGAAGCTGGAAAAGTATCTGGCGGTTGGAAATACGGTTGTGCTCCTTGGTTCTTCGGGAACCGGAAAATCATCCTTTGTAAATCTGATAGCGGGAGCCGGGCGGATGCAGACGGGGGAAATCCGGGAAGCGGATTCCCAGGGAAGACACACGACGACTTTCAGGCAGATGCTTGATATTCCGGAGAAAATTGTTTTGCCGGATGGCCGTGTGCTGAACGGCGGGGGAAGGATGATCGATACGCCGGGCATGAGAAATCTGCTTATGGGAGAGGAAGCCGGGGGAATCGGGATAACGTTTGAAGATATCGGGAAGCTGGCCATGCAGTGTAAATTTTCGGACTGCAGGCACGATTCGGAGCCGGGGTGCGCAGTGAAAAAGGCTTTAAAGGACGGAACACTGGATCAAAGGCATTGGAACATGTACCTGAATCTGCAGAAAGAAGAAGCGTATTCCAAAGAGCGGAAGCAGATTCTGATGAGAAAAGCCGGCAGAAGGAAGGAACGGTATAATAAATGAGGCATGGCGCAGGCAAAAATTGTAATTTAAAAAATTTGTGGTATACTCTATAAGTATAGGGAGACAGATGGATTTTACGGGAGACGGAAGATGCGGCATATAGGTAAATACCATTCGCCGTTAGGAGAGATCACGATGGCGGGTGAAGGAAATGCTTTGACAGGATTGTGGTTTGAAGGGCAGAAATATTTCGGTTCAGCACGGTGCGGGGAATGGGAAGAGGGAATGCTGCCCGTACTGGAACGGACGGCAGAATGGCTGGATCTGTATTTTGAGGGAAAAATTCCGGATTTTATGCCGGAGATCGAATTTCGTGATACGCCGTTCCGGATGGCGGTATGGAAACGTCTGCTGGACATCCCTTACGGAAGTAAGATAACTTATGGACAGATGGCGGCAGATATTGCGGAGCAGATGGGAAAACGCCGTATGTCTGCCCGGAGTATCGGCGGGGCGATAGGACATAATCCGATTTCCATTATTGTGCCGTGCCACCGGGTGGTAGGAGCGGACGGCGGCCTGACCGGTTATGCCGGGGGAATTTACAGGAAAGAATATCTGTTGATGCTGGAAAAGAAATATGGGTGTAAGGAGGGGGACCGTTATGGGGAACGTGCATAGAATTGCCGTCCTGTCGGATACGCATGGCCGGCTGCGCCGGGAGGTCGCGGAGGTGCTGGAAACCTGTGAAGTGATCCTGCATGCGGGAGATATCAACAGACGCAGCACATTGGAAGAACTGGAACGGATCGCGCCGGTGTATGCGGTACGCGGAAACGGTGATAAGGGATGGGCCGAAGGAATGGCAAAGGAACTGGAGACAATGCTTTTCGGCCTGCATATTTGTATGATACATGACAGGAAGGAATGGAAAGGAAATCCGGAAGGAAAGGATCTGATTATCTGCGGGCATACCCATAGATATGAGGAGAAAAGGGTGAAGGGAACGCTTTTTTTTAATCCCGGAAGCTGCGGTCCCAGACGGTTCCGCCTTCCGGTGACCATGGCGGTGCTGGAAGTACAGGAAGAGACGGGAGAATGGAAGATAGAAAAAATTGACCTGACGGAGAAAGTGGAGCGTGCGGCAGGACCGACCGGGCTGGAGGAAGGGAATCTGAAGCAGATGGTGGAAGCCATTCTTAAGGAAATGAGGGCAGGCCGCAGGGTGGATGTAATTGCCGGCCGGTTAGGGGTGGAAAGGGGATTTGTAGAGCAGGTATGCAGAATCTATGTGACGCATCCGGGTGTGGATGCGCAGGGGATTGTAAATAAAATGGAAGTAAGCGAGTTGTTTGAACACAGAGCAGGGCATTGAAATTCTTTCATATTATAAGGAGGTTTTTATGAGGATATTAGACACAAAATTTGTCAGGGGATTCATCAAAATGGCGGACGACGGTTTTCAGCAGGGGTGGCATGAAAGGAACGGGGGAAATTTGTCCTACCGCCTGAAACCGGAGGAAGTAGAGGAAATCAGGCCGAGGCTGCATGAAAACGGGAAGTGGACGCCGATCGGGGTGGCGACTCCGGGGCTGGCAGGAGAGTATTTTCTTGTAACGGGGAGCGGAAAATATTTCAGAAATATCATCGTGGACCCGGAAGCATGCATTTCCATCATAGAGCTGGATGAGAAAGGCGAAAATTACCGTCTGCGCTGGGGGCTGGTGGAAGGCGGGGTTCCGACCAGCGAACTTCCGACCCATCTGATGAACCACGAGGTGAAAAAGCGTGTGACGGGCGGAAAGCATCGTGTGATCTACCATGCGCATACTACGAATATCATTGCACTGACCTTTATCCTGCCTTTGGTGGACGAGGTATTTACAAGGGAACTCTGGGAGGCCGCAACGGAATGTCCGGTGGTCTTTCCGCAGGGGGTCGGCGTGGTAAACTGGATGGTTCCCGGCGGGCGTGAGATCGCAGTGGCGACGAGTAAGCTGATGGAACAGTATGATGTGGCCATATGGGCGCACCACGGGATGTTCTGTTCCGGAGAGGATTTCGATTTGACGTTCGGATTACTGCATACCGTGGAGAAATCGGCGGAAATCCTGATCAAGGTTTATTCCGTAGTGCCTAAGAAGCTTCAGACCATTACGGCGGATAACTTCAGGGCGGTCGGAAAAGCATTCCATGTGGAGCTTCCGGAGAAGTTTTTGTTTGAGAAGCCTGGGTTTATGGTCGGGGAGGAAGGAAAGTAGTCTGCCCAAACGATACCGGGTATAAAAAGAGAAGAGGAAATTGAGATGGCAATAGTTACGGTGTTTTTTCAGATGCTTTCGTTGCTTATAATGATCGGAACGGGGTATTTTGTCACGAAGACAGGGATGATGGATGAACATACAAACGGGCAGATGTCGAAGATGATCGTCAACGTGTTCAATCCGATGCTGGTTTTTTCGAGTGCGGTGAATTCCGTCGGGCTGGTTTCTTTGGATACGATGGGGATAGTAGGACTGATCGCGGCCGGGATGTTTTTGGTATTCATTGTTTTCGGTATGATTCTTTCACCTTTCTTTGATAAGGATTCCGGACAGCGGAAAATCTTTCAGATGATGTTTGTTTTTTCCAATCTCGGATTTATCGGAATACCGGTAGTTACAAGTATTCTGGGGGCGGAATATGTGGTTTATGTGACGGAGTTTCTGCTGGTTTACACGATTGTCTTTTATACCTACGGGATAACGCTGATGAATGGGAAGTTTTCTTTGGCTTCTCTGAAAGAAATGATAAATCCGGGGACCGTGTGCAGTGTGGCGGCCTTGGCAGTGATCCTGTTTGAAGTTCAGCTGCCGGATTTTTTGAAGATAGCAGTGACCTATCTGGGGAATGTAACATCGCCGATGGCATTGGTGGCAGTGGGATTTACACTGGCGCATTCGGACCTGAAAAAAATATTCGGGCAGCCCAGGCTGTATGTGTTTGCGGTGATCAAACTTTTGGCGCTGCCGATGCTCATGCTTCCGGTATTAAAGATGGTAACGGACGATGCGGCGCTGATTCCGGTCTGCATGGTCATGTTCGGGATGCCGATTGGCAATATGCCGCTGATCTTGGGGAATCAGAAGGGGATTGACGGAAGTACATGCAGCGCGGCGATTATACTGACTACAATACTCTGCGTGTTTACGGTTCCGCTGCTGCTGGCAGCGGCGGGATAAGCAGTCTGTGGTAAGAACTTGTATAGGCAAACAGGAGGTAGAAAAATGGGTTCCGGAAAGCCGATCATACGTCAGATTGCGTGGATATCACTTATTCCGCAGGCGATCATCCTGATTGTTTTGATTGTTATGGCAAACTTGATATTCGGGGTATCTTCTCCGGCTTCTGACGTGGTAATACTTTTATATTTTCTTTATCCGCTGATTTCAAGGCAGCTGGTGGCACGCAGCCACCGGAGAGGTATGAGGTTTTTTAAAGCGGGTGATTATATCCATGCCATTGATGAATTTGAAAAAAGCTATCATTTTTTTGGAACAGTTTCCGGACAGCGGAATGGCGAAAGCGGCATTACAAATGTTGGCTTCGGTTCGATGAACGGCAGAGCAGAGTATGTGTTTGCGGTAAACCACTACAGATTATGCCGCGTTCTGTTCCGATACAGAAAGGAGAGTAATTTTTCCGCAGAAGTATTGAGGATCAGCTCCATGGGAAAATCCGTTTCACGGACGAGTTTCATGGCGTATTTAAAATTACCGATATTGATATGACCGTGGCTGTCACTGGAAAGGAGTACCGGATAGCGGTACTTTCTGCATAATTCCAGTATCGTGCGGTCATTTTCGTTTGTTTCGCCCCGATAGCCGCCGGGGGCGAGGGAAGCGTTGTTGATTTCAAGGAGAACATGATGATCCATGGCGGCTTCCGTCAGGCGGCGGTAATCCACGGGATATCTTGAGTCATCGGGATGGGCGATGATATGGATATGCGGATTTGCCATTGCGTGAATGTATGCATCGGTATGGTCGCCGGTGTTTTTTTCTGTATGGAAGCAGGGGGGATGGATGCCTGCCAGGCAATAGTCCAGCTGCACCCGGATGGTTTCCGGCAGGTCGAGACTGCCGGACGCATCTAAAATGTTGGCTTCCGCACCGTACAGTATGCGTATGCCCATACGCACGGAAGGGGCGTGGGACAGACCGCGGAAATAAGAAAGAGTGCAGGAATGCGGCATGGCGGGACCGTGCTCGCTGATGCCAAGCATCTTAATGCCTCTTTTCGCCGCATGCCGCGCCATGGTTGTAATGGTGTCCGCAGTATAGTGCCCGCTGGCAATGCTGTGGGTATGGATATCTGATTCAAAGGCAGTCATGGAAATCCTCCTTCAGGGGAAACTCTCTAATCAAACATTCGGTGGAAAAATACACAAGGAAATATTTTATGGAATAAATTTCAGGAAGGTACTGAAATAAAATATATCACAAGGCCATACTAACATGAAACCAACATAAAAACAATAACAAGTATGTTGTATTTATTGACTTTCAATAGAGGAACGTTTATAATAAGATACAAAAGAAAGATTAGGATGAAAAGAAATAAGAAACTTAAGAAAATAAACAAGAGGTATAGGTAAAAGCGTCAGGAAAAGCGGCAGCAGCCGGATGGGCGGGAAGCGGAAGGAGAAATTATGGGATTGTACCAATATGAGATTGCGGATATTAAAAAGACAGACCGGATTGACCGGCTGATTTCCAATCTGTTTGCGAAAATGCCGGAGATTGAATCGGCAAGGGCGAAGCTGATCACGGAATCTTATCGGAGGACGGAAGCAGAACCAATGATTCTGCGCAGGGCGAAAGCTTTTGTCCATATTTTAGAGAATATTCCCATTATCATCAGGGAGGACGAGCTGGTAGTCGGCAGCAGTACCATTGCCCCGAGGGGATGCCAGACGTATCCGGAGTTTTCCTATGAATGGCTGGAAGCGGAATTTGATACGGTGGCAGTCCGCAGCGCAGATCCTTTTTACATATCGGAAGAAGCAAAACGTGAAATAAAGGAGGCGGACCGCTACTGGAAAGGAAAAACCACCAGTGAGCTGGCAACCTCCTATATGGCGCCGGAGACTCTGACGGCGATGGAGCACAATATGTTTACACCGGGCAATTATTTTTATAACGGCGTGGGACATGTGACCGTACAGTATGAAAAAGTGCTTGCCATAGGGTTTGAAGGCATCCGTGCGGAAGCGGAGCGGCTTTTGGCGGAGTGTGACATGGGAGATGGGGATTATGCCCGCAGATCCCGTTTTCTGCAGGCGGTTATCTTAAGCTGTAACGGGGTGATTGCCTATGCCGGACGTTATGCCGCGCTGGCAGAGGAAATGGCTTCCAGCTGCGGGGATGCGGCAAGGAAAGCGGAACTTCTGCAGATCAGTGCAAATTGCAGGAAAGTACCGGCGAAGGGGGCGGAGACGTTTTATGAAGCCTGCCAGTCTTTTTGGTTCGTACAGCAGCTTTTGCAGTTGGAATCCAGCGGACATTCCATTTCGCCGGGACGGTTTGACCAGTATATGTATCCGTATTATGAAAGGGACAGGAAAAACGGGACGCTGAGCAGGGAATTTGCGCAGGAACTGATGGACTGCATCTGGGTGAAGCTGAACGATCTGAATAAGTGCAGGGATGCGGTTTCGGCGGAAGGCTTCGCCGGATACAGCCTGTTCCAGAACCTGATTGCGGGGGGACAGAACGGAGATGGGGTGGATGTGACCAACGATCTGTCCTTTATGTGCATCCAGGCTTCCATGCATGTGCAGCTTCCCCAACCTTCTTTTTCCGTGCGCGTGTGGAACGGTTCGCCTCATGAATTTTTGATCAGGGCGGCGGAACTGACGAGAACGGGAGTGGGACTGCCTGCTTATTATAACGACGAGGTGATCATTCCGGCGCTGGTGAGCCGCGGGCTGACTCTTCAGGATGCGCGGGAATACAATATCATCGGCTGTGTGGAGCCACAGAAGGCGGGAAAGACGGAAGGGTGGCATGATGCGGCGTTTTTCAATATGTGCCGGCCTTTGGAACTGGTTTTTTCACAGGGCATGGATAAAGGTGTGCAGGTAGGACTGCCGACCAGGCCAGTGGAAGAGATGCAGGATTTTGAAGAATTTTACAACGCTTATAAAGAGCAGATGAATTATATGATTAAGTTATTGGTCAATGCAGACAATGCCATCGACGCGGCACATGCCCAAAGGTGTCCGCTGCCGTTCCTTTCCTGTATGGTGGACGACTGCATGAAGCGGGGATTGTCGGTGCAGGAGGGCGGCGCAGTATATAATTTCACGGGTCCCCAGGGCTTCGGCGTGGCCAATATGGCGGATTCCCTGTATGCAGTGAAAACCCTCGTGTTTGAGGAACATAAGGCGACACTGAAGGAGTTCAGGGAAGCGCTGGCAACGAATTACGGGAAGGGTCTGACCAGAGAAATGGCAGGGGATATGACCGCCCGTATTGCCGCGGGTCTGAAAGCGGAAGGACAGGAAATCGGTGAGAAGGAGGTTACCGTCATTATGAAAACGGTGATGGAGGCTTCCGAAATGCCTGCGGTAAAGGAGAAGGGGGAGCGGTTATTAAAACTGATAGAAGGAGTTCCCAAGTTTGGAAATGACATTCCCGAAGTGGATGCGTTTGCAAGGGATGTGGCATATACCTATACGAGACCGTTGCAGGAATATAAGAATCCAAGAGGCGGTATTTTCCAGGCAGGGCTCTACCCGGTATCCGCCAATGTGCCGTTAGGCGCGCAGACCGGAGCGACACCGGACGGAAGGCTGGCGGGTACCCCGGTGGCGGACGGAGTGTCTCCATCCGCGGGAAAGGATGTCAACGGCCCTACGGCGGCGGCAAATTCAGTGGCAAGGCTGGATCATTTTATCGCTTCCAACGGGACGCTGTTTAATCAGAAATTCCATCCTTCGGCGCTGAGCGGAAGGGAGGGGTTGGAGAAGTTCGTGGCTCTGATCCGTGCGTATTTTGACCAGAAGGGCAGCCATATGCAGTTCAATGTGGTCAGCCGGGAAACGCTGCTGGATGCGCAGAAGAATCCGGAGAAATACAAGCATCTGGTGGTGCGGGTGGCAGGTTACAGTGCGCTGTTTACCACGTTGTCCCGTTCTTTGCAGGACGATATCATCAACCGGACGGAACAGGGATTTAATTATTGACAGGCATGACCGTCTGGAATCGTTTTTGAAAGACAAATGACGGGAAAGAAAGGAAAACGGAATGGAAAATTACAGACAGACCATAGGACGTATTTTCGATATCCAGAAATTTTCCATCCATGACGGGGACGGAATCCGGACGATTGTGTTTCTGAAAGGCTGCGTCCTGCGGTGCCGCTGGTGCTGTAATCCGGAATCGCAGGAATATGCCATCCAGACTATGAAGGTAGCGGGAGAAGAGAAAATCATCGGGCGGGATGTGACAGTGGATGAAGTGATGAAAACGGTGGAGCAGGACCGGCCTTATTACTACCGTTCCGGCGGAGGGCTGACGCTGTCCGGCGGTGAAAGTCTCTGCCAGCCTGAATTTGCCAAAAATCTTCTGCGGGCGGCGAAGGAAAGCGGTATCAGCACCGCCATGGAGAGTATGGCATGTGCGGAATATCATGTAATAGAAAGTATTCTGCCTTTTTTAGATCAGTACCTTTTGGATATCAAGCATATGAATCCGGCCAGGCATAAGGAATATACAGGGCGTTCCAATGAGCGGATGCTGGAAAATGCAAAGAAAATTGCCCGTTCGGGGCAGACCCGTTTGAGCATACGGATTCCCGTGATTCCGACGTTCAATGACAGCGCGGAGGAAATACGGGAGATTGCCGCATATGCAAAGGAATTGTCAAATGTAGAAAAAATCCACCTGCTTCCTTATCACAGACTGGGACAGGATAAATATGACGGGCTGGGGAGGGAATATGGGATGAAGGACATTCTCCCGCCGCAGGCGGAGCATATGCAGGAATTAAAAACAGTGGCGGAAGCGGAATCCGGCCTGCCGTGCCAGATCGGAGGATGATGAGGCGCAGGTTTTTGCCTGTGCTGTAATGACGGAGCTGTAAACCCTTTATATTTTGCGCGGCAAAGCAGTGTGGAAATGAGGAAGATATGGGAAATAGTGGAAGGAAAGACGATTTATCAACGGAAGGAAAAGCACGGATCGTACAGGAACTGGTACCGGGGAAGCAGATCACCATCGCCCATCTGATCGCCAATCCTGACCAGGTGCTGTATGAAAAGCTTGGATTGGATCCAAGTGTGGATTATTCCCGCTCGGCAATAGGGATATTGACCATAAGTCCGGCGGAAACTGCGGTAATTGCGGCGGATATTGCAATAAAGGCGGCGGGAGTGGAACTTGGGTTTGTGGACCGGTTCAGCGGAACTTTAATCGTAACCGGAACGGTGTCGGAGACGGAGGCTGCCCTGAAGGCGGTGCTGGAGTATACGGAGGAGAAGATGGGGTTTGCGGTGTGCGGGCTTACGCGTACCTGACGGAGTGGGATATATTATGTCAGGGAAGGGGTATGCAGATTCGGTTTTGGAAGTAAGGAACTGTTAAGAAATAAATCTTTACATTTGACTTGTCTGAGTCCGCAAATGCCGCGTTGTCATCAGTCGTCGATGCCCGCATCGACTCCATCTTCCGCCTTGCCTTTGTGAACTCATCCTGCGTCAAAGTGTAAAGTTATTTCTTAACAGTTCCTGAGCATTGGTGCGAATAAACAGGTGGTTGAAGAAATGATAGGAGATGGTAATATGTGTCAGGCACTGATGGAGATTATGGAACCGCAGTTGATGGTTATGAGACAGGAAGGGATAAAAGAAGGAATAAGAGAAGGGATAAAAGGGACTGTGGATACGCTGAGAGAGTTTGGTCATGGCGATGTGGAGATTAAAAAAGCGGTCATGCACAGATATGCGCTTTCCGAGGAGGAAGCGGAAGGATATTTGGATAAGAGGGAATAGGCCTGCTTTTATGACTGAAATGGAGAGGGTAGTGGGGGCGTAAAAAGAGCATTTGGCATGTAGCCGGATGTTCTTTTGTATTCGTATGAACATTTGGTTTTAAAGGGTTTATCTGCTCCTTGCCGATTTCGGCGGGCAGAAGTATAATACTCTTGCTTAAAAATTCTTTTCTGCATACATGCAGATTCTTTTCATGGATAGGGAGAGCCGGATGAAAAAGATTATATTAATGGGACGGAGTGAATGCGGGAAGACAACACTGACGCAGGCGTTAAAGGGGGAGCACATTCAGTATCATAAGACGCAGTATGTTAACTATTTTGATGTAATCATCGATACGCCGGGTGAATATATACAGACGAAGCAGCTGGGATATGCGCTGGCATTGTATGCTTATGAAGCGGATGTGGTGGGGCTGCTTTTGTCTGCAACGGAGCCGTATTCTTTGTATCCTCCGAATATTACCTGTATGGTGAACCGGGAAGTGGTGGGGATTGTGACGAAAATAAATGAGGAGAATGCGGATGTGGAAAGGGCAGAGCGGTGGCTGCGGCTGACGGGGTGTGAAAAGATATTTTTCGTGGATTCCAAAAAGCAGGAAGGGATTGCCGAACTGTTGGAATATCTGCGGGAGGAAGGGGATGTGATGCCTTGGGAAGGGAAGGGGGGAAATGCGGATTAGCGGGGAAAAACAGCTTATGGACAGGTATTGGCCGAAGCTGTTGTATGATTTTGCAACAGCTTCGTGCCGGTTTTATCCTACCTGCCTTCCCTGACTGCCCGCTCTGTCATCTTTGCCATCATTTTACCGATAAAAAGAGGCTGGCGGTAAGTGAATTTCATCTGCATGGTTTGGCTGAAGGAATGGCAGATAACAAATTTGTCAGACCGGATATGGTCAGCCAGTCCGTATCCGACTTTTTGGGCATCCGCTTTCAATTCCTTCGGAACGGGAAGCCCTGAAGCCGACCTGGTGTCTGTCAGCGGCGGGTGGAATAAATGGAAGGAAATCCCGTATTCCGCATTCTCTATTTCAAGGCATTTCGCCAAAGATTCCAAGGCGCCTTTGGAAGATGCATAGGGCGAGATGTTTGCAAATCCGGTGACGCCCACTCCTGAACTGGTAAAAATGATGCGTCCGCTTCCGGCTTTACGCATATGCGGGAGCACTGTTTTCACTAAGGAACTGTTAAGAAATAACTTTACACTTTGACGCAGGATGAGTTCACAAAGGCAAGGCGGAAGATGGAGTCGATGCGGGCATCGACGACTGATGACAACGCGGCATTTGCGGACTCAGACAAGTCAAATGTAAAGATTTATTTCTTAACAGTTCCTAACCGCAGTGCGCCGAAATAATTGATATCCATGACTTTCCGGTATACCTCATAGTCCGTGTCCCTTTCGTTTTCAAACGTACACAGACAGGCATTATGTACGGCAATGTCTATCGTACCGAACTGTCTGACTGCCTGTGCCACGCCGTTTTCGATGCCGGAAAGGTTCTGGGCGTCCGCGGTCACGGGGGAGAGCGTATGGGGATATTTTTCCCTCAGTTTTTCCAGGGCATCTGTCTGCAGGTCCAATATGGTTACGGAATTTCCAAAACCGCGGTATAACCTTTTTGGGAAAACAGGTCTAATGCAGCATTCAGTATTTTTGTTTTGTTTCGCTCATGGCTTCTCCTTTTACCTAACAGTTGTTAGATAGATTTTACCTGACAACTGTTAGAATGTTAAGCGAATTTGGCGGGAATTATGAAATGGAAGGGAATGGTTTGGCCGGAGCGGCAGTTCCCCCTGTTTACTCATTCCTCATTCCGGAAAGGTAATAAAAACAGGTATTCTGCGGTTTCCACAGCGTGCGTTTATATCCGCCCCCATAAGATTCATCAAAGGTTTCCGTACTTGCCGCCAGCACGATTCTCCCGTCCGGAAGTGCGCAATACCTTGCATCTTCCACTGCGCAGGGCATTTCATAGGCAGGTGTCTTATGTTCGGCCGCTGATTCACCCAGATTATAATTAAAGATACCGTCAAATCCCCAGAATACAAAATCCGTGTCCGTACCGGCTGCCAGGACTTCGACTAAAATGGTTTCCTCCGGCAGAATTCCCATATAGATATCTTCCAGCCGTCCCTCATCCGTATTAATGGACGCGATTCCCATCTCCCGCTTGTCGGACAGGGATTTTCTGGTAAGGATCACGGTATAAGCTTTCCCGTCTTTTCCGATATCCAAGCCCCCCATGCCATGGAATTGGTAGTCTCCGGATGATATAACGGATACCTGCTCCCCGTTTTCATCCAGCACAAGTATCCCGCTGGCGCTGGACATAACACCGTTCAGAACTCTCAGATAAATACGGCCTTGTGAATCCACAGCCATCCGGTTGATCCAGTTTCTGTGCGCTCCTTCGTACTTTGACAGGTTGATTTCCTTCAGAAGATTACCATCCGGATCCAGTTTCCACAGCACAGGCGTTTCTGCGGGGAGAGAATATTCACTGTCTGCGTCATCCATTTTCCTTTCCGTATCTATTTTCATCCCGGCTGCATAAACATTTTCCTCCTGATCCACATACAGGCATGAAACGATGGTTTCGTGATCAAATCCGTCAAAGAATACTTCCGAATCGTCTCCTCCGATTTCCATTTTGTGAACTGTGTTCCAGCCCCCCAAATAAATATATTTTTTTCCGGCTGCCATGGATATGACGGACAGGTCTCCGGTATAGGCAATGGTCAGCTCCTGATCAGGTTCCCAAACGGCATCGCTGTTTAGTACGGAAGACTCCGTGAAGGTTTCCGGTTCTTTCGGGGATGCTGCTTCTTTAGGAACCTCTGCATTTCCGGAAGCAATCAGCTCATTCATTTTCTGCAGACTGTAATCCCGTTTGTTCCTGAAATCGATGATCTGCAACAGCTCCTCGTCGCTCATTTCTTTTTCCGGAAAAAAGAAAGTTCCGGTTTCCGGATAATAGGATACATTTTTTCCTTTATACTGCCCGGGCTGTTCGATCAATGCAATTTCTCCTTCCGGAAAGCGCCCTTTGGTCTCATACTCTTCTTTCAGCTGTTCCATTCGCTGCTTTTCTGAATCAGAAAAATACCGGTTATAATTATCGTTGGGAATTTTCCGGGCAGATATCTGTACAAAATATTCTTCCAATTTCTCACGGTTTATTGCCTCCATTCTCTCCCTCAGGATTCCAACGGAAGCGGTTGCCGTAACGGACAGCAGCATGATCATTGCCGCAGCCAGAACAGCTGCTTTTCGGATATTCATTTTATAAATTCTTTGCTTGGACGGAAGGCTGTCAAGAACATCCACCACCCTTTTATTCAGTGTCTCCGGCAGCTTCATGCTTTCCCGTCCGGCCATTTGAAAAAGTTTCTGATCAAATTTATCATCCATAATCTCTGTTCCTTTCGATTTCTTTCTACTCCTTTTGATTCCTTCCTATTCCTGACTCTTTCTTACCATGCATTCCCATCTTGTTTGTCCAGCATTTCCCTGAGCTGGCGTTTACCCCTGGAAAGTCTGGATTTGACAGTTCCTTCTTTTACTTTCAGAACCTGTCCGATTTCCCTGATGGAAAGCTGCTCATAATAAAAGAGTATGATGACTTCCCTGAACACTACATCCAGCTTCATTACAATATCCCATAATTCATGATGCTCATCTTCAAAGAGCGGCAGCAGTTCCTCCAGGTATTCGGAAGGAAAGGTTCTTTTTCTCTGATTATAAATCTTTCTTGCCTCATTGGCTGTGATCTGCATGATCCATGCCTTAAACTTTTCGGTATTTCTGAGTTTGCCAATATTTTCATATGCCCGCAGTATCGCTTCGCCCACAGCGTCCTCAGCATCCTGCCGGTTTTGCAGTATGCCGGCCGCAAGCCGGTACATATTCGGGCTGCACGCCCGGATCAGTTTACTGAATTGTTCTTTCTCCATTTCAGCCACGTTCCCATCGCCTCCTTTGTCAGCCGGTTTCTGCCTATTAGATAGGGCATACCGAAAAAAGGTTCCTGAAATTACAGAAGTTTTTCCGTTACTATTCATAGTCGAAATGCGCATAAACTGCGCATTTACGACCCGATACTTGGATCGTGCAGGCATTTGCGCCTCGCCGCAGGCGACTTTTCATGCGCAAATGCCGTTACTATGAGCAGCTGAAAGCTGCGAATAGTAACGTTTTCCATATATAGCAAGTATATATCATTTTGCGGATATAAAACGGCCAGATCGGTATGTATGGCCTGCTAAATGAAGATTCCATGTAATTCATGAATCAAATGCCTAAAAACAACACAAAAACAAGTTGACCCATGTTGAATTTAGTGGTATTATAAAAACACAATCAACACAAAACCAACAAAGTGCATATCACATATAAATTGAAGGAGGAAAAAGGTATTATGCAGAACGAGTACGAAATTAAGAAGGAAATGTGCGAGATCGGAAAGCGGGTTTACAACCGCGGGATGGTGGCTTCCAATGACGGCAACTTTTCGGTGAAGCTGAATGACAATGAATTTTTATGTACGCCTACGGGAGTGAGCAAAGGGTTCATGACACCGGAATATATCTGTAAAGTGGATGCGGAAGGAAAAGTAATTCAGGCGAACAAAGGCTTCCGCCCGTCTTCCGAGATCAAAATGCATATGAGAGTATATAAGGAAAGACCGGACGTGCGTTCCGTTGTACATGCCCATCCTTTGTATGCCACCAGTTTTGCCATAGCAGGAATCCCCCTGACCCAGCCGATCATGCCGGAAGCGGTCATTGCCCTGGGATGTGTTCCGATTGCCGAGTACGGCACTCCTTCCACCGAGGAAATTCCGGATGCCGTTTCCAAATACCTGCAGTATTACGATGCGGTACTCTTGGAAAACCACGGCGCCCTGGCATATTCCGATTCCCTCCTGAATGCATATCACAAGATGGAATCCGTGGAATTTTATGCACGTCTGCTGTACCAGTCCAAAGTGCTTGGCGGCCCCAAGGAACTGTCCCAGGCACAGGTGGAGAGATTATATGAGATCAGAAGACAGTTCGGCATGACCGGAAAACATCCGGCAGATCTGTGTCCGAACAAGAAAGCGGGAAAACCGAGCTGCCATAGCTGCGGAAACTGCGGGACAGGCAGTGCCGGGGCAGGAAGCGCAGATGCGGAACTGGTAGCTTCCATCACAAAGAAAGTCATGGAGCAGCTGGGAATATAGAGAACGGTTGGGAAGGTATCTGAACGGTTACCGGAAATGAGGAAGCCATGGAAGAGCAGTTGATTCGTCAGATTGTAGAGCAGACGGTAAGGCAGGCGGGAAATGCAGCGAAACCGAAAGAAGCGGCGGCAGGAGACTCCCTGACGCTGGACCAGGCCAGGAAACTGGCAGGGCTGGTGGAACGGAAAGCGGATGAGATGGGGTTTCCGGCAGTCATAGCGGTGGTGGACAGGGCAGCGAGGCCGGTGGCCATTCACTGTATGGACGACGCTTATATAGCCAGCTTTGATATCGCGCTGAATAAGGCATATACTTCGGCCGGACTGAAAATGTCCACGGCGCAGCTTGGCAGGCTGAGCGCGCCCGGACAGCCGCTGTATGGGATACAGAATACCAACGGAGGCAGGATCGTGATCTTCGGCGGCGGCGAAACGCTGGAACGGGACGGCAGGATCGTAGGCGCCCTGGGGGTGAGCGGCGGTTCACTGGAACAGGATACGGCGCTGGCGGCCTACGGGAAAGAAGTATTCGGACAAATGGACCGGAACTGGTGAAACAGACAGGTGATAGAATAGGGAAAGGGATGAGAACGTGGCAGTAAATGAGCAGCTGGTGCAGGATGTGGTAAAGGAAGTGGTTGCCAGGCTGAAGATAGATGCCGATCCGGGCGGAAGCCGGGGCGTATTTGCGGATATGAATACGGCGATCGAAGCGGCAAAGCAGGCACAGAAGAAAGTCCAGACCATGTCCATGGACCAAAGGGAAAAAATAATTACCATTATCAGGCGAAAAACGAAAGAAAATGCCGAAGTCCTCGCACGTATGGGTGTGCAGGAAACCGGTATGGGCAATGTAGGGCATAAGATATTGAAACACCATCTGGTGGCGGAACGGACCCCCGGTACGGAAGATATTACAACCACCGCCTGGTCGGGCGACAGAGGGCTGACACTGGTGGAAATGGGGCCTTTCGGGGTGATCGGAGCCATTACTCCGTGTACCAATCCGTCCGAAACCATCATATGCAATACCATCGGTATGCTGGCGGGCGGCAATACGGTAGTATTCAATCCCCACCCGGCAGCCATCAAGACTTCGATATTTGCCATTCACATGATGAATGAGGCTTCCGCAGAAGCAGGCGGGCCGGACATAATTGCCTGTACGGTGGAAAGGCCCACCCTGGAAACAAGCAGCATCATGATGAAGCATAAAGATATTTCGCTGTTAGTGGCAACCGGAGGACCGGGTGTGGTAACGGCGGTACTTTCCTCCGGAAAGCGCGGCATCGGGGCAGGAGCGGGAAATCCTCCGGCGCTGGTGGATGAGACGGCAGATGTGAGGAAAGCGGCAGAAGATATTGTAAACGGATGTACGTTCGACAATAATCTTCCCTGCATCGCGGAAAAAGAAATCGTAGCGGTAGACAGCGTGGCGGATGAACTGATGCACTATATGGTGAACGAGCAGGGCTGTTACCGGATCAGTAAAGAAGAACAGGATAAGCTGACCGGCGTGGTACTGACACCGAAGGGGCTGAACCGGAAATGCGTGGGAAGAAGCGCAAAGGCACTGCTTGGCATGATCGGCGTGGAAGTACCCGACAACATCCGTTGCATCGTATTTGAAGGAGAGAAAGAGCATCCCCTGATTTCCGAGGAACTGATGATGCCGATTCTCGGAGTGGTAAGGGCGAAGGATTTTGACGACGCGGTGGAAAAAGCAGTCTGGCTGGAACACGGCAACCGCCATTCCGCCCACATCCATTCCAAGAACGTGGATAACATCACGAAATATGCAAAAGCCATTGATACGGCGATTCTTGTGAAAAATGCACCGTCCTATGCGGCGTTAGGCTTTGGCGGCGAAGGTTATTGTACCTTTACCATTGCCAGCAGGACAGGCGAAGGGCTGACCAGTGCCAGCGCATTTACGAAGAGAAGACGCTGCGTGATGTCAGACAGCCTTTGCATCCGGTAAGAAGCAGGAAAAAGTTAAGAAATCAGAGAGCAGATAGAAAAGTGGAAGTTTCGGAATTCAGAAAGGAGACATCATCCATGGGCAATATCAACACAGCCGATTTGGAAGCGGTGGTAAAGCAGGTGCTGGAAAGCATGATGGACCGCGGTATGACAGCAGGTGCAGCCGCAGCGTCAGGCACGCAGGGACAGATACCGAAGACGGCAAGAGTAGCCATGCTGACCGCATTGGAAAAATATGAAGTAAAAGAATTTCCGATTCCCGAAGTAGGGGACGGGGATATTCTCGTAAAGGTAGAGGGCTGCGGCATCTGCGGAACCGACGCCCATGAATTCAAAAAAGACCCCTTTGGATTGATCCCGGTAGCGCTTGGACACGAGGGAACCGGAGAAATCGTGAAGATGGGCAAAAACGTAACGAAGGACAGCGCCGGAAAACCTTTAAAAGTGGGAGACAAAGTCGTTACCTGTATGATTTTCAAAGACAATCCGGACATCACCATGTTTGACCTGAACAAACAAAACGTAGGGGGCGCCGATGTATATGGACTCCTTCCCGACGACGACATTCATTTGAACGGCTGGTTTTCCGACTACATACTGATTCGGGAAGGTTCCACGGTATTCAACGTCAGCGACCTGGATTTGAAATCAAGAATCCTGATTGAGCCGTGCGCGGTGCTGATCCACGCAGTGGAACGGGCAAAATCCACGGGAATCCTCCGTTTCAACAGCCGGGTAGTGGTACAGGGCTGCGGTCCTATCGGATTGATCTGCATCGCCGTACTGCGTACTATGGGAATCGAACATATCGTAGCGGTGGACGGGGAACAGAAACGTCTTGATTTTGCCAAAGAAATGGGCGCGGAAAAATCGGTAAGTTTCAAGGAGCACAAAGGAATCGAAGCGCTGACCAGCGCCGTGGAAGACGCATTCGGCGGGTATCCCGCAGATTTTGCCTTCCAGTGTACAGGAGCGCCGGCCGCACATTCCAATATTTATAAATTCATCCGCAACGGCGGCGGACTGTGCGAACTGGGATTCTTTATCAATAACGGAGACGCTACCATCAATCCGCATCTGGACATCTGTTCCAAAGAGCTGACCATGGTAGGTTCCTGGGTATACACCCTCAGGGATTACGCAACCACCTTTGATTTTCTGAAGAGGGCGAAGGGCATCGGGCTTCCGATCGATAAACTGATCACCCATGAATTTCCTTTGGAAAAGATTAACGAAGCCCATGTGACGAATCTGAAGATGGAAGGACTAAAGATTGCCATTATAAACCGGTAAACCAGCAGAAACGATGATTGGCTGATAAGAAAATAGATGATAAAGGTAAGAAAATGGAGATAAAGGTATGGGAGAAGCAGTAGGAATCATAGAAGTATTCGGGCTTGCAACGGCATTTGCGGCAGCGGACGCGGGCTGTAAAGCCGCTAACGTGACCATAGAGAACTTTGACAAGAACAAACCGGCCAATGCGGATGCGCTTCCCGTGCCGCTTATCGTCATGATAAAATTCCGCGGAACCGTATCGGATGTAAGGGCCGCCGTAGAGGCCGCAAAGAGAAGGGCCGAAGAACTGGCAGGCGTAGTAGCAACCCACGAGATCGCAAGTCCGGAAGAAGATACGGAAAAAATGCTGAAGCTGAGTGGGATGGATAAGAAATGAGGAAATGAAGTTATTTCCGGAAGAATCGCGGAGCGATTCTTCCCTGAATGGGTTACGGTATGGGAGATTTGTGGTATAATTGTGGCAGGGATGGAGTTGGAAGGGATGGAATTGGAATAGAAACCTGAATCTCAAAACAGCAGGAGCCCGTACAGACCCCAGAGGAAATTATGGCTGCGAAGCAGACGGAATTTTCTCTGCCGACAAGGGTCTGGGAGGGCGGATGCGGAACTGGAATTAAAAAACAGCAGGAGCCCGTACAGACCCCAGAGGAAATTATGGCTGCGAAGCAGACGGAATTTTCTCTGCCGACAAGGGTCTGGGAGGGCGGATGCGGAACTGGAATAGGAGGAGAAAGATGGCACAGTTGGCATTGGGAATGATAGAGACGAGAGGTCTTACGGCGGCTATAGAAGCGGCGGATGCGATGATCAAATCAGCGGAGGTGACGCTGATCGGAACCGAGAAGATTGGCTCCGGACTGGTAACGGTGATGGTGCGCGGCGATGTGGGCGCGGTGAAAGCGGCAGTGGAAGCAGGAAGCGTAAGGGCATCCAGCCTCGGGGAACTGGTGGCTACCCATGTGATACCGAGACCCCACAGCGATGTGGAAAAAATTCTGCCCCTGATTTAATGGAAGGCAGATAAAGGCGGAACTTGAAAGAGGATAAGAAATCAGGAGAAAAAATCATGGGAAATGCATATGGATTCTTTGAGATTCCGAGTACAACGGCGGCAATCAGCGCCCTCGATATCATGTGTAAGACGGCCAATGTGGAATTTGTCACATGGGAGAAGAAACTGGGCGGCAGATTGGTAACGGTTATCATACGGGGAGATGTATCGGATGTGAAACAGGCGATAGAGGCTGCCTCGCAGGGAGCGATTAAGAAACCGGCAGCCACAGTCGTAATTGCCAATCCCCATGAGGAAGTGATTAAATTGGTGAAAAAGAGCGCCAGCCGGCTGACGAACATATCAACGGCATGGAACGATGAAATGGAGTAGCGTATGGCGGAGCAGAAAAAGACAGGAAGGAAAACTCCGGCGAAAGCCGAAGTGAATAAATCCCAAAAAGAGGCGGCTG
Organism: uncultured Lachnospiraceae bacterium; assembly: GCA_910579935.1. GTDB lineage: Bacteria > Bacillota > Clostridia > Lachnospirales > Lachnospiraceae > Kineothrix. The sequence goes on from CAJTVQ010000017.1 coordinate 26,129, forward strand.
TGAAAGAAGAGGCAGCGGCAAATGAAACGGTGCAACAGGAAACAGTTAAAAAAGAAGCAGGGATAACAGAGCCAAAGGAGGAGAAAAAAATGGCACAGGAAGCATTGGGAATGATTGAAACAAGAGGTTTGGTAGCATCGATTGAAGCAGCGGATGCAATGTTAAAGGCTGCAAACGTAACTTTGGTTGGAACGGAAAAAATCGGTTCCGGTCTGGTAAGCGTTATGGTACGCGGTGATGTAGGCGCAGTAAATGCAGCGGTAGAAGCAGGAAGCGCCAGCGCATCCAGGCTGGGTGAATTAGTAGCTACCCATGTAATTCCCAGACCTCATACGGACGTTGAGAAGATTCTTCCCGTTTTGAAATAAGCGGCTGTAAGGGATAACGGAATGGGAGAGGGAAGGCAGGGCGGGCAATAGCCCGCCCTTATGTCTTTTGAACGGAATGCTTGGAGGGAATGGATGATGGAGCAGAATATAATTGCAGACGGCCAGATTGAGCTGATTACCAGAATGGTAATGGAAGCAATGGGGGAAAAACAGAATTCACAGAACGGCTACCTTGTTCCGGTGGGAGTTTCCGCAAGGCATGTACATCTGACACAGGAACATGTGGAAATCCTTTTTGGGGAAGGATATCATTTGACGAAGAAAAAAGAGTTGATGGGCGGACAGTTTGCATCCAATGAGCTGGTGACGATCGTAGGCCTGAAACTTCGGGCGATAGAAAATGTAAGGATATTAGGGCCGGTAAGGAGTCGGTCACAGGTGGAGATTTCTTCTACCGATGCCATTAAATTAGGGGTTAAGGCGCCCATAAGAGAGTCCGGAAATGTGGCCGGAAGCGCGCCGGTTGCCTTAGTAGGGCCGAAAGGTGCGCTGTATCTGGAGGAAGGATGCATTGTGGCGAAACGTCATATCCATATGTCGCCGAAGGACGCCATGGCGGCCGGCCTGCATGACGGGGATGTGGTATCCGTAAAAGCGGATAATGAAAGAGGAACGGTATTTAATCAGGTACAGATACGGGTGGATGACAGTTTTACCCTGGAAATGCACATTGATACGGATGAAGCCAATGCGGCAAAGATAGCCACGGGCGACACGGTCAGGATCATAAACGGATAGGAAGAGGATAAGACGGTATGCTGGTAGGAAAAGTAGTGGGAAGCGTAGTCTCCACGAGAAAAAGCGAAAAACTGATAGGAAATAAATTCATGGTGGTGGAACTGGCGGAACAGATGGGCGGCAGCGGAAACCAGCTGATCGCGATTGACAATATCGGTGCGGGGATCGGGGAATTCGTACTGGTTGCAACAGGGAGCGCGGCGCGGGTCGGCTGTGACCTGACGGATGCCCCCATAGACGCAGCAATTGTTGGTATCATCGATGACGGAAGGCAATGGATGCAGAAATGAGCAGGATAGAACGGATAAGTTTAGAAGAACTGAGCGCCGTATTGCAGCGAAGCGGAGTGGTCGGCGCCGGAGGAGCGGGGTTTCCCACTTATGCGAAGCTGGATAAGCGTGCGGATACCATTATTATGAACTGTGCGGAATGCGAGCCGCTTTTAAAACTTCACAGGCAGCTTTTAGAACATAATGCAGGGGAGATCGTGCAGGCTTTCCACATGCTTGCGGAAACCATGGAGGCAAAAGAAGCCGTCATCGGCATTAAGAAGGCATATAAAGGCGCCATAGCGGCTTTGCGGGAGTGTATCGGGGAATATCCGGAGATCCGTCTCGGATTGCTGGAGGAAGTATATCCGGCGGGAGACGAAGTCGTCCTGATTTATGAGGTGACGGGAAAAGTGGTGCCGCCGGGCGGACTGCCCATCGGAAGCGGGGTAGCGGTTTTCAATGTGGAAACCGTATACAACATATACCGGGCGGTGACACAGGAGAAACCCGTGCAGGATAAGCTGGTATCCATCGTGGGCGAAGTAGAGCATCCGGTTACGGTGCGGCTGCCCCTTGGATGCAGTATAGAAGAAGCGGTGCGGCAGGCCGGAACGGTCACGACGGAAAATCCGGTATATTTCATCGGCGGTCCCATGATGGGATTTGAGGGAAACGGAAACCTTCCGGTGACGAAAACGACCAATGCGGTACTGGTTCTGCCTGAGGAACATCTGCTGGTACAGAGGAAGAGAAGGAAATCTTCCATTGATCTAAAGCGTGCGGCGGCGGCATGCTGCCAGTGTTCCATGTGCACGGACCTGTGTCCGAGACATCTTCTCGGGCATCCCATAGAGCCTCATAAGTTTATGCGTGCGGCGACCTGCAAAGACATACAGGATACGGATATTTTCCTAAATACCATGTTCTGCTCGTCCTGCGGGCTTTGTGAGAATTATTCCTGTATGCAGGGACTTTCCCCCCGCTCCCTGATTGCGGATTACAAAGCGGGACTGAGGGCCCACGGGATTAAACCGCCGAAGGCAGAGGCTGCGCCTGCGGCGGCGGAACGGGAGTTCCGCAGGGCTCCTATGAAACGACTGATGGCGAGACTGGATTTAACGAAATATGATAAACCTGCGCCGTTAAACGCAAACGGACAGACTGTGGAGTGCAAAAAGGTAAAACTGATGCTCAGCCAGCATATCGGGGCGCCGGCAGTTCCGGTCGTAAGCGTAGGGGATGAAGTGAAACGGGGACAGATGGCAGCCCGGCCGGCAGAGGGGTTAAGCGTGGCTGTACATGCTTCCATTAGCGGAAAAGTAACGGAAGTAACGGATAAATATATGGTGATTTTAGCTTAGGAATGGTTCCTTAACGTGACGGAAAGGTGTACATAGTATGAGTAAGGCAATCGGAATGGTGGAATATAAGACGGTTTCAGCGGGAGTAACGGCGGCGGATGCCATGGTGAAAACAGCGGAAGTGGATATCATAGAAGCGCAGACCGTATGTCCGGGCAAATATATAGCGGTCATCAGCGGGGAACTGAGTGCGGTGAAGGCTGCGGTGGAGACAGCCAAAGTGAGTTACGCAACTCACTTGATCAACAGCTTTGTACTGGGAAATCCCCATGAATCCATTTTCCCTGCTATATACGGGGCGGCTGCGGTGGAACAGGTTTCCGCGCTCGGCATACTGGAAACCTATGATGCATCTTCCATTATTGTGGCGGCGGATACCGCGGCCAAGACAGCCATTGTGACCCTGATAGAACTCCGTATCGCAAGGGGAATGTGCGGGAAATCCTATCTGATGCTGACCGGGGAAGTGGCGGCGGTGGAGGCTGCCATAGAAAAAGCGAAGCGGGAAATCGGAGCGGACGGGATGTATCTGGATTCTTCCGTCATTGCCCATCCGGATGAGAAGATTTGGAGAGCGGTGTTGTAGGGGGATTCATAAGAGAGTTTTATCTTTATGAAAATCGGGTGGAAAGAGAAAGATGAAAATAAAAACGGGTTCTTATTCAGAATCCGTTTTCGCTCTTTCAGGGTTTTCCGGCCGGCTTACAATCATGGCTGTGTTTCTGTTAATGGCGGTTTTTGGTATAGCTTACGGTTAATTTCCTTTTTTAACATTTCAATTTCCTCTATTACCAAATTCATATCGCCTTTTAATGCCTGTTTTTCAATCCGCTCTACTAAGGTTAACTGGTCAAACAAATTATTATTGATTTCTTTTTCATTATTTGGCATATAAATCCCCCGCTTTCTATCATAACTGCTGTTTGCTGGCACCCTTTATTATATCAAACGGCAGATAAAGTGTAAAGATTATTTGACTGACAGAAGCCGAAAATTGATTTCCGTGTCTGACAGTTCTGCGTCCGCAGAAACACAATTCCGAGAAATGGCTTGCACATAATTTCTATTTTTTGTATCATTTACATGGGCATGATGAATAAATGGAAAGGTTATGTTGATTGTTCCGGGCAGCTGTGTGAATCAGGATGAAATTCCCCAAGAGACATGAAAGCGACCCTGTTCATTATATTAAATTTGAAGAAGAAACGATATTGGAATCATGGAAGTTCGCAGGAGGCAGCATATGTTAGCGATAGAGAGAAGAAATGAAATACTGGAGAAACTCCAAAAGGAAAAACGGGTAGTGGTCAGTGAACTAAGCAGGGCTTACGGAGTCTCGGAGGAAACAATAAGGCGGGATCTGGAAAAGCTGGAAAATGACGGGTATGTGATAAAGAGTTACGGAGGGGCAGTCCTGAATGAAAATGTGAATATCGACATGCCCTTTAATGTGCGGAAGAACACGAATGTGGTCGGAAAGCAGAAGATAGCGGAGATTGTGCGGGATATGGTGAAGGACGGGGAGCGGCTGATGCTGGATTCCAGTTCCACGGCCGTGTTCATTGCAAAGGCACTGAAGGAAGAAAAGAAGAACCTGACCATCATTACCAATTCCATTGAGATTCTCATTGAGCTTTTTGACCGGCCGGACTGGCATGTGCTTTCGACGGGAGGGCTCGCCATGGAAGGTTCGCTGGCATTGGCAGGGCCACAGACGGATCGGATGCTGCGTGCGTATCATGTGGATAAAGCCATCATTTCCTGTAAAGGATTTGATTTGGAGAATGGTATTACAGATTCCAATGAACTGCATGCAGGGAATAAGAAGACGATGCTGGAACGGGCGGACTGCAGGATTTTGGCCGTGGACAGTTCGAAGTTCGGGCATACGGCTTTTACGACGATTGGAGGATTGGAGAATATTTCGACGATCATCACGGACGAAGAGCCGGAGGAACGGTGGCTGGAAGTATTTAAAAAATATCAGGTGGAGTGTGTCTGGGCATCGGAGCGCCAGTCTTAAGGTTCTTTCTGGTTCCAGGTAGAAAAGTGTAAAGCCGTTAATGAGGATTTACACTTCAATTGTTACTATTCATAGTCATTTTCCACGATTTGTAAAAGGAACTATTGAAAAATTCCGCAAGTGCTAGTACAATAAAGACCAGTGAAATAACCGTAATTTCTCAGGAGCGGAAAGGACAGGGGCGGATATGCGGGAGATGGAATTCAAGATGGAGCGGCAGGGTCTGCTGGCGGCAGGGGACCATGTTACCGTAACGGAAGGCGTGCTTCCCAGTAATTACTACTATACCATAGACCCGTCTTTGGCGATGTCAGGAAATTATCCGTTTCGTGAAAGGCTTTTGGCAAGGGAAGGCACGGTCGTCAATGTGCTGGAAAACGAGAGGGGCTTTTATGTCCGGGTACAGTTTGAGGAATGACGGGAATGACTGAAAATAAGAAAGACGAGGAGAAAGCAGATGTTAAAAAAAGTTTCAACCAGTAAAGCGCCCGCAGCGATCGGACCTTATTCACAGGCAATTATTGCAGGAAAAACCTTGTACGCATCGGGCCAGATCCCGATTGATCCGGCTACGGGGGAAATCAAAGGCAGTGATATAGCGGAGCAGGCCAGACAGGTGATGCGGAATATCGGTGCGATTCTGAACGAAGCGGGATATTCTTATAAGGAAGTGGTAAAAACAACCTGTTTTTTGGCCGATATGGAAGATTTTGCGGTGTTTAACAGTGTCTATGAAAAATATTTTACGGAAAATGAAAAACCGGCGCGCAGCTGTGTCGCGGTAAAGACGCTTCCGAAGAATGTCCTTTGTGAAGTGGAAGTGATCGCATACCATGGATAATGTGATATTGATCGGTATGCCGGGAGCCGGAAAAAGTACGGTAGGCGTGGTGCTGGCCAAGCGGCTGGGCTATGGATTTATAGATTCCGATTTGGTGATACAGGAGCATACGGGTATGCTCCTGCATCAGATTATGGAAGAAAAAGGAATAGACGGATTTCTCGGGGTGGAGAATGACATCAATGCTTCCATAAGGACAGATAAAAGCGTGATCGCAACCGGAGGCAGCGCGATATACGGAAAGGAAGCGATGGCGCATTTAAGGAGCATCGGAACCGTTGTGTATTTAAAACTGGAGCTGGCATCCATTGAGGAGCGGCTGGGTGATCTGAATGAGCGCGGGGTAGCGGTCAGGGACGGACAGACACTGGAAGACCTGTATACGGAAAGAATCCCATACTATGAGAGGTATGCGGATATTACCGTGGATTGCGGGAACCGGATGATAAAGGATATTGCGGCGGTGATTGCAGCCGCCGTGGGAAGAAATGGAAAACTATGAAAAAGAAATCGATGATCAGCAGCCTGTTTTTATTTTTGGCGGCATGTATTTGGGGCTTTGCATTTGTAGCGCAGAGTGTGGGAATGGATTATATGGGACCGCTGACTTTTAACAGCGTGCGGTTTCTGATCGGCGGAACGGTGCTTCTGCCGCTTATTTATGTCCGGATGCGGAAGCTGGTACGGGAGAACCGGGGGAGTGGGGCGGAACCGGCAGGGGACGGACCAAAAAAGGGAGCAGGCATTGCCCTGTCCTTAAAGGGCGGTATCTGCTGCGGGTTAGCCATTTGTGCGGCATCCGTTTTTCAGCAGCTTGGCATACAGTATACTACGGTGGGAAAGGCAGGATTTATTACCACGCTTTACATTATCCTGGTGCCGTTATTCGGTTTGTTCATGCATAGGAAGATACCGGGAAAAGTGTGGATCGCCGCAGCGGCGGCGGCAGTTGGATTATACCTGCTGTGCATTACGGAGGGATTTGCTGTCGGAAAAGGAGATCTGCTGGTCTTTGTGTGCGCGATTCTTTTTTCCGTACATATTCTGGTGATCGACTATTTTTCACCGAAAGTGGACGGGGTGGTTCTGTCCTGCATTCAGTTTTATACGGCAGGCATCCTGTGCGGAGCGGGAGCGCTGCTTACGGAGCAGCCGTCCGGGGGGCAGCTTGTACAGGGAATGGTACCTATTTTATATGCGGGGATCATGTCCTGCGGAGTGGCTTACACACTGCAGGTGGTCGGACAGAAAGAGCTGGAGCCGACCGTGGCGTCCCTGATCCTCAGCATGGAATCCGTGGTGTCCGTTCTGGCGGGCTGGCTGCTGCTGGGACAGTCCCTTACGGTAAGGGAACTGGCAGGCTGTGTGCTGGTATTTGCGGCAGTCATCCTGGTACAGATCCAGCCGGGGGACTCCCCGTGAATGTTATGCGGTGTTCGGCGGGAACTTTAATCTGGAAGAAGCGCTGACCGGGCGTGGGAACGTGGATGGGCGTACATAACGGCAGGGTCAGCTTTTCCAGAGCGTGTTTGAAAATCATTGATCTGCACATCTATTTGTCTGGCAATCTTCTTTGCCTTTTCAATGCCATTTTCAGAAATTTCAATTGCATCTTTCATATTTCCGGGATTTTTGCCATAAAGACAGGTTTTTTTCCTCCCTGCATCCGTGTGCCTGGGGTTTTATTTCCGCGGGCAATGAGCCCGGAGCCGTGTGAAAAACATAAAAAAATGGGGGTATAGTATTTAGTTTGACAGGTTTCAGGAAATTCACTTTTTGAGATAATAATGTGAATGGGTTAGTGATAAACGGGAAAGGCGGACGAAGGAGGGAGGCAGAATATGAAAAATCATATATTCCGGACAATTAAGAGTAAAATAGTACTGATGGGCGTTTTCTCTATTTTTGCAGCGGTCAGTATAGGTATATTGGGAATTAATTCACTCAATAGAAACAGCAGCAACAGTGAAATAGAATCCATTGTCAATGAGATCGATGTGCTGCAGGCCAAAAACCTTGCACTGGAAGCCCAATATCAGTATTACATAGAACAAAGTTATCTGGACCGTATCATTGAAAATCTTGGACAAATGATTTCGAATGCGGAAAGGCTGAAAGGTTTAACGGACCAAAAATATGAAGAAGATGTCAATAAGATGCTTAACGGGCTGGCAAGGCTCAGGGCGAACTACAGTGAGATAAGCAGTCTCAGCAGTACACGCGGGTTTGACGGGGAAGACGGATTGTATGGGCAGTACCTGGAGGCTGGCAGTGCGCTGTCAGACAGTTTTTCGGTTCTGGTGGACAAACAGGACTGGCTGGAAATTAAATGGATGGACGCTTATATGTGGACGAGCGGCGAACGTGTGGAGATTGACGGGAAAGAATATGTAAAACTGGTTTACCGGGGGCCTGTGCCGGAAAGAGCGAAGCGGGATTTTATTGCATTCCGGGTCGGGGGAACGCTTACGTATGATAAAGACTGTTATATTACGGAGGTTAAACTGGTCAGGGGCACGGAATATGAGGACATTGACCTGTCCGTGGCTGATGCCGTCCAGGGTTCCGGGCTGGCTTATGTGGACAGTGAGATTACCACATTTGATGCAGAGCCTGCGATCCGTGTCGGCTGTAACTTCAATGCGGCCAATGAAGGCTGGGAGGAATTTGCGGCACAGATTTCCATAAAGGAATATGCACCCCAGAATTACCCGGAGATAGAGTATACACTGTATCTGGAGCCAACGGATATGTCTTATGAATACAAGTATGGCGGTTCCTATTTCGGGGTTTACAGTTATGAGAACAGTCTTGAGCAGCTTGAAGATTATGTAAATGCCTACAGTAAACTGGTGGTAGAAGGCAGGGATGTAACTGATATTTACGCAAAAACAGAAGCGCTGCTTGCAGAGATGGAAGAGAACATTCCATTGTATACGACAAGTGAGGATCTTGCGGAGGATTCACTTGGGAAGCTGAAGGCTAAGAAGGAGATCCTCCGGCAGATGAAGGAAGCGGATGATAAAATCCTTGCGTTAAAGGCGGAGAATACGGTGTTGAACGATCATCTTACCGATCTGTGCGGACTTGTTAAAAACATGGCTTCTGAGGATATGGCAGAGGTAAAGATATCCGTACAGAGAGTAAGTATCATCGTGCTGGCGCTTGCGGCGATCATACTTGTGGGCGCAACAGTATTGATAGGCAGCAGTATTGACAGGAATGTGCTTCTTTTCAGGAATGCTTTGGATAAAATAACACAGGGCAGGATATCGGTCCGGATAAAGACAGATGGAAAAGATGAGTTTTCACAGTTCGGAAGGAGCCTGAATATCTTTCTTGATAAGCTTACGGGCAGTATAAGGCATTTGCAGGAAATTTCAGCGGATCTTGCAGAAGCAGGGAGTAAACTGGAAGAAAGGGCGAGCCGGACGAAGGGGGCGGCGGAAGTTGTCAGTACGGCTTTAGATGAAATAGCCAGGGGAGCAATGGTGCAGGCCGGCGACGTGGCGGCCTCATCACTTCAGGTATCGAATATGAGGGAAAATATGCTTCAGATCAGCGGAAGCGTAAAGGAACTATCGGGTACTTCGAAGGGGATGAGTGAAAGGGGAGCGGAAGCGACCAGAATCGTGAAAGAATTAAGCGGCACAAGTGACAGGACTACGGAGGCATTCATGAAGATATCAGACCAGATACATCAGACGGATGCATCGGTAGTAAAGATTCAGGAAGTAGTCAATCTGATAGCAGAGATTGCGAGTCAGACAAACCTGTTGTCTTTGAATGCCAGCATTGAGGCAGCAAGGGCAGGAACGGCGGGGAGAGGATTTGCGGTAGTGGCAGGTGAGATCCAGAAGCTTGCGGAGCAGACGAATTCATCCGCCGGAATAATAGACGATATCATACAGGTATTATCGAAAGAGTCGCAGAAGACCGTCCAGTCCATCCATGAAGTTACGGGTATGATCATGAGCCAGAAACAGAAACTGGATGAGACCAAAGTAAAATTCGGTATGGTAGAAGACGGGATCATATCCACGGACAGCGGAATGAGGACGGTTTTGGAACAGGCTGACGTATGCGGCAGGACAGGGGCACATGTCGTGGAGCTGATGACCGGCCTGTCTGCAATAGCGGAAGAAAATGCCGCAACCACACAGCAGACCAATGCTTCGATGAACGAATTGAATGATGCTACGGCTTCGCTTGCAAGAACGGCATTGGAACTGAAAAAACTGTCAGAATCCGTGAAGGAAGATTTGAATTATTTTAGTACGCAGGAACAATAAGAGAGTGTTCTGATAGGATGAATGGAGAAAAAGGATATGGAATTAAACGGGAATACAGGTGTAAATCCGCTTATGGGACTGGATTATCCCGATCCGGACGTGATCAGGGTCGGAAACATCTACTATATGGTCACAACCACCATGCATTTTATGCCGGGATGTGAGATTCTGCGCTCCTATGATCTGGTGAACTGGGAACATGCCGTTTACGTATACGATGTTTTGGACGGCACGCCCGGACAGACGATGGAGGGGGAGAATAACATCTATGGAAAAGGAATGTGGGCCGCTTCCCTGCGGTTCCACGAGGGCACATTCTACATCTGCTTTGCCGCTAATGATACGGGAAGGACCTATCTGTATACTTCGGACAGGATAGCGGGTCCATGGAAAAAACGGAATATAGACGGATTTTATCATGACGGTTCGCTGTTATTTGATGAAGACCGGGTATATATTGCATATGGAAACAGGGATATTTACATTACACAGTTAAAACCGGATCTCAGCGGTCCCCTCACAGGCGGACTGCATCGTCTGGCGGTCAGCGATGCGGGGAATCCGCATCTCGGATATGAGGGGACGCATTTTTATAAGATACGGGGAAAATATTACCTGTTTTTCATTCATTCCCTAAGGGAGAAATGGATGCGTACACAGGCATGCTTCGTGTCGGATTCCGTGGACGGGGAATTTACCGGCGGGGATGTCCTGAACGATGACAGGGGATACTGCGGGCAGGGGGTGGCGCAGGGAGGCATTGTTGAGACGCCGGATCAAAAATGGTATGCGGTATTGTTCCAGGATCACGGGGCGGCAGGTCGGATCCCCGTGCTGGTTCCCGTCACATGGAAGGACGGCTATCCCCTGTTCGGATCGGGCAGGAAGATTCCCGGACAGTTTGATATTCCCCGAAATGAAAAGGCGGGGTATGGATACCGTCCACTGGTGCAGAGTGATGATTTTAAGAAAGAACAGGGATTGTCCGGGGAACAGGAGCGGGAGCAGTATGGCTGTTATGGGTTCAGGAGCGTATGGCAGTTTAACCATGAGCCGGATATGCGGCTGGTCGGGCATGATGAGAAAAACGGCATCTTATGGATGGAAACGGGAAAACTGTGTAAAAGTCTGGTACAGGCTAAAAATGTACTGACACAGCGGATGCTTTATCCGGGGTGCGCAGGTGAAATAACCATTGACATTTGTGCACTGAAGGAGGGCGATTATGCAGGTATCTGTGCACTGCAGGGCTGTTACGGTATGGCTGCCGTGACGAAAAGGGCGGACGGACATTATGACATCGTAATGATAAGCAGGGAGGCAGAAGATGATTCCCTTCAGGCCATGCCGGAGGATACGGGGGAAGGTACGGAATGGGAGTCCGTTCCGGTGGAACAGACACAAGTCCGCCTGAAGGCAGAAGTGGATTTCAGAAGGCGGAAAGATGAGGCCCGTTTTTTTTACCATACCGGTAACGGGTGGAGACAGATCGGCATCACGCAGAAGCTGTATTTTAAACTGGACCATTTTGCAGGCTGCCGTTTCGGGTTGTTTTTTTATGCCACAAAAGAGACAGGCGGCAGGGCCGGATTTCGTGATTTCCGGTATCATACGGCAGTAAAAGGATGGTAGAAAATGGCTTTTGGGAAAGAAAAAAGCAATATATGGGCATCTTGCCGCAAATGCTAAGAAGAAAAAAACAGACGGAATGATATATACTATAGATACATAAATTCGAAGTGAATGATACGTGGAAGGAGATACGGGCAGAATGGATTTGGTTTATGATCAGGAGAAAACGGACAGGTATCGCAGACGGGCAGAAGAACTGGTTGCACAGATGACGCTGGAGGAAAAGGTTTTACAGACAATGCACCGGACTCCGGCAATTGAACGCCTTGGGATTAAGGCATACAATTGGTGGAACGAGGCACTGCATGGAGTGGCGCGTGCGGGCACGGCGACTATTTTTCCCCAGGCAATAGGACTGGCAGCGACCTTTGATGAGGAGCTGCTGGAGCAGATAGGGGATGCAGTGTCAACGGAGGCGCGGGCTAAATTCAATATGCAGCAAAAAGGTGAGGACACGGATATATATAAAGGACTGACGTTTTGGGCGCCGAATGTCAATATATTCCGGGACCCGAGATGGGGAAGGGGACATGAAACGTTTGGGGAAGACCCGTATCTGACTTCCAGGCTGGGGGTTCGTTACATTATGGGACTTCAGGGGCATGATGAAAATTATTTAAAAACGGCAGCCTGCGCAAAACATTTTGCAGTACATAGCGGACCGGAAAACCTGCGGCACAGCTTTGATGCCATAGTGAATGAACAGGATTTAAGGGAAACTTATCTGCCGGCGTTTCAGGCATGCGTGCAGGAAGCGAAAGTGGAAGCAGTGATGGGGGCATATAACCGTACGAACGGACAGCCATGCTGCGGGAGCAGGAGGCTGTTAACAGAAATCCTGCGGCAGGAATGGGGATTTGAGGGGCATGTAACATCCGACTGCTGGGCGATCAGGGATTTTCATGAGAATCATTATGTTACCTCCAACGCAATGGAATCGGTTTCGCTTGCAATGAACAATGGGTGTGACCTGAACTGCGGTTCCCTGTTCGTCTATCTGGAAAAGGCGGTGCAGGAGGGAATGGTAGATGAGAAACGGCTGGATGAAGCAGTGGTGAATTTGTTTACCGCACGCATGAAACTGGGAGTATTTGATGCAAAGGGGAAAAATCCATATGATGAAATTCCATATACAGTTGTGGATTCTCCTGAAATGAGAAAGCTGAATGAAAAAGTTTCGGAACGTTCGGTTGTTTTACTGAAGAATAAGGATCACATTCTGCCATTGAAGAAGGAAGAACTTCATACGATCGGTGTGATCGGACCGAATGCAGACAACCGCAGGGCCCTTGTTGGAAACTATGAAGGAACCGCATCACGTTACGTGACGGTTTTAGAGGGAATTCAGGATCATGCCGGTGACGGGGTGAGGGTACTTTACTCGGAAGGCTGTCATCTATATAAGGACAGGACCAGTTCCCTTGCAGATGCCAATGACCGTGCTTCCGAAGTGCGCGGTGTCTGTGAAGCGAGTGATGTGGTCATTGCCGTCATGGGACTGGATGCTTCCCTGGAAGGGGAAGAAGGCGACACCGGTAATGAATACGGAAGCGGAGATAAACCGGATCTGCAGCTTCCGGGATTGCAGCATGATATTTTAAAACTTGCGAAGGAAAGCGGAAAACCGGTGATCCTGGTGCTTTTATCCGGAAGCGCCATGGCAGTGGCCTGGGAGGAAGAACACCTGGATGCGGTGATACAGGGGTGGTATCCCGGTGCGCAGGGCGGAACCGCGATCGCAAGGATTCTTTTTGGAGATGCAAATCCGGAAGGAAAGCTGCCTGTGACGTTTTACCGTACTGCGGAAGAACTGCCGGATTTTGAGGATTATTCCATGAAAGGCAGAACTTATCGTTACATGAAACAGAAAGCGCTCTATCCTTTCGGTTACGGATTGTCCTACACCGAATATGAATACCGGAATACGGAACTTCTGTCAGGGGATATCGGCGGAGGAAAAGGAGTCGTTCTGCGCACGGAAGTAAAGAATACCGGTAAAATGGACGGAATAGAAACGGTTCAGATTTATGTAGGGCTGGAGAGGGAGGACGCTCCCAATCCGCAGCTGAAACGGGTCGTAAAGGCGCCTTTAAAAGCAGGGGAAACCAGGCAGATAGAGGTTTTGCTGCCCAAGGAAGCATTTATGCTATGGGATGAGGAAGGAAAGCAGGTATTATACCCCGGAAAGTATCATATTTATCTGGGAGGATCCCAGCCGGATGAGAGAAGCAGGGAACTGACCGGAAAGTCAGTGCAGCATTTATGGCTGGAACTTTGAAAGGGTATGAACGGACTGGAGGATATGGTTTCGGTATCAGTCACTTTTAATATGGGAGTAGAAGTTTCTGTATTCGGAAGGGGCGCATCCTTTTAGCTGCCGGAAAATACGGTTAAAAGTGGTAAGACTGGAAAATCCGGACTGAAATGCGATCTCATGGACAGGCATCCGGCCGTCCAGCAGCATTTTTGATGCTTCTGCGATCCGGACACTGCGCAGGTATTCCATAAATGTCTGGCCGGTACATTCTTTAAAAATTCTGCTGAAATGAAATTTGGAATAACCTGCAAGTCCGGCTGCCTGTTCCAGAGAGATATTTTCCGAAAAACAGGAATCTACATATACAAATAATTTTTCCAGATTTTTGAAGAAGTGTTTCCTGTCCGGGGAAAGAGCGCCGAAGTCGGCGCGGTTCAGACAGCTGTTTCCAAGACTGGCAAAGAAGGAGAGCAGACCGGAATAGATTTTCATCTCCCAAAGAGGCGACTGCTGCCAGTAATATTCGGCCAGCTGAAGGATCTGACTGATCTCTTCTGCATAAATATCCCCAAAGTTTTCGTTATTTATCCGTATGGGACGGTTCAGCAGTGACAGGATATAGGAAAATCCGGGAAGGGAATGGAGAAAGTCCGGACGAAAGATATAGATAAATCTCGCGCCTCCGTCCGGGGCAGGATAGGAATGCAGAACACCGGGAGGAATCAGAAATATATCCCCGGGTTCCAAAGAATAGGAAACATTGTTTACAATTATGGTAAATTTCTGTTCCACGGGCGTAATGATCTCAAGGGCTTTGTGACAATGGGCGTCATATCCGCCAGTCTGGGTGTTGTACCAGAACCGGAATGTGGTATTTTTCAGGGTGACATAAGATTCTGTCCTATTTGTTTCTATGCAAAAGCCCCCGGAGCAGTGATCCGGCTGCTGCAGGTAAGTTTCATGCTGGGACCGGGTTAACCGGTAAAGGGATTCGGGATTCATGGGAGGTTTTCCTTTCTGTGTTTTTATGCATTTTGTTCTGATAGCAGTATAGAGGATAAAAAAGTGTATGTCAAATTTCAAAAACAGGGGCAGCAAAGAAAAAACATGAAAATAACAGATACACTCTGCCGGAGGATAAATAATATCAGGCTGAGCAGGAAACTGGCGATCCTGTATATATTCTGTGTGCTGCTGCCATTGGTCGTTACGGACAGTGTGATTCTGTATATCGTGGTGAACGATCAGCGTATCAAGCAGCGGCATGCCATGGAAAATGAAGCAAGCGCCATACAGTACAGCCTGACAAACAGTATCGATTATGCGGCGGCTACGGCAAAGCAGATCTATCTGAATGAGTATGTCGAAAAATATCTGAATGGTGAATATGAGAATGCGCTTGCATATGTCGGGGCATATCAGGATTTTATGAAAACGACCCTGTTTAAGAGCGGCGCCGGAATGGATAACACGATCATCACGATGTACGCGGATAATCCCACGATCATAAACGGAGGTGAATTTTCCAGGCTGTCTGCCATAACAGACACGGGCTGGTACCGTACTTTTGAAGAATCCGGACAGAATGAGATGCTGTATTTCTATTATGATGACGAGCGGATTCCGGTAGTGGAAGCAAAACGGAAGATTCTCTTTTTAAAAAAGCTTGATTTTTTCAGTGGAAACACGTGTGATAAATTCTTAAAGATAGAACTTGATTATGGAAGGATGGTGCGGGGACTGGTGAAACTGGGATACGAATTCCCGGTATATGTCTGCCAGGGTGACAGGGTGCTGCTGTCAAATGACGGGCATGGCAGTATCAGTCAGAATTTTAACCGGTTTACGTTAAAGAACAGGGTCGGTGTGAGTAAAGAGATAACGATGTACAACTGTGAACTGCAGATTTATATTTTGGAACCGGAGGCGGATGTGTGGAAAGACATCCGGGAGAATATGCCGCTGATAGCGCTGCTCATACTCATCAATGTGGTTCTTCCGTGGAAACTCATGAGGGAACTGAACCGTTCGCTTACCGTGAGGATTGAGCGGCTGGGCAGGGTATTTGATAATGTGGGGGATGAGGAACTTAGTCTGATCGATGAGATCAGCGGCAGCGATGAGATCGGCAGGCTTATGGAAAATTATAACAGAATGGCGGTGAGGATCAATGAGCTGATCCAGACCGTCTACAAGGACCGCATCCGGGAACAGGAGATGGATATTGCAAGGCAGAATGCAGAACTTTTGGCGCTCCACAGTCAGATCGATCCGCATTTCCTGTTTAATGCGCTGGAAAGCATCCGGATGCACTGTGTTCTCCGGAAAGAGCCTGAAATCGCGCAGATGGTGGAGAAACTTGCGGTTATGGAAAGGCAGAATGTGGACTGGGCGGCAGATACACTGGAAATCGGTGAGGAGATGGAGTTTGTGGAGGCGTATCTCAGCCTGCAGAAATATCGGTTCGGCGACAGGCTGTCCTATGAACTGGATGTGGAACAGGGATGTCAGGGTATCCGTATTCCGAAGCTGACAGTCGTAACATTTGTGGAAAATGCCTGCGTCCACGGGATCGAGAACAAAACGGCACATGGCTGGATTTTTGTACGTATCTATATGGAAGAAATGGAAGAAGCAGGCGGAATCTTATGCATGGAAGTAGAGGATACCGGGTGCGGCATGGAGGAAGAGGAGAGGCAGAAGATTCTCGGTCTGATGCAGAATGCAAGCATTGACCGGCTGAAGGAAAAGGGAAGGGTAGGGATCGTAAATGCCTGTCTGCGTTTGAAAATGGTAACAGGGGGACGGGCCGGATTTGCACTGGAAAGCGAAAAAGGCGTGGGAACAATGGTACAGATACGGATTCCGTTTGAAACGTAATGGGAAAGTTTTTGGGGGACAAACTATGTTAAAGGTATTACTTGTAGATGATGAACCGTTTATCGTGCAGGGACTGTCCATGCTTCTGGACTGGGAAAAGGAAGGCTGTGTCATTGCCGCCACGGCGCAGAACGGCAGGGAAGCGCTGGAGTATCTGCGGACAAACAGGGTAGACCTGATCATAGCGGATATCAGAATGCCGGAGATGACAGGACTGGAACTGCTTGAAACCATACGCAGGGAGCAGATTTCGGATGCATATTTTGTCATACTCAGCGGTTATAGTGAATTTTCCTATGCGCAGCAGGCGATACATTATTCCTGTATGGATTATGTATTAAAGCCTGTGGAAAGGGAAGTCCTGGCGGAGATCATCAGTAAGGCAGCCAATATGTCAGCAACCGAAGTGCAGCGGCAGGAAGACAAACAGGAGATGGAGAGGGCGTATCTGGCAAGAAATGTGATCTCCCTGCTGCTGGGCAAGCACGATGGGATGAATCTGGAATATGTTACCGGTCATATGTGTCTTTCCGGCGGAGTCAGGTATATTGATATACAGCTGGCGGAGGCCCTGGATCCGGAGGAGGTGGAAGATATGGAGATGCGTTCCCTGCAGAGAAAACTTTACCAAAGCTGCAGGGAATTTCTGAAAGAGGATGAGTCGCATTGCATTCTTGACGTTTCTTCCGAAGGAAATATATATGATGTCGGATTGATCTACTGCGACCGTATGGCGGTTCAAAAAGGCTGTTCGGAAAAGGGATATCTGGAAAAGCTCCTGGATCACCTGAGCGCGGCGCTGAAGCATAAACCGGTGATGCTGGTGGGAAAGAGGGTTGCGGATATTTCCGCCATATCAAAATCCTATGGCACGGCCTGTATGCTGAATTCCCTGCAGGCATTCCATGACCGGAAAAGTATTTATTTTTATGAGGAGGAAATTCAGGTCAACAGCAGCGGCATTCTCCTGTGCAAGGCAGAGATCGATAACCTGATCTCTGCGATAGGGCAGAATGATAAGGCGCGGATTTATGCGGCAGTAGACAGGATGTATGGGGAACTGCGCAGGGTGGGGGCGATGGGGGAGACCATTAACCTCAATATCAATTATCTCCTGTTTCAGCTCATCCATGCCGCGACAGAGCAGGACGACTGTGTCAATCAGGAAGAAATCCTGCACCGGATCAGCGAGAGTGTTTTTGAAGAAGGCGCGAAAAGGGGAAGCCGGATACACCTGGCAAGATTTGCCTGTGAGTATGCAGAATATCTTGCTCAGCTTCGGAAAAATGTTTCGAGGGGTGTCCTGGCATTGATCGAGCAGGAGGTCAGGGAACATTTTGCAGAAAATCTGACACTGCGTGATTTGGGACAGAAGTATTATATCAACAATGTCTATCTTGGCCAGGTATTCCGCAAAAAATATGATCAGTCTTTCAAGGATTATCTGAATCATTACCGTATCGAGCAGGCAGCACGTCTTCTGGTGTGCACGGATGATAAGATTTATAAGATCGCGGAGGACGTGGGTTATAAGAATACTGATTACTTTATCAATAAGTTTATTGCAGCAAAGGGCTGCACGCCGTCCAAGTTCAGGAAACAGTCTGCAAAGACCGGAGAGAAAAAGGCAGAATGATATGGAAGGGGGAAAAGTATAGGTGCATCATCTATACTTTTTTATGTTTTTATATATCGTTTGTTGGGTTTTTTCCGACGCTGTAAATTATAAAATAAAATTACAAAAAAACAAGGGAGGCAATCGTATGAAAGCAAAAAAAGTACTATCGGCATTGCTGGCAGCAGCGATGATATCTGCAATGTTTGCCGGCTGCGGAGGCAGTGACAATGCGCAGACGGATGCAGGCACAAGCACGGGTGCGGGCACACAGGAGGCGGGAGAAAGCGGAAACAGCGGGGCATCGGATTCGGGAGAAGTAAAAGAGTTTACGGCGTTTTTTGCAGTTCCCGGTTCAGAGATCAATGATGACAATGAGATTCAGCAGATGCTTGCGGAGATGACCGGAGTAAAAGTGAAAGAGACATGGCTTACAGGGCAGACGGCACAGGAGGCAGTCGGTACGCTGATTGCAGGCGGTGAATATCCGGACTTTATCGACGGCAGCGACGGTATGGGACAGCTTTATGACGCAGGCGCGCTTGTGCCTTTGGATGATTATATTGAAAAATATCCGAATATCAAGGATTACCTGACAGAGGAAGAGTGGGACAGACTCAGGCAGGATGACGGGCATATCTACTGGATCAATCAGTTTAACAACATCTATGGGGAAGAAAAAGCAACGACACATAACGATGAGGCATTTTGGATACAGACAAGAGTGCTTGAGTGGGCGGGATATCCCGAAGTACATACCATGGACCAGTATTTTGACCTGATCGAGAGATATAATGAAGCAAATCCCACGATGGAAGACGGCACAGCCAATATTCCGTACACGATTTTATGTGATGACTGGCGGTATTTCTGTCTGGAGAACGCACCTGAGTTCCTTGACGGATATCCGAATGACGGAAGCTGTATCGTAGATCCGGATACGCTTACGATCATTGATTATAATACGACACCGACCGCAAAGAGATATTTCCAGAAGCTGAACGAGGAATTTAAAAAAGGTATTGTGGATCCGGAATCTTTCACGCAGACCTATGATGAATATATTGCAAAGCTTTCCACGGGGCGCGTGCTGGGCATGATCGACCAGTGGTGGGATTTCGCTTACAACGTAAACGATTCCTTAAAGCAGCAGGGACTGGACCTGAAAGGATGCAACTATGTTCCGCTTCCGATCACCATTGAGGAGGGAATCAAAAACCAGTGGCACAATTCAGGCGGAGTGCTGAATACGGCGAACGGACTTGCGGTTACGGTAAGCTGCAAGGATGTGGAAGGTGCCATGCAGTTTGTCAATGACCTCTTGGGACAGGAAGCGCACGACCTTCGTTTCTGGGGCGTGAAAGGCGTGGACTATGACGTAGATGAAAGCGGTGAGTTTTTCCGGACTGAGGATATGAGGATGCAGGCTTCCAATACGGCTTACAAGGCTTCCCACTTATGCAGTTATTCCTATTTCCCGCAGTATGTAGGTACAAGCAGGGACGGCATCAATGCCATGAGGCCGGATAACCAGCCGAAGGAGTTTTATGACAGTCTGAGTGAGAATGTACAGAAATGCTTTACGGCATATAATGCGGAAACTTATGTGGATATGCTGGGTACAAGCGAGGCTCCCGGACCATGGTATCCGATGTATTCTTACTCCAATAATATGACGACAGCTACGGAAGGCGGTATGGCCTGGACAAAGATGGGAGAGATCAAGCATGAATATCTGCCCAAGGTAGTCATGGCAGATGATTTCGAGGCGGCATGGGCGGAGTACATGGAAGTGTATAACGGATGCAACCCGCAGGCATTTATAGACGAGATGCAGGCAGAACTTGACCGCAGAATGGAAGAAGCTGCAAAATACAACTAAATTCGGATAGCTGATCGGACAGGGCGGACATGTGTTATGGGTCCGCCCTTTATGGAAGGAGGGAAAATATGGCTTCAAAGGAAAAAAAGAGAAACATAACGTGGAAAGAAGTCAAAAAGCAGAGAGTACTTATCATATGGTCATTGGTCATCGTAATATATGGCATCATCTTTTGCTATCTGCCGTTAGGCGGGTGGATAATGGCATTCCAGAACTACAAGCCGAAGGACGGACTGTTCCACTCCGCTTTTATAGGACTGGATAAGTTCCGGCAGCTGTTTTCGGACGACACGTTTATTCGTGTGATCCGCAACACACTGGGGATGGGTGTGATTAACCTGGTGGTTACTTTTGTAATGGCAATTGTGTTTGCCATTCTGTTAAATGAGGTGAAATCCAACGGGGGCAAGAAGACGGTGCAGACAATCTCTTATCTTCCCCACTTCCTCTCATGGATCATTGTTACGGGTATCTTGCATGATGCTCTGTCAAGTACGGGAATTATAAATGAACTGCTTCTGAAACTGCATATTTTGGACCAGCCTCTTAATTTCTTTGCACACCCCAGGTTTTTCTGGCCCATCGTGGCTTTTGCAAATGTATGGAAAGAAACAGGATGGAATGCCATTATCTATCTGTCTGCGATTACGGCGATCGATCCGTCGCTCTATGAGGCGGCAAACATAGACGGCGCCGGACGCTGGGCGCGTATCCGGTATGTGACGCTTCCAAGTATCAAACCGACGATCGTGATCCTCCTGCTGATGAATGTGGGGAATGTGTTAAATGCAGGATTTGAAATTCAGTATCTGCTCGGAAACGGTCTGGTAAAGAGCGTATCAGAGACGATCGATATCTATGTGCTGAAATGGGGCATCAGCCAGAACGACTTTGCCATCGGTACTGCGGCAGGTATCTTCAAAAGTTTCGTAAGTATCGTGCTGATCGTAATTGCAAACCAGATTGCAAAGAGAAACGGGGAAGAACGGTTATTCTAGAAAGGAGAAGCAAATGGAAAAAATAAAAAGCAGCAGGAAGAAAACTTCTGTTTGGGATAAAGTGTTTGTTGTGTGCAATACATTGTTTATGGTTGCATTTGTGGTCATCACACTGTATCCGGTACTGAATACGCTGGCAATCTCATTTAATGACGGTACGGATGCGCTGCGGGGCGGAATTTATCTTTGGCCCAGGAAATGGACGCTTAAAAATTATATCACCGTGCTCGAAAAGCAAAATCTTATCACGGGGGCATATATTACCGTTGCAAGGACGGTCATAGGGACGTTGCTTGCACTGGCGGCAAACGCGCTCCTGGCTTTTATCGTGAGTAGAAAAAACTTTCTTTTTAAGCGGGGACTATCGCTGTTCTGGGTAATTACAATGTATGTAAACGGCGGTATGATTCCGACCTTCCTGCTGTACAAGGGGCTCGGACTTACCAACAGTTTCTGGGTGTATGTGA
Organism: uncultured Lachnospiraceae bacterium; assembly: GCA_910579935.1. Taxonomy (GTDB): domain Bacteria; phylum Bacillota; class Clostridia; order Lachnospirales; family Lachnospiraceae; genus Kineothrix. The sequence goes on from CAJTVQ010000017.1 coordinate 47,776, forward strand.
TTCCGGGTATGTTCAGCGCTTTTAATATGCTCGTGATCCGTACTTATATGACAGGCATTCCGGACAGCCTTGAAGAATCGGCACAGCTTGACGGGGCGGGTTATATGACTATTTTCGTAAAGATCATTTCGCCGCTCTGCAAACCGGTGTATGCGACAGTCGCGCTTTTTGTGGCAGTGGGACAGTGGAATTCATGGTTCGATGCCATGCTCTATAACAGGATGAGCCAGAATCTGACCACGCTGCAGTATGAGCTGATGAAGTTGCTGTCATCGGTTACGAATCAGGGTACTTCGGCAGAAGCAATGAAAAACGCGGCGGGAACGGTAACCCCGACTTCGGTCCGTGCCGCGGCTACGGTTCTGACCATGCTTCCGATCGTCTGTCTGTATCCGTTCCTGCAAAGATACTTTGTGACCGGGCTTACCATCGGGGGCGTGAAGGAGTAAAATTATGTGTGAGGACAGCGGGCAGGGGATGCTGCTGAGAAAGGCATGGTTATTTATATGAAAGAACAGTACCGGAATGTATTTGAAGAAAACGGAATCGGGACGGAGCAGGTGGAGGAACGTCTTCAGGAAATAAAGGATTTCTTTTTCTATGGAAAAGAAGATGAACGTGTTTATTATCCGGCCGGCAGTGATATGGCATATATCATGGATACGGGAAATAACGATGTCCGTACCGAGGGGATGTCATACGGAATGATGATCTGCGTGCAGCTTGACATGCACGAGGAATTTGACAGGCTGTGGAAGTGGGCAAAAACGTATATGCAGATGCGGGACGGGGAGAATGAAGGATATTTTGCCTGGTCCTGTGCGGCGGACGGGACAAAAAATGCAGATGGCCCGGCGTCGGACGGAGAAGAATTTTTTGCAATGGCACTGTTTTTTGCATCTCACAGGTGGGGAGACAGGGATGGCCTGTATAACTATTCTTACGAAGCAAAAGAAATTCTGAGGGCATGTCTGCATAAGGGAGAGAACGGCAGACAGGGAAAGCCGATGTGGAACAAGGAAAATTATCAGATTTTATTTGTGCCGGGAAGCGATTTTACGGATCCGTCCTATCATCTGCCGCACTTCTACGAGCTGTTTGCACTGTGGGCATATAAGGAGGACAGGGAGTTTTGGAAGAGAGCGGCGTTAGAGAGCCGCAGATATCTTGCCCGTGCGTGCAATGTCAAAACTGGCTTTTCGGCGGAATATGCAGAGTTTGACGGGAGTCCGATGAGCCGGATGCTGCCATGGACCGACGACAGGCATGACTGGTTTTACAGCGATTCTTACCGTACGGCTGCCAATATAGGACTTGACTATGAGTGGTTTGGAAAGGATGAGGGGCAATGCCGCGCCGCACGGGCAATACAGGAGTATCTGCTTGCGGACTGCAGGGAAGATTCTTACCATATTTATGAGGTGGATGGCGGGATTGCTGGGGAACAGGCGCTTCATCCGGTGGCTGTTTCAGCGGCGACAGCCGCAGCCGTGCTTGCAGCGGATACAGACTGCAGCAGAGAGTGGGTGGAACGTTTCTGGATCCTGCCCATGCGCACGGGAGACAGAAGGTATTATGATAATTGTCTGTATTTCTTTGCGTTTCTGGCGCTCTGCGGAAAGTACAGGATCTGGTAATGCGTGAAGATGAGATTCCGGGCTGTGGATTCCGTCATGGATCCGCAGCCTCAGGAATGGGACGTGTTTATTTTGCATAAGACACCAAAGTAAGTTTGTCATTTACAATTTCTGTCGCTCCGGTTTTCTGATACCCCATTTTCTCATATAAATGACAGTTTTTGGGTTCCTGCAGAATGGTTTCCAGTTCCCATTTATCTGCTCCGTGTATTTCTTCACACAGCCGGATCGCTTTCTGCGCAATTCCCTCTCCCTGGAATTCCGGCAGTATGAACAGCGGTGAAATCCGTTTCTTTTTTCCTTCTTCTTTTTTATTTACAATGCGGATGGCGCCTGCCTTTTGCGGGCCGGCGCAGATAAAGTAAAAATAGGTGAAATGCTGGTTTAGGCGCATTTCTGTTTTTTCTATAGGTTCATTTCCGGGATTCAGGTCAAAGTCCTGGTATTTTTCCAAGAGTTCCCGAAAGGTTTTTACCTGCATGGCATACAATTCCTGTGCATCGTCAATGGATGCCTGTAATAATGTGATTTCCATTTTCTTCCTCCTGTCTGATCCGGTTTCGTATTTGCGGTTTTTTTAAAGAGTCCCTGTGTAAAAAAATGCACCGGACATAATATGTCAGTGCATTTTTGAAACTTCCGGTTATTACAAGCATTTATAGTTCGAACCCACACCTGCCGGTTTACATGCACAGACATATCAGACCTGCTTCTGCAACTGTGCATCCGGTCGGAACACAGTTACGATGAAGTACGTCCGTAATAATACATGTACATGTCATTTCCTGAAAAATGTAAGTTCTGCATTTTTATTGTCTCCCATAAATATTTTCTATAAATTATCATAAATTGATTTTGATGTCAAGGAATTTTGCATCATGGATTTGGTATGGTGCATCAGTCCGGCCGGAGCCTGGTTCAGCCGGATGGGGCAGGGATGCATCAGTCCGGCTGAACCAGGGTCAACCGGAAGTTGCGAAAAAGCACCTTCATGTTGGTGGCAGGCCATGTTCTTATTTTGTATAATATCCATCAGGAAAGGAGGATGCGGCAATGAAGCTGTCGGAAAAAATTGTAGAATTAAGAAAAGCAAACGGAATGACGCAGGAAGAACTTGCAGCAATCTGTAATGTCAGCAGACAGTCCATATCGAAATGGGAAGCGGACATTGCATTACCGGAGACAGATAAACTGCTGATACTGGGAGAAACCTTTCGGGTATCCATGGATATCTTATTAAAGGATGCGTTGACATTGAGTGAAGTGAAAGAAGTCCATGCCTGCGGTAATAATGCAATTCAAAAAAAGAAACAGGAATTATACGAGGGGATATTGATCAAGGAAAGCATCGTGGATGATGGTATCATTGATTTTCTTAATATCCATAAAATTGAATTGTGGAATACCGGCGGAAAACCGAAATACTGGACGGCGCTGTTTTTTACAAGCGCCCGGGCAGATTTTCCGGAGCAGATTTCGAAGGTTATGCTGTCTGGTCCGGATGGCGGGAATTGGTTCGTTGATTTTAAAGCGGATAACGAGAAGTACATTGTGTTTAAGGACAGGATTTTAAAATATCAGATCGGAAATCAGGCAGAAAAAGCATATGTATGTGAGGAATGCCGGAAAATGGGCATTTCAGATGAACAGATGAATTGGCCGGAATAGGAGAGGGTATGAGAGTATTATTAACATCAGCTGGTTTGGAAACGGAAGAAATTAAAGAGTATTTTATGGATATGGCGGGTAAGGATATGTCTCTCGTAAAGGCATTATTTATTCCCACAGCGGCAATGAACGCGGGCGCAATAGAAGTGTTGCCCAAATGCATGCATGATCTGTTAAAATGCGGTATCCCGGATAAAGGAATCACGGTATATGATCTGCATGAAGGAATGGAACTTGAGGAGCTGCAGCAATATGACGTGGTATATCTGTGTGGTGGAGATACCTATTATTTGCTGGAAAGAATTAATGACACAAAATTTAATGAATCTTTGATGGAATATATCAATGGCAATGGCCTGGTAATAGGGGTAAGCGCCGGAAGTCTCATTTTTTCCAACAATATATGTCATAATCTGGGCCTGATCGATACGAAATTAGACGTCCACTGTACAACAGGGGAAAAGAGAGGCAGACTGGCGTACCCGTTAAAAGATAATGTGAGGCTTACAAATACCTGTGCACTTGTCATACGGGATTTTCCGGATGGGGTGGAAATAATCGGCGAATAATATGAAGAGGCCGGGGGCGTTCCGCCGGAATAAGTGTATGGAAAACGGGGAACAACCACACCCCGACAGGGGCGTCCTCCTTCACTACGAAATACCCCGACAGAACTGTTACGGCATCCGTTCTGTATTTCCATGGGCATGGCAGAAAATCGTGGAAATTCCGCAGGCTTTGTGATATTATCTTATTATATGTATTTCAGACATATGGAAGGAAAGATTTGGAAACACAAACAACGGAGAGGAGACTCGCACCTGTGGGAAGCAGGGAGCCCGGAGGGAATGGTTCCCGGCGGAAACGGAACCGGAAAATGGAAATGAAAAAGGAACAGGAACAGCAGACAAACGAGATGAAGGATGAACAGAAAAGACAGACATATACATCCGTCCTTTGGGGAGGGATGATTATTGCGTGGATACTCATACTTACTACCGTATGGGTATCCAATGGCATGAGGACAGGGACCGGCCGGGTGGTGAAGAAGGTCAGTGAGTTTTATCTGGAGGAGCTGGCGGGGCGGAGGGCGCAGGTCGTTTCCGAGGAACTTAATAATTATTTTGAATACATGGAAAATGCGTTGGATATCCTGGAGACTTCCCATATGGAATCGCAGGAGGCGCTGTGCGATTTTCTGGGGAAGGTGAAAAAATTATACGGGGCGGATAATTTTGCCCTGGTGGATGAAAACGGGATTGTTTACACGGGGAACAGCGCCGGGTTGGAGCTTGGCGGGTTCGGCTTTCTTTTTGAAGAAGTGACGGAACCCGTCATCCGCGTTTCACATCTTTATAGTGAAAAGAAGCAGGTGGTGCTTGCGGTTCCCGTGGAGGAACTCTATTTTCAGGGAGCGCGGATCAGGGTTTGCCTGATTCAGCTGGATATTGACGGGATGTTAAGTTCCCTGACACTGCAGACCAACCATAACGAAACATACTGCAACCTGTATTACCAGAACGGCGAGAGCCTGACCAATGATACGTTCGGACACCTGAGCGGGGGGAGCAATATCCTGAAGGGGTTGGAAGAGGCGGATTTTGAAGACGGGTATACACTGGAACAGTTGAAGGGCGATTTTACGGATGGAAGGAAAGGGCAGGTTTCCTTTCAATATCAGGGTTCCAAGGAGGAACTCTGTTATATTCCGGTGGAAGGGACCGACTGGATGATGACGATTCTGATTCAGGACAGCGTCATCAGCGGACAGATCAGCGCCATCAACTCGGCCATGATGGGCAGGGGCATGACCCAGATTGTCATTACGGTAATCGCCATGATTGTGGTATGCTTCATACTGTTCCGCCAGTCCAAAAAAAATGCCGAAATTCTTTTGGCACAGGAAAAAGCGGACGGGGACCGGATCCGGGCTGCTTATGAGCAGATTGAGCGGGAACAGGCGGCAATGGAAAACATCCAGGCGGCGCTTGGTTCCGGCCCGTGGAGCATGGAATTTGACCAGAATGCCAGAATGGTTTCCTGCACGTGGAGCGAAACGTTTCGTAACATGGTGGGATACCATGGAGCGGAGGAGTTTCCGGACCGGCTGGAATCGTGGGCGGATCTTTTACATATGGAAGATAAGGAAAGGGTGATAAAGGAATATTGGGATACCGTAAAGGACTATACGGGAGAGAAGACTTATGACGTGGAATACCGGATCTGTACCAGACATGCGGGGTGGAGGTGGTTTCATGCCGCAGGCAGACTGTCCCGCAGGGAGGATGGTTCACCGGTTACTTTTGTCGGGCTGTTCGTTGACATTGAGGAGGAAAAGCGGCTGGCCGGGCAGCTGGAACAGCAGAAAGTGGATCTTCAGGACGCACTGGCGGCGGCTCAACATGCCAACAGGGCGAAAACCACTTTCTTAAACAATATGTCCCATGATATCCGTACACCGATGAATGCGATCATCGGCTTCACATCTCTTGCGGCAGCCCATATTGACAATACGGAGCAGGTGCAGGATTATCTGGCAAAGATTACCACGTCCAGCAACCATTTGCTCAGTCTGATCAACGATGTGCTGGACATGAGCCGCATTGAGAGCGGAAAGGTAAAGATTGAGGAAAAGGAGACCTCCCTTCCGGAAATCATGCATGATCTGAAGACCATCGTGCAGGCGGATATCGCTTCGAAGCAGTTGGAATTTTACATTGATACGGTGGACGTGGTCAACGAACATGTGATGTGCGATAAGCTCAGGCTGAATCAGATATTGCTGAACCTGCTGAGCAATGCCATGAAATTCACGATGCCCGGCGGTATTGTCAGCGTCCGCATTCTGCAGAAAGAGAATCCTGACGAAGGCTGTGCGTCCTATGAATTCCAGGTAAAGGATACCGGAATGGGGATGAGCAGGGAGTTTTTGCAGCATGTGTTTGAACCCTTTGAGCGCGAGCGGACGAGTACGGTCAGCGGTATTCAGGGAACCGGACTGGGAATGGCCATCACGAAAAATATCGTGGACATGATGGGAGGTACGATCTCGGTTGAAAGTGAGGAAGGGAAAGGAACCATATTTACCGTGGCATTGCGGTTCAGAACCTGTACCGGACCGGAGCGGCAGGAAGTGATCGCGGAATTAAAGGGGCTGCGTTCGCTGGTGGTGGATGACGATTTTAACACCTGCTCCAGTGTGACGAAGATGCTTTCTGCTATCGGAATGCGTCCCGATTGGACTACTTCCGGCAAGGAAGCGGTGCTGCGTACCCAGCTTGCGGTGGAGCAGAATGACGAGTATGCGGCATATATCATAGACTGGCTGATGCCGGATATGAACGGAGTTGAGGTGGTGAGGAGAATCCGCGGGATCATCGGGGAGAATAAGCCGATCATCATACTGACTGCATACGACTGGGCGGACATCGAGCAGGAGGCAAGGGAGGCGGGAGTAACGGCATTCTGTTCCAAACCCATCTTCCTTTCGGAACTCAGGGAAATTCTGGAATCGCCGTTTAACTCTCAGGAGACGGAAGAGGCGGGAACGGAGGGCGCGGTATCCTTCGAGGGAAAGACTCTGCTTTTGGTGGAGGATAATGAGCTGAACCAGGAGATTGCCATGGAAATCCTCGGTTCGGCGGGTTTTGTCATTGACGTGGCGGATGACGGCACCGTTGCGGTGGAAAAGATGCGGGAGGCGGCACCTGGACGGTACGATATCATTCTGATGGATATTCAGATGCCGATCATGAACGGATACGAGGCAACAAGACAGATTCGGGCGCTTGAAAATCCGGATGCCGCCGACATTCCCATTATCGCCATGACGGCAAATGCTTTTGACGAGGACCGGAAGGCAGCGCTGGAGGCGGGTATGAACGGGCATGTGGCGAAACCCATTGATGTGCCGAAGCTGCTGGCGCTTTTGGAGGATATCCTGAAAAAAAATATTGACACCAATGCGGCGCAGTGCTAATATAATAACCAGCAAAAGGAAAAATCAAATATATGGTAGAAAAACCGTTGAAGTGGAGATAACGGCAGATGTTGCACTCACAGAGAGCCGGGAGGGCTGAGAACCGGCAGAACGCAGTTTGTCAAATGGACCACGGAGGGCGCAGTCAAAGGCATTACTGCCGAGTATTCTGCGACGTAGGGCATACGTCAGTTGCCGGGAATATGATGGTATTCCGGAGAGAGCGGGAGAAGAGTCCAGAAAATTATTTTGGAGAATTTCCCGAAACAAGGTGGCACCGCGGAGAGATGATATCCGTCCTTGACAAAGTACAGAGATGTACGGTTGTCAGGGACGTTTTTTTATGATATTGCCCCTGCATTTTCAGGAACATTTTTTGTATAAGGAGGAAAAACAGATGTACACACCGACTTTGGAACAAGTCAGAGCATATGCGGACAGTTACCGGACGGTTCCGGTCAGCCGTGTCATTTATTCGGATATCCGTACTCCCATAGAGGTCATGCGGATCTTGAAATCGGTGAGCGGACATTGCTATATGCTGGAGAGTATGGAGGATACGAAACAGTGGGGACGGTATACGTTTCTTGGGTATGACCCGAAGCTGGAAATCACCTGCACCGGCGGGGAAGTGCATATCAGCGCGGGAACGGAACTGGCAGTAAAGGATACGAACCCTGCGGACTATATCCGTCAGGTGATAGAGGAAAATAAGAGCCCGCGCATTGAGGCACTGCCGACATTTACCGGCGGGCTGGTGGGATATTTTTCTTATGATTATATCAAGTACGGAGAGCCGGGGTTAACGCTGGATGCGCAGGACGAAGAAAACTTCAAAGATGTGGATCTGATGTTGTTTGATAAGGTAATTGCCTTTGACAACCTGAAACAGAAAATGTATCTTATCGTCAATATGAAGCTGGATGCCATAGAGGAAAATTATAAAAGGGCGGTGCGGGAGCTGGATGATATGGTGCAGCTGGTGACAAAGGGAACGCCGGCGGATATCCCGTCCCTTTCCATTGAATCGGAATTCCGTCCCCTGTTTGGGGAAAAGGAATACTGCCGGATGGTGGAAAAAGCAAAGCATTACATCCGTGAAGGGGACATTTTTCAGGTGGTGCTGTCCAACCGTCTGGAGGCGGAGGTGAAAGGAAGCCTGTTCGATACCTACCGTGTACTGCGGACGACAAATCCTTCTCCTTATATGTTCTATTTCAGCAGCGACGATATCGAAATCGCAGGCGCTTCGCCGGAGACACTGGTGAAGCTGGATGACGGCAGACTTTATACGTTTCCGCTGGCAGGCACCAGACCGCGGGGGAAGACGCGGGAGGAAGATGAGGCGCTGGAAAAGGAACTGCTGGCCGATCCGAAGGAGCGGTCGGAGCATAACATGTTAGTGGATCTGGGAAGGAATGATATCGGAAAAATCAGCCGGTTCGGGACAGTGAAAGTAGAGAAATATATGTCCATTGAGCGGTTTTCCCATGTGATGCACATTGGTTCCACGGTGAGCGGGCAGATAAGGGAAGACAAAGGGGCGCTGGATGCCGTAGGAGCAGTGCTTCCGGCAGGAACCCTTTCCGGTGCGCCCAAAATACGGGCATGTGAGATCATCAACGAGCTGGAAAATAACAAACGGGGCATTTACGGCGGAGCCATTGGTTACATTGACTTTACCGGAAATATGGATACCTGTATTGCCATCCGTATTGCATTTAAGAAAAACGGCAAAGTGTTTATCCGTTCCGGGGCGGGAATCGTAGCGGACAGCGTACCGGAAAAAGAATATCAGGAGTGCATCAACAAGGCAAAGGCGGTTATGGATGCGCTGCAGACTGCGGAAGGGGGTATCGGAGGATGATCTTGCTGATTGATAATTATGACAGCTTTTCCTACAATCTTTATCAGTTAATAGGAGCCGTTGAACCGGAGATTAAGGTGATTCGCAACGATGAGATGACACCGGAACAGATTAGGGAACTGGAAGTGAGTCACATCGTCCTTTCCCCGGGGCCGGGACGTCCGGCGGACGCGGGTGTCTGTATCGAAGCAGTGAAACGGTTTGCGGGGAAAATCCCCATTTTAGGCGTATGCCTTGGGCACCAGGCCATATGCGAGGCGTATGGCGCGGAGGTTTCCTATGCCAAAGAGTTAATGCACGGAAAACAGTCGGAGATTGTCGTGGACAATGGATGTAAGATATTCCGCGGCCTGCCGGAAAAGATAAGGGCGGCAAGGTATCATTCGCTGGCGGCAAAAGCGGAGACGATGCCGGAGGAACTTTTGGTTACGGCAAAAACAGAGGACGGGGAAATCATGGCGGTACAACACAGACAGTATGAAATATACGGCGTACAGTTTCATCCGGAGTCCATACTGACACCGGACGGGGAAGTGATGCTGAGGAACTTTTTGGGAAAATAAGGCAAAACTGGAAAACAGCAGAGGCCCGAAAAGGTACTGGAAGGGACACTGCGGAACTGGAATAGGAGGAAAATAATGATCAAGGAAGCCATTCAAAAAGTAGTAACGGGACAGAACCTGACCTTTGATGAGGCAGAACAGGTGATGGATGAAATTATGGGCGGGGAAGCGTCGCAGATTCAGATGTCGGCATATCTTACCGCATTGTCATTAAAAGGAGAAACGATTGACGAAATAACGGCATCGGCGTCAGGAATGCGCAGGCACTGCATCCGCCTGCTGCATGATATGGATGTACTGGAAATCGTCGGGACGGGCGGTGACAAGTCAAATTCCTTTAACATTTCCACTACATCGGCGTTGGTCGTTTCGGCGGCAGGGGTTCCGGTGGCAAAACACGGCAACCGCGCGGCCAGCAGCAAGTGCGGAGCGGCGGATGTACTGGAGGCTTTGGGCGTGGATATTACCATACCGCCGGAGAAGAGCACGCAGTTATTGGAAAAAATCGGCATCTGTTTTTTGTTTGCGCAGAATTATCACATCGCCATGAAGTATGTAGCCCCGGTGCGTAAGGAACTGGGCATCCGTACGGTATTCAATATTCTCGGCCCCCTTTCCAACCCGGCGGGAGCAAATATGCAGCTTTTGGGCGTGTATGAGGAAGAATTGGTGGAGCCGATGGCACATGTGCTTTCCCAGCTGGGCGTTAAAAATGCCATGGTGGTATACGGCACGGACGGACTGGATGAGATTTCCATGAGCGCTCCAACCAGTGTATGTGAAGTGCGGAACGGAAGTTTTAGGAAATATGTCATCGAGCCGGAGCAGTTCGGCATGAAAAAATGCAGGAAAGAGGAGCTGACAGGAGGAACGCCGGAAGAAAATGCAAAGATTACCCGTGCCATTTTAAGCGGGGAAAAGGGGCCGAAGACCGACGCTGTCATTCTAAATTCCGCGGCTGCGCTTTATGTGGCAGATCCGGACCTTACAATGGAAGAAGCAGTAAAAAAGGTGAAAGAGGTGATTGACAGCGGAAAGGCGTCAGAGCAGCTTGAAAATTTTATCCGGATGTCGAAGGAATAGTCCGGTTATAAAAAAGACATGGAAGACATTGGAAGATTTGGTTAAAACATGAGGAAAAATACGAGGAAAAAACATGAGTGGAACGATTTTGGATGAAATTGCAGAGCGGACGGCAGTACGTGTGGAAGAACTTAAAAAGAAAAGGAACCTGGCTTCTGTCCGGAGGGAAGCGGAAGGGCTGGGAAACCAGACCGGTTTTCCCTTCCGGGAAGCGCTTGCCGCACCGGATATCTCCTTTATCTGTGAGGTGAAAAAGGCATCGCCCTCTAAGGGAGTGATCGCGGAAGATTTTCCTTACCTTACCATAGCAAAAGAATATGAGGAAGCGGGGGCGGCGGCCGTTTCCGTGCTGACGGAACCCTGTTATTTCCTTGGCAGCGACCGATATCTGCAGGAGATTGCAGGAGCGGTTTCCATTCCGCTGCTGCGGAAGGATTTTACCGTGGATGCATACCAGATATTTGAAGCGCGGCTCATCGGGGCATCGGCAGTCCTGCTGATCTGTGCCCTGCTGGAAAAGGAGCGGCTGAAGGAATATCTTGCCATTGCCCATAGTCTGGGACTGTCTGCACTGGTAGAAGTCCATACGGAGGAGGAGGCGGAAGCGGCGCTGCTAAGCGGAGCCGGAATCGTCGGAGTGAACAACCGTAATTTAAAGACCTTTGAAGTAGATATCAACACCAGCGCCCGTCTGCGAAAGCTGATTCCGGATGAGATTCTATTCGTATCGGAAAGCGGCATAAAAACGCCGGAGGATGTGGCAAGGATGCGGGAAAATCGGACGGATGCGGTTTTGATAGGGGAAACTTTTATGCGGAGTCCGGATAAAAAACGGCAGTTGGAAGTCCTGCGGACGGGATGCATAATATAAGAGGGAAGGTTTCCGTGCAGATACCGCTTGTGCCGGAAGGTACAGGCGGAGTAAGAAGGGAGGGGTTTTATGACGAGAATAAAAATCTGCGGACTGATGCGGGACTGTGACGCGGACTATGTCAACGAGGCGCATCCCGATTACGTCGGCTTTGTATTTGCCCATACCAGAAGGGAAATAACCGCGGAGGATGCCCGCCGCTTCCGTGACAGGCTGGTGGCAGACATACAGGCAGTGGGTGTGTTTGTGGACGAAGAAAAGGAGAAAGCGGCATGGCTTCTGCAGGAGGGAATCATTCAGATCGCCCAGCTGCACGGGCAGGAGGATGCGGCATATGTGGAATGGCTGAAAGCCTGTACCGGATGTGAGATCATCAAAGCGCTGCACCCGGAAAAAGGACTGGGAGCAGACCGTTATGAGGACTATGTCAAAGCGGGTGTGGATTATTTCCTGTTTGACAGCAGTACGCCTGTATCCGTGGGCGGAACGGGAAAGACTTTTGACTGGAAACTGGTTCCGGAGGGAAATCTTCCTTTTTTCCTTGCAGGGGGGCTTCGCGCGGGAAATGTGGAAGAAGCAATCCGCACGGTCATGCCCTATGGGGTGGATATCAGCAGCGGCGTGGAAACGGATGGAAAAAAAGACAGGGATAAAATATTGGAAATTGTAAAGAGGATAAGGAGAGCAGGAAATGTCTAAAGGAAGATATGGCGCGCACGGCGGACAGTATATACCGGAAACGCTGATGAACGAAATCATAAAACTGGAAGAAAGTTATGAATTTTACAAAAAAGACCCCGCGTTTAACAGAGAGCTGGAGGAACTGCTGAAAAATTATGCAGGTCGTCCTTCCCTGCTGTATCATGCGGAGAAAATGACAAGGGACCTGGGCGGCGCGAAAATATATATCAAGCGGGAGGATTTAAACCATACCGGTTCCCATAAAATCAATAACGTGCTCGGGCAGGCGCTGCTGGCAAAGAAGATGGGGAAGACGAGGATCATCGCGGAGACCGGAGCGGGGCAGCACGGGGCAGCCACGGCGACCGCCGCGGCACTGCTAGGTCTGGAATGCGAGATTTTCATGGGAAAAGAGGATACGGAGCGGCAGAAACTGAATGTGTACCGGATGGAGTTATTGGGAGCCAGGGTGCATCCGGTGACGACGGGAACCATGACGTTAAAAGATGCGGTGAATGAGACGATGCGGGAGTGGACGAAGCGGGTGGACGATACCCTCTATGTGCTGGGTTCCGTCATGGGGCCTCATCCGTTCCCGATGATCGTCAGGGATTTCCAGAGTGTGATCAGCAGGGAGGCAAGGGAGCAGATCCTGGAATACGAGGGGAAACTTCCGGCTGCAGTAGTGGCATGTGTGGGAGGCGGCAGCAATGCCATGGGAATGTTTTATAACTTCATTCAGGATAAGGAGGTACAGTTGATAGGCTGTGAAGCAGCTGGAAAAGGCATCCACACCAGTCAGCACGCGGCTACGATAGCAAAGGGCACTCCGGGCATTTTCCATGGGATGAAATCCTATTTCTGTCAGGATGAATACGGGCAGATTGCTCCGGTGTACTCCATTTCCGCGGGGCTGGACTATCCCGGCATCGGACCGGAACACGCGCATCTGCACGATACGGGACGGGCGCAGTATGTGCCGGTGACGGATGATGAGGCAGTGGAGGCTTTTGAATATCTGGCGCGGACGGAAGGAATCATCTGCGCCATTGAAAGCGCCCATGCGGTAGCCCATGTACGTAAAATTGCGCCCGGGATGAAGAAGGAAGACAGCATCATCATCTGTCTGTCGGGACGCGGCGACAAGGACGTGGCGGCCATTGCAAGGTACCGGGGCGTGGATCTTTATGAGTAATGCGCCGGGGCTCAGGATGACAGGGCGCAGGCAGTGAACCAGGCATACGTGCCTGTACGTATATTCGGCGAATGCCGCGGGGCACATACCCTGCTGCGTGCAGCAGAGTTGCTGACTGGAAAGAAAAAAAGGAGATGCGGAAGGAAAATGAAAAATAAATCGGAAATAAAAATAAAAGATGCATTTGACCACGGGAAGGCTTTCATCGGGTTTGTAACGGGGGGCGACCCTTCGGTTGAAAAAAGCGAAGAAATTATTTTGAAAATGGTGGCTGCGGGATGTGATCTGATCGAAATCGGGATTCCGTTTTCCGACCCGATTGCGGAGGGGCCGGTGATTCAGGAAGCAAATCTCCGTGCCCTTGCGGCGGGGACCACCACGGACAGGCTGTTTGAACTGGCGGCGCGGCTGCGGGAAAAAACGGATGTGCCGCTGGTATTTCTCACGTATCTGAATCCGGTGTTCCGCTATGGATATGAGGCCTTCTGCGCGAGGTGCGAAGAAGCCGGCGTGAACGGGATCATCATCCCCGACCTGCCTTATGAGGAAAAAGGAGAGCTGCTCCCTTTTGCAAAAGCCCGTAATGTGGATGTGATCTCTCTGATAGCTCCTACTTCGGAGCAGAGGATTAAAGAAATAGCGTCGGAAGCGACGGGATTTATCTATGTGGTATCCTCCATGGGGGTAACCGGTGTGAGGAGTGAGATAAGGACGGATCTTGGCACCATTCTTTCTGCCGTGAAGGAGTCAGCCAAGGTACCAGCGGCAGTGGGATTCGGTGTAAGTACGCCAGAACAGGCGGCAGGGATTGCGAAGATGGCGGACGGGGTGATCGTGGGCAGCGCGATCGTGAAGCTGGTTGCGCAGTACGGAGCGGATGCAGGGCAGTATGTATATGACTATGTGAGAGAGATGAAGGATGCCATTCGATAGCGGCATGGTTCTGTCGGGCAGGGAACGGATGCTCAGGAATACTCCTTTGAAAGCATTTCGTCCGCTGCTGATACCGACATCATATACAGTCCCGGCAGCAGTTTTAAGTCCAGCTCCGGCACGGAATATTCCATGAGGTATTCCAGTTTGTTCCAGTTGCCGGTTTCATAGCAGACAGCAATGTCCAGGAGACGTTTCAACAGAGTGTCCTTACCTGAAAGCGCGTCACGGACACTGGGAAGAAGCTGGATATGGTTCAGCCTTTCTTCCAGATTCCGGCTGCCGTCCGCGAGAATGGAAAGCATGCCGGTGCTGTATGCTTCGGCTGCACAGTCATGGCGGCCGGATTCCCGCGCCAGCTTTTCGCACATAAAGGCGCGGATCAGGGCAGTACGGATCAATTCGTCCGATTTGGTATTTGACATGTCGCGCAGGAGAATCAGCATGATCCAGCGGCGTATTTCTTCATTGCCCATCAGGACGAGGGCGCGTTTGATGGAAGTAATGTTGTTGCCCCGGTAATACTGAAGCGTGCTCATTCTCCGTAACAGCTTATAGGTCAGATGGGCGTCGGAGTTGATGACCCATGCTATGTTGTCCAGATTGATGTCGGGAGCGGTGAGCTCTCTGGAGAGTTTCATATAGGAAACCGAAGAAATCTCCATGCTGCTCTTTTTCAGCATAACGGGCTTGGAGAAATAATAGCCCTGGAGAAGCTTACAGCCCAGATTCAGGGCTTCCAGCACATCCTCTTTTGTTTCTACTTTTTCGGCAAGCAGTGTTTTCCCGGCCGCTATCAGGGGGGGAGAGAAAGAAGCGCGCTGTTCTTTCGTTGTATCTTTGAAATCAATTTTTATAATATCGATCAGAGAAAGGATCTCCGGAGGAATGGGAGTGCCTATGTAATCATCGAGCGCCACATCAAAACCGGCGGCTTTCAAAGTATAGAGCGCGTCGATCACTTCTATGGTAAACACCACATTTTCCAGTATTTCAATGACAAACTGTTCAGGGTCCAGCAGATAGGCAGCTTTATTTAAAAGGTAGCCTTCCGCAAAATTAACAAACGCTTTTCTTCCGTTTGTCAGTTCATACATCCCGAAATTCAGGATGGATTCGGAGATTACCGTACCGGTGGCTTCTTCGTCGCCTACCGAGGAAGCATTGGAGATATTCTGTTCGGTATTGCGGTAGAGAAGCTCATATGCATGAACGAGCCCGTCCGCATTGAAGATCGGCTGTCTTGCAATGTAAACGGCAGACGGGATATTTTCGGGCGTGCCGCTTTCAGACGAATCATTGTCAGGTGCGATACTGCCGTTCGCTGCCTCGTCCGGATGATATTTCTTTGTCGGTTCCATAAGTAGATCGATCCTTTCCTTAAAAAGACAAAAGCAAAACATAAATTCGTACAATCTCATTTTAGCACATTATGATTCAATATCAAATAGTATTTTTTTATCAGAAGCTGGGGAACTGTTACGGAATTATCTCATATTTACCGAAAAAATGTACATAATAAACAGCAAAGGAAAATGGATGGGGAAAGGAGCAGAAAATTATGATGGATTACATCAATGCATTTTGGGTAGGAGGGCTGATTTGCGCGCTTATACAGATTCTGATGGAAAAAACCAAACTGATGCCGGGCAGGATCATGGTCATGCTGGTCTGTCTGGGAGCAGTTATCAGTGTATTCGGCATTTATGAACCTTTTCAGGAATATGCGGGCGCAGGCGCTTCGGTACCTCTTCTGGGATTTGGCAATGTGCTGATGAAGGGCGTGAAAGAGGCAGTGGACCAGTCCGGATTCATCGGTATTTTTCAGGGCGGATTTAAGGCAGGAGCAGTCGGAACCAGTGCGGCCCTGGTGTTCGGCTATCTGGCGAGTCTTGTGTTTAATCCCAAAATGAAGAAGTAAGGAGCGGGAATATCATATCTCTTCACATGCAATCTGCCGGTTATTCAGGAATTTTAAGAATGCATGGTCCCACAGCTGTTCCGGCGTTTTATCCATAAGGAAGGTTGTGGTGGAGAGGCCGGTGATGAGAGTGACATGGGAACCGTCATATTTCACGGTCAGGGTATAGGATTTTACCAGATTCCCATGGTCACTGAAATTTCCGGCCGACAGAATCTGTTCCATATGTTCCGGTATGAGCAGCAGGACGAATTTAAAGCTCAGGGGCGTCCTTTTTCCCTTGATGAGCTGGAAACAAAAAGGACGTATGTCTTTCCATAAAGAAAATTCATAGGGACAGAGCGCAGTTTCCTCCTGTTCTTCTTTTGTATAAAAATCTCTTTGAATATGTCCGTCGATATGGAAGGCATTGGCGGTAACGATGGTTCCTTCTTCCAATAGAAAATAGTCAAAGCTGTCAGTCAGCAGCAGTTTATTCATGAAGTTTTTTAAGTCGGATATCCGATAGGCTTTCATAGTGTCTCCTTTATCGTACAGATGATTACCATTTATTATAGTTGGTAGCGAAAAAAAACACAAGACCCCTTTACAGGATAGAACTGTCTGTGCTATCATAAGTGGTAATGAAAACTACATAGAATAGTAATAAATGCTCTTGGATATAATATCGAAGGAATGACTCAGAATATTATGTTTATACAGTTCCTTTGGTAAGAAAGGTATGGTTTAGGAAAATGGGTTATAAGATCGTAGTGGACAGCTGCTGTGAGCTGCCGGAGGAATATAAGAAAGACGCCAGGTTTGAAATTGTTCCTTTGGGTCTGGAGGTAGGGGATTACCAGATTATGGATGATGAGAATTTCAACCAGAAGGAATTTCTGAAAAAGGTAGCGGCATGTCCGGTCTGTCCGAAATCCTCCTGTCCGTCGCCCGAAAGGTATATGGAGGCTTATCATTGTGATGCAGACCGCATTTATGTAGTGACGCTTTCTGCGAAACTGAGCGGAAGCTGCAACAGTGCGGAACTGGGAAAGCGGCTTTATCATGAAAAATATGGAGACAAGGATATTTTTGTATGTGATTCCGAATCGGCAAGCTGCGGGGAAACGCAGATAGCCAGAAAGGCAATGGAACTGGAAGAGGCGGGAAAATCTTTTACGGAAATAGTAAAGGAACTGGAAGCGTTAAGGGACCGCATGAAGACATATTTTGTGCTGGATAATCTGGAAACCCTGCGTAAGAACGGCAGGCTGACAGGCGTGAAAGCGCTGGTCGCCACCACGCTGAACGTGAAGCCGCTCATGGAGGGAGTAAAAGGGGCCATTGCCCAGAAGGGGCAGGCAATCGGCATGAAAAAGGGGCTGGCGAAGATGGCGGAGGCTGTGATAAAGGAAGCGGAGAAACCGGAGGAGCGGGTGCTGATGATTACCCATTGTAATTGTCCGGACAGGGCGGAACAGGTGAAAACGATGATTTTGGAGAAGATAAGGGTCCGTGATGTGGTTGTCATGGATACGGCCGGGATCAGCAGTATGTATGCGAATGACGGCGGGGTTATTGTGACAATATAGCTTTGGATGAAGGATGACGGATATGCAGGCTGCACTTGCAGGATGGGAAAATTCCCCAGTATAGCCGGTTTTACAATACCGTTCATATCCAGCGGTTCAGGGAAATATTAAGCGGGAATCAATTTAAGGAAATATTTTTGAAATGCAAAACGGAGGAAGAATATGAGGGGATGATGCGGAGGGTCAGTCATTTGTAGTTCTGTCAGATATCTACATGATCCGTATTTGGAACGGAGCGCGCAGGATGGCGATAAACAAAGCTATTTGAAAAGCAAGAATGGCCGGCATTCCGTAAACGAAATACCAGCGTCTTGTTTTATGGCGGAAAACGTACATGCCGATGATGCAGCCGACGCTTCCGCCGATGACAGCCGTAATGAACAGGGTGGATTCCGGAATTCTCCACAGGTGTTTCTTCGCCTTGTGTTTATCCAGTCCCATAAGGAACAGGCCGATGACATTCATTGCCGCAAAATATGTAATTAAGAGGGTAATGACATCCATGGCGTTCCATTCCTTTCCATTTATTTTCCTGTTTTTTCCGCTTCCTGCATCTTCATGGCACGTACCTTGCAGGATAATCCAAAGAGGTTAATGAAGCCTTCCGCATCGTGGTGGTCATACAGGTCACCGGTGGTAAAGGATGCGATGCTCTCATTGTAAAGGGAATAAGGAGAAGTGGTTCCGGCTTTGATGATATTGCCTTTGTAAAGCTTGAACTTCACTTCGCCCGTTACATATTTCTGGGTGGATTCAATGAAAGCCTGTACGGCTTCCCGAAGGGGCGTAAACCATTTGCCTTCGTAAACGATCTGCGCCAGCTTGTTGCCCATGTCGGCTTTTAATGCATAAGTATCACGGTCCAGGATCAGTTCTTCCAGCTGCTGGTGCGCTTCGTAGAGGATGGTGCCGCCCGGTGTCTCATAGACACCGCGGGATTTCATGCCTACCACGCGGTTTTCCACGATATCCACGATGCCGATGCCGTGTTTGCCTCCTAAGGCATTGAGTTCGCGGATGATATCGGATACTTTCATTTTTTTGCCGTTGACGGAGGTGGGAATTCCCTTTTCAAAGGTCATCGTTACGTATTCGCCTTCATCGGGAGCTTTTTCCGGCGTGGTTCCGAGTACGAGCAGGTGCTCGAAATTCGGTTCGTTTTCCGGATGTTCCAGTTCCAGTCCTTCATGACTGATGTGCCACAGGTTCCGGTCACGGCTGTAAGAAGAATCTGCAGAGAACGGCAGGTCAATGCCATGGGCTTTGCAGTATTCGATTTCGGATTCACGGGAATCCAGCGTCCATTTATCATTTCTCCATGCCGCTATGATCTTCAGGTCAGGAGCAAGCGCTTTGATGCCTAACTCAAAGCGGATCTGGTCATTTCCTTTGCCGGTAGCGCCGTGGCAGATGGCAGATGCGCCTTCCTTACGTGCGATTTCCACCAGTCTTTTTGCAATGACAGGCCTTGCCATGGAAGTGCCGAGCAGGTATTTGTTTTCGTATACGGCATGTGCCTGTACGCAGGGAACGATATACTCATCGCAGAATTCATCGGTAACGTCTTCGATATAGAGTTTCTCCGCACCGCAGAATTTCGCCCTTTCTTCCAGGCCGTCCAGTTCTTCTCCCTGCCCGCAGTCCACGCATACGCAGATGACTTCATAATCAAAATTTTCTTTCAGCCACGGAATGATGGCTGTGGTATCAAGCCCACCGGAGTAGGCAAGGATTACTTTTTCTTTCATAAATAAATGCCTCCAGTTTTTTATTGTTTGGTAGGTTGCTTTTTCTCCTTCAAACAATATACATCATTCTTTTTGTAATTGCAAGGGGTATTTTATGCATAAATAGTGGATTTTTAAACAAAGTTTTAAATAAAATCAAATAAAACTTGCATGTTATGCACAAATGGTGTATAGTTATGCGCATCGGAGGCGGCGGATGACCGAATGCGGGTGGTCGGATGCGGGACGCGCCGGCAGGATTCATTTGACGGATGTCTGTAACAGTGAAGGCAACGGAACTGTTGTTGCAGGGCAGGGTCATGGGCCGAAAGGGGTTGAGATTTTTAATTTAAAGTAGTATGATTGATTGCATGTGTGTAATCGGGACGGACGATTTTGGGCGGAAGTGAGGTAGAAGGATGAAAACGAAGATTTTTATTGATGGAAGTGAAGGAACTACGGGGTTAAGGATTTTTGAGCGGTTTGAGGGAAGGGACGATATTGAGATCCTTCCGATCCGTGCCGAACTCAGGAAAGATGCAGCGGAAAGGAAAAGACTGATCAATGCGTCGGATGTTACTTTTTTGTGTCTGCCGGATGCGGCGGCGAAAGAGTCGGCGGAGCTGGTGGAAAATGAGAATGTGATCGTGATCGATGCTTCTACGGCACATCGGACGGAGGAAGGCTGGGTGTATGGATTTCCGGAATTGTCCAAGGGGCATCGGGAGGCGGTAAGGCATTCGAAGAGGATTGCGGTTCCGGGCTGTTATGCCACCGGGTTTATCAGCGCAGTTTATCCCCTGGTGGCAGGGGGGATTCTGCCCAAGGATTATCCGGTGTCTGCGTTTGCCATGTCGGGATACAGCGGGGCCGGGAAGAAGACCATTGCAGTGTATGAAGCAAAAGAACGGGAGCGGGAACTGGATGCGCCGAGGGAGTATGCCCTCTCGCAGAATCATAAGCATTTGAAGGAAATGCAGAAGATTACCGGATTGGAGCGCATGCCGCTTTTTTCACCGGTTATCTGTGATTATTACAGTGGTATGCTGCTGACGGTTCCTCTTTATGCGGATTTGCTGGCAGGGAGCGGTACGCCGGAGAAGATACACGCATTTTTCAGCGATTATTATGCGGGGGAGGCGTTTATCCGGGTGATGCCCTTTGGAAAGGAAGCGGACTATAACGGATTCCTTGCCGGAAACGGCTGTTCGGGATGGGACGGGCTGGAAATTTATGTGACGGGAAATGAGGAACGCATATTGGTAAGTACGCGTTTTGATAATCTGGGGAAAGGCGCTTCCGGGGCGGCGATCCAGTGTCTGAATCTTGTCCTTGGTTGTGAAGAGGCGAAAGGGCTGAATCTGGCCTGACGACCGGAATGAAGCATCGGGAATGCAAAGGGTTAAAAAAGCCTGGTAATGAAAAATGAAATAAGAACGGGAATGAACGGAGAAAAATTATGGTTCGGACGATGACAATAGAGGATTATGAAGGGGTGTATGAGCTGTGGATGAGCATTAAGGGATTTGCCATGCGCAGCATTGATGATTCGAAGACAGGAGTGGAGCGTTTTCTGAAGCGGAATCCTGATACGAGTGTGGTGGCAGTGGAGAGTGGGAAAATCGTAGGGGCGATTCTCTGCGGGCATGACGGCAGGAGGGGGTGCATGTATCATGTGTGCGTCCATGCGGATTACCGGATGAAGGGAATCGGCAGGGAGATGGTGGTATTCGCCATGGAGGCGCTGAAACGTGAGCATATCAGTAAGATATCACTGATTGCTTTTACTGCAAATGATGTGGGAAATGCTTTTTGGAACCGGATCGGATGGACGAAACGTGAGGATCTGAACTATTATGATTTTGTCCTGAATGAGGAAAATATCGTGGCGTTTAATAAGTAGCAGACAGGTTATTTCTGACGATTGAATTTCCATAATTAGGACCTGTGTACATTTGACTTGCAGAAGTGCCGGCAGTATAATAAATATAACCTGAATTATTCACGGAATAACGGCATCAACTGCTGAAACCCGCATGG
>CAJTVQ010000018.1 GCA_910579935.1 uncultured Lachnospiraceae bacterium
GTTCATTTCCTGTACTAATCTTGTATAGGGCAATTTCATATAATCTTTAACTTCCATGCTTCAGGGCGGTTATCTCTACCGTATGAAGAAAGACGGCTCCGGAAAAGAAGTACTGATGGCAGATGCAGGGGGCTTTACGCTTGCTGCGGCAGATGGTTCAGACGTTATGTATGATGGGAATATTTATTGCGGATATCATCGGAAGGGAGAAGCGGGCAGGAAACGACCATCGTTATGCAGTATGACCTTGACGGTAAAAACGGGAAAGAGATAGCCGGATTCGATTTTTATGGGGATATTCTCATAGGCGGGGACAGGATTTACTGCTATACCGTTTACGGCGGGGAAGCGGGAAGAATCAGTATGTACACACTGTGGGATAACAAACGGGTATCGCTTCCAAATATGAATCTGACCGATTACTGTATTTATAAAGGAACCCTGTACGGGCTCAGGGAAACCGCGGATGAGGAAAGACATCTGACAGAAATCTACGCACTGGAATATGATAAACTGGACCGCCGGACAATGGAATGAAAAAAGGTATTGGATAGCGGTATGGACAGCAGCAACAGCAGTAACAGCTATCTCAGCAGCGGAAAACTTGCAGACATTTATGCCACAGAACAGGGGATTTTTCTGCGGAAATTTATTTCTTCAGAAGAAGGCGTGAGATGGTTTTTTGTAGAAAAAAATTGAAGGGTACCGGGAAATTAACGGATATTTTCAAAAGGCTTACCAGGAAGCATTAGAGCATAAAAAAGATTTTTTTGACATGGTGAATGAGGAAAAAGAAAAGGGGGACTTATACAGACTGGTTTGAAGGTGCGTATTATCGTTATGTTTATATCGGGGAAGAATATATTACCGTAGAGATGTACCAGCGCGGCTGGTCGGGCGGAATACGGGGATGGAATTTGGAAGAACCGGTGACATTTGAGCGGAAGACCGGAAAAGCTGTTCCGCTGGAAACGTTCTTCAAAGGAACGCAGGAGGAAGCAGTGGCAGAAGTGACGGCGTCTGTTTATAAATATATGGAACCGGAACAGTTTTTTCTCTTTCCGGAGGGGATCGGGATATACTATGAAAGATATGCCATTGATTCCGGTGCGGCAGGGGATTGTCTGTTTATTGTCCCGTTTTGAGCAGTTTGTTCTCCGACCAATGTCATTCACTAAGCGTCATGGCACTCCGGCTGAAGCATAAGCGGATGCCATTGGTTTTCATTCCGTTTCTTCTGTTTCCAACACAGCGCTTCCGTTTTCATATCGTTAAATAATTCAATGCCCCAGAAGGAGTCCCCGTACCTTTTTCCAAAAGGGAAATCAGTCCGCGGAGGGTTTCTTCGATTTCCTCCGGTGTGGAGGGAACAAGGGTATTGTCCAGTTTTACAGTCAGTACAATTAAGACGATTTCCGCAAGGGCAGCCGGATGATCAAACAAAATATCATGGTTTTCAATTCCCTGACGGATAATTTCTGTCAGGGCTGGTTTCAGTTCGGAAATCAGATGGTTCATATATTTGTGGTGAATAAAGGATTTTTCCTGCGCATCCGCAGGAACCGGGTCGCTTCTTCTTAAAAATTCCGAGGAGGAAAAGGTGCAGGCCTGAAAGATCATTGCCATACGGGTAAAGGGAGAGATGTCGGTCTGGGCGGCAAGATTTTTTGCCGTTTCCAGGGGCT
Organism: uncultured Lachnospiraceae bacterium; assembly: GCA_910579935.1. GTDB lineage: Bacteria > Bacillota > Clostridia > Lachnospirales > Lachnospiraceae > Kineothrix. The sequence goes on from CAJTVQ010000018.1 coordinate 1,686, forward strand.
TTTGATAATTGCGCTGGATAAGCGCCTCGAAAATGGCATCTTTGGAGGGAAAGTAATAATATATGCTGCCTTTTCCCATACCGGCAGTCTGTGCGATTTCACTGACGGAAATTGTCTGTAATTTCTTGTTGACCAATAATTCCTGAAGCGCATCTAAAATTTTTTCATATTTCAACTGGTTCGACATAAGTACCGCCTTCCTGTCCTGTTGTTGCCGAAACCGGATGGTTTTTATCCGGATAGTTATGTTACAGTATAGCACAGACACCAGGGGGATAACAATGGGAAATGTTATAAAAATAGAAGCAGATAAAAATAAAAATTTATGAGAAATTCTATTGACCGTTGGTCGAAAAGGTGTTAATTTTAATTTAAAGATAGTCGACCATCGGTCGAAATGGATTTAACAAAGCAGAAACGGCAAAAAAAGGAAAACAAAAAGAAACCCAAAAACAAACAAATTAAAACCAGCAGGAATGGGAAAACAGGAGGAAAGTTATGAAGTATGCGGAATTTTTTTCGATGATAAAGGGACAGTTTATGGGGGCGGACGTCAGTGATGTGAAGGAGCACCTGGCGTACCAGTTCAACATAACGGGGGAAGCCGAAGGAATTTTCTATGTGGAAGTGAAAGACGGACAGCTGTTTGTGGAACCTTATGAGTATTATGACCGGGATGCCATTTTCATCTGCGAAGCGGATACGCTGATGAAGATTGCAGACGGCAAACTGGATCCGATCCTTGCCGTAACACTGCAGAAACTGCGGGTGGAAGGAAACATTGATAAAGCATTGAAATTCAAGGAACTGGTGGATAAGAAAAAGAACAAAAAGAAATAGAAAAAGAAGTAAAAAGTCATTGGAATGTTACTGGAATCAGGAAGGGAGAAACCATGGGAAAATTATTAAAAGGAGCGGCATTTTGTCTCGGGCTGCTGACTGTGGCAGAGGCAGGCGGTTCGGCTTATTTTTACCGCAGGACAATGAAGCGGAACAACGCCAAACAGGAACGTACGATAAAAATGTCAGGGACAGACTGGGACCGGTACCGGCCTATGATAAGAGAAAGGAAAGAGGTTATGCTGGCGCAGCCTCATGAATATGTGAATATCCGTTCGGATGACGGTCTGAGGCTCCATGCCACCTATTTTCCAAACGGGGAAACGAATAAGGTGGTGATCTGTTTCCATGGCTATACCAGCGAGGGAATGAATGATTACATAGGACTTTCCGATTATTACTTAAAGAACGGCTACCGGATGCTGCTGCCGGATGCAAGGGCACATGGCAGCAGTGGGGGAGAGTATATCGGCTTCGGGTGTCTGGACCGTTACGATGCCCTGGGATGGATTCGGTGGGTCGTGGATAAATGCGGGGAAGATGTACAGATTTTCCTCCATGGGACTTCCATGGGAGGGGCAACGGTACTGATGACCGGCGGGCTGGAACTTCCGGAGCAGGTGAAGGGAATCATTTCGGACTGCGGGTTTACGTCGCCGAAGGAAGTATTTACCCATGTGCTCCATTCCATGTACCATCTTCCGGCATTTCCGATGATCCAGATCGCGGATGCCGTAAACAGGAAAAAGGCGGGCTATGGTCTGGATGAGTGCAATGCGGCGAGGGAAGCGGAAAAGATCAGGATACCGGTTCTGCTCATCCATGGAGATGCAGATACCTTTGTACCATGCAGCATGTGTCAGAAAATATATGAAAACTGCGCTTCGGCTAAACAGCTGATCGTGGAAGGGGCAGGACATGCGGAGAGCTACTATAAAGACAGGAAAGCCTATGAAAAGGCTTTGGATGATTTCCTGGGAGGAATTATAAAATGATGAAAACAAGAAAAGGATATCAGGTGTATCCGCTGACCGTAGCACAGAAATTTCATTTTTATTATCAGAAGTCATGTCCCAAGAAACAGGTGGTAAATGTGGGAACCAGCCTTACCATTGAGACGGATTTGGACTGGGAAGTATTAAAACAGTGCATTTATAAAGCATATGAGCGCTGTGAATCCATGCGCCTGCGTTTTGCCCTGGATAAGGAGGGGGAATGCTATCAGTATGTAGTGGATAAGGAAGAACGGGACATTGAATTTGTGGATTTCAGCGGGAAGACGATGGAAGAGGCGGAAGCAGTGATGCGCGGATGGACGGAAGTGCCTTTTAAATTGGAGGATTCCCCGATGAACCGCATCGTTATGATCCGGACGCCGGACGGCTACAACGGTCTTTACCTCTTAGTAGACCATCTGACCATGGACGCACAGTCTTTAATCTGTTTTATGAAGGATATCATTGAGCTGTACTGCAATATTATGTTTGAGGATGTTCCTTATCCGAAGGATATGGCTTCCTACATTGAACAGGTGAAGAAGGATCTGGCTTATGAAGCGGGATGCAGGGCAAAAGACCGTGATATTGAATTTTTCCATAAATTAATTGAAAGTTCCGAACCGATTTTCAACGGCGTGGATGGTCCGGCAAAACTGGAAGCGGAAAAGGAGAAGACAAAGAATCCCAACCAGCGTGCGGCAGTCAATATCTCGGACTGCGTGGATTCCGCATTGGATATCTTCCATTTGGAAGAAGAACCGACCAAAAGACTGATGGATTTCTGCGAAAAATATCATGTGTCCCTGGTCTGCCTGCTGCTTATGGGTCTGCGTACCTATTTCCAGAAGATGAATGGAAATGAGGATGTTTCGATGAACACGGCCATTGCAAGAAGGGCGACCCTGATGGAAAAGAAGTCGGGCGGCACGAGAATCCATTCCTTCCCTTTCCGGACGATTATGTCGGAGGATAAGACCTTTTTGGAAGGCGTATATGAAATCAGGGATAAGCAGAACGAGATGTTCCGCCATGCCAATTATGATCCGGTCGCATATTTCGCCCACCGCAGCAAAATTTACAAGACCCGGAGCGGACAGACATACGAATCCCTGGCATTAACTTACCAGCCGCTGACTCTGCAGGAAAAGGGACTGGATAAGCTGGGCGGCATCAGATATAAGACCAAATGGTATCCCAACGGTGCAACCCCGCAGGCAATGTACCTGACGGTAATGCACAGGCCGGATGACAACGGACTGGATTTCAATTTTGAACATCAGATAAAAGCGGTATCGAAGGAACAGCTGGAATATCTGTATTATTATCTTTGTAAAATTATGTTCAAGGGAACGGAGAATCCGAACCTGACTATTGGTGAGATCATCCGTCTGATTTAGCGCGGATACAGAGTTTGGCAGAAAGGAAAAGGAGAATCGTTATGTTTGAAAAACTTGTGGAAGTGATCTGTAATTATGTGGAAGTGGAGCCGGCCACAGTAAAACCGGAATCCCGCTTTATGGAGGATCTGGGGTTTACTTCGTTTGATTTTATGAGTATGCTGGGAGAACTGGAAGATCAGTTCGATGTGGAAGTGGATGAACAGGAAGCGGCCAATATCCGCACCGTCGGAGAAGCCGTGGAATATCTGGAGAAACTGTCAGCACAGTAGAGACGGGAGCCAGGTTTGTGTCCGCGCTGCGTCCGCAGACCTGAAGATTATTGGTTTTGCGTAACAAAGCAGCGCAGAAATGAGGAATATTATGGTTTACAGTACAATTCGTGAGATTCTGGTACAGACACAGCAGCGTTACGGAGCAGAGGATGCCATCCGATATAAGGTAAAAAAAGATACGGTGGAAGCGAAGACCTATACCCAGCTGCGGGAAGACAGTGAAAGTTTTTCCCGTGTTTTGGAGGCACTGGGTGAGAAGGGCAGCCATGTGGCCGTGATTGGCGCCACATCCTATGGGTGGCTGGTATCTTATTTCGGCATTGTCAACAGCGGAAGTGTGGCTGTACCGCTGGATGCGGGGCTTCCTGCAGAGGAAGTCTGTGAATTGATCGACAGGGCGGATGTGACGGTGCTGGTGGCGGATGAAATCCGCAAGGATGTCATGGATATCGTAAAAGACAGATGTCCGAAGTTAAAATTCCTGATTTCCATGCAGAAGGAAGCCGGCGATGAGGAGGCGCTATCCCTGTGGCAGCTGGTGGAAGAACACAGGGGGGCCTTTGATTTTGCGCCCGATGCGGACGCCCTCTGCACGATCATGTTCACTTCCGGCACCACAGGAAAGAGCAAAGGGGTTATGCTGACCCAGCGCAATATGGCGGAAAACGCCACCTGTCTGGATATGAAGATTCCCGAGCGGACGGTGATTCTGACCGTACTTCCCATCCATCATGCCTATTGCCTGAGCATGGATATTTTAAAAGGAATTTCGCTGGGAAGCATTATATGCATCAATGATTCCCTGCTGCGTGTGGCAAAGAATATCAAACTGTTCCAGCCCAATATGATACTGATGGTGCCGCTTATGATAGAGACGATAGCCAAAAAGCTGGAGGAAAGCGCATGGCTGCCGCCTGCGATGGTGAAAGCAAAGGTATTCGGCAAGCAGTTCCATACCATTTGCAGCGGCGGGGCTTATTTGAACCCGGCATATATTGATCTGTATGCCCGTTACGGCATTACCATACAGCAGGGCTACGGAATGACGGAGTGTGCTCCGGTCATCAGTACGAATTTAAGCTGGAACATCCGCAAGGATTCCGTGGGACAGCTGCTTCCCAACTGTGAAGCGAAAACCGTGGACGAGGAGTTGTGGGTACGGGGCAGCAGCGTCATGATGGGATATTACAAAATGCCGGAAGAAACCGCACAGACACTGGAGGATGGCTGGCTGAAAACGGGAGATTTAGGTTATGCGGATGCGGATGGGTTTGTGTACCTGACAGGACGGAAGAAAAATCTGATCATTACGAAAAACGGGGAAAATGTCTCTCCGGAGGAATTGGAGAATAAGCTGGGAGAGCAGCGTCTGGTGCAGGAAGTCCTTGTACGGGAAAACGAGGGCGTGATCGAAGCAGAGATTTTTCCTGATCATGAATATGCGAAAAAGAAACGGATCAGTGATATCCGCAAGGCACTGCAGGAAATCATTGATGCCTATAATCAGGGGGCACCGGCTTATAAGAAGATATACGGACTAAAGGTGCGGGAGACGGAATTTGAGAAAACACCGTCTAAGAAGATTAGGCGGTATTGATGGATGGCATAATTCTACTGACTTTTCAGGAAGGCTATGATAAAATGGCAGCAGGAGATATTCTCCGGCTGCTATTTGCAGTGCGCTTTCCGGCGCACGTTCCTAAAGGGCATAGGCTGGAAGAAAAAGGAGGATGGCATGGCATTGTATCTGAATTCAAACTCGGCATATGAAAATTTTAAGATGCTGGCAAATGATAGTTTTTTTTGTGGATAAATCGGATATTATCGAAAAAAAAAGCAGATGCATCAATACAAAGAACCGGTATCTCTGCATCACAAAGCAGCGCCGCTTTGGAAAGACATCCGTACTGAATATGCTTGGCGCATATTATGGTAAGGCATATGCTTCACAAGCATTACTCGATGGGTTAAAAGTCAGCAAAAGTGAAGGATATACGGTTCATTTAAATAAATATAAGTTTAAACATTATTCCGGTGAATAATAGCAGTTATGAGGACTATCTGACACGGATAAATGATCTGCTGATAGAAGATATCAGGGAAGCATACCCCGAATGGCGGGAAAAAGAGTTTCAGAATGCATCTGATATTTTAAGCGTTACAGAGGACAAGTTTATCTTTATCATTGATGAATGGGGTTACATTTTCAGTCATGAGCTGTTTCGGGAACATCAGGGGGATTTTTTGGAATATTTAAGGGATTTGTTCAAAGACAGACCGTATGTTGAGCTTGTTTATATGACGGGAGTGCTTCCCATCAAGCAATACAGTACAGGCTCGGCCCTTAATATGTTTGATGAATATACGATGTTGAAAAATACTTTTTTTGCGGAGTATTTTGGCTTTACGGAGGACGAGACAGAGAAATTGTGCCAGAAACAAGAAGCAATAACGCTGGATGAGATTCGTACATGGTACAATGGTTATTTTATCCAGAAGGGAGCGAAAATTTATAATCCCCGCTCGGTGGTACTGGCGTTGATGAAATTTGAAAGGGCAGTGAAGGATGATGGGTTTGGCTATGTGGCAGAGCTGCAGAATTGAAAGGCTGTGAAAGAATCGGACCGGCTTTTTCAAGGGGCAGACGCTTCATCGTCTGCGGGGGCTTCGGTTTCCACAGGCATTTCGCCGTGTAAAACGGCAAGGATATACACCGCTCGTTTATTTGCCCGCTCATAGTATTCATGGGCAGCCTGGGCGGCGGCATTGTCAAAAGGCTCGCTTTCATATGCCTGATGGAACAGGGTGACGGCATGGGTCATGTATTCACCGGCCTGGGCGGCAAGGGATTCGTTGACGGCAAATTCCTCCGGAACCGCAAGGGACGCCATCCACGTGAATCGTTCTTCCAGCCCGTCCAGCGCGGTGAGCAGTTCCGAAACGGAAGTTTCGGACGAGACATCAATAGAATTGATGAGGGTATCATAGGCGGAGAGATCCGCATAAAAAATTTCCATGTTTGCTTTGTATTCTTCCAGCTCTTTATCCGTCCCGCATCCGGTGAGGAACGTCAGGATAAGAATGACGGACAGTAGGTATGGGATTCTGTATTTCAAGGGATTCCTCCTGTTGTATGTTCCGTTTTCCAATCATATTTCCAACATTCAGATTATAGCATATTTTTTGGGGAATCACAATGTCATATGGCAAAGGTATCAGGCTATTGTAGTTTTTTGAAATCCATGGTAACATAGGAAATGTACTGATTTTAGGTAGTTTGAGCTTATGCCATATATGGGAGTGCGGGATGACGAGAGAAGATTTTAGAGCATGGATAAAAGGACATCCGGTTTATTTGGATGGCGCTACGGGCTCCAATCTTTTAAAGAGAGGGATGCCTGCCGGAGTGTGTCCGGAAGAATGGATATTAGAACATAAAGAGGTGCTGACAGGGCTTCAGGAAGAATTCATGGAGGCCGGAACCAATATCCTGTATGCACCGACGTTTTCTGCAAATGCGGTGAAGTTAAGGGAATATGGACTGGCTGACCGGATCGGGGAGATGAACCGGGAACTGGTAGCCATGTCAAAGAAAGCGGCAGGGGGAAAGTGTCTTGTAGCAGGAGACCTGACCATGACCGGGGAACAGCTGGCTCCGATGGGTACAATGGATTTTGAACAGCTTATCGATATTTATAAAGAACAGATCGGTTATCTGGCGGAAGCAGGAGTGGACCTGCTGGTAGTGGAAACCATGATGAGTTTACAGGAGAGCCGTGCCGCACTGATCGCGGCGAAGGAATGCTGTGAACTGCCGGTAATGGTGACCATGACCTTTGAAGCAGACGGGCGGACACTATACGGAACGGATGCAAAAACGGCCGCCGTAGTGCTGGAGAGTCTGGGAGCAGCGGCAATCGGGGCAAACTGCTCAACCGGGCCGGACAAGATGGAGGAACTGATCCGTACGATGTCGGAGGTGACAACGATTCCGGTGATTGCAAAACCGAATGCGGGACTTCCGTCACTGGATGCTTATGGGAATACCGTATACGATATGGGGGAAGAAGAGTTTGCGGAAGGAATGGCGCGGCTGGTGGAAGCAGGGGCTTCTATTTTGGGCGGCTGCTGCGGGACTACGCCGGCGTTCATCCGCAGGCTGAAAGAACGTACCGCACAGATGGAGGTAAAAGAGCGGAAAAAGCCGGAGAAAAGATTTCTGACCTCTGAGAGAATGACCATAGAGTTCGGGCTGGATGATAACTTCATCATAGTCGGGGAGCGCATCAACCCTACCGGAAAGAAAAAATTGCAGGAACAGCTTCGGGAAGGGAATATGGATATGGTGGCGCAGTTCGCGGAGGAACAGGAGCGCTGCGGCGCGGGCATTCTGGATGTGAATATGGGGATGAGCGGCATCGACGAAAAAGAAATGATGCTGCGCGCGTTGGAAGAAGTAGCGGGCGTGACGTCCCTTCCCCTGTCCCTCGATTCCAGCCATGTGGATGTATTGGAGGCAGCCCTGCGGCGGTATCCGGGACGTGCGCTGATCAACTCCGTTTCGTATGAAAAAGTGAAATTTGAGAACCTTCTGCCTGTTGCAAAGAAGTATGGAGCGATGTTTATCCTGCTTCCCCTCTCAGATGAAGGGCTTCCGAAAGATCTGGATGAGAAAAAAGAGATTATCGATAAGATTACCGGGCGTGCGCTGGAACTTGGCATGGATCAGAGGGATATCGTGGTGGACGGGCTGGTGGCAACGGTGGGCGCCAATAAAAATGCCGCATTGGAAACACTGGAAACCATTCGTTACTGTAAGGAGAGGGGCTATGCTACCATATGCGGGCTTTCCAATATCTCCTTCGGGCTGCCCCAAAGAGGATATGTAAATGCCGCCTTCCTTACCATGGCGATAAAAGAAGGGCTTACGATGGCAATCGCCAATCCTTCGCAGGAACTGTTAGTCAGCAGCGCCTTCGCTTCCGACTTGCTTCTAAATAAGGAAGAGGCAGATATCCGCTATATTCAGGGCATGGATGCCATGCAGGAGAGGAAAGAAGGAAAAAAGGGAAAAGAAGGAGAGAAAAATCCCATAGCGGGAGAAAAGCAGACGGTACTGTCTGCGGCAGGACAGGTAAAAGAGGCCGTACTCAAAGGGAATAAGAAGAAAATCACGGAATATACCGCCGCGGCGCTGGAAGACGGGATGACGCCCCAGCAGATACTGGATGATATCCTGCTTCCCGCCATTAACGAGGTAGGGGATTTATTTGATAAGGGGAAGTATTTTCTGCCCCAGCTGATTGCCGGAGCGGAAGCCATGAAAACAGCAATTGAATATTTAGAGCCTCTGCTGGCGCAGACAGGAGACGGCAGTAAAATGCCGGCTGTGGTGATCGCTACCGTGGAGGGAGATATCCATGATATCGGTAAGAACCTGGTGGCGCTGATGCTGAAAAATTATGGGTTTCAGGTGATCGATCTGGGAAAGGATGTGCCCAAAGAACAGATCATTGCAGCGGCAAAAGAGAATCATGCCAGTGTGATCGCACTGTCCGCCCTGATGACCACTACCATGCAGGAGATGCGCCGGGTAATCGAATATGCGAAAGAACAGCAGGTGGATGCCAAAGTGATCATAGGCGGGGCCGTGATCACGCAGGAATATGCAGACGAAATCGGCGCAGACGGTTACTCTAAGGATGCGGCGGATGCGGTGAAGCTGACCAAAAAAATTTTAGGGCTGGAAGAAAACAGATAAAGGAGATGGAATTGGAATTATGATAGGTGCAGATGCGATAGTAAAGTGTTTGGAGGCAGAGGGAGTAGAATATGTATTTGGTTATCCGGGGGTGGCGATCTGTCCTTTTTACAATAGTATACTGGATTCCGATATCCGTACGATCCTGATCCGTACGGAACAGAATGCAGCGCATGCGGCAAGCGGCCTTGCCCGAGTATCGGGAAAAGTGGGGGTATGCGCCGTAACGTCGGGACCGGGTGCAACCAACGTGATCACGGGGATTGCCACGGCTTTTGCGGACAGTATTCCGCTGGTGTGCATTACCGGACAGGTAAACAGTGAACTGATCGGAAGCGATGTGTTTCAGGAAGCGGACATTACGGGGGCGGTGGAGTCTTTTGTAAAATACAGCTACCTGATCAAAAACGTCAACGACATCCCGAAAGCCTTTAAAGAAGCGTTCCATATTGCCAACACGGGACGGAAAGGTCCGGTTCTTATCGATATTCCCATCGATGTCCAAAATGCGCCGGTTTCCAAATTCCATTACCCCGAGGAAGTGAATATGAGAACCTATAAGCCTACGGTAAAGGGAAATATGGCGCAGATCAAGAAAGTAGTAAAAGAGCTGGAAAAAGCAAAACGCCCGATTATCTGTGCCGGAGGCGGTGTGCAGTTAAGCGGGGGCGTGGAAGTACTGCGGGCATTTTCGGAAAAATATCAGATTCCCGTGGTTTCCACGATGATGGGAATCGGCGTGATGCCGACCAGACACCCGTTGTATTATGGTATGGTCGGAAACAACGGAAAGCCATGTGCCAACCGTGCCATGAATGAATCCGACCTTCTGCTGATGGTAGGAGCAAGGGTGGCGGACCGTGCGGTAAGCCAGCCGGATCTGATCACGAATAACAAGGTGCTGGTACATATTGATGTGGATCCGGCGGAAATCGGTAAGAACGTGGGACCGCATGTGCCGCTGGTAGGGGATATCCGGCACATATTTGAGGATCTGATGGCACAGGAGATACAATGCGACCATCACCACTGTTCTTACGGGGAATGGGTGAAGACTTTGGACGGATACCGGACGCAGATGGAAGTGAAGCGTAATCCGAATAAGGATTATGTAGATCCTGCGCGGTTCATTACCATGCTCTCGGACAAAATGCAGGAGAATGCCGTCTACGTGGCGGATGTGGGACAGAATCAGATATGGTCCTGCGGGTATCATATCGTGCGCGGAGGGCGTTTCCTGACTTCCGGCGGCATGGGAACCATGGGATATTCCATTCCGGCGGCAATGGGCGCAAAACTGGCGGACAAGGGCAGGCAGGTGGTTGCCGTATGCGGGGACGGTTCGTTCCAAATGTCGATGATGGAACTTGCCACCATGCGCCAGCATGACATTCCGGTGAAGATCGTGGTATTGAAAAATAATTATCTCGGTATGGTAAGGGAGTTCCAGCATTATAATTATAAGGATCATTACTCGGTGGTGGATCTGTCCGGCAGTCCGGACCTGGAGAAGCTGGTATCGGCATATGACATGGATTTCCTGCGGTTGTCCGACATGGAACATGCAGGGGAAACCATAGACGCCTTTTTGAAAGAGGATAGATCCATGCTGCTTGAGTGTATCATAGATCCCATGGACTTAGTGAAATAGGAGGATAAAAGGAATGAAAAGAATTTATTCTGTTCTGGTGGAAAACCGTTCCGGCGTACTCTGCAAGGTGGCAGGGTTATTCTCAAGAAGATGTTATAACATAGATTCCCTCGCCGTGGGGGAAACCGATGATCCGGCGGTATCCTGTATGACCATTGTCAGCAGCGGGGACGAGCGGACGATTGAACAGATTGAAAAACAGCTGAACAAGAAGCTGGACGTCATCAAGGTAAAGACCTTTGATGAGAATGCCAGCGTCAGCAGGGAGTTAATGCTGGTGAAGGTAAAATATAACCGCGGCAACCGCAGGGATATCATGGAAAACTGCGATATCATGAAAGCACAGATTGTAGATATGTCCAAAAATACCATGATCATTCAGATATGCGACGAGCCGGAGAGGATACAGCTTTTTTTAAAAATGCTTCAGACCATCAGCATTGTGGAAGTGGCAAGAACCGGTACGCTGGCGCTTCCCAAGTGTAAAGATGCGGAAAACTGAACAGGGCGGGCGCAGTCTTTCCGGCTGGTACCGGGAGCGTAACAGTTCAGGCAGGTCTGCGCCTTTACGGCACAGACCAAAGAGTATAACCCGGCAACAGTTTAGCCTGATAAAGAATGAAAGTATTTGTATTGACTTTTCTTCACGCAGTTGTTAAAATAGAGGACAGGCGTTGAAAGGGAACTATAGTATCTGCGGCTCAAATCCGCAGGGAATGGAAAGGCATGGGTTTCATATGCATAAAAAAGTTTTTCAGCTTTTAGTGGATAATACATCCGGTGTTTTGAGCCGGATATCCGGTCTGTTTTCCAGACGGGGATACAATATCGAGAGCATTACGGCGGGCGTGACCGCGGACCCCAGGTTTACGAGAATCACGATTGTAACATCGGGGGATGATGAAATTCTGGACCAGATAGAAAAACAGGTAGCGAAACTGGTAGATGTGCGGGATATCAAGATTTTGGAACCGGACGACAGCGTGTACAGGGAGCTGGTGCTGATCAAGGTGAAGGCGGCGGCAAAAGAGCGGCAGGCAGTGATCTCAGTGGCGGATATTTTCAGGGCGAAGATTGTGGATGTGGCGCCGGAGAGCCTGGTTGTGGAGCTGACAGGCGCACAGCCCAAGATAGAGGCGTTTATCAGCCTGTTAGACGGTTATGAAATCCTGGAGCTGGCAAGAACCGGCATCACTGGCCTGGGACGCGGGATAGAGAATGTGACATATCTGGAAGACTGATCGTTACGGGGATGTCAGTCCGGCAGTCATTTGTAGCTTTTAGGGGAAACCCTTTCAGTGATAAAGTATTTTATAGTAAATGGAGGAGAAAAGAAATGGCAAATATCTATTATCAGGAAGATTGCAACCTTTCCATGCTGGATGGAAAAACGATTGCTGTCATCGGTTACGGCAGTCAGGGACATGCACATGCATTAAATGCAAAGGAATCGGGATGCAATGTCATTATCGGGCTATACGAAGGTTCCAAATCATGGGCAAAAGCGGAGGCACAGGGCTTTCAGGTATATACGGCAGCAGAAGCGGCAAAAAAGGCAGATATCATTATGATTCTGATCAACGATGAGCTTCAGGCAAAAATGTATAAGGAATCCATCGAACCGAATCTGGAGCCGGGTAATATGCTGATGTTTGCGCACGGATTCAATATTCATTTCGGCCAGATCGTACCGCCCAAGGATGTGGATGTTACGATGATTGCGCCCAAGGGACCGGGACACACGGTAAGAAGTGAGTATCAGGCCGGCAAAGGAGTTCCCTGTCTGGTTGCCATTCATCAGGATGCAACCGGCAAGGCGCTGGATATGGCTTTGGCATATGCACTGGCAATCGGCGGCGCAAGGGCAGGCGTGCTGGAAACGACATTCCGGACAGAAACGGAAACGGATCTTTTCGGCGAACAGGCGGTTCTCTGCGGCGGCGTATGCGCTTTGATGCAGGCCGGATTCGAGACATTGGTGGAAGCAGGTTATGATGCAAGAAATGCTTATTTTGAATGCATCCATGAAATGAAACTGATCGTTGACCTGATTTACCAGTCCGGTTTCGAGGGAATGAGATATTCCATTTCCAATACGGCAGAGTATGGCGATTACATTACGGGACCTAAGATTATTACCGAGGAAACAAAGAAGACCATGAAGAAAATCCTTTCTGACATTCAGGACGGTACTTTTGCAAAAGACTTCCTTTTGGATATGTCTCCGGCAGGCGGACAGGCTCACTTCAAGGCAATGAGAAAGCTTGCGGCTGAGCATCCTTCGGAAACCGTCGGCAAGGACATCCGTAAATTATATAGCTGGAACAATGAAAGCGATAAATTGATCAACAACTAATCCTTTTGGATTTTGAATGCTCCTGACTTCGGGTCAGGGGCATTTGCCGTATAACGGCGGAGGGGAGATTTGGGCGGTATGAAAGGTATGGGATCAAAAACGAAGAAGCGGCTTTTGTCTGCGGGAATCTTTCTTGTTCTGTTTGCAGCGGAATGTCTGATCGCACTGTATGTGCACGACCGCCTGGTCCGTCCTTATGTGGGGGATATGCTGGTGGTAATCCTTTTGTATTTTTTTGTCCGGATTCTGTTTCCGGAGGGATTCAGGCTGCTGCCGCTGTGGGTATTTCTCTTTGCCGCGGCGGTGGAGATCAGCCAGTATTTTCATCTGGCAGCGCTTTTGGGAGTGGAGCATATAAGGGCGGCACGGCTGATTCTCGGCGCTACGTTTGACTGGAAGGATATCGGTTGCTATGGCGCCGGATGTCTGTTATTGGCCGGGATAGAGAAATTGGCGGGGCAGGGTATGACAGGATGGAGAAGGGATAAGATTTGATTTGAGAAAACGCATGAAGATTACACCATTGGCAGACGCAGGAATAAGATAGAATAGAGCGTGGAAAAAACGGGAAAGGAATTGGATGTAACACTATGATATACGACAACATACTGGATGCCATCGGGCATACACCGATGATACGTTTGAACCGCATGAATGACGATGCGGAAAGTGCGGAAGTGCTGGTAAAGTTCGAAGGGCTGAATGTGGGAGGCTCCATTAAGACGAGAACGGCATATAACATGATCCGTCAGGCGGAAAAAGAGGGGCTGATACATAAGGATACGGTTATCGTGGAGCCTACCAGCGGAAATCAGGGAATCGGACTGGCATTGATCGGGGCAGTCAGGGGATACCGTACGATCATTATCATGCCTGACTCGGTCAGTGAGGAACGCAGGAAGCTGGTGTGTCATTACGGGGCAGAGGTAATACTGATTCATGATGCGGGAAATATCGGGGAATGCATCGACGAATGCCTTGCCACGGCAATGCGGATGGCGGAGGAGGATCCCAATGTCTATGTGCCGCAGCAGTTTGAGAATCCGGCAAACCCCATGGTGCATAAACACCATACAGGGCTGGAGATTATGGAACAGGTGGCGGGACCCATCCATGGTTTCTGCTCCGGCATTGGTACGGGCGGCACCATCAGCGGCATCGGGGAAGTATTGAAAGCCCAGAATCCGGATCTTCTCATATGGGCAGTGGAACCGGAAAATGCGGCAATACTGGCGGGCGGAACGATTGGAACCCATTTGCAGATGGGAATCGGCGACGGACTGATTCCGGGGAATCTGAACCAAAAGATTTATGATGATGTTTATATCGTTTCCGATGAAGAAGCCATACGCACCGCCAAGGATTTAGCGCGTATGGAAGGGATCATGTGCGGTATTTCCAGCGGAACCAACGTGGCGGCGGCGCTGAAGATGGCAAAGAAACTCGGCAGAGGGAAAACGGTAGTGACCGTACTGCCTGATACGGCGGAGCGTTATTTCTCTACCCCTTTGTTTTCATAGAATGGTTTAGCCCGTAAAAGTACAGCAGGGCATTTCACCAGATGACATGCTGTACTTTTATAATACGGAACGGCAGTACCCGATCAGCGTATCCATGGCTCCGCTGACCGGTATTTTTGCCGGATAAGCGAAACCGATCTGACGTTTTGGAACCTTGTGACTTAAGTGCAGTTCCTGCAGGGTTCCGTTTTTAATGTCATCCTGTACGAAATCACTGATGACACAGGCGATGCCAAGCCCGGCGCGGGCGAATTCTATGGACAGGTCCATGTTGTTCACTTCGATGATATGGGAAAGCTCTATCTGATGGCGGGTAAAAAAGCTGTCTGTATGTTTGCGGGAAATATTATTTTTATCCAGCATAATAAAAGTAGCTTCTTCAAAAAGAGCCTCTTCCAGCAGTTCGCGCCCATGGGAGTGCCGGAAAGGAGCAAGATAAGCTTCCGCTGCCACGAAAATGTCCTCAATGCTCTTTAAGGGCAGGCAGGTGATGGTATGCGGTCCGGAACCGGAAGTTTCCCCGGATGGGACGCCCACCAGCCCGATGTCTAGGGAGGCGTTCTGAAGGGCGGCAAGGGTCTCAAAGGTAGGCTGACAGGAGATTGCAATTTTTATGTTAGGGTTCTCCGGAATAAAGGTTTTTAACAGGGGCAGCAGGATGTATTTGCACAGGGTCGTGCTTACACCGATGGAAAGACGGCGGATTCCCTGTGCCTGGTTACTGCGCAGCAATTCTTCACCGGATTTTAATGAGGTGAGGGCTTCTTCCACATGGCGGTAGAGCAGTTCCCCTTCGGGAGTCAGGGTGACGCCGCGGGAAGAACGGCGGAAAAGGGTGGTATTCAGGTTTTCTTCCAGACGGGAAACGGATTTGCTTACGGCAGGCTGGCTGATATACAGCTTTTTTGCTGCAGCGGAAAGATTGCGGCATCTGGCTACTTCATAAAAAATGTGATAGAGGTTGAGGTTTTGTTCCATGTCCCGGATTCTCCATAGTGTTCTGACTTTCAGTTATTATAACATTTAGGAACCATAACTACAAGTTATAACAAATATGAACAGATACTATTTTTCATTTTGGCAGGGATATGTTACAATTTTAATGATTAAAAACAGCTTATCCGTAATTTCGCAGTCTGACGCAGGGCGGCGCCGCATGGGCAGGACAGAGGGATAACCGGTGTCAAAACAGGCGGTCTGCGGAAACAGGAAAAAAGAAGATAACAGGAGGAATGGAAACATGGGAATGACAATGACCCAGAAGATTCTGGCGGCACATGCCGGTCTGGATAAGGTAGAGGCAGGGCAGTTAATAGAAGCGGATCTGGACTTGGTGCTTGGAAATGACATTACAAGTCCGGTAGCGATCAAAGAAATGGAAAAGATGAAGGTAGAAGGCGTATTTGATAAAGATAAAATTGCTTTGGTGCCGGATCATTTTGTGCCGAATAAGGACATTAAGTCGGCGGAACACTGCAAGTGCGTCAGGGAATTTGCTTACCGCAATGAAATTACAAATTATTTTGAAGTAGGGGAAATGGGAATCGAACATGCACTGCTGCCGGAAAAGGGCCTTACCGTGGCAGGGGATGTGATCATCGGGGCGGATTCCCATACCTGTACATACGGCGCACTGGGGGCGTTTTCAACCGGTGTGGGCAGTACGGATATGGCAGCGGGCATGGCAACGGGAAAAGCATGGTTTAAAGTGCCGGGCGCCATTAAGTTCAACATTGTGGGAAAACCGTCGGAATGGGTGAGCGGAAAAGATGTGATTCTCCATATCATCGGAAAAATAGGTGTGGACGGCGCACTGTACAAATCCATGGAATTTGTGGGAGAGGGGATTCGCAACCTTTCCATGGACGACCGTTTCACCATTGCCAATATGGCGATTGAAGCGGGAGGCAAAAACGGAATTTTCCCGGTGGATGATTTGGCTGTTGCTTATATGAAAGAACATTCCCGGAAAGCTTATACCGTATACGAAGCGGATGAGGATGCGGTATATGACGAGGAGTATACTATTGATCTGAGCACCCTGCGTCCTACGGTGGCATTCCCCCATTTGCCGGAGAATACGAAGACTTTGGATGAAATCAAAGAAGATATCAAAATCGATCAGGTGGTCATCGGTTCCTGTACCAACGGGCGTCTGGATGATCTGCGTGTGGCAGCCAAAATACTGGCAGGCAGACATGTGGCAAAGGGAATGCGCTGCATCATCATTCCCGCCACACAGGCGATTTATATGCAGGCAATGGAAGAAGGGCTTTTGAAAACCTTTATTGAGGCGGGCGCTATTGTGAGCACACCCACCTGCGGTCCCTGCCTTGGCGGGTATATGGGTATCCTTGCGGAAGGGGAACGCTGTGTTTCCACTACAAACCGTAACTTTGTGGGGCGCATGGGGCATGTGAGATCGGAGATTTATCTGGCAAGTCCCGCGGTGGCAGCAGCCAGTGCCGTTACGGGAAAAATTTCCTGTCCCTGCCAGTTATAGAAATACGGAATAAGAACGACAGGGTTGCGGCCGCGCTGTGCCCGCAGTCCTGACAGCATAAAAAACAGTGCAGAAATGAGGAAAATATGAAATCAGCAAAAGGAACAGTGTTTAAATACGGTGACAATGTGGATACGGATGTGATCATTCCGGCAAGGTATCTGAATTCTTCCGATCCGGCGGAACTTGCGACCCATTGCATGGAGGATATCGATAAGGAATTTGTAAACGAGGTGCAAAAAGGAGATATCATTGTAGCGGATAAGAACTTCGGCTGCGGCTCTTCCAGGGAACATGCGCCGATCGCCATTAAAGCGGCGGGGGTAAGCTGTGTGATCGCGGAGACGTTCGCGAGGATTTTCTACCGCAATGCCATTAACATCGGTCTGCCGATCGTCGAATGCCCCGAAGCTTCCAAAGGAATTGAGGCGGGTGACGAGGTGGAGGTGGATTTTGATTCCGGCGTTATCACCAATCTGACCAAAGGAACAACGTTCAAGGGGCAGGCATTCCCGGAGTTTATGCAGAAAATCATTGCTTCGGAGGGTTTGGTGAATTATATCAACAATAAGGCGTGAGAGCGCCTGGCATCCTGATGGATAACCGCGGGACAGCCATCGGGGAGCGGCCGGATACCGGATTCTTTCCGGATATCCCGCCGCTGTTTTTATGTATGGAAACGGATTTCGGTTATATTTTGTGATATCCATCGACGATTTCTTTCATGGTAACCGACTGCAGGCTGCTTTTTAAATCATCACGGATTTTGTCATAAGGGGCTTTCAGCACAGTGCGGATGTTCTTTCCGACCGGGCAGAGAGGGGATGGCGCTGCGTGGGTGCCGATCAGTTTGTCCAGTGCGTCTGGTTCCACTGCCATACAGATGCGGTATAAACTGATCTCTTCCAACGGACAGTGCAGTGTTGTGCCGCCCGTACCGAATCGGACGGAAAGGATTCCGTCTTTTTTTAAGGCGCTCATGATATTGCGGATGGTGACCGGATTGCAGCCCGTAGACAGCGACAGCAGTTCACTTGTCACCCGTCTGCTTTCACCATATTCATTTATGAAGATCAGGCAATGGATCGCAATGGAACATTTCGTGCTGATGTGCATAATCTTAGACCTCCTAATGCCAAAGTAACAGGTCATTTGGTTAAGTGACATGACGCTTAACTAAATGACATTGGTTCAGTTACCTTCATTGTGAGCAGTATATCATAATTTTTTATCGGTGTAAATCTTGACATTACACTATGCAGGTCATACAATATAGTGTAATTCTAAAAATTACATGGAGGTGCAGATATGAAATATATCCAATTGATTTTTAGCCCTACGGGCGGTACAAGAAAAGTGGCTGATGCGGTTACGAAACATTGGGATCCTGCTGTGGAGACCGTTGACCTTTCTGATGCGGGAACTGATTTTTCGCAATGCATCCTCAACGAGGAAGATGTGGCCCTGATCGCACTGCCATCCTATGGAGGACGGGTTCCTGCCGTTGCGGTTGAACGCCTGCATAAGGTTCATGGCAATTCTGCAAAATGCATACTGGTCTGCGTATATGGGAACCGTGCATATGAAGATACACTGGCCGAGATGGAGGATGCAGCCAGGGAAAGCGGGTTTGATGTAGTTGCTGCTATTTCCGCTGTTGCAGAACATTCCATTATGCATCAGTATGCGGAGGGAAGGCCGGATGCCGGCGACCTGTCACGGCTTGAGGGGTTTGCCGCCAGAATTAAAGAAAAGCTGGATGCTCCCCAGGATTTTGGAATAGTCCGGATACCAGGAAACCGTCCGTACAAAAAGGCAGGAGGCGCCGGGCTGGTGCCAAAGGCAACTAAAGACTGTATAAGCTGTGGTCTGTGTGCAGTGCAATGCCCTGTAAAAGCAATCGATCCGGCCAACTTGAGATCGGCTGACGGTAAGAAATGCATTTCCTGTATGCGCTGTGTAACGCAATGCCCGCAGAATGCAAGGAAAATAAACGGGGCGATGGTATCCGCTGCATCCCTGGCCATTAAAAAAGCCTGTTCGGTAAGAAAAGAATGTGAACTTTTTATATAATAACAATTATCAGCGGTGTCGGGCATCTATCGATAGGTTACTTACAGAGGCGGAAGAATTTACGGCTTTGTGATAATTGTCACGGCGCAGGGCATTCTTCCGCTAACAATGGAATAGTAAAAGGGAGAAATATTTTTGTCTTTAGCGGAAATCAAATGAAATACTTGTACTTTTATGATATAATGTACGCGCAGGCAATGAGCAGCGTGCCAAAGCAGGAGAAAGGTTGGGCGAACAGAATGAGTCAGGTAATCAATATCGATGATTTTTTTTCACGGCTGGACGGATATTTTCAAAGAAACGAACTGGAAAAAGTGGAACCGTATCTGCTGGAATCTTTGGAACAGGCAAAAGAGAACGAAGATTATGCGGCATATATTGCCATCGGGAACGAGATGATAGGCTTTTACCGGAGTATATCCCAGTATAAAAAGTCCTTTGATATTTCAGAGGATGTACTGCTGCTGATGGAAGAACTTCAGTTAGAGGACAGCGAACATTTTGCCACGACACTGTTAAATGCGGCGACGGCGTACCGGGCAGCCGGGGATGTTTCGCAGGCATATAAATATTACCGTCAGGCGCTTGGAATTTATGACAGACTTCTGCCAAAGGGGGATTACCGCTTTGCAGGACTTTATAATAATATGAGCATTCTGCTGGAACAGATGGATGAAAACGAAAACGCGGCGGAAATGGCGCTGAAAGCGCTAAAGATCATAAAGAAGCTGGAAGAAAGCGAAGCAGAGCAGGCAACGACCCTGACCAATCTGGCCCTGCTGTATTTCAAAATGGAACAGCCCGATAAGGCTTCCGAAGCCCTGCGGGAGGCGCTTCAACTGTTTGAAGGAGTGGGAAGCGGGGAAGAAACGGATGCCCATTACAGCGCGGCGCTGGCCGGAGTGGGAGAGGCATATTACCGCATGGGAGAGTATGAAAAGGCGCTGGCTTCTTATGAGAAAGCGCTGGCAGAGGTAAAGAAACATTTTGGCGAAAACCAGAGCTTTGCGGTGCTTTGTGAAAACTGTGCGGCGGTGTGCGGCTGTCTGAAGGACGAAGACAGGGCAGGAGAGTACCGGCGGCGGGCGCAGGAGATTTATGAGGGACTGGATGAAAATAAATAAGTAAATAAGGAATAAATCCGATTGGAAAGGAAGAACATCGAACATGAAAGGGTTGGAACTTTCGCAGCGTTATTATGAAGCTTACGGAAAAAAGATGCTGGAAGAAAAATTTCCCGAACTGAGACACCGTGTGGCGACCGGTTTGGTGGGACGGGGCTCGGAATGTTTGGGATTTGACGACGGGATATCAGCGGACCATGATTACGGTCCGTCTTTCTGTCTGTGGCTGACGAAGGAGGACTATGAAAAGTATGGTCAGGCATTGCAGAAAGAATATGACAGCCTTCCGGCTGAATTTGAAGGAAGGCCGGCAAGGAAAACCAGTGTTCACGGCGGCGGCAGGGTAGGGGCGCTGTGCATTCCTGATTTTTATTACGCACTGACAGGATTTTCACGGGCTCCGGAAAGCCTGCGGGAATGGATGCGGATACCGGAGGAAGCACTCTGCACCGCTACCAGCGGAAAAGTATTTGAAGACCCGTTAGGGGAATTCACCAGGATACGGAAAGGGTTTCTGTCTTATTATCCGGAAGACGTGCGGATAAAGAAAATTGTGGCAAGGGCGGCGCAGATGGCGCAGTCGGGGCAGTATAATTATGCCCGTGCCATGAAGCGGGGGGAACATGTGGCGGCGATGCTGGCGCTGGCGGAGTTTACCAAAAGTACGATATCCATGGTATATTTGCTGAATAAAACATATAGGCCGTTTTATAAATGGATGCACCGCGGCATGAGGGAACTGCCTTTGCTGTCTGAAATCGGGGATATTCTGAATCTGCTGGCACTGATGGGGGAGCAGTCGGCGGCATGGAAAGATGCAGGGCCGGAAGATTATCTTTATACGCTGAATACCGGTGACCAGTGCGTGATCATTATAGAAGCAGTCTGCAATATTATTCTGCAGGAACTGACGGCGCAGGGGCTGACGGAAGGAGAGGATAATTTTCTGGAGAATCATACCATGCAGATGATGGGGAAAATCCGGAATCCGGATATCCGTGCCATGCAGATTTTGGAAGGAACGGAGAACTGATACATTGAAGAAGAATGATCTATATCTGGCGGCAGCGGTGGCAGCGGCGGCTTTTCTGGTCTGGATGGTGCAGCAGGCCGTGTTTCCGTCAGGGGGAGAGCAGATTACCGTGACACAGGACGGGGAGATCGTAGGAGTTTATTTTCTGGCGGAGGAGAATACACTGACTTTTTCCAATGGCAGGGGTGGCCAGAATATCCTGACCGTGCGGGACGGGAAAGCCTATATGAGCGAAGCGGACTGTCCGGACAGGCTGTGTATGCGGCAGAAACCAATCTCTAAAAAGGGAGAGAGCATTATCTGTCTCCCGCACCGGCTTGCAGTAGAAGTGACGGCAGGCAGGGACGGGGAAATGGATGCGGTGGCAAGGTAGTGTAAAAAGGGACAGAAAAACGGAAAAAAACGGAAAAATGGGACTGGAAAATAAAGAAAAAACGGCATATATGGGAGTCCTGCTGTCTTTTGCACTGATACTTTCTTATGTGGAATCGCTGATTCCCTTTTATTTCGGTGCACCGGGCATAAAGCTGGGACTGGCAAATCTGGCAGTGATGCTTGTACTGTACCGGTACGGATGGAAAGAAGCGGTTATACTGAATGTAATGCGGGTGCTGCTGGCAGGATTTTTATTCGGGAATCTGTTTATGATCCTGTACAGTCTGGCCGGTGCGGTATGCAGTTTTCTTGTGATGTACATCCTGAAAAGAACAGGGAAATTCAGCGTCATGGGAGTGAGTATGTCAGGCGGGGTGTTCCACAATGCAGGACAGGCAGGCGTGGCTTTTTTTGTCACAAAGACGGCAGGTGTGTTATACTACCTTCCGGCGCTTATAGTCGCGGGGGCAGTGACGGGGATGCTGATCGGGATTACGGCCAAAGCAGTGTTTAAGCATACGCAGGGGTGGAAATATAAAGCGTGAGATAAGATATATCAGCAGATGGATAAGTAAGGGGAAGAGAATAAAAAGGAGCAAAGTTGCCATGATCGCATACATAAAAGGAGAAGTTGCGGAAATTACCGAGGACAATTTAGTGCTGGAAGCAAACCGGATCGGATATAACATCAGGATTTCCACAGGCACGGCGGGACGGCTGCCGGCGGTCGGGGAGGAAGTAAAGATTTATACTTATACCTATGTCAGGGAAGATGCTTTTTTACTGTACGGTTTTTTAACAAAAGATGATTTGGAGATATTCAAAAAGCTGATTACGGTCAATGGCATCGGGCCGAAGGGAGGACTGGCCATTCTGTCCGTGATGACGGCGGATGACCTGCGGTTTGCCATTCTGGCGGGAGATGCCAAGGCGATAGCCAAAGCGCCGGGAGTCGGGGCAAAAACGGCGGAGCGTGTCATTCTTGACCTGCGGGACAAGGTTTCCATCGAGGACAGCCTGATCAGCAGGGAAGCAGCACTGAAAGCGGGCAAAGCAGCCGGCGGACAGGCCGGAACCGATGCGGCGGCGGTGGCAAGGCAGGAGGCGGCGGAGGCGCTGACCGCGCTCGGATATTCTGCCACGGAAGCATTGAAAGCAGTAAAGCAGGTGGAAATCGACGCGGATACGGATGCGGAAGACATTCTGAAGCAGGCGTTAAAGAAGATGTTATAAGGCTGTTTTTGCCGTGCAGTCCATAGGCGGAAATGTATGGTAAACCGTGCGGAAATGAGGAGAACAATGGCAAAGAGAATGATTGAGACGAGTCTGACGCAGGAGGATGTAAAAATAGAAGGCTCGCTGCGGCCGAAATGCCTGGCGGATTACATTGGACAGACGAAAGTAAAAGAAAATTTAAAGATCTATATCGAGGCGGCGAAACAGCGGAACGATGCGCTGGACCATGTGCTCTTTTACGGTCCGCCCGGACTGGGGAAAACGACACTGGCCGGAATCATAGCAGCCGAAATGGGAGTGAACATGAAAGTGACCAGCGGGCCCGCGATTGAAAAACCGGGGGAAATGGCGGCGATCCTGAACAACCTGCAGCCCGGCGACCTGCTGTTCGTGGACGAAATCCACAGGCTGAACCGTCAGGTGGAAGAGGTGCTGTATCCGGCGATGGAAGATTACTGTATTGATATCATGATCGGAAAGGGGCCTACGGCACGTTCGATCCGCTTAGACCTTCCGAAGTTTACCCTGGTAGGGGCCACGACGAGGGCAGGGCTGCTGACGGCGCCGCTACGGGACCGGTTCGGAGTCATTCACCGGCTGGAGTTTTATTCGGTGGAGGAACTGAAGCTGATCATCCTGCATTCCGCGCGGGTGCTGGATGTGGCGATTGAGGAAAACGGAGCGGAAGAACTGGCCAGAAGGAGCAGGGGAACCCCGCGTCTCGCGAACCGGATGCTGAAGCGGGTGCGGGATTTTGCACAGATAAAATATGACGGTGTGATAACGGAAGAGGTGGCGCGTACCGCATTGGACCTGATGGAAGTGGACCGGATGGGGTTAGACCATATTGACCGGAATATCCTGCTTATGATCATTGATAAATTTAAAGGGGGACCGGTGGGACTGGATACGCTGGCGGCATCCATCGGTGAGGATGCGGGGACTTTGGAGGATGTATATGAGCCTTTTCTGCTGAAAAACGGTTTTTTGAACCGCACTCCCAAGGGCAGGGTGGCAACAGATTTGGCATATCATCATTTGGGGCTTGAAATTCCTTCCTAATACCGATATAATACATATTGTATACGATATGCCCGAAACAGGCATATTTAGTAGAAAGGGGCGTGAGAGTGGGATGTCGGCAAAAACAGATACGGAAGTGATCATCGGCGGAAAGGTCTTTACCTTAAGCGGATATGAAAGTGAAGAATATTTGCAGAAAGTAGCGTCTTATATTAATAATAAGATGACAGAATACGGAAAAGTTGACAGTTTCAGAAGACAGCCTCTGGATACGCAAAGTGTTCTGCTGCAGCTTAATATTGCGGACGATTATTTCAAGGCGAAAAAGCAGATCAGCCTTTTGGAGGAAGAGATACAGGTCAAGGAGAAAGAACTGTATGATTTGAAGCATGAACTCATAGCATCGCAGATTAAGCTGGAGAATACGGAAAAGAATGTAAAAGAACTTCAGGACCAGCTCAATGAAAATGCAAAGAAAATGGTCCGGGTGGAAACCGAACTGAAGGACTTGAAAGAGCATCACACAACGAAGGGCAACCAGAAGCAGTGATGCAGAGATTACGGAAAGCAGGCTGTCTTATGAAAAAGGCAGCTTTTTCTGATGGCGGGAAACCGGGCTGAAAAATGAGGATGACTATGAAAAAAGTAGAATTGCTGGCACCGGCAGGGAATTACGAAAGTTTTTTGGGAGCGGTACATGCCGGAGCGGACGCCGTATATCTGGGCGGGCCGAAATTCGGGGCCAGGGCTTACGCGGACAATTTCACGGAAGAAGAAGTATGCAGGGCCGTCCGGTATGCCCATGTATACGGACGGAAAGTATATCTGACGCTGAATACACTGGTAAAAACAAAGGAATTTGATGAAATACCCGATTACCTGCTGCCCTTTTACCGTGCAGGGCTGGACGGAGTGATCCTACAGGATATGGGCGTGTTTCAGGCGGTGGGAAGATGGTTTCCCGGACTGGAACGTCATGCAAGCACACAGATGGCGGTCACGGGAGAACAGGGAGTCCGGTTTTTAAGGGAACTTGGCGCGGAGCGCGTCGTGTTGGCAAGAGAGCTTTCGCTGGAAGAAATCAGGGAAATGAAAAGAACTTCCGGCGTGGAAGATAAAGGAATAGAAATCGAAACCTTCATCCATGGAGCCGTCTGCTATTGTTATTCCGGGCGGTGCCTGTTCAGCAGCATGATCGGAGGAAGAAGCGGAAACCGGGGCAGGTGCGCGCAGCCCTGCCGTCTGCCATACCGGATACAGGGGGAAAAAGAGGAAGCCTATCCGTTGAGTCTGAAAGATATGTGTACGCTGGAGCTTCTGCCCGAATTAATAGAAGCCGGAATTGATTCCTTAAAGATTGAGGGACGGATGAAGAGTCCGGAATATGCGGCGGGAGTGACGGCGCTTTACCGGAAATATATTGACCGGTATACCCGGAATCCGGATCAGGAATATCAGGTGGAGAAAGAAGATATGGAAAAGCTCCGCGCCCTGTATATCCGGAGTGAAATCGGTGAAGGTTATTATCACCGGCACAATGGGCGGCAGATGATTACTTTGGACAGTCCGGCCTATGCGGGAAGGGATGAAGCGCTGGCAGAGCGGATCAGGAAAGAATATCTGGAAGGGGACTTCCGTCTGCCCGTAACGGCAAAAGCGGTGCTGAAAAAGGGCGCTCCTGCCGTTCTGAACCTGCGGTATGAGGGCGGGAAGGCGGCAGAAACAGGGGGAGCAGAAACAGGAACGGAAATAAATGCAGGAATAAATACGGAAATAAGCGTAGAAGGGGAAACAGTGCAGCCGGCGAAAAAACAGCCCCTGAGTCAGGAAGCGGTCAGAAAGCAGCTGGCGAAAAGCGGAAATACGGTATTCCGTATGGAACGGATGGAAACTGAAATGGAAGAGGACGTGTTTCTTTCCGTGAAAGCACTGAATGATTTACGGCGTACGGCCTGTGAAAAGCTGGAAGAAGCCATGGCAGACCGATATGGGACAGGCTGCCGCACGGATGATATCTGTGTGAAAGAAATGCAGGAAAATGAGATAAACGGGCGGAAAAAAGGCAATCCAGGGATTTTGGAAATGGGAAAAGATGCTTTTGGAAAAAAAGGGCTGGAAAGAAAGTTTCATGTGATGGCGGTGACAAAAGAACAGTGTCAGGCGGCCGTCCGATGCAGAGCCGGACGGCTTTATCTGGATTCGGGACTGTGCGGGGAGAGGGCATGGCTTTCCGGTCTGAAAGAACAGTGCGGGGATGAGACGGAACTTTACCTGGCGCTTCCCCACGTGATCCGGATGCGGGACAGGGAATTTCTGAATGCCATGGAAGGCCTGATGAAAGAAAGCATTTTTGAAGGAGTGCTGGTGCGTAATTTGGAGGAACTGTACTGGGTTTTGAAGACTTTCCGTACGGAGAGCCGGATAAACCGGATGGTGACAGATGCGGGACTTTATATATGGAATCCGGAAGCCGCTTGCTTTTTTGACGGCTATGCAGTACAGCATTATCTGCCCTTTGAATTGAATTCCCATGAAATCAGGGAACTGACGGAAAGGGCACGGGACGGTGAATGGGCGGCTGCGGTTTACGGCCGGATTCCCATGATGGTGACAGCCAACTGCATTGTACAGACAGCGGCGGGCTGCCAGCCTTATACGGAGGGCCGGCGGCCGGCATTTCAACGGCTGACGGACCGGTACCGGAAGGAGTTTCCGGTGTATACCGATTGTGCGCATTGCTATAATATCATCTATAATACGGTTCCCTTATCGCTGCATCAGAAGATAGGGGAAATGGAAAAAATGGGAATCCATACGTTCCGTCTGGATTTTACGACGGAAACCGGAAGGGAGACAGACAGGATTATCCGTTATTTTACAGAGCGGATGGAATCAGGGGAACTTCCTCCCTATAAAGAGTATACGAACGGACACTGGAAACGGGGAGTGGAATGAGGTCTGTTCGTGGAAATGGAAAGCAAAGGCTTTGGAATGCATTACGGACAGGCTTTGGCAAAGGGTGAAAGATGGAATTATATATTACGGAATTATCCAAATATGTCATTAATCTGCTTATGGCATTATATGCATATGAATCCTTTGCGGTATTCCGCTGTAAGGAGGAAAGCCGCAGGAACGGGATTTATACGAGACAGAATCTGCTGATGCTGTTTATTCATTTTTCCTGTTTTATGGTCATCTGTTTTGAAACAGGGGATATGAGTTATCTGATTTTTTATGCGTTCCAGCAGATTGTGCTGTTTGCTACGGCAGTACTGTTTCATATGATCTATCCGGGAGCAAACAGGCTGATGATCAACAACATGTGCATGTTGCTGAGTGTCGGTTTTGTCATGCTGACCAGACTTTCTTATGAGAGGGCGGTAAAGCAGTTTGTCATTGTGGCATTTTCCATAGCGGCAGCCATGGTGATTCCGTTTTTCGTGCACAAACTGAAATTTCTGAAAAGACTCACATGGGTTTATGCATTGACCGGAATTGCGGCGCTGTCAGTGGTGCTGGTTCTGGGAAGTTATACTTACGGATCGAAGATTTCGTATTCCATAGCCGGCCTCACCTTCCAGCCTTCGGAATTTGTGAAGATTCTTTTTGTGTTTTTTATTGCCAGCGCACTGTGTGAATCCACGTCGTTTCTGCAGGTGTGCCTTACCGCAGTGACGGCAGGTATCCATGTGGCCATACTGGTGGTTTCCAGGGATTTGGGAAGTGCGCTGATCTTCTTTGTGGTTTATGTGCTGATGGTATTTGTGGCCACGAAGAATCCGCTTTATCTGCTGGCTGGAACAGGGGGCGGTTCGGCAGCAGCGGTCATTGCCTATAAACTGTTCGGGCATGTACAGGTGCGTGTGCAGGCATGGAGGGATCCGTGGAGCGAAATTGACAAAGGCGGTTATCAGATTACCCAGTCGTTGTTTGCCATCAGCAGCGGAGGCTGGTTCGGGCTCGGTCTGTTTGAAGGAACGCCGCAGTCCATTCCGTTTGTGGAGGCGGATTTTATTTTTTCCGCCATTGCGGAAGAATTGGGAATTGTTTTTGCCATGTGCCTGATTCTTGTCTGTCTCAGCTGTTTTATCATGTTTATGGATATTTCCATGAAACTGAATGACCGTTTTTACAGGCTGATCGCTTTTGGGCTGGGGGTTACTTATATTTTCCAGGTGTTTCTGACCATTGGCGGGGGCAGCAAATTTATCCCCCTGACGGGCGTGACACTGCCGCTGATCAGTTATGGAGGCAGTTCCGTGCTGACAACGCTGGTGATGTTCGCAGTGGTTGCAGGACTGTGCATGGTCAGGAATGATGAGGAAATGGAGGAACAACAGGAGCGTCGGGCTGCAAAGGGACAGAGAAAAAAGCGAACGGTTAAGAGAGAACAGGGAAAAGGAAGAGAGAGTACTGCAGTGACGTACCTTTTCACGGCTGTTTTCCTTGGCATGATGTTCTATATATGCCAGTATTCCATGGTTCACAGGCAGGAGCTTTTAAATAACAGTTACAATGGCAGGCAGCAGCTGCTGACGGCCAGGAATACACGCGGAACGATCTATGCGGGAAGCGGGGAAGTGCTGGCACGGACCGTTACGGACAGCGAGGGCAGGGAGACGAGGGAGTATCCGTATGAAAATCTGTTTGCCCATGCAGTAGGCTATGCGACCCATGGAAGAGCGGGAGTGGAAGCGCTGGGCAACTATTACCTGATTCAGTCCAATGCCCCTTTGTCGGAAAAAGTGTCGGCGGAAGTGGCAGGGAGCAAGTATGCGGGAGACGATGTATATACGACTTTGGACGTAGGACTGCAGGAGGTAGCGTATAAAGCCATGGGAGTTTACAGGGGAGCGGTGATCGTATCGGAGACATCCACGGGAAAGATATTGGCGATGGTTTCCAAACCGGATTTTGATCCGAACGGGATAGAGGACATATGGGATGGATTGGTGGAGGATAACGACAGCGGCACTTTACTGAACCGGGTAACGCAGGGGATGTATCCGCCCGGCTCTACGTTTAAGATCGTTACGGCCCTGGAATATATCAGGGAGAATCCGGATACCTACCAGGATTATGGTTTTTCCTGCAGCGGAAGTTATTCCGACGGCGCGGACCGGATTAACTGTTATCACGGACAGAGCCATGGACAGGAGGATTTTGCCAGGGCTTTTGCAAAATCCTGCAATTCAGCTTTTGCCGATATCGGTGTGCAGCTGGATAGGGGGAAATTCCAGGATACGCTGCAGGAACTGCTGTTCAATCAGGAACTGCCCGTAACCATGAATTACAACAAAAGCCGCATTGATGTGAGGGCGGATTCGTCCAATGCAGAAATGATGCAGCTGGCGATCGGACAGGGAACAACCGGAATGTCGCCCATCCATCTGAACATGATCACCAATGCAATCGCCAATGAAGGGCTTCTGATGGAACCTTATCTGATCGACCGGGTGCAGAACAGCATTGGAACGGTCATAAAGCAGTTTTCACCGTCTTCCGGCAAACGGCTGATGACAAAGGAAGAGGCGGCGGCCCTGAATGGATTGATGCAGGGAGTGGTGGAAGAAGGGACGGCAAGCCGTTTGAAGGGACTGTCCTATACTGCTGCCGGAAAGACCGGGTCGGCGGAATACAGCAATGTGAAAGAGGAATCCCATGCGTGGTTTACCGGATTTGCTCCGGCGCAGAACCCGGAAATCAGTGTGACGATCATTATTGAAGGAGCCGGTTCCGGGGGAGATTATGCAGTACCGATCGCAAAGCGGATCTTCGACGCTTATTTCCACGAGGAATGAGTCAAGTGCCGTGTTTACACGAGCATTTGACTTCGGAGTGTCCGGATAAAATATTGGCTATTGGAATTACCGGAAAGTATGTTATAATAATATGCAATGAACGGAAAGCGGGGCTGCGGAAGGGTGATATGAAGTTTTATAAGAATCTTTATGTCGGGGAAAGTATAAAAAAACCCAATAAGGTAAAATGGAAGCTGCGACACAATGCGGGGCAGTTCCAGGTATATGTGATAGCTCTTGCAAGCGGCGCTGACCAGCTTGAAATATATCACTGCGCTTTTTTGCAGCAGAAATATTACAAAAAGCACCCGCCCTATATCATAGGGATTGCCGGCGGATATGAGGAAGCGGTGGACCTTGTGGTGGAGATGACGAAAGCTGCCCTGAAGAAAACGGGCAGGCCGGATCTGAAAAAATATTTGTTTCCGGAAAATGAGTAAGAGGTAGATATGCTGCACATATTATTATTGATATTAAAAATAATAGGAATCGTTTTGGCAGTTTTGCTCGGTGCTGCAGTGCTTGCATTACTCTGTGTCCTGTTTGTTCCCATACGGTACCGCATAAAGGCGGAGGGAAAGCCGGGAGGAGAACCGCCTGTACACGCGGGGATAAAAGTCAGCTGGCTGCTTCATATCATAACCGTGATGTTCGCTTATCCGGAGGCGGCCTGTATCAGAGTGAAGGTATTTGGCTTTCCGGTGTTTGATTCTTCCCGGAAAAAGGAAACGGAAGGAAAAGAAAAAAAGAAAAAGAAGCGGCCGCCGGAAGAGCAAGGCGGGGAATCGGCAGAGAGTCCTAAAGAAGAGAATGCAGGATACGAACCTTTATTGATCGGGGCAGAGCCCGTTCCGGCAGATGAGGGGCATGAAAATGCGGTGAAGGAAGAAGAGGAAGGAACCGGAGGCGCAGAAGGAATCGGGGAGGAAGCCGTAAGAGAGGAAAACACTATGGAAGCAGAACCGGACGGGGAAAATGGTTCAGGAAAAGGCCTGAGGGGTTTTCTTAACAAAATAAAGGCATTCTGTCTGGCGGTAAAGCAATGCTTTCTTCAATTTATCGCGGCTTTGAAAAATATAGAGTACACAATCGGAAAAATTTGTGATAAGATAAAGGGGATTGCCGAACATATCCAATATTATACGGAAGTATTGAAAAGCGAAACGTTCCGCCGTGCATGGACGGCTTCGAAAAAGCAGTTATTACGGGTACTCGGAATGTTAAAACCCCGGGTCTGCAGGGTGAAGGTACTGGCAGGGACAGGAGATCCGGCCGGAACGGGACAGCTGCTCGCTTTTTACGGAATACTGTATCCCTTTATCGGAAACTGTGTTTCCGTGGAGGCGGATTTTGAGAATAAAGTAATGGAAGGCGATTTGTTTGTGAAAGGCAGAGTGAGGGTATTTGTATTTCTGCTGGCGGCCTTTCAGCTGTTTATAAACAAAAATATAAGACGCTTAATAAAGATGTTAAGAAGGTCCGGCTGAGGAACAAGAAAAGGAGGGTATATAAATGGCGGAGAATAATTTTTCGGGAGTAATAGAATCTCTGATGAAAGGAATGAACGGTGTGCTGTCCACGAAAACGGTGGTCGGTGAGGCGACACAGGTAGGAGATACCATTATCCTGCCTTTGGTGGATGTGAGTTTCGGCGTAGGGGCCGGAGCGAGTTCGGCAGATAAAAAGAGCGGAGGGGCAGGCGGATTCAGCGGAAAAATGACACCCAGTGCAGTACTTGTTATTAAGAACGGCACGACCAAATTAGTGAATATTAAGAATCAGGATACGATGACGAAAGTATTGGATCTGATTCCGGAATTGGTGGATAAGTTTACGAAATCGGAGGAAAAAGAAGAGATGCTGGATGACGAGACGGCAGTGGATCTCGCTTTTCCCGAAGAAAAGGAGTAAAAAAGAGGTATTTATTGAGAGATAACTGCATAGAATAAAAGAAAAGAAGTATAAGTGGAGACGGGAAGCATGAAAAAAATGATTGGTTTTATCGCTTTTTGGATTGCGGTGGGCATGCTGCTTATGCTTTTTTTTACAAGCCGGCTCGTAGGATTGGCTATTTGTGCCCTGTTATTGCTGATAGGATACAATTTTTATTATTGCGGCTGATGCCCCTGTTCCTTAGCGGGCAAAAGCCGGGGAAGGAAAAAAGAAACGGAACAGAATTTGTTTTGGAAACGGAATTCGGAGTGTTGGAAATGGAAAATGTTGTAATGAAGAAAGAAATAGCGAGGAGAGAAGCGGCAGAAAGCGCAGATAAAGCAGAAAAAACGGCAGCGGACAAATCAGTAACAGGTAAAGAAAGAATTCGCAGGGAGTTGGCGGCAAACGGCAGGGAAAAAATCCGGAGTGAAACAGAGCAGAATAAAAAAATGCAGGGAATACAGGAAGGAACGGGATACAAGGCAGAACCGGTGACACAGGACGAGGCGGAGGCTTCCGGCAGGGAAGATGCCGGAGCCGAAGATGAGACGGACATGCTTTCGGCAGATGAGCGGTTCCCAAAAACAGAAGCGGAACAGAAGGAGCGACCGGAATCGGACAAGCCCCAAAAAAGCAGGGATGAAGCTGTCCGGCTGGAAGAGTGGAAAGAGGAACTTCTGGAATTGGAAGCCAGGCTGTTACAGGAAAATATACGTACGGAAGAGCTCCGCAGGGAAGCGGAAGAGATGCGGGCCCGGCTTGAGCAGGAACGGAAGCAGTTTACAGAGTATGTAAAAACGAAGGAAAGCAGCCTGGAAACAGACAGGAAGCGTCTGGAACAGGAAAACCGTTTTTT
Organism: uncultured Lachnospiraceae bacterium; assembly: GCA_910579935.1. Taxonomy (GTDB): domain Bacteria; phylum Bacillota; class Clostridia; order Lachnospirales; family Lachnospiraceae; genus Kineothrix. The sequence goes on from CAJTVQ010000018.1 coordinate 34,446, forward strand.
TGACCAGAAGATGAAAATCCTCCAGGGCGGTTTCGAACAGCTGGAAGAGGACAGACGCAGATTCCAGAAAGAAAAAGATAAATTTGATGCCTGCAAAGAAGTATATACCGAAACGCAGGATGTTTTTATGCGATATGAAATGACGGAAATGCTGTTCCGCGGCGTAAACAGCTTCCTTGCTTTAAAGAAGCGGTATAAGGATCTGATCAAAATGTTCCATCCGGATAACGTGGCAGGAGACCAGGAAATGGTACAGTTGATTAACCGGGAATACGAAGAACTGAAGAAAGCTTATGAAGTCGGCCTGCAGGCATGACCGCCGTCAGGCCCGCTTCCGGCCTGACGGCGGTCATGCGCCAGTGACGGACAGGACTAAAAGGCGGGCGGAAATCCGTGCATGAAAAAAACAGCCGCAACGACTGTTTTTTATTTTCTGCCGGTTTTTAATTTTAACTCCGGACCTTAAGCTCTTTCCACTTTGCCGGATCTTAAGCAGCTTGTACATACATGCATCCTTTTAGCGCCGCCGTTTACCTTGCATTTTACATTTTTCACATTTGAGTGCCAAATTCTATTCGTTTTTCTATTGGAATGGCTTACGTTGTTACCAAAATGAACGCCTTTACCACAAATATCACACTTTGCCATCTTTGCACCTCCTCAGACTTTATACTCACAACATTTGTATAATAGCAGAAAAAGTCATATAATGCAAGCAAAATTTTTAAACATTGGAAAAATCTTTCAGTATTTCAATTATATTTCTTGTTTCTTTCCATAAGAGCGGTTATAATATCCTATATATGTTGGATAGAATAAGGTTAAGGAGGTAAGATATGAGAGCATCTTCTATGGATACCCATATGGGAAATATAGCGATTGACACCGAAGTGATTGCACAATACGCCGGAGCGGTTGCCATGGAATGTTTCGGAATCGTCGGTATGGCCGGAGTGAATATGAAAGACGGGCTGGTAAAGCTGCTTAAGATGGACAGCATGACAAGAGGGATCAGAGTGGCTTTGAAAGGGCACAGGCTGACGCTGGACTTTCATGTGATCGTTGCATACGGTGTAGGGATTCTTGCGGTATCGGACAATCTGATCAGTAACGTGAAGTATAAGGTGGAAGAATTTACGGGAATTGAAATTGAGAAAATCAACATCTTTGTTGAAGGTGTAAGAGTGATTGATTAAGGAGGATTTTGTTGTGGCTAATACGATCGACGCTAAGATGTTTGCCAGAATGTTCTTGGCTGGTGCAAAAAATTTGGAAGCAAAGAAAGAGTGGATCAATGAGTTGAACGTGTTTCCCGTTCCGGACGGCGATACGGGCACTAATATGACATTGACCATTATGTCTGCGGCAAAAGAAGTATCAGCATTGCAGAATCCCGATATGGCTTCTCTCTGTAAAGCAATATCTTCCGGTTCCTTAAGGGGGGCAAGGGGGAATTCGGGCGTTATCCTGTCCCAGCTTTTCAGGGGATTTACCAAAGGTGTCAGAGATTATGAGGAAGTGAACGTGGAAATCATTGCTGACGCTTTTGACAAGGCGGTGGAAACTGCTTACAAGGCAGTCATGAAACCGAAGGAAGGCACGATCCTTACGGTGGCGAAAGGCGGCGCAAAAAAAGCGAGGGAACTGGCCGATAAAGGGGAAGAGGATTTAGGCGTTTTTCTTGGTGAAGTAATAAAATACGCGGATGAGGTTCTGGCGAAGACGCCGGAGATGCTTCCGGTCTTAAAGCAGGCAGGAGTGGTGGATTCCGGCGGCCAGGGACTGATGCAGGTCCTGAAAGGGGCATATGATGTATATTGCGGCAAGGAGATCGACCTGACCATAACGGATGTGAAACCGTCTTCCGCCGGCAGTGTACAGATGAATATGGATGCACAGGCGCAGGCGGATATTAAATTCGGATACTGTACGGAATTTATTATCATGCTGAACCGCAATTTCAACATTAAGCAGGAGATGGATTTTAAGGCTTATCTGGAATCCATCGGCGATTCCATTGTAGTAGTTGCGGATGATGACGTGGTCAAGGTACATGTACATACCAATGACCCGGGACTTGCCATCCAGAAAGCATTGAAGTACGGTGCGCTTTCCAACATGAAGATTGACAATATGCGGCTGGAACATCAGGAAAAACTGTTTAAAATGTCGGAAAAACAAAAAGAAGAAACGAAAGAGGCTGAGCCGGAAGCCGCACCGAAGAAAGAAGTCGGGTTTATCGCCGTTTCGGTGGGCGAAGGAATCAATGAAATCTTTGAGGGTTTAGGCGTGGATCATATGATCGAGGGCGGCCAGACCATGAATCCGAGTACGGCAGATATGCTGGATGCGATTGAGAAGGTCAATGCGGATACGGTTTTCATCCTGCCCAATAACAAGAATATCATATTGGCGGCAGAGCAGGCGGCCCATATGGTAGAGGACAAGAAAATCGTGGTGATTCCTACTAAAACGGTTCCGCAGGGCATTACGGCGGTCATCAATTATGTGCCTGATTTAAGCGTAGAGGAAAATACGGATACGATGATCGAAGAAATCAAGGCAGTCAGCACGGGACAGGTAACTTATGCGGTCCGTGATACGATCATCGACGATAAAGAGATTCGGCAGGGAGATTATATGGGTATCGGCGACAGCGGTATTTTGTCCAATGGTGCAGATATATCCGAGGTTACGCTGAAAATGGTAGAGGATATGATGAGCGGTGACAAGGAGCTGATCAGCATTTACTACGGGGCGGAAGTGACCGGGGAAGCAGCGGAAGCATTGGGCGGCGTCATTGCAGAGAAATATCCGAAGTGCGACGTGGAGCTGCAGTATGGCGGACAGCCTATTTATTATTATATTATTTCGGCGGAATAAGTAAATGGACGGCAGTGCAAAGATTACGGAAATAAAGGGCGTAGGGGAAAAGACGGCAAAGCTTTTTCAAAAACTGAATATCAGGACTGTGGAGGATCTGCTGCATAATTATCCGAGAGACTATGAAGATTTCAGGGAACCCCTTGCCATTTCGGATTGTACGGCGGGAGAATTATGTTCCGTACGCGCCTGTCTGGCAGGCAATATAACGGCGAAGAAGGTGCGCAATCTGACCATACTGAACTTTGTTGTCAAAGATGCAGGCGGTCAGATTTTTATGACATATTTTAATATGCCTTATGTAAAGAGTATCCTGAAAAAAGGGTTGTTTTATATTTTCAGGGGCGTGGTACAGGAAAAGAACGGCAGACTGGTAATGGAACAGGCAAAGATTTATAAGCCGGAGGAATATTTTAAGCTGACCGGAATCTTACAGCCCAGGTATCCGCTGACGGCCGGTCTGAGCAATCATATGGTGGCCAGGGCGATAAAGCAGGCGCTGTCACTCTATGAGTTTCCGCCGGATCATCTGCCGGAATGGGTGAAAGACGGACAGCAGCTTGCAGATCACCGGAAGGCTTTGGAAGAAATCCACTTTCCTCCGGATCTTGAAAGTATGCGGAGGGCGCGCAGGCGTCTTGCTTTTGACGAATTTTTCCTGTTTATCCTGATGCTGCGCAAATGCAGGGAACAGAATGAAGGATTGGAAAACAGATATCCCATGATGGAAGCGGCGCAGACGAAACGTCTGCTGGAGGCGCTTCCTTATGAACTGACCGTGGCCCAGAAAAGGGTTTGGGAGGAAATCAAGGCAGATTTGCAGGGAAAGAAAGTCATGAACCGGCTGATTCAGGGAGACGTGGGTTCAGGCAAAACGATCCTTGCTTTTCTGGCGCTGCTGATGTGTGCAGCCAACGGTTATCAGGGGGCGCTGATGGCGCCTACCGAGGTGCTTGCCGCGCAGCATTATGAGTCCATGACGGAACTGACGGAAAAATACGGACTGCCTTTCCGGCCGGTACTTCTGACCGGCTCCATGACAGCGAAAGAGAAGCGCCGGATATATGAGGCCGTCAGCTGCGGAACGGCAAATGTGATCATCGGTACCCATGCGCTGATCCAGGAGCGGGTGGAATACCGGAAACTGGCATTGGTGGTGACGGACGAGCAGCACCGTTTCGGAGTACGGCAGCGGGAACATCTGGCGGAAAAAGGGGAAAACGTACATGTGATGGTGATGAGCGCCACGCCGATTCCGAGGACACTGGCGATCATTTTATACGGAGATCTGGATATTTCCCTTGTGGATGAACTTCCGGCGGACAGGCTTCCGATCAAAAACTGCGTAGTGGGTACGGAGTACCGGGAAAAGGCATACCGCTTTATCACAAGAGAAGTGGAAGCGGGACGTCAGGTTTACGTCATCTGTCCAATGGTGGAAGAGGGAGAACTGGAAGGTGTGGAGAATGTTGTTTCCTATACGGAAAAACTGCGGAGTATTCTGCCTCAGGACATACAGGTTGCCTGTCTCCATGGAAAGATGCGTCCGGCGGATAAAAACAGGATCATGGAGGAATACGCCGCCCACAATATTGATGTGCTGGTATCTACCACGGTGATCGAGGTGGGGATCAATGTTCCGAATGCAGCGGTGATGATGATTGAAAATGCAGAGCGCTTCGGCCTGGCGCAGCTGCATCAGCTGCGGGGCAGGGTAGGCAGGGGAGAGTATCAGTCCTACTGCATTTTTATCAATGGTTCCGGCAAACCGCAGGCATTTGAAAGGCTGGATATCCTGAACCGTTCCAACGACGGATTTTATATCGCGGAAGAAGATCTGAAGATGCGCGGACCGGGAGATCTGTTCGGGATACGGCAGAGCGGACTGATGGACTTTAAGGTGGGGGATGTTTATCAGGATGCGGATTTGCTGAAAGAAGCCGGAGCATGTGTGGAGAAGCTGCTGGCTGAAGACGAAGGGATGGAGAGGCCGGAGCACAGGGCACTTTTGGATTATGTGGACAAGGTGTTTTGGCAGGCGGACGTCCGGACGATTTAAATCGGATTGACTTTTAGAAAAGGAATGTTATAATTATCCCGTGGCGGCAAGCCGGGAAAAGATTGAGGAAAAGGAGAGCATCCGTTTGGTACGGATCGGTAGGGCAAAGTGGCAAAAATTGCAATAGTAACGGATAGCAACAGCGGAATCACACAGCAGCAGGCAAAGAAATTGGGAGTTCATGTACTTCCCATGCCTTTTATGATCAATGAAGAGACTTATTTTGAAGATATCAGCCTGACTCAGAAGGAATTTTATGAGCGGCTGGCGAACGGGGACGATGTGGTAACAAGCCAGCCTTCACCGGAGTCGGTGATGAATTTGTGGGACGGACTGTTAAAGGAATACGATGAAATCGTCCACATTCCCATGAGCAGCGGTCTGTCCGGTTCCTGTCAGAGCGCTTTGATGCTGGCACAGGATTATGACGGCAGGGTACAGGTGGTCAATAACCAGCGGATATCCGTAACCCAGAGGCAGTCGGCCCTGGATGCGATGAAGCTGGCGGAGCGGGGAATGGATGCCCGGCAGATTAAGGATTTTCTCGAAGCGGATAAATTCAATTCCAGTATTTATATTATGCTGGACACCCTGTATTATTTAAAAAAAGGCGGGAGGATCACGCCGGCCGCGGCTGCGCTTGGAACGCTGCTGAAACTGAAGCCTGTCCTGCAGATCCAGGGTGAGAAACTGGATGCGTTCGCAAAGGCAAGAACGACCAATCAGGGAAAAACCATTATGATAAATGCCATCCGCAACGACATGAACAACCGTTTCGGCGGTGCGGACAAGGAAAAGATCTGGCTGCAGGTAGCTTATACTTATAACACGGACGCGGCGCAGGTATTAAAGGAAGAACTGATGGATGAGTTTCCCGGTTTTGACATACATGTGGACCCGCTGTCTTTAAGCATAGCCTGCCATATCGGTCCGGGTTCCCTGGCAGTGGCATGTTGCAAGAAAATATAAGTGGGATTGATATTGTGGAAGAGGACGCCCCTGTCCGGGTGCTTTGGCGGTTTGGTTGTTCCCCGTTTTCCATGCACTTATTCCGGTGGATTTTTCTAAGCAGAATAGCAGTTTTTTTCCATGCTGCGGGCCGCCATCAAGCGGCATCCCTGCCGCATCGGGCTGAACCGGCCATCCATGTCCGGTTCCCCTTAGGTATCGACATTCTGCTAAGAAAAATTCCACCGGAAACGCAGCATGGAAAACAGGTAAAAACCAAACCGCCAAAGCACCCCGACAGGGGCTGTGTATTGCCCAAATATCAGTTTTAGAGAATGAGAATTCTGTGATATTTAGCCAGTACCCAGCTCCGGCCAAAGGGATTTCGCGGCGGCAGGTTCCGGCTTACGGGGTGGGGTTTCTGTCCCTGTTTTCTATGCTCAGATTCCGATGTGCGTTTTTCTTAGCAGAATTCCACAACATAAGGCGAAATGGCCATGGATGGCCATTTCAGCCCGATGCGGCATGGATGCCGCTTGAGGGCGTGCCGCAGCCTGGAGAAACCCATATTATTCTGCTTAGAAAAACCCATCGGAATCGGCGCATGGGAAACAAGGACAGAGAACCCCACCCCGTAAGCCGGAACCTGCCGCCGCGAAATCCCTTTGGCCGGAGCGTCCCCCCAACATTACTATGATCAGGCGTCACCGTCAAACCGGGACGCTTTTTCTTCTTTCCAATAAACAAAATCTGTGTTATACTACAAATTGTCTTTTTAAAAAAAGCAAACGTCTGTACGGCGTTGTAGTAAGAAAGGATGAAAGCAATGGCAAAGGATGATACATACGGAGCCAAGAGCATAACGGTTTTAGAGGGATTGGAGGCAGTCCGGAAAAGACCGGGCATGTATATCGGAAGCGTGTCGACAAAGGGACTGAACCATCTGATCTACGAGATAGTGGACAATGCGGTGGATGAACATCTGGCCGGGTATTGTGATACGATAAAAGTAACTTTGGAAGCGGACGGTTCCGCTACGATAGAAGATAACGGCCGGGGAATTCCGGTAGGGATGCATGAAAAAGGCGTCAGCGCCGAACGTCTGGTATTTACAACGCTCCATGCGGGCGGCAAGTTTGACAATAATGCATATAAGACTAGCGGCGGTCTGCACGGGGTAGGGTCATCGGTCGTAAACGCATTGTCTGCTTATCTGACGGTTCAGGTAAAACATGGCGGCCTGGTTTATGAGGACCGGTATGAAAGGGGGAATCCGGCCATTGAACTGGCGGACGGCCTGCTGCCGGTCATCGGAAAGACGAAAGAAACGGGAACGAGGATTAATTTTCTGCCGGACGATACGATTTTTGATAAGACGAGATTCAAGGAGGATGAAGTTAAGAGCCGGCTTCACGAAACGGCTTATTTAAATCCCCAGCTTACGATTCTGTTTACGGACAAGAGGAGGGAACCGGAAGAAAAGACGGAATTCCATGAACCGGAAGGAATCGTCGGTTTCATTAAGGATATGAACAAAGCGAAGGAAACCATCCATGACGTCATTTATTTTCAGGGAGAAAGTGAAGGCATTTCCGTGGAAGCGGCATTCCAGTACGTGAACGAATTTCATGAAAATGTGCTTGGTTTCTGCAATAACATATACAATTCCGAGGGCGGCACCCATCTGACCGGCTTTAAGACCATGTTTACGAATGTCATCAATACCTATGCAAGGGAATTGAACATTTTGAAGGAAAAAGATGTGAACTTTACCGGGGCGGATGTGCGAAACGGCATGACGGCAGTGATTTCCATCAAGCACCCGGACCCCAGATTCGAAGGGCAGACAAAGACAAAGCTGGATAATCAGGATGCGGCCAAAGTAGTCAGCAAAGTGACGGGGGAGGAAATCGTACGCTATTTTGACCGCAATCTGGAAACGCTGAAAAATGTCATCGGATGTGCGGAAAAAGCGGCGAAAATCCGTAAAACGGAGGAAAAGGCCAAAACCAACATGCTGATCAAACAGCGGTTTTCTTTTGATTCCAACGGAAAGCTGGCCAACTGTGAGTCGCGGGATGCTTCTAAGTGCGAGATTTTCATTGTAGAGGGAGATTCCGCCGGCGGCAGTGCGAAAATGGCGAGGAACCGGGCTTTTCAGGCTATTTTGCCCATACGGGGAAAGATACTGAACGTGGAAAAGGCCAGTATAGACAAGGTACTGGCCAATGCGGAAATTAAGACGATGATCAATGCTTTCGGCTGCGGATTTTCGGAAGGGTACGGCAATGACTTTGATATATCCAAACTCCGTTATGACAAAATCGTCATTATGACGGATGCGGATGTGGACGGCTCCCATATTTCCACGTTGCTTCTGACGCTTTTTTACCGTTTCATGCCGGAGCTGATTTATGAGGGCCATGTGTATATCGCCATGCCGCCCCTGTATAAAGCCATGCCTGCCAAAGGCGCGGAGGAATATCTGTATGACGATAAAGCGCTGGAACGTTATCGGAAGCGGCACAAAGGGCCTTTTACCCTTCAGAGGTATAAAGGTCTGGGCGAGATGGACGCGCAGCAGCTGTGGGAGACGACTTTGGATCCGGAGACAAGGATGTTAAAGCTGGTGGAGATCGAGGATGCACGGATGGCGTCCGAAGTAACGGAACTGCTGATGGGAACGGAAGTTCCGCCCCGTAAGGCGTTTATTTACGAACACGCCACGGATGCGGAACTGGATATATGATAAAGGAGTTAGAATGCCATGGATGATAACAGAATCATCAAAACAGAATATTCGGAAGTGATGCAGAAATCGTTCATCGATTATGCCATGAGCGTCATTATCGCAAGGGCGCTCCCCGACGTAAGGGACGGACTAAAACCGGTGCAGAGAAGGACACTGTATGATATGCATGAGCTGGGAATCCGTTACGACCGGCCATACCGGAAGAGCGCGCGTATCGTGGGCGATACGATGGGTAAATACCATCCTCACGGGGACAGTTCCATCTACGAAGCGCTGGTGGTCATGACGCAGGATTTTAAAAAGGGCCTCCCGCTCGTGGACGGTCACGGTAACTTCGGGAACATTGAAGGGGACGGCGCCGCGGCAATGCGTTATACGGAGGCAAGGCTGCAGAAAATTACGCAGGAAACATTTCTTGCGGACCTGGATAAAGATGTGGTGGATTTCGTTCCGAATTTTGACGAGACCGAAAAGGAGCCTGCCGTGCTTCCGGTCAAAATTCCCAACCTTCTGATCAACGGTTCCGAAGGGATCGCCGTAGGTATGGCTACCAGTATTCCGCCGCATAATTTAAAAGAAGTCATCGATGCCACGAAAGCCTACATGAAGGACCCGGATATTACGACGAGAGAACTGATGCGTTATGTGAAGGGCCCGGATTTCCCGACCGGCGGCATTGTGATCAACAAAGATGAGCTTTTGGAGATTTACGAAACCGGAACGGGCAAAATAAAGGTGCGCGGAAAGGTGGAAGTGGAAAAAGCCAAGGGAGGAAAAACCAACCTGGTCATTACCGAAATCCCCTATCCGATGATAGGAGCCAATATTTCCAAATTCCTGTCGGATGTGGCTGCTTTGGCGGAGACGAAGAAAACACAGGATATTGTGGACATTTCCAATCAGTCTTCCAAAGAAGGCATCCGCATCGTAATTGAACTGAGGAAAGATGCGGACGTGGAAAATTTCAAGAATATGCTGTATAAGAAGACCCGTCTGGAGGATACGTTCGGCGTAAACATGCTGGCCATTGCAAACGGCAGACCGGAAACGATGGGGATGAAGCAGATCATCAAAGCCAGTGTGGATTTTCAGTTCGAAGTGACGACAAGGAAGTACCGGACGCTGCTGGCAAAGGAGAAGGAGCGCCGGGAAATCCAGGAAGGTTTGATCAAAGCCTGCAATGTCATCGACCTGATCATCGAAATCCTGCGCGGCAGTAAAGACCGCGCCATGGTCAAATCCTGTCTCGTGGAAGGGAAAACGGAAGGAATCCAGTTCCGGTCCAAGGAATCGAAGATCATGGCACAGCAGCTGCAGTTTACCGAAAAGCAGGCCAATGCCATTCTGGATATGCGTTTATATAAATTAATCGGTCTGGAAATCGAGGCGCTGATGAAAGAGCATGAAGAAACCGTAGCAAACATATACCGCTATGAAGACATTCTCGACCGCAGGGATTCCATGGCGCAGGTCATTATGAATGAACTGGATGCCATCCGGAAGGAATACGGAAGGCCGAGAAGGACTGTGGTAGAAAACGGAGAAGAAGCGGTATATGAAGAAAAGAAGATTGAAGAGATGGAGATCATGTGCCTGATGGACCGGTTCGGTTATGTGAAAACCGTGGATATGCCCACTTATGAGAGAAACAGGGAAGCAGCGGATGCCGAGAACAAATATGTCTTTCCCTGCAAAAATACCGGAAGAATCTGTATTTTTACCAATACCGGCCAGCTGTATACGATCAAAGTGTCGGACCTGCCATTCGGCAAATTCCGGGACAAGGGGATTCCCGTGGACAATGTCAGCAATTATAGTGCGGAAAAAGAGCAGATCCTGCTTGCGGCCAGTCAGTCGGACCTCAACCTGTACCGGCTGATCTTTGCCACGAAACAGTCCATGCTGAAGGTGGTGGACGGCGGTGAATTTGATGTGACCAAGCGTACCGTGGCAGCTACCAAACTGTCGGAGGGGGATGAAGTCATATCCATAGTGATCCTGAAGGAACAGAGAAATATCATTTTACAGACTGCGGAAGGGTATTTCCTGCGCTTTGCCGTAGATGAGATACCGGAGAAGAAGAAGGGAGCCGTCGGGGTCCGCGGCATGAAACTGGGCGCGAAGGATTGGGTGGAAAATGTTTATTATACCATGAATTCCATAGAGCAGATCATTGAGTACAGGGGGAAAAAAGTAGAACTGAATAAGCTGAAGGCCGGAAAACGGGATGGAAAAGGCGTAAAAATCCGAATTTGACGTCAAAGGGCGGGCAGGGAGAAGAAGCTTCCCTACCCGTTCTTTTTCTGTGTATGTAGCAGATAAGACAGAAAGCGGATGAGTTCCAGCCGGTTATGCCGGTTCAGCCTTAGCAAATGGAGTGCAACGGCCTCTAATGAAAGATCCGGTACAAAAGAGGCGCTCAGGTCAAAAACGTCCGTTTGCGCAGTATCTATGCCGAGAAGGGAATCCACGTTTACATGATACAGTTCGGAAAGTCTGATCACATGGACTGCGGGAATTTCGCGTGTGTCCCGCTCATAATTGGAATAGGTCTGCTGGGGGATTCCCAGGTGCGCGGCGACCTGTTTCTGGCTCAAATGGTTATCCTGTCTTAGATTTTTTAATCTGATATGTAAATTATTCATTCCGATACCTCCTGTGTACTATTTACTGTTGTATACCATCATACCACACAACAAGAAATAGGGCAATCGGAATACTTCAAAAACACGTAAAAATATGATACAACAATTATTAATATTCTGTGAATGATACACCGAATCTCTAAATTTTTATAAAATGATTGACCGCAAACAAAGAAGCGATTATGATAAGAGTATAAAAAAACACATGGAAAGGTTCATTGGATATTATGAGAGTAATAGCAGGAACGGCGAGGAGCCTTCCTTTAAAAACACCGGAGGGCCTGGACACAAGGCCGACGACTGACAGGATAAAAGAGACGCTTTTCAATATGCTGCAGCCTTACCTGGCGGACTGCGTGTTTCTCGACCTGTTCAGCGGAAGCGGGCAGATAGGGATTGAGGCATTGAGCCGCGGAGCCGGACATGCCTATTTTGTGGAAAACGCAGCGAAAGCATTCAACTGCATCCGGCAGAATATTCAGTTTACGGGATTCGAAGAACGGGCGACTCTGTTAAAACAGGATGTGATGGGAGCGCTGGCGGCAGTCCGCGAAAAAGAAGTGAGTGTGGTTTTCATGGATCCTCCCTATGGGACGGGCTATGATGAGAAAGTGCTTGACGCTTTAAAAGGGATGTGCTATGTGACGGAGGATACGCTCCTTGTGGTGGAAGCAGCGCTGGAACGGGATTTTTCCTTTGTGCGGGAGCTGGGATACCAAGTGGTAAAAGAAAAGAATTATAAGACGAATAAGCATGTATTTATAAAAAAACAGGGTGCTGTGTCCGCAGACTGAAGCGGCAAAAGTCGGCACGGAAATGAGGTAACCATGAAAGCGGCTATTTACCCGGGAAGTTTTGACCCGGTAACATTCGGACACCTTGATGTAATCCGTCGGGCAGCAGATATTTTTGACGAATTAATCGTAAGTGTGTTGAATAATCATTTAAAGACTCCATTGTTTTCTGTGGAGGAACGTGTTAAGATATTAGAAGAGGCGACGAAGGATATACCAAATGTGAAGGTGGATTCTTTCAGTGGCTTGTTAATTGACTATGCCAAGAGGAAGGACGTTCATGTGGCAATCCGGGGACTGCGGGCGATAACCGATTTTGAATATGAGCTGCAGATTGCCCAGACAAACCGCAAGCTGTCAAACGGAGAACTGGATACCATGTTTCTGACCACCAGTCTGGAGTACGCTTATTTAAGTTCCAGCAGTGTGAAAGAGATAGCCAGCTTCAACGGAGATGTATCCATGTGTGTGCCGGACTTTGTAGCGGAGTTAATGTATCAGAAATATGGACATAGATGATGTTGTCCGATGATTTTCGGGACAGCTATGGGAGACAAATATGAGTAGCAGGATTGAACAGTTAATTGATGAAATTGAAGAATATATTGACAGTTGTAAATATCAGCCGCTGTCCAATACGAAAATTATTGTAAATAAAGAGGAGATCGATGAACTCCTGCGGGAACTCCGGATGAAAACGCCGGATGAGATCAAACGTTACCAGAAAATCATAAGCAACAAAGAGGCGATCCTGAACGATGCCCGTTCCAAGGCGGAAGCATTGATCAATGAGGCTACCGTACATACCAATGAGCTGATCAATGAACATGAGATCATGCAGCAGGCCTATGCGCAGGCGAATGAGGTTGTGACGCTGGCGAGCCGGCAGGCACAGGACATATTGGACAATGCCACAATAGAAGCCAACAATATGCGGACTGCCGCCATGCAGTATACCGATGAAATGCTGGCGAAACTGGAAAACCTGATCGCGCAGACCGTGAATATGACGGCATCCCATTATGAAAGTTTTATCAATAACCTGAATGGATATGCCGGCATCATCCAGGCTAACCGGGCGGAGCTGCGTCCGCAGGGGATAGAGGATCTGCTGGGGGAAGAGGATGCCGGGGGGAGCGAGGCATTGAAGTTGGACATACTGAAATAAGCATTGCCGGAACAGGGCAGATACCGGATGAAAGGCAAAGAGAATGGTAAGAATATAGAAGTGATAAAGAGACCGGTTTCGAAAAGAGGGAGCCGGTCTTTCTGAAATGGCCTGCAAAAAGAAAAGGAAAAGTGGATATGTGGCATCGATATATAAAAAACGGAAATAGGGGAATGGGAAGCAGATGGATTTTCTGCTGTCTGGCGTGTACTGCTCTTTTCTTTTGGAGCGGATGGAAGGCGGAAGCGGCGGAGCCGGTAGTCATAGTGCTGGATCCGGGGCACGGCGGAACGAATCTGGGAGCGGAACACGAAGGATATACGGAAAAAGAAATGACCATGATCGTGGCAAAGGCCATGAAGGAGGAACTGGAAAAATATGAAGGAGTAGAAGTTTATCTGACCCATGATACGGATATGGATATGTCTTTGGAAGAAAGGGCTGCATTTGCCAAAGAAAAGAATGCGGATTTTCTGTACTGCCTGCATTTTAATATGTCGGAGGAACATAACAAGTTCGGAGCCGAAGTGTGGGTTTCGGCATTTGGTGATAAATACCAGAAGGGATATGCCTTTGCCAGCGTGGAGATAGAACTTTTGGAGCAAAAGGGGCTTTATTCCCGCGGCATTAAAACGAGGCTGAACGACCGGGCAGAAGATTATTATGGAATTCTCCGTTTTTGCACGGCGATGGATGTACCGGCAGCTTTGATCGAACACTGCCATCTGGACCAGGAGAATGATAAAGAGTTCTATAATTCCGAAGAGAAGATGCGGCAGTTCGGTATTCTGGATGCCACGGCGGCAGCGAAATATTTCGGCCTGCGTTCGGAAACGCTGGGTGTGGATTACGGCAGCTATAAGAACGTGGAAATCCCGGAACCGGCCGCTGCGGTAAAACCGGATGTTTCGGAGCCGGATATCTGTGTGATCGAGATAGGAGAGGTGAACGCACAGACGGGAGAGGTAGCCGTGAGTGTGTCCGCAGCGGATTATGACAGCTATATTCTTTATTACAGTTACAGTTATGACGGGGGAGAGACTTTTTCCGATTTATACCGGTGGGAACCGCGGGAGGCGGATAATCAGACATTTGTGATGAAGATTCCTTCCGGTACAATGCCGGAAGCGGTGGTAAACGTGTATAACGCCTACGACCGTATAACGGAAAGCAATCACGTTTCCCTGCCGTCCATGTATTACGAGGAAGCGGTGGAGGCGGGCAGCATGTCAGCCCAAAGCAGTGCCGGAAGTCTGCAGAAAGAAGCGGAAGCCGCGGCCGGGATGGAAAACGCGCAGGCAGAAGAAACAGAAAAAGTAGCAGGGAACGAAACCGCATACGGGGAAGCGGAAAAGGGCCGGGAAGAGGGATTAAACAATACAAATACGGGAAGAACGGGAAACAGGAAGGCTTCTTCCACGGATAAAGAAGAAGCGCCCCGTGTGACCGTCATGTATTTTCTGCAGGTGTGCTTTGTCAGTGTGGCCATTTTGTTCGTACTGCTGTTGCTGGCCCGTTTGGTGATAGGCAGACGTTTAAAAAGATCCGGCTCTTCAAAGAAGAAATGAAGAGGGAAAAAGCAGGGCGAAAAGACCATAATATGTGGCCGTAACCAGCGACAGCACCAGTTTGTGCAGGATGTAACCCTGCAGGGACAGATCGGTTTCCTTAATCATGCTGTATGTCTGGGCGATACAGGAAAAACCGCCGAAAGGCAGCAGCAGGAGGACGGCCAGCGGGGCAGAGTTTCCCACGCGGCTGATGCCGCTGGTGATTTCCAAAAGACAGTTGATCAGGCCGGCGGAGTCCGTTTTGGCTGCAGGAACGGAATGCAGGAGGATTTCAGGTGCCAGATTCAGAAGATTGAACAGAATCATATATCCTCCCAGTTTGGAAATGCTGTAAAGTCCGGACAGAATGGCATCGTCCAAGGTATCTAACAGAGATGCCGGACGTTTGGCTTGGGCGGGATCGCATTCCGCCGCGGACAGACGGTTTTTTCCTGTAAGGAAACCGGTCTGAGAGGCATATCGCGCCGGGTAAAGCGCATCCAGTTCCTTTTTGTACAGGGTGTATCTTAAAAAAATGCCGTATAACAGCGGAAGTCCGTACATACCGAACAGATAGGGAGCCTTCCGCCTGAGTTCCAAAGTCGGCAGGACGAAGCTGATAAAGTATACGGGACCGATATTGTTGCAGAAAGAGAGCAGGAAAGAAGCTTCTTTTCTGGTCAGCTTTCCGCAGGAATATAATTCGGCAATCGTTTTGGCACCCATGGGAAAACCGCAGAGGAACCCTATTACAATGGCGTAAATCCCGTTTAGCCGGATCCGCAGGAGCGGTGTCAGGGCCGGACTCAGGATTTTGGCAAAATATTCCGTCAGGTTGAGACGGACCATCATGCCGGACAGTATCATAAAGGGGAGCAGCACCGGTATCATTTTATTAAACCAGAGCTGTAAACCGGTCAGCGAGAAGGTAAGGCTTTCCAACGGATAGGTTAAAAGCAGGCCGGATAACAGGAGGAACATGAGAGTAAGGAAGAACAGTTTTATATTTTTCAAGCAATCACCGGATTTTTGTTTCATAAGGATTATTAAAGTATATGAATGAAAACCTAAAATAGAATGAGGTACGGAGACAGGAAAGATGCTGCGTTTGGATAAATTGTTATGCGAAATGAAGATAGGGACAAGAAGCCAGGTAAAAAAGGAGTTAAAGCAGGGGCTTGTGGCAGTGAACGGGGAAATTGTGACCAAACCGGAATATAAAGTGGAAGAAGAAACGGACAGGATCACTTATAAAGGAAAACCGGTCCGTTATCGGAAACATGTATATTATATGCTGAACAAACCTGCCGGCGTCGTATCGGCAACAAGGGATCATACCTGCCGGACGGTAACGGAATTACTAAAGGATACCGGATATACGGATCTGTTTCCCGTAGGAAGGCTGGATAAGGATACGGAAGGACTGCTTCTTATGACAGATGACGGAGAATTGGCGCATCAGCTGTTGTCGCCGAAGAAGCATGTGGAGAAAGTATACGAAGTGGGACTGCGGGAAGCCTTGTCCGGAGAAGATGTACGTAAGCTGGAAAACGGTGTGGATATCGGAGAGGGGGAGCGGACGCTGCCTGCCAGGGTGGAAATTGCAGAAGAGATGAGAATTTTTCTCACGATCACGGAGGGGAAGTTCCATCAGGTGAAGCGGATGCTGCAGGCAGTAGGGAATGAAGTGGTTTCCCTGCGCAGGATACCCATGGGCGGACTGAAACTGGACAGCAGGCTTGCATCCGGAGAATACCGTGAACTGTCAGAAGAAGAAATTGCCGGAATAAAGGGAGGGCATCATTGATGAAGAAAGTGTTGTACGGAATATTGGGAGTTTTGGCGCTGCTCAGTCTGTTTATCATAGCCTGTGCATTTCGGCCGGAACTGGCGGATAAAGTATCGGATCTGCTGTATGCGGACAGAGGGGCGCAGGAGCCGGCAGAAGAAGAAGGGAAAAACGGCGCGGATGCAGTCAGCCCTTCCGCGGGCGAAAGTCAGGGTACCGTACCTGCAGACAGCGGTAAGACTGCAAATATCGTGATAGTGCCGACAGGACCGACATCCGATGAGGTACTGGGGATCAATACCGGTTCCGTACAGACCGGACAGGGAACGGAAAACAGGCCGGATCCTTCCGGACAGGAGCGTTCCAAAACGCTGGAAGCCGTGGCTGGCAGGGGTGGCTATATACCGGTACAGGGCGAGAATGAACAGATAGACGATAAAGAAGCCGAAAAACTGCGGGAGCAGTATACCTATGGAGAGACGGGAGAAGGGCTGACTTTTGACGGGGAGTTCTATCCGTATTATGCAATGCTGGATGGTACACAGCAGGCATTGTACCGTCAGATTTATGCAAATGCCATGGCAGTGAATGCTATTTTCAATCCAGTCCGGCAGGTGTCCCAGGGGCAGCTGAGGAATGTGTTCATGGCAGTCTTTAACGACCATCCGGAACTTTTCTGGCTGGATTCCGCTTACCGCGGAAAGTTCGACCGGAGCGGGAATTGTGCGGAGATCAGGCTGGAGTTCAATGAACTCATAGACAATCTGGATGAGGCAAAAGCAAGATTCCGGGAAGAAGCGGAAAAAATCCTTTCACCGGCAGACCGGCTGGGAACCGATTACGAAGTAGAGGTATATGTCCACAATGCGCTGTTGGATAAAATGGAATATGACCTGAGGGCTCCGCTGAACCAGAGCGCTTACAGCGGACTGGTAAACGGCGGCACCGTCTGCGCCGGGTATGCCCGTTCCTTCCAGTACCTGATGACGGAACTGGGGATTCCGTGCTATTACTGTACAGGTTATGCAGGAGAGGCCCATGCATGGAACATTGTCCAGCTGGACGGGGAATATTATAATGCGGACGCCACATGGGACGATACCGATCCGAATACATACGATTTCTTCAATAAAACGGATGCAGAATTCAATGCCAATCACAGAAGGGAAGATTTATCCGTAAACCTTCCGGCCTGCAACGGTACAAGATACGCCAACCGGGAAAGCAGCCCGCGCACATCCGGTTCGAATAGTCCATACAGCAATGCCAGGACTTTGGCGGATACAGGATTTGATGAAAACAGCGTGCTGCTGAACCTGGCGTCCTATTATGACGATTGTTACAGACAGATCATGGCAAACGGGGGTTCCTGCACGTTTCAAAATGTGGTGGACGGGGAAAACCTGTGGCTGCAGTGCTATGATGCCTATAACAGCGACGCTTATTCCGCCGGCTATATGGACCGGGTATTTACGGAGCTGGGGGTATCGGGCTGCAATGTGGATATTGAGGCGGAGCCTTTGCGGGACGGGCGGTTTTTGCTGCATCATACGATTGCGTTTCAGTGAGTTGACGCTGAAAACAAAAAGTTTACTCTCAAGTCTTTAAAAAAAGTCCGTTTTAGTGTATAGTACATTATGTGTGATCATGAGTGGAAAGAGTTTGAGGAATGGAACGGGCGGGAGCGGTTATGGATTGTAAAGAAGCGAATAAGAAAATGACCGATTTTCTGAATAATGAATTAAGCAGCCGTGAATTGAAGAAGTTTATGGAGCATATTTCCCGCTGTAAGGACTGTAAGGAAGAACTGAGCATACAGTTTCTTGTGCAGGAGGGAATGGCACGGCTGGAAGACGGCAGTACCTTTGACCTGCAGAGCGAACTGGAACGGCTGCTGGATGAGGCGGAACGAAGGATGATCTTTTACAGATGGCTCCACTATCTGATATACGGTGTGGAGGCTTTTGCAATTATAACCATTATAACGATCATTGTTTTGGTAATTGTATTATAGACGGAGGACGGCAGGGCGTATATGGATAAGATAGTATTGATAGACGGACACAGTATTCTGAACAGGGCTTTTTACGGAGTGCCGGACTTAAGCAACGCGGAAGGTCTGCATACCAATGCGGTATATGGTTTCCTGAATATTATGTTTAAGATATTGGAAGAGGAAAAGCCGCAGTATCTGGTGGTGGCCTTTGATGTGCATGCTCCCACGTTCCGCCATAAAATATATAAGGAATATAAGGGGACGAGAAAGCCTATGCCGGAGGAACTGCGGGAACAGGTTCCGGTCATGAAAGAAGTGCTTCGGGCAATGGGGATTAAAATTGTAGAGAAAGCCGGGCTGGAAGCGGATGACATTTTGGGAACACTGGCAAAGCGGTCCGAAAAACGGGAGCTGGAAGTGTCGCTGATATCCGGCGACAGGGATCTGCTTCAGATAGCGACAGAACATATCAAAATCCGTATTCCCAAGACGAAGGGCGGAAAGACCGAAATAGAGGATTATTACGCGGCGGATGTAGAGGCTAAATATCAGGTGAACCCCATTCAGTTCATTGACCTGAAAGCGCTGATGGGGGACACGGCGGACAATATTCCCGGCGTGCCGAAGGTGGGGGAGAAGACGGCGACGGAGCTGATGCTTCAGTTCGGTTCACTGGATAATCTCTATGCCCATGTGGAGGAGGTTTCGAAGAAATCCATCCGGGAATCGCTGATCGCTAATAAGGAACTGGCGGATTTAAGCAAGACGCTGGCAACCATCCAGGTGGAAGGGGAATTTGATTTTGCCTATGAAGATGCGGAAGTAGGGAATTTTTATACGGAAGAGGCTTATAAGCAGTTTAAGCGGCTGGGCTTTAAGAATATGCTTGGCCGGTTTGAGAAAAATACGGTGGAGAACCGGCAGACGGAGTATTTTAAGGAAATTACGGACTTTTCGCAGGCGGAGGAAATTTTCGGGAAACTGGCTAAGGCAGGGCCGGGGGATACGGCAGCTTTTGAAATTCTGGAAGACAGTCCGGAGGATGAGGATTTTGTCGGGCTGTCACTGGCTTTTGGGGAAAAGGAAGTTTATTTTATAAAGGCGGAAGGGTTCCTTACAAAGGAATATCTGACCGGAAAACTGGCAAAAGCCGCGGGAAAAACGAATCTAGTGACATTTGATATCAAAAAAAAATACAGATATCTGAATGTCGGGGACACGGAGCGGATGTTTGATATTCTGATAGCGGCTTATCTGTTTAATCCGCTGAAGAGCGATCATGCGCCGGAAGATATTGCCAGCGAATATTTGGGGCTGATGATTCCGGGGAGGACACAGTTATTCGGAAAAAGTTCTTTCCGGACAGCGGCGGATGAGAAGGGAAAGGAACTGACGGAATATGCCTGTTTCCTCGTGTATGTGGAATGGATGGCGGCTCCGGTTTTAAGGGAAAAACTGGTGCAGACCGGAATGGAACGCCTGATGATGGAAATTGAGATGCCGCTTTCCCTTGTGTTGTATGATATGGAACGGGAAGGCGTGATGGTGAAGCCGGATGAACTTAGGGCATATGGAGAGGCTTTGAACGGCCGGATCGCGGAACTGGAAGAGAGCATTCACCAAAAGGCGGATTCGGATTTTAATATTAATTCGCCCAAGCAGCTGGGGGAAATTTTATTTGAAAAGATGGGGCTTCCGGGAGGAAAGAAGACGAAGACCGGATACTCCACGGCCGCCGATGTATTGGAGAAACTGGCTCCAGACTATCCGGTGGTGGCGGAAATACTGGAATACAGGGGGCTGGCCAAGTTAAAGTCCACTTATGCGGAGGGGCTGGCAGTTTATATCGGTGAGGACAGCCGGATACACAGCAGCTTTAACCAGACCATCACTGCAACGGGGCGTATCAGTTCGACGGAGCCGAACTTACAGAACATTCCCATGCGGATGGAATTGGGACGGCTGATCCGGAAAGTGTTTGTGCCGAAGGATGGGTTTGTGTTCACCGATGCGGATTATTCCCAGATAGAACTGAGGGTGCTTGCCCATATGTCGGGGGATGAACAGTTGATCGAAGCATATAAGATGGATGAGGACATTCACCGGATTACGGCTTCGAAAGTGTTCCACACGCCCTTTGAGGAAGTGACGGATTTACAGCGCAGAAATGCGAAAGCGGTGAATTTCGGAATCGTATACGGCATCAGTTCCTTTGGGCTGAGTCAGGATCTCAGCATATCCAAGAAGGAGGCTGCGGAATACATCGAACAGTATTTTGCAACTTATCCGGGTGTAAAAGCATTTTTGGATAAGCAGGTGGAAGAGGCAAAGAAAGAGGGATACGTGACGACGATGTTCGGACGCCGGAGGCCCATACCGGAGCTTTCTTCCAGCAATTTCATGCAGCGTTCCTTCGGAGAGAGGGTGGCGATGAATTCGCCTATACAGGGAACGGCAGCGGATATTATCAAGATTGCCATGATAAAAGTATGGAGGCGGCTGAAGGAAGAGGGGCTGTCATCCAGGCTGATCTTGCAGGTGCACGATGAACTTCTGATCGAAACAGCATCGGATGAAGTAGAAGCGGTAGGAAAAATTTTGGAAACAGAGATGAAAGCTGCGGCGGATTTAGCTGTCACTTTGGAAATCGACATGCATACCGGAAATAACTGGTATGAAGCGAAATAGCGGCCGCAGACGGCTGCGGCATGGAAAGCCGCAGGAAAGACGGAGGCGGCAGTCAGTATGAAGATCATCGGATTTACGGGCGGCATAGGAAGCGGAAAGACACAGGTACTGTCATATATCGAAGAGAACTATGACTGCCTGGTGATTTTGGCGGATGAGGTGGCGCATAAGGTGAAGGAACCAGGACAGGAATGCTACGCGGCCCTGGTGGAACTGCTTGGGGAAGGAATTCTGGCAGCCGACGGACGGATTGACCGGACAGTGATGGCGGAAAAAATTTTTTCGGGGGATAAGCTGTTGGAGAAAGTGAACGGCTTGATCCACCCGGCAGTAAAGCAGTATATTTTGGCTGCCATAGCACAGGCGCGCAGGGACGGGAAGCCGGATTTTCTCTTTATCGAAGCGGCGCTCTTAATTGAAGGCGGATATAAGGACATTGTGGATGAACTCTGGTATATTTACGCGCCGGAACAGGTACGCAGAGACAGGCTGAAAGCATCCCGCGCTTACAGCGAGGAGAAGATAACGGGGATTTTCGGGAAACAGCTTTCGGAGGATGAGTTCAGGAGGCATTGCAGGGTTGTGATTGACAACGGCGGCAGCCTGGAGGACACATACCGGCAGATTGATAGGAAATTGGAGGAATATCTGTGACAGAGGGAAAGAAACTTTCGGGACAAATGGTTTTCGGACTGGATATCGGGACGCGGAGTATTGTGGGAACGGTAGGTTATAAGAACAACAACCGTTTTTATGTAGTGGCACAGAGGGTGAGAGAACACGAAACGAGAGCGATGCTGGACGGACAGATTCACGATATCTATAAGGTGGGGGCGACCATCCGTCAGGTAAAAGAAGAACTGGAGGCGGCTGTCGGGATGCCGCTAACGGATGCCTGTATCGCAGCAGCCGGACGTGTGCTGCGTACGGTGAATGTGTCGGTGGAAAACGAATACGGCAGCGACAAGGAAATCACGCAGGAAGATATCTACGAACTGACGACCATGGGCGTGGAACGGTCATATGAGATGTTCCAGACGGAAAACGATACGGACATGAAATTTTACTGTGTGGGGTATTCCGTGGTACATTATTACATAAATCATTATCCCATGACCAATCCGGAGGGACATAAGGCAAGAGTCATGGGAGCGGACATGATCGCCACATTCCTGCCGGACGATGTGGTGGACGGCCTGTACAAAGCGGTGGAACTGGCAGGGCTGCATGTGGCAAATATGACGCTGGAGCCGATTGCGGCGATACAGGTGGCCATTCCGGAAATGTACCGGATGCTGAATATTGCCCTGGTGGATGTGGGAGCCGGGACATCGGATATTTCGATCACGAAGGACGGCAGCGTGATCGCTTTCGGTATGATACCCATTGCGGGGGACGCGCTGACGGAGACGATTGCCCAGCATTGTCTGGTGGATTTCGGTACCGCGGAGAAAATCAAGAGGAATGCGGCAGTCTGTGAGGAAATCAATTATAAAGATATCATGGGACTTTCGCAGACCATTACAAAAAAGGAATTGTTGGAAGTCGTGGACCCGGTACTTCAGTCCATGGCGGTGCAGGTTTCGGATAAGATCAAGGAACTGAACGGCGGAAAGCCGGTCAGCGCCGTATTCGTTGTGGGAGGCGGCGGTAAACTGGAAGGGTACACCGACAAGCTGGCCGGGGAACTGGGAATCCAGAAAGAGCGTGTGGCAGTCCGGGGAGAAGAGGTCATGCAGTCCATAGAGTTTCTGGAGGATTACGTTGTAAAAGATTCGCTGTTGGTGACGCCGATCGGTATCTGCCTGAGTTTCTATGAGCAGAGCAATAACTTTATTTTTGCATTCTTCAACGAGCAACGGGTGAAGCTGTTTGATAACAGTATGCTGGCGGTCGTGGATGCGGCAATGCAGGCGAAATTCCCCAATGAAGGGCTGTTCCCGAAGAGGGGGAAGGAATTGAATTTCACGGTGAACGGTAAGAGCCGGATTGTGCGCGGACAATTAGGGGAAGCGGCGGTCATCCGTGTCAACGGACGGGAATCGGATATCCATACGCTGATCCATAACGGGGACAAGATAGAGGTCATTCCGTCCACCGCGGGAAAAGCAGCAGAGATGGAACTGGGGAATCTGCCGGAGTTCGGAGACGTGCTCGGCGTCACGGTGAACGAAAAGCGGGTGGAACTGCCGAAATTTGCCAGTGTAAACGGTGAACTGCAGTCACAGTTTTATGACATCAGGGAAAATGACAGCATTGAACTGCTGAATTATTATACGGTCCGTCAGATCGCGGATTTTATGGATGTGTTAGTGGATAAGAATCTGCATGTATATGTCAACAATAAGCTGGCGGATATGAATACCTGTGTGTATGAGAATTTTACGGTGGAATGGACGATGAAAGGCCAGGAACCTGACCGGCTGCAGACTGTAAATGATGCGCAGACGGACGGGGAAAGTATGGAAGAATGGGACGCTTATCTGCCGGATGAAGAAGAGTGGAATCCGGATGATTACGGGGAGCCGCCGCAGGAGCGGAATCCGTCTGCGGCGAAGGTTGATACCGGCGGAACGGGGCCGGACAGCGGCGGAACCGGACGGACGGAAGACGTCTCCGGCGCTCCGGGAAGCAGCGGCGGAATGCAGGGGACGGCCGACAGTATGCAGGAACCATCCGGAGCAAAGACAGACGGGCAGCAGGAGGATATGCCGTCCCCGGAAGAACCAGGGGTGGTTACAGCGAAACAGGAGCCGTCCGGGGAACCGGCGGTACTGGCGGTGATGGTAAACGGGAAACCCATTGCCATGTCGGGGAAACCTGCTTATATTTTTGTAGATGTATTTGATTATATTGATTTCGATCTGTCCAGAATGCACGGTTCGTCGGTGGTGACGCTTTTGAACGGCCGGCAGGCGCAGTATATGGAAGCATTGCACAACGGGGATACCATAGATATTTATTGGGAAAAGTAAAAATTACGGAAGGATAGGAAAAAGATATGCGCATGTGCAGTATAGCCAGTGGAAGCAGCGGAAATTGCATCTATGCCGGCTCGGACACAACCCACATACTGGTGGATGTGGGAATCAGCGGAAAGAAGACGGAAGAGGGACTGAAAAAACTGGGGGTAAAGCCGGAAGAACTGGACGGGATATTCATTACCCATGAACACGCAGACCATATTAACGGGCTGGGGGTCATCGCGAGAAAATACGGGGTGCCGGTTTATGCTACCAAAGGCACGCTGCGGGCGATCCGGGACGTTTCATCACTGGGGAAGATTGACGAAGGGCTGTTTCGGGAGATACAGGCGGACCAGAAGATAACGGTCAAGGATATGACGATCAATCCTATGCGAATTTCCCATGATGCGGCGGAACCGGTGGCTTACCGCATTATCCATGGCAGAAAGAGAATCGGAATCGTCACCGATCTGGGCTGTTACAACGATTATACGGTGGAATGCCTGAAGGGGATGAATGCCCTGCTGATCGAAGCCAATCATGATGTAAATATGCTGCAGGTGGGACCGTATCCCTACTATCTGAAAAAAAGAATTCTGGGCGAGCGGGGGCATTTGTCCAACGAACTTTCCGGACAGCTTCTTAGCCGGATTCTGAATGACGATATGCAGGCCATTGTTTTAGGACATCTGAGCAAAGATAACAACCTGCCGGAACTCGCTTATGAAACGGTGCGGGTAGAGATTGCCATGGCCGATAACGAATATAAGGCGGGGGATTTTCCGATATCGGTGGCAAAAAGGAGCGAAGTATCGGAAATCATTGAAATCGCGTAAGAAAGTTTCAAACGCGGCAGGCAGGAAGAAGCGCGTAAACAGAAGCGCAGAAATGAGGAGATTTATGAAAAAGACGATTATTACGGTAGTAGGTAAGGATACTGTGGGTATCATTGCGAAGGTATGCACGTATCTGGCGGAAAATCAGATTAATATTTTGGATATTTCCCAGACGATTGTACAGGGCTATTTTAATATGATGATGATTGTGGATATGAATCTGACGCAGAAGCACTTTGGCGATATCGTGGATGAGCTTGGTGCGCTGGGGGAGGAAATCGGAGTGATCATTAAATGCCAGAAAGAAGAGATTTTCGATAAAATGCACAGAATCTAGAATTGCATTTATCTTGAAGTAACCAGCGCCTGATGCTTGCGTCGGCGCAGGGCGGAGGAAGATTATGATCAATATATTTGAAGTAGCGGAAACCAATCAGATGATAGAAAAGGAAAATCTGGACGTCAGGACGATTACGCTTGGCATCAGTCTGTTAGACTGCATCGACGCGGATTTGGAGAAGCTGAAGAAGAACATATACAACAAAATCTATGAGGCAGCTAAAGATTTAGTGAAGACAGGAGAAGAAATTTCAAGGGAATTCGGAATTCCGATCGTAAATAAAAGAATTTCGGTAACTCCGATCGCGTTGATCGGCGGGGCGGCCTGCAAGTCAGCGGAAGATTTTGCATCCATCGCGAAGACTTTGGATGAGGTGGCGCATAAGGTAGGCGTGAATTTCATCGGCGGTTATTCCGCACTGGTGTCGAAGGGAATGACACAGGCGGACCGGCTGCTGATCGAATCCATACCGTTAGCTCTTTCCACGACGGAACGGGTATGTAGTTCGGTGAATCTGGGTTCTACCAAAACAGGCATCAATATGGATGCGGTGAGGCTGATGGGAGAAATCGTCCTTCAGACAGCCGCGTATACAAAGGAGGACGATTCTTTAGGCTGTGCAAAACTGGTGGTGTTCTGTAATGCACCGGATGACAATCCGTTTATGGCAGGCGCATTCCATGGTGTGACGGAAAGCGATAAGATCATCAATGTAGGGGTCAGCGGCCCGGGGGTAGTGAAAACCGCGTTGAGCAAGGTGCGCGGGGAAAATTTTGAAGTGCTGTGCGAAACCATTAAGAAGACGGCATTCAAGGTGACGAGAGTGGGGCAGCTGGTGGCACAGGAAGCCTCGAAAAGACTGGATGTACCGTTCGGGATTGTGGATTTGTCCCTCGCGCCGACACCGGCCATCGGAGACAGCGTGGCGGATATTTTATGCGAAATCGGCCTGGAATATGCGGGAGCACCGGGAACCACTGCGGCGCTGGCCCTGCTGAACGATCAGGTAAAGAAAGGCGGTGTGATGGCTTCTTCCTATGTAGGGGGATTAAGCGGCGCATTCATTCCGGTCAGCGAGGATCAGGGCATGATCGATGCAGTGACGGCAGGAGCCCTGACACTGGAAAAACTGGAGGCGATGACCTGTGTATGCTCGGTGGGACTGGATATGATTGCGATCCCGGGGGATACGAAGGCATCTACCATATCGGGGATCATTGCAGACGAGATGGCGATTGGAATGGTGAACCAGAAGACGACGGCGGTCAGGATCATTCCGGTGATTGGGAAGGGCGTGGGCGAGACCGTGGAGTTCGGCGGACTGCTGGGGTATGCACCGATCATGCCGGTAAACGGGTTTTCCTGCGAGGCTTTTGTGAACAGGGGGGGAAGGATTCCGGCGCCGATTCATAGTTTTAAGAATTAAAGGAGATGGGGACGCCCCGGCCAAAGGGATTTCACGGCTGCAGGCTCTGACTGCGGTGGCGGGAGTTCGTCCGGGGATATTTATTGATAAAATACATAGGATAATGCAAGAAAAATAAATAATTTATCAGCCGTTTCCGGAATTATTTTCATTCCCGCAGCGGCTGATTTTATTTCCGCGGGCAACGAGTCAGGTGCCGTGTTTAAAGCCAGCCGTAGGTTGACTTGAGCATATTGGCGAATGTCGCGAGAGTCAAATACCAACACATCTTTGATGTGTTTGCACTCTGCTGCGTTGCAGATAGCATGCTTTAAAAAGCTTTTACCGAATTAAAAATATCTTTCATTGTGCTTGACAAGGACTACATAATGGGATATTATTTCCGTAGAGAAGGAAAACGTTTTCTGAAAATCTATTTGATTACGGCAACTGTGATCAGGAACGGGAATGGAAAACACGGTGTATGACAGAGAAAGGAAACGGGAGGGAGCGGTTATGGATTTTAATGCGGTATATCATAGGGCGAATGATAATTATTGTTACCCGTTGAATGAAAATCAGCTGGTGATCAATATCAGGACAGGATATGACGTGAAATATGTGAACATTGTGCAGGGAGACCCGTTTAAGGCGGGAATTCTGGGCGGCGGGGAAAACTGGAACGGGGATGCAGTGAATATCCCGTTTAAGAAGAGACTAAAAAACCAGCTTTGGTGGACCACTACGATGGAACCGCGGTATAAACGGCTGAAATATTATTTTGAACTGATTACGGAAACGGAAAAGTGGTATTTCTTTGAAGATGGATTTGTCAGCGAGCAGCAGATGCATCTGGAGGGGAGAAGCAGGCAGTGCTTTGTATTTCCATGGATGAATCCGGCGGATATTCCGGTGACGCCGAAATGGGTCAATGATACGGTATGGTATCAGATTTTCCCGGAGCGGTTCTGCAACGGGGACCCTTCCATCAATCCGGAAGGGACACTGCCCTGGAGAAATGCGGGGAGCGTCGGGAATCAGGAATTTTTCGGCGGCGATATACAGGGCATTATCAATAAACTGGATTATCTGAAGGAGCTGGGCATATCGGGGTTGTACCTGACGCCGATCAATGAAGCGCCTTCCTCCCATAAATATGATACCACCGATTATACGAAGATCGATCCACATTTCGGAACGGAAGAAACTTTCATGAAGCTGGTGGAGGAAGCCCATGCTAGGCAGATGAAGGTGATGCTGGACGGTGTTTTCAATCACAGCGGAAAATATTTCGCACCGTGGCTGGACGTGCTGGAGAAGGGACCGGAATCCGAATATTACGACTGGTTCATGATCCGGGAATGGCCTTTTAACAGCGGCGGGGGAGCGGCTAAGGCCGGACAGTATTACAGCTTTGCTTTTTTTGACGATATGCCGAAACTGAACACGAACAATCCGGACGTACGGGAGTATCTGCTGGGCGTGTGTGAAACGTGGGTGAAAAAGTACGATGTGGATGGTCTCAGACTGGATGTGGCGAATGAGATTTCCCATGTGTTCTGCAAAGAACTGCGTATCCGGATGAAGGCGATAAAACCGGATATTTATATTTTGGGCGAAATCTGGCATGATGCCATGCCATGGCTGCGCGGCGACGAGTTCGATGCGGTCATGAATTATCCGTTGGGAGAGAGCATCAAAGATTTTTGGATTGACAAGGGGTTGACCAACGAGGATTTTGAATATACCATCAACCGCTGTTACACGGGATATATGCAGCAGACCAACGACGTGCTGTTCAATTTGCTGGATTCCCATGATACGAAACGGCTCCGCAGCGATGTGAAAAATCTGGATGAGTACTTCCAGCAGCTGGCGGTACTGTTCTCCATGCCGGGAAGTCCCTGTATCTTCTACGGGACGGAAATTGCCATGGAAGGCGGGCACGATCCGGACTGCAGACGCTGTATGCCGTGGGAAGCCATCGAGGCAGGGGAATTCCATGACCGGATTGAAATCGTGAAAAGCCTGATTCATTTGCGGAATGAAGAGCCGCTGCTGCGGAACCGGAATTTCCATTTTCCAAATAAGATTAGCCGCCCCCGTGTTATAGAATTTATGAAGGTGGCGTGGGAGAACGATTATATCGAAGTCATCATTAACTGTGAAGAAGAGGATGTGGAAGTGGTAAAAGAAGGAGAAGTCTTATTCCAAAGGCACTATATTGATAACGTACTGCTCCGCAACGGGATTTTAATCCGGCGGGTACGCAGGGGATAGGAGCTTTGGGGACGGAGGTCTGAAAAAAATACAAATATTTGGAAAATCCATATCACGGGCGTGTGATGTGGATTTTTTGGTTTCCAAATATGTAACAGTTCAGTCAGATTGTTGTTCCAATATTAAAAAAATATTAAAAATATATAAAAAAATATTGAAAAGCGTATGGCAGTAGTGCTATAATTATCAAATATTCTTGTTTTTTATGAAAGGATTTTGTATTTTTATGCAATATACAAGGGAAACGGCGCTCAGCAGGCTGTTAGACGGTTATCGGGCTTATTTTAATATTACGATGTTCGATGGGAAGCAAGAGCATCTTGCAGCTATCTGTGAATATTTTGAACATGCGGAAAAATATGTCCTTTCCAGGCAGGCGAATCTGTGGGCGGCTAATTGCGAGGAATTTGTATATTTATTTGATGTAGAGCAGCTTTCCAGGGAGGTGTTTGAGCGGTGCCGTGACTTTGCCTATGAGGATGGGATGAAGCGGGCGCATATCGGGCCGGGGCATATGTATACTTATATCACACCTGTTTTTATATGCGATACCTGTCAGGAGGATGCAAGGGCGGCGGTTGGTAAATGCCGCATTTATAAAAGCTTCAAATTTTCGATACACGGATGGATGGATTTCCATGCCGCTGTTTTAGAGGTAAGCAGCAACCGGATCACGACGAACCGCAGCGGAAGATGTGTGGAGAAAGTTTTGAAAAAAATATTGTTCAACAAGAAAAAGAAAAGGAGAGGATTTGTATGAACACATTAGTATTGGTTCTCATCTCAATAGCCATTCTGCTGTGCGGTTATATCTTTTACGGAAGATGGCTCTGCAGGCAGTGGGGTGTAGGTGAGGACAAAGAAGAGACGCCTGCCCATACGATGGAAGACGGCGTTGATTATGTTCCGGCAAAAGCGCCGGTTCTTATGGGACATCATTTTTCGTCCATTGCAGGCGCCGGTCCCATCACGGGTCCCATTAATGCGGCATTGTTTGGCTGGCTGCCCGTAGTGCTTTGGATTTTGGTAGGGGGAATTTTTTTCGGCGGCGTACATGATTTTGGAGCGTTGGTTGCTTCCCTGCGCCACAAAGGACAGTCGATCGGCGAAGTCATTTCCGCAAATATGAGCAAGCGTGCCAAGAGACTGTTTCTCATTTTTGCTTATCTGACCCTGTTACTGGTAGTGGCGGCGTTTGCTTCGATCGTAGCTACCACGTTCGGGGCCAAATTTGATGAGTCAGGAGTCCTTGATAAGGCAGCGAGCGCGTCCAATGCATCGGTGGCAATGGTATCCCTTTTGTTTATTATGATTGCTATCGTATTTGGTTTCTGTGTATACCGCAGGAATATGTCCATGGGTGTTTCCACAGTTCTGGGTATTTTGGCGATCGTGGTCATTATGGCGGTCGGCATGAACTTCCATCCGATTTATCTTTCCACAAATGCATGGATGATCATTGTCGGCGTCTATATTGCAATTGCCTCGGTGGCACCCGTGTGGATTCTGCTTCAGCCAAGGGACTATTTAAGTTCTTTCCTGCTTTATGCGATGCTTGCCATTGCGCTGGTAGGTGTGATAGGGGCCCATCCCAATATTGATCCGGAACTTTTCCCTGCTTTTACGGGATTTGCAGTGGATAACGGCAACGGTGTACAGTACCTGTTCCCGATTCTGTTCACTACGGTTGCATGTGGGGCGATTTCCGGTTTCCATTCGCTTGTGTCATCGGGAACCACATCTAAGCAGCTGGATAAGGAATCGGATGCAAAGCCTATTGCTTACGGCGGTATGCTCCTTGAGTGTGTTTTGGCCGTTTTGACTGTATGTGCGATTGCTTATGCAAGGCAGACCGGTCATACGGCGGGCGCCACGGATATTTTTGCAGGGGGAATTGCAGCTATGGTAGCCACGATACCGGGGCTTGCGGGACTTGAAAATATTCTGTACACATTGCTTATCCTTACATATTCCGCATTTTGTCTGACTTCACTGGATACGGCGACGCGTCTTGCACGGTTTATGTTCCAGGAATTCTGGCTGGAACCGGGGCAGACACCGGCAGATGTAAAAGACGGTTATAAGAAGCTATTGGTAAATCCCTATTTTGCCACGGTGATCACGGTGGTAATCGGTATTCTACTTGGTATGACCGGTTATGCCAAGATTTGGGGACTGTTTGGTTCCGCGAATCAGCTGCTTGCGGGACTTGGCCTTTTAGCGGTTGCCGCGTGGCTGGGGAATATAGGAAAAAATAATAAGATGTTCCTGCTCCCCATGGCTTTTATGATGGTAGTTACAATTTGTTCCCTGGTTATCACGGTTAAGAATCAGGTTGGCATTATTTCGGCAGGGGGCGCTGACTGGGGGCCTTATGCACAGACGGTCTTGGCAGTTCTTCTGATCATACTTGCAATCCTTCTTGTGATAGAAGGCATCCAGACTTTATTCGGAAAGAAGAAGACGGCGTGAAAAAACACACACCACAGCTTTGTGGTGTGTGTTTTCAGTATGCGCCTTGCGGCGCACGTTTCCAACGGGTGCAAGTCCCGATCCCCCCGGTAGTGGGAAGAATCCGGATTGAAGGCGTGATGCGTTTTGGGCATTCATGGATGGTTCCTAAAGATGCAAAAAATCCATTGATCTTAGAAAGAAAAAGAATACAAAAAATGGAGGTAGGCAAATCAGATATTTTCATTCTGTTGTCCGCAACAACAGTTTTTCAGAAGCGGCGGAAGAATGCCACATTTCACAGTCTGCCATTTCACAGAAGATACAGGCATTGGAGCGGGAACTGGTTTTTTATCTGTTGGAAAGAAAAAAACGCAAATTTACACTTACCCCTGCAGGGGAATATTTCTATAAAAAAGTCTGGTGTTGATCGCTGATTACGAAAGAATGTGCCGGGAAGCAGGCAGGCTTGCAAAAGATGATAAGGCCAATTTGGTAATCGGTTATCTGCGCTGTTACAGCGGACCGGAATTCCATCTAGCTCATTGACTTCGGCGTGAGTCCGGGACAAATCTTGGTTTTTCGCCGGTATATGGAAAGGGCATATCCGGGAGATCGCCGGGTAGAATAAAAAGAGCGGACAGATGCCGGCCGCTTTACCTTTTGGTATTCAGTTCCTTCATAATGCCGAGGATGTATTCAAATGACCGGGAATCCAACTGCCTTGCCTGTGCGATAAATTCATTTAAGGCTTCCGGGTTTGCATTCCCTTCGTCAAAAAATTCCTGCAGCGTCACGCCCAGGTATTCGCAGATATAGAAAAAGGACGGCATGGAGGGAAGTGATTTTTTGTTTTCGATGTTGTTGATGTAGTAGTTTGAAAACAGCCTTTTCATCTCATACCGGAACTGACCATTGCCAGCTATGAGCGTGCATTTGAGATAGAATATACCCACCATTCCACGGCCATAGAGGGGAACACGCTGACACTGATGGAGACAAAGCTGGTGCTGGAAGACCGGATCAGCGTGGGTGGAAAACGCCTGCGGGAGCTTTATGAGCCGATAAACCATGAGAAGGCATTCCACTATGTGAAAGACTGTATTGGCAAAGGATATGTGCTGGACGAGAAGATCATTAAGGATATCCATGCCATATTGATGCAGAACATTCTGGCAGGCGGAGTATACCGGAACGTGGATGTGTATATTTCCGGCGCACAGCACACCCCGCCCTCCCCGAATGAGATGTACCGGCAGGTAAAAGACTTTTATGCAGACCTGGGCTGGAAGGGACAGCAGCTGAACCTGATCGAGCTGGCGGCATGGATCCATGCGGAATTTGTAAAGATCCATCCCTACCCGGACGGAAATGTAACACAGAGACACTTGCAGAAAGCGGCGTAACAGCGGCAAACTGCTTTGTATATAAAATTGAATAGCGTAC
Source organism: uncultured Lachnospiraceae bacterium (assembly GCA_910579935.1). Lineage (GTDB taxonomy): Bacteria > Bacillota > Clostridia > Lachnospirales > Lachnospiraceae > Kineothrix. Next base: position 67,442 of record CAJTVQ010000018.1, read on the forward strand.
ATGCCAAAGGACATTTCATCTTTTATTCAGGTGGATGTCCTTTTTTTGTACCCATTTTCAGGAGAAAGGAGATTCACATGGAACTGAACGAAATGGAAAAGCGCCTGATTTTCCAGACGGAAGGTTATGGGAAAGGAAACAGAGAAAAAGGGAATCCCCGATTATTCCTACAAGGAGGGCGAGAGCCTTTGACAGCAGAGATATAACGCCCCGTAAACAGGGCGTGGAAAAGACCATGAACAAGGAGGACGATTTACGAGCGATTATGACAACGCCATTTTCCGGCTTGCCACGGCACAGGAAGCAGAGCCGGAGGACTACCGGGAACCCGTACATTAAAGAAAATATGGATCTCGACATTCAGGTGTCAAAGCTGAAGCTGATGGAGGCGAACCATACAAGCCAGAAATATAAACTTGAGGATAATATCGCAAAGCACTATCCGCAGCAGATCGCCATACTGAAGGAGAGGATAGAGGGCATGGAGGCAGATATTCAGACCGCAAAAGCAAACCTCCCGGCAGATAAAGAGCAGTTTTTGATGAAAGTCGGGGATAAGGTTTATACGGACAAAAAAGAAGCCGGGGCTGCCCTTGTGGAGATGTGCAAGGAGATGAAAACCGTCAATGTGCCTGCCACAGTCGGGGAGTATGCCGGGTTTAAGATGGCGGTGTCCTTTGATTCGTTCAACCACAAATTTGTGATGAACTTAAAAGGGCAGCTTTCCCATAACCTGGAGGTCGGCTCTGACCCTCTCGGCAACATTGCCCGTATCAACCACGCCCTGGAATCCATGCCGAAGCAGCTTTCCGAAGCGCAGACGAAACTGGAAACCGTGGAGCGGCAGCTTGAAACCGCAAAAGCGGAGGTCACAAAGACGTTCGCACAGGAAGCGGAGCTAGCGGAGAAGTTGGAACGGTTATCCGCCTTAAATGCCCTGCTTAACATGGACGAAAAGGGCGATGATGCGCTGCGCATGGACGATGGGCCGGAGGAAGAAAACGGAGGGCAGGAAACTTCTGGACATGATGTCCAAATACACTATAAGAAAAAGTCTTTATTTATGCGGTTTATAGGGATTTTAGCAAGCATTTTACCCCAATAAATACCCCATTTTTCATAATATTTAAGCCCTTGCTGCATAGACAAGGGCTTTTTGTTGGTATTCAATATCTTAGTTGGTATCAGGAGTTTTCCGTGGATTTTCTTTTAAATAATTGTCATGAAGTCTTTTCCACCAGTCACGTAGATACTTTTGAATGTTACGCAAATAAACCTCACAAAATTCACTGTAAGCCTGATGCTCAAGGTCACAGTGTCCGGTTTTCAAGCGTTCCGAAGCTAAATTCCCATCGTTGGAGAAACTTATTGAAACATACTGTAATTGAACATAGTCAATATCGTTTAAGGCACTATCCAAATATTTACCAATTTCCCATAATATTTCATGATTTGTTTCAATAAGGAAGTTAATTGTGCGTAGTTGCATTTCCCATGAATTTTTTCGATTTGATGAATCATCGGGATAACGACTAAATCTTTTAAACTTTTTGTATAACTGCTTTAACTTTTCAATAGCATCCCCGGTCAATCCAAGTTCCTCCGACAATGCCATATTTTCATAGTAACGGCTATTGCTTTCCCCTAAAAGATATT
>CAJTVQ010000019.1 GCA_910579935.1 uncultured Lachnospiraceae bacterium
CTGAATGGCAACTGCTTTGCTGCCGGAATCTGGGTTCATTGCATTGCCCGGTATACTGCGCAGGTTTGGGGCTGCACAGGATATCACGTCTGTCTCATACCAGGAGGCTTCCTCCAGTACCTTCTCCGTATTGTCATCCCTGAAAACAGTGACCTTTATCTACATTATCCCAAAGAATCATCAACTCATCATTAGAAAAAATAGTAACGCTCTTTTTCTCCCTTTTCTTCTTTTCTTTTATTTCTTTAGACACTTCAAAATTCCTTGCATAATTTGTTTTTACGATATCGTATCTTACCGCATAATCGAACATCAGGTTAAACACTGATTTCATACGCGCCTTGACACATGCACTCGCGTTTCTTTTCTTACCTTTGTCTTTCCCCCTGTCTGATATTATATACGCATCTTCCAGACATCCTTCAAGATGCCTTACACGAATATCTCGAACCTTCATCTTATAAATCAGATGCATATAACGATAAGCAGACATAATTGTGCGAACAGACGATACCCCTGACAAAGTAGCAAAGTAGTATTCTGACCATTCTTTATATAACTCCTCAAAAGTCATATCTTTATTGCCAATATTATATGGGTCATCAAGATACTCATTCAGGGCTTCCTCCGCCTTCCGCCTTGACGGGTAATATCCAAGCGTCTTAATAATCTGTTTTGACTTTCCAGTCGCCTCATTCATTTCCCACCCTACAGTAATTCTCACACGCCAGGGATTACGCCTGCCTTTTTCTTTCATCTTAAACACATGGCCAGTTCCATTCGCACGTCTCATACCCAATACCTCCCAAAAATATTTTAAAAATGTAAACTTCTATTATTTATGGCTGACATTGCCAATGCACTCACGAAAAACAAATCTTACCATATGAAAGCATTCTTTGACACATCTGAAGCACCTGAACACCACATGAGGCAAAAGTGTGTCTTGTATGTGTCTTGTACAGGTCTTGCCCATAAAAAAAAGAGGGCTAACCAAACCATCTCCTGGCTTGGTTAACCCCCAAAATACGGGCTTTTCTTAGAATTTACCTTCCTTAGCGGCTTCCTCAATCGAAACTGCCACAGCCACAGTCATACCAACCATCGGGTTATTACCTGCGCCGATCAGTCCCATCATTTCCACATGAGCCGGAACGGAAGAAGAACCTGCGAACTGCGCATCGGAGTGCATACGTCCCATGGTATCCGTCATACCATAAGAAGCCGGGCCTGCTGCCATATTATCCGGATGAAGCGTACGTCCCGTACCGCCGCCGGACGCCACGGAAAAGTATTTCTTGCCCTGCTCGTTGCATTCCTTCTTGTATGTACCTGCAACGGGATGCTGGAATCTGGTCGGGTTGGTGGAGTTACCCGTAATGGAAACGTCTACCCCTTCCTTATGCATGATCGCAACACCTTCGCAGACATCGTTTGCACCATAGCAGTTAACCTTTGCACGGAGTCCTTCGGAATAAGATTTCCGGAATACTTCCTTTACCGTATTCGTATAAGGATCATACTCTGTCTCTACAAAAGTAAATCCGTTGATCCTGGAAATAACCTGTGCCGCATCTTTTCCAAGACCGTTCAGGATAACTCTTAAGGGTTTCTGGCGAACTTTGTTTGCCTTCTCTGCAATACCAATCGCACCTTCTGCTGCTGCAAAGGATTCATGACCTGCCAAAAAGCAGAAGCACTCTGTTTCTTCTTCCAAAAGCATCTTGCCCAGATTACCATGGCCAAGACCTACCTTACGTGTATCTGCAACGGAACCGGGGATACAGAAAGCCTGAAGGCCCTCGCCGATTGCTGCCGCTGCGTCTGCCGCTTTTCTGCAGTCCTTTTTGATCGCGATCGCAGCGCCTACGATATATGCCCAGCAGGCATTTTCAAAACAGATAGGCTGGATGCCTTTAATCTGGTCGTAAACATTAAGGCCCGCATCCTTTGTGATTTTCTCAGCTTCTTCGATAGAAGAGATTCCGTAGCTGTTCAGCACAGAATTTATTTTATCAATTCTTCTTTCATATGATTCAAATAATGCCATCTTTTAAGTCCTCCTATTATTCTTCTCTCGGATCGATAATCTTAACAGCATCCGCTACGCGGCCGTACTGGCCTTTTGCTTTTTCCCATGCAGTGTTCGGATCATCACCCTTTTTGATGAAATCTGTCATTTTGCCGAGGCTTACGAACTGGTAACCGATAATCTGGTCATCTGCATCCAGTGCAATACCTGTTACATATCCTTCAGCCATTTCAAGATAACGGGGACCTTTCTTTAAAGTGCCGTACATCGTACCAACCTGGCTTCTCAGTCCTTTTCCAAGGTCTTCCAGACCCGCACCAACAGGAAGTCCGTCTTCGGAAAATGCACTCTGGCTTCTTCCGTATACAATCTGTAAGAACAGTTCTCTCATGGCAGTATTGATCGCGTCACATACAAGGTCCGTATTCAATGCCTCCATCACTGTTCTGCCCGGTAAGATCTCCGCTGCCATCGCTGCGGAATGGGTCATGCCGGAACATCCGATGGTCTCAACCAATGCTTCCTGAATGATACCCTCCTTTACATTCAATGTAAGCTTGCAGGCGCCCTGCTGAGGAGCACACCAGCCTACACCGTGTGTTAAACCGGAAATATCCTTTACTTCCTTAACCTTTACCCAGTTTGCTTCTTCCGGGATAGGCGCACAGCCGTGATTGACACCCTGTGCTACTGTACACATTTCTTCAACTTCCTTTGAATAAATCATGTGAAAACTCCTTTCAATATGTAACTTGTGAATATTTTATCATAATCGCATGTATATTTTCGCACATTTTTTACAAAAAATCTAGTACCTTTCCAAATATTATAAGAAATTTTTATATTTTTTTGTACTTCTTTAGAAAAACCTCCAGCTCTTCCAGCGGAACCGCAGGACTGTACAGATACCCCTGATAAATATAGCAGCCCAGACCTTCCAGAATCTCCTTCTGTTTCTCCGTTTCCACATATTCCGCTATGATCTCATAATGCAGGGACAGCGACAGCTGATGGATTCCCTCTATGATGTTCCTGGAACGCTCATTTTCCGTTACCTGTTTTACCAGACTGCCGTCCAGTTTCACCGCCTCAAATTCATTGTTCTGCAGATACTGCATGGAACTGTGGCCCATTCCGAAATCGTCCATATGGAAAACGATTCCGGCCTTCCGCAGTCTTTTCATCCGGTCCGATATGGTTCCGGAAGTAGACAGCGCCATCTGCTCCGTTATCTCCAGACACATGATACAGTCTCCGAAATCATACCGCTCCAGTATTTCCTCTACCCTCGCACAAAATGTTTCCGATTCAAACTGAGCCGGCAGAATATTGACAGCCATATGCATGAGGTTCATTTGCTTCGATAAATGTTCCAAATCCTGCGCCGCCTTTTCAATCAGTGCAATGCCAAAATCATCCAGCATGTCGTTCTGCCTTGCCAGTTCGATGACCATGGGGGGATACATATATCCTGCGATCGGATGCTTCCAACGTAACAAGGCCTCCACGCCGTAGACAGAATCCTGGTTGGTAATCTGGGGTTGATAGAACGTCTGAATTTCCCCTTTCCCGATTGCTTCCGCCAAATCCTGCGTCAGTGTCCTTGCGCACTCCCGCTTAACCTTCGGGCCTTTCTTAAAATTAATGATTTCGCCGCGCTCCTCGCAGGCCATCATTTCTTTCTTTAATTTTTTGATGTTATTTTTTAGCATCTTCTCGTCATGTTCTTCCGCCCACTTAAGAAACGGCATATAAATTGCCGTCCCCATTACCAAAAGCACGATCTGCAGAATACTTCCCGCTATACTTCCGGTGCAGAGATATCCGCTGAAAATAACCGGTGTGGTCCATCCCACCTGCACCGACGGAATGGGAACCAATCCCAAATACATGCTGATGGCACTAACCGTCAGCTGTGCCAGCGGAACCAGTACAAAAGGGATGATCATGATCGGGTTCAGCACCACCGGGAGCCCGAACAGAACAATCTCATTGATATTAAAGACCGCAGGCAGGATGGCTGCCTTAAACAGCGTCCTGTCCTTTTTGTTTTTCCGGAAACAGAGGGCTGCCAGCAGGCAAAGCGTGGAACCGCTTCCGCCCATCAATGTAAACACATCCAGAAAAGTCTTCGTAAACATGGGAATATTTCCCGAAACCATACCGTCTGTAAATGCTTTTTCAAACATTTCCGTAGATACGATATGGAGCATATCGCTGCCGTGTATCCCAAAAAACCATAAAGTCTGCGAAAGGAAAATATATACCGCTGCGCCAGGCCCTCCTGTCCCGATGACCTGAAACAGCCTCACCAGCATCCGCGAACCGATGTTCTGCAGGTTTGTTTCCACACCGCAAAGCGCCAGCGTCAGCCGCAGCAGGGCCCAAAGCAGGACAACGCACACAATGGGCAGTATTGCCTCTACCGTATTGCGGAAATCCACATCTACCCCTGCCTGATACTTATTCCGGATATACCGCTTATATACCTTCCGTACATTCCGAAAAACCGCACAGCTTAGGATTGTGATCAGAATACCCGTAAACAGCCAGGTGGCTTCAAACACCGAATAGGAAATCCCTCCGTCTCCTTCCTGTACAAAAACCATATAGGAAACAAGGCTGGTCAACATGTAAAAGCCCGGTTCTGTCTCATCCACCTGACAGGCATAGCTGTAACTTACGGTCAGGATCACAAATAATGTAACCGATCCCATGGAGGCATTATATACCCACAAAATTGCCTGATATACCATGCCGCTCCCCACTTCCCGTATCCACATCTGATATGCCTCTACCGGAAAAGAAGTCATCAGTACACAGAAAGAACCGAGAATAAAAAACGGGATGCAAAGAACTAGTCCTCTCCGCAGGGCTATTATGAAGTCATTGTTTTCCATCCGTTCTGCCAAATTCGTCTTATCTTTTTTCTCTTGCTTTACTTCGTCCATACTTTATATTCCATCACTGATTGTCATAACATCCGTATGACTGATTATTGGTTTTCCTTTGTCACAATATTTTCTTTATCTTTATAGATACTGTTCGGAGGAATATAACCTCTTACGCAGGAAGTGGGATATACATTCGACCTTCTTCCGATTACCGTTCCCGGATTCAGTACGGAATTACATCCGACTTCCACTTCGTCCCCCAGCATGGTGCCGAATTTCTTCAGTCCGGTCTCATAACATTCCGTTCCCGCCTTTACCACTACCAGCGTCTTGTCACTCTTTACATTGGAAGTGATGGAGCCTGCCCCCATATGCGCCTTGTAGCCCAGTATACTGTCGCCCACATAATTGTAATGCGGCACCTGCACTTTATTAAAAAGAACCACATTCTTCAGTTCGGTGGAATTTCCTACCACCGCACCCTTTCCTACGATGGCATTTCCCCTGATAAATGCACAATGGCGTATTTCCGCCTCTTCATCGATAATGGCCGGCCCGTTGATACAGGCGCTCGGATATACCTTTGCACTTTTGGCCACCCATACGTTTTCTCCTCTTTTTTCATAAATCTCTTCCGGCAGGCTGCTTCCCAGTTTCACGATAAAAGCCCCGATATGCGGAAGCGCTTCCCAGGGGTAGTCCGCCCCCTCCAGCAATTCTGCTGCTATGGTCTCTGACAAAGTATAAAGATTCCTGATTTTCAACTGTTCCATTTCTTTCTCCTCCTGACTTTTATTAATCAACCCGTTCCCTTCGTCTGTCTGTAATTTTTCGCCGCGTCCTCAAACCGCTGATATAAAAATGCCTGATTTCCCATCTGTTTTACAATGTTGGTCCGTCTGGACACAAAATCATCCAGCTTGCGCATGTATTCTTCTTCGGTGATATTCCCTTCCGCCACCAGCGTCAGTCCTTTCTCCCAGCTTGCGGTAAGCGCCGGATCCAGCAGCGGTTTTATGGAGCCCGCTACCACCTCGTAAACCATTTCTCCCATCAGGGTCGGCGTAATGATCTGGGTTTTCTTATTCAGTGCAAGATATTGAATATTCACCAGCTTTTTCAATATTTCTGCCCTTGTGGCGGAAGTCCCGATGCCGCTGCCCTTAATCTGCGCTCTCAGCTCTTCATCCTCTATGAACTGTCCTGCGTTTTCCATGGTCAGAATCATCGTTCCCGAATTGTAGCGCTTCGGCGGAGAGGTTTCCCCCTCCTTGATATCCAGCCGCTTTAAAAGAAGCGTTTCCCCCTTCTTCAGCCGCTGCACCATGGCGATGAACTCCGGGTCCTTTGTATTCGCAGTCCCCTCATCCGGATTTCCGTCTTCCCCTCCGTCTTTCCCTTCCGCTCCGTCTTTTTCATTATATGCCCTGTTTGACCCCCGGTTTTCCTCCTTTTTCTTTGCAAAAGAATATTCCACAACTTTCAGATATCCCTCTTCTTCCAAAACCTTAAAACCGGTAAAAAACTTTTCATCTTTCAAAGCGGCTGTCAGTGAAATCTTCCGGTATACTGCCGCCGGATAAAAAATGCTTAAAAAACGTCTGGCAATGAGTTCATATACTTTCGCTGCCGTAGGATTCAGTCCGCCTAAACCATTCAGTCCCTGCCCGGTAGGAATAATGGCATAGTGATCGGTAATCTGCTTATCATTCACATATCTCGTCTTCGCGATATTCTTATGAAAACCGCCGGACAGAATTTCATCTGCAAAAGGAGCCGCCGGCGCATATCCCCGCAGACCGCCGATATTCTTCTGAATCTCCTTTGCAACCGCCGTAGACAATACTCTCGCATCGGTCCTCGGATAAGTCGTCATCTTTTTTTCATATAATTCCTGTACGATGCGCAGCGTTTCATCCGGACTGATCTTAAAGTATTTGGAGCAGTCATTCTGCAGTTCCGCCAGATTATATAAAAGAGGCGGATTCTTTGTTTCCTTTTTCTTCTCAATGGCTTCCACCACCGGAACCGCTTCCGGTTCCTCCAACAGATGGGCGATCAGCTCCTCCGCTGTCTTCTTCTCTTTAAATCCGTTTTCTTTGTACAAAAAAGGCGAATTATAATATTTAGTTCCTTCTACCGATTTCCACTCACAGTCAAAAACCTTTCCGTCCGCTTCCACACCCGCCACTACACGATAAAACGGAGTCTTCACAAACTCCCGGATTTCCCGCTCCCTGTTTACTACCATTCCAAGCACGCAGGTCATCACCCTGCCTACCGAAACTACCGCCCGCTCCGCCTTCAAATAGGACTTTATGGAATCCCCGTACTTCAGTGTAAGCACGCGGGAAAAGTTAATTCCCATCAGATAATCTTCTTTTGCCCTCAAATATGCGGCAGAACACAGGTTATCATAATCGGACAGATCCTTCGCTTCCCTTATTCCGCGCAGAATTTCCTCTTCCGTCTGGGAATCGATCCAGACACGCCTCCGCTGCTTTCCCGTCACATGGGCCTGCTGTTCCACCAGACGGTAAATATATTCGCCTTCCCGTCCTGAGTCCGTACAGACATATATCGTCTCCACATCCGCCCGGTTCAGCAGTCCGCTGACGATCTCAAACTGCTTCTTTACATTTTCAATGACTTCGTATTTGAACTGCTTTGGAATAAAAGGCAGTGTCGCCAGCGACCAGCGCTTGTATTTTGCATCATATACTTCCGGATAACTCATCGTTACCAGATGCCCCACGCACCATGTAACCACCGCCTCCTCCGACTCCATGTAACCGTCCCGGCTGCTCATATTCAGTTTTAACGCTTTTGCGAATTCCCTTGCCACACTGGGCTTTTCTGCAATAAATAAGTTTTTTCCCATCCGTGCTCCGCTTTCGGTTTATAATTCCCTTATATCGATTAATGTAAGATTCCCGCTTTCCTCCGCCGCCCGTACGATACGCTCGTCAAACAGCTCGGCATAAAGCCAGATATGATCCGCCTGGAATCCTGCCTTTCCCGCCGTTTCCAGCAAGTTCAGGTAAGCTTCATAGTCCATCCCCATGCGGCTGACCCGGCATAGCCCCAGCAGCGTCTTCCCTGCCTCATCCTGCACCACGATATCAATATTTCCCGTTTTTCCGAACCAGCTTCCGATATGTTCCGCGTTCACCGGCAGCCTGCCGCATTCCATTTGTGCCTTCACATGCTGCATACAGATTTTGCGGAACGCATCCTCCATGTACCTGTCCCGGTCCGGCAGAATATAAGTATTGTAGTACCGTTCCGGCGACATGCGAAACAATCGGTCCGCACCGCCGTACAAATAAGTGTAATAAAATTTTACCAGACTGCTGCTGATCCGGTATATCCCCTTTTTCGCGCCATTCCTGCCGCCCTTCCCCTCCTGTCCGGAAGGCTCTACGGAAAATACCTTTTCCACCAGATTCATTTCGATCAGATTTCCCAGATATACACTGAGTTTTGCCCTCGAAAAACCGGTATACAGATATAATTCGTTCAGCTTTTCTTTCCCCGATGCCAAAGCTGCAAGGATGGTATTGTATACGGCAGGTTCACGAAGTTCCTCCGAAGTCAGGTTTTCCGCCGCCTGATAGAGGCTCCCCGACTCCTTCAGCATCGTCCGGCAGACATTCTCCTTTACGGAACTGCCGCTTAAAAAACACTGCCACCAGCCCGCGGAGCCGCCCAGCATGGCATATACCTCCATGCACTGGCGGACTGAATATGCCGGAAAAAACTCCCGCAGGTACCGGAATTCCAATTCCTTTATTTTAAAAACATCCGCAATCCTGCGTGCTTCCTTTCCGATTTTGGAAACCATGCTGTTTTCCACCCAGCTGATGCCGGAACTGACAAAAATCACCAGTTGTTCCTGCTTCCCGCCGCACGCTCCATACAGTCCGAACAAGGCATCCGCCACCGCTTTTCCGGAACGGACCATGCGCTGGAACTCTTCCACGATTATTACCTGTTTGTCCTTGGAAGTATCCCCTTCCCATTCCGACAGCCTTTGTATCTGTTCCAACTGTTCTTTTTCGGAACAAGCCCTTGCCATATGGTAATGGCAGGGCTTGCCTCTTGTAAATTCACGCAGGATTGCGCTTTTCCCTATGTATTTCTGTCCGTAAAGTATCAAAAGATGGCTTCCGTCCTTCTCATAATACCCTTTCAAATACTCCAGCTCAGCCGCTCGTCCTGTTAACATGTCTGCCTCTGAATCTGCTCTTTAAACAGCCGTTTTCTTTAACAATTCCTCTACTTCATGGGACGGCATCGGCTTTCCCAGGAAATAACCCTGAATATTGTCACATTCTATGGACCTTAAATATTCAAACTGTTCTTTTGTTTCCACACCTTCTGCCACCGTTTCATATCCCAGTTTCTTCACCATATAAACAATGGATTCCGTAATGATTTTTGTATTATTATCCGAAATTACCGTATCAATAAAAGATTTGTCGATTTTGAGCGTGTTGATCGGAAGCCCCTTCAGATAAGAAAGGGAAGAATATCCCGTTCCGAAATCATCCAGCGAAATCTTAAATCCATAATCTTTCAGAATCAGCAGCTTATTCGTGACTTCCACAAAATCATCGATCAGAACACTCTCCGTGATTTCCAGTTCCACCATGGAAGGATCCACTTCGTATTTTTCCAAAGTCTCCATCAGCTTACTGATAAAATCGGGCCGTTTATACTGAATGGCCGATACGTTGATGGAAAGAATGAGGGAAGAATGATATTTTTTCTTCCAGTCGGCATAAATGCGAATGCTCTCTTCGATCACCCATGTTCCGATCGGAACGATCGCCCCGTTCTTTTCCGCAATCGGTATGAATACCGAAGGGCTGATCATCCGTCCGTCGTCGCCTTTCCAGCGAAGCAATGCCTCCACGCCGCGCAGCGTCCGGTCGCTGGCATGATACTGGGGCTGGAAATACATGACAAAGTTCTCATTGAAAGCAACTTCCTTGAGTTTATTCCCGATCATCACATTCTGCAGGAAATCATCCAGGATCGGGGCGTCGAAATACTGCAGATTGTCCTTTCCGGAACTCTTTGCCTTGAACATAACGATTTCTGCACAGTTGATCAGCTCCAATGCTGCCTGTGCGGCTTCCGGATACTCTGCAATGCCGACGCTCACGGAAATGACGAATTCCTGCCCGTTGCTCAGAATAAACGGCTTCTGCAGCCTCTCCCGTATCGTCTGATATATATGCTCTACACTACTCTCACCGCAGGGGTCATAGATACCGATGGAATAGACGTCGCTGTTAAATCGGGAAACGATAACCCGCTCGCCGCGGTATGTCCCAAGAAACTGGCCAAACTGCTGGACTACTTCATCCCCTACGATAATTCCCAATCCATCGTTTATCCTTCGGAAATCGTCTATATCCAAAAACATGACGGCAACCTTTTTCTGGTTTTCCTGTGCCTTTTGGATAAATTCTCCCAAAAGACGCACAAAATAATTCCGGTTGTACAATCCCGTCAGCATATCATAATAAGCCATATAGGTCAGTTCTTCATCCTGGGCTTTAAATTTCGTAATATCCTTAAAACGGATGACTTTTTCTTTCGGCCGTCCTTCCGTATCATACTTTACCGTGGCCTCACATTCCATCCATCGCTTGCCGCCCTTTAACGCCGCAACCATGCTGTCATTGACCAGTCCCCTGCGTTCCGTAAATAAAAGTTCCTGAAGGGAAAAGATATACGGTTCCTCCACACAGTCATAAATCTTTTCAAAATCCTCCCTGCACTTTATCTCTATGTCAAAAAAGGAACTCCAATTTGCCAGTGTCCTTATCATCCCGGAAGCAAAATTGTAATACAGAAAAGCACTGCTGGAAGTATTGCATATCATCCGAAACATCTTCTCATCACTGCTTACTGCCGGACTCTGCTCCTGCTTCCGTTCCTCCCGCTCCTTTACTCCGCCCATCCGATCCATCCTTCCCAATCTGTAAAACGTTTGCCCGCTCTTTCCTTTCCCCAGCGGCGGGTATTCCTGTTTCTTACGGTGTTTCCGGTTTCTTTGCAATATATCCCTGCGCTTTCAGCAATTCCGCACAAAGCACCGCGCCCCCGGCCGCACCGCGGACCGTATTATGTGACAATCCCACAAATTTCCAATCGTACACGGTGTCTTCCCGCAGACGTCCCACACTGATGCCCATACCGTTTTCATAATCCACATCCATGGTTACCTGGGGACGGTTATCCTCTTCCAGATACCGGATAAACTGCTTCGGCGCGCTGGGCAGCTGCAATTCCTGGGGAACCCCTTTGAAATTCACCAGCTTACCGATCAGCTGTTCCTTCTCTGCTTTTTTCCGGAACTTGACAAATACCGCAGCCGTATGCCCGTTGAGAACGGGAACCCGGATACACTGGCAGGTGATCACCGGTGACTGCGCCGGAACGATCACGCCGTCCTGAATCTCTCCCCATATCCTCAGCGGTTCTTTCTCGCTCTTCTCTTCCTCGCCGCCGATATAGGGAATGATATTCCCTTCCATCTCCGGCCAGTCCTTAAAGGTCTTGCCCGCTCCCGAAATCGCCTGATAAGTGGTGGCAACCACTTCATAGGGTTCAAATTCCTTCCATGCGGTAAGCACCGGAGCATAGCTCTGAATGGAACAGTTCGGCTTCACTGCCACGAACCCTCTTTCCGTTCCCAGTCTCTTTTTCTGAAACTCTATCACCTTCATATGTTCCGGATTGATCTCCGGAACCACCATCGGCACATCCGGCGTCCATCTGTGGGCGCTGTTATTGGAAACCACGGGTGTTTCGGTTTTTGCATACTCCTCTTCGATCTTCTTTATTTCCTCTTTCGTCATATCCACCGCGCTGAATACAAAATCAACTTTGGACGCTACGTTCTCCACTTCATTGACATTCATGACCACAAGCTTTTTCACCGCTTCCGGCATCGGGGTTGTCATCTTCCACCTGTCTCCCACTGCCTCTTCATAAGTTTTGCCCGCGGAACGGGGGCTTGCCGCAATCGTTGTCACCTCAAACCAGGGATGATTTTCCAACAGGGAGATAAATCTCTGCCCAACCATACCGGTTCCGCCTAAAATTCCTACTTTTAATTTACTGTCCATCCTAACTGCTCCTTACTTTTTCATATTTAGTATATTAATCCTTCATGGAACTTTCGCCTATCTTTTTTCCTGCAGCCAGCTGTTTTCCAAAAACTCCCGGTTCAGCCGTACGACTTCTTTCATTGCTTCCGGCCCCGGTGCACCCACGGTCAGCCGCTTCTCCACACAGGTTTTCAGGCTGACAGCTTCATATACATCCGCCTCAAAGACCGGACTGATTTCTTTCAGTTCCTCAAGAGAAAGCGCGTCAATACAGGTATTCTTCTCTATACAGTAAAGCACCAGCCGCCCGATAATGCCGTGGGCATCCCGGAACGGCACACCTTTCCCGACCAGATAATCCGCCGCATCCGTCGCATTGGTAAAACCGTTTATGGCGCTTGCAGCCATGACTTCCCGGTTAAATTTCATCGTTTTCAGCATTCCATTAAACAGCGCCAAACACCCCTTTACCGTATCAATGGCATCGAAAGTCAGTTCCTTGTCCTCCTGCATATCCTTGTTATATGCCAGCGGAATTCCTTTCATCGTGGTAAGAATGGATACCAGCGCCCCATATACCCTTCCGGTCTTCCCCCTTACCAGTTCCGCAATATCGGGATTCTTCTTCTGCGGCATGATGCTGCTTCCGGTGGAATACGCATCATCGATTTCCACAAAACGGTATTCATTGGAATTCCATATAATTATTTCTTCGCAGAAACGGCTCAAATGCATCATGACGGTAGACAGGGCTGATAAAAACTCAATCACATAATCCCGGTCCGCCACGGAATCCATACTGTTTAAAGTAGGTCCCTCAAATCCCAGCAGAGACGCCGTATACCCGCGGTCCAACGGATAAGTCGTTCCGGCCAGCGCCCCGGAGCCGAGCGGACAGTAATTCATCCTTGCATAAATATCCTTCATCCGCAGACTGTCCCTTTTGAACATTTCAAAATATGCCCCCAGATGATGCGCCAGTGTCAGCGGCTGCGCCTTCTGCAGATGGGTAAATCCCGGCATATAAGTCTCCAGGTTTTCTTCCATAAGCGTAAGAAGGGTATGCAGCAGTTCTTCCAGCTCCTGCGCCACATGTACGACTTCCGTCCTCGTATACAGTTTCATATCGAGCGCCACCTGGTCGTTACGGCTCCTGCCCGTATGCAGCTTTTTTCCCGCATCCCCGATTCTCTGAATCAGGTTTGCCTCCACAAAGCTGTGGATATCCTCATACTCCTCCGTAATTTCCAGTGTGCCGTTTTTCACATCTTCCCGTATGGATGCCAGTCCTTTGACTATTTCATTCTTCTCTTCTTCCGTCAAAATCCCCTGTTTTTCCAGCATTACCACATGCGCTATGCTTCCTTCCACATCCTCTTCAAAAAATTTCCGGTCAAAAGAAATCGATGCGTTAAAATTATATACCAGCTTGTCCGTTTCCTTCGTAAAACGTCCGCCCCAAAGCTGTGCCATGGTATTTTTCCTCCAAATATTTGACATTCTGATTTTGATACTAACATATTTGGAAATGTTTTTCAATCATTTTAAGGACTTTGCTGAAATTACTGTGAAAATCCCCGATTGTTTACCAATGTTCCTCACATCCCTTTTTCCTGCCTCATATAATAAGGTATATTCTGAACAGGAATCATCCCAACAGGAGGAATCTTATGGAACAGCCACTATTAGAATTAAAAGACATCTGTTATTCCTACCACAGCCTGGAAGGCGAAACGGCCGCCTTATCCCATATATCATTCCAAATACAAAAAGGCGAATTCACTGCCATCGTAGGACCGTCCGGCTGCGGCAAATCCACATTGCTCTCCATCATCGCAGGCCTGATCGCCCCTGAAAGCGGGGAAATCGTTTTTCATGCCGGCGGTATGCCGGATGCGGAACAGGCACAGTCCTGTACGCCTGCGCCTTTCTTTCCCCGTATCGGTTACATGCTTCAGCACGACCATTTATTTGAATGGCGGACCATTTATCAAAACGTCATTCTGGGACTGGAAATCAATCATATGCTTACCCCTGAGCGGAAGGAACGGGTCATGCAGCTGTTAAAAGATTATGATTTATACAAATTCAGGGACAAGAAGCCAGGTGAACTGTCCGGCGGCATGAAACAGCGCGCCGCCCTTATCCGCACCCTGGTACTGGAACCGGAAATCCTGCTTCTCGACGAACCATTCAGCGCCCTGGACTATCAGACCAGACTATCCGTATCTTCCGATATCTGCAGCATCATACGCTCCACAGGCAAAACCGCACTTCTGATCACCCATGATTTATCCGAAGCCATCAGCCTTGCCGGGCGTATTCTTGTTTTAAGCAGACGTCCCGCCACTGTCAAATGCGATATTCCTGTCCGCCTGACACTTCCGGAAAATTCTCCTCTCGCCTCCAGAAATGCCCCCGAATTCAAAGACTATTTTAATCTATTATGGAAGGAGATTTCAGATGAAAACCACAGACAGCCTGAGTTTTCAGGAACAATATGAACGCGCCTGTCTTAGGCGCCGCCGCATGATCATCTTTGCCCGCACCCTGCTCCTTGTATTTTTTCTCCTTTTATGGGAGGGTTCTACCCGGCTGGGATACGTAGATTCTTTTTTCTTCAGCAGTCCAAGTCAGGTGATTCTGTGCTTTGCAGGCATGGTAAAGGACCTTTCCTTTTTTACCAATACAGGAATCACCCTGCTGGAAACCATTGCCAGCTTCCTTCTGGTTCTGGTGATCAGTATGGTATCCGCTACTTTTCTATGGTGCTCCCGAAAATGTTCCGAGATACTGGAACCCTATCTGGTAGTCCTCAACAGTCTCCCCAAATCTGCCCTTGCCCCCTTATTCATTGTATGGCTGGGTACGGGAATAAATACCATTATTGTAGCGGGAATCTCGGTAGCGGTCTTCGGTTCCGTCATCAACCTGTATACCGGATTCCGGCAGGTGGATGAGGAAAAGATCAAGCTGATCTATACACTGGGCGGAAATAAACGGGACGCTTTTTTCAAAGTGGTACTGCCAGGCTCCGTCCCCACGATTCTGAGTAATATGAAAGTCAACATCGGCCTGGCTCTTGTGGGCGTTATCATCGGTGAATTCCTTGCGGCGCGCAGAGGGCTTGGATATCTGATCATATACGGCTCGCAGGTGTTTAAGCTGAATATGGTGATCACTTCCATCATTATTCTGTGCGTGATCGCCATGGGACTGTATGAAGGGATTCAGATGCTGGAACGCTGTTATCAAAAGAAATTGTAATTTAAAGCCGCTGCAAAACCGGGGAATACCCGGAACACTTCCCAATTCGGCAGTATGTGGCTGATGCCAAAGGATGTTTTCAAAACACTGCCCAACTGTTTCCCACACAGTTGGGCAGATAAAACCATTTTCAGACAGGTTACCCTTCCATAAATTCATCCACACTCTTCTTAATCTCTTCCGCTCCCAAAGTTTTTAACAAAAATCCCTTTGGTTTTAGCGGAATTATTTTCTGAAGACTCTCTTTATCGGCCCTTCCGGTCAGAAATACTACCGGAATATCCTTAAAATCCTCTTCCGAGCGGATCATCTCCAATACCTGACTGCCGTCACATACCGGCATTTCATAATCCAGCAGAATCAGATCCGGCCTGTTCAACGCCAGACACCTGATGGCAGATAATCCGGAGTTTGCCTCTGTGACCGCATAATCCTTGTCCAGCAGCCCCTTCATCGTCTTCCGTACCACATCGGAGTCATCCACGATCAGTATCTTATTTCTTTTTTCTGTTTCCCGCCCGTCAAGATATTTTTCGATTTCGGCCATTGCATTCTCCGCCTTGATCTTAACCGGTCCGTCGTCTTCTTTCTGCATTAAGTGAGGCGCCACGACACAATAGGAAAAATATCCGGCTCCCGTGTTGAACAGTACGCTGAACTGGGGATTATACCGTTCGAATATCCGGTTGAACTGGCTGTATGTCAGCAGGTTTTCTTCTTTTATTTCATACACGTCCTCATAATGCATATGCTTTTCCACACGGTTCACAAACTGCTGTGATATATATCTGGCGGCATTCATCAACATGGTATTGACCGTATCGGAATCACTGTCCATCATTCCTCCAAGCGTACTGACGATCAGCTTCTGTTCAAATATCAGGAATATTTCCCAATTTTCTCCCTTTTCATTTCCATAAACAAGGCGGTAATAGATTCCGTCCCCGAATCTTTCCCCACCGTAACATTCGCTGACTACCTTTGCATCCAGCAGGAACATATCGTACAAAAGCTGGATGATCGTCTGCTTCATGACAGCCTGCTTATCCTCCGGCAGCAGTTCCCCCCATTTACTTATAACCTTTCCATTAATCGCCCGGTCCTCTGTCAGTGTATGCCCGATCAGCCATCCTGCACAAACGCCCAGAAAATGGTGGATTGCTTCATCCGAGTAAGAAGACTGTTCCAATTCCTTCTCAAGAGCCGGCAGCGTTTTTTTCCGGAAGTTGTCATGAAGCTGTCTGTGTATGTCAAATCCCATGTAACCTATGGAAGCCATGTAAGCCTCCTCTTCCGTAAAATGTTTCATTGCATGTTCCCTAAAATACTTAATTCCTTCCTGACAGACCCATTGGCTTTTTTCTTCTTCCTTCCGGTATGTAAATAACTTGTTCAGGATAGCGAAAAGCTTTTTATGCTCTTCATCAATAAACTTTACTCCTATATTATATCGATCCACCCAAACCAATTGATTGCTCATCTGTCTCCTTCTCCTCCTTTACCGCAACAGTCATATTCCCTTATATTGTTCTATTATACCACATATTTACCAATAAGTCCAATATTTACTATAAACTATAAACTATTTCTGCAGATTTTTCCAAAAAGCAGTTGACAATCCGCCAGAGAGAGCGTATGCTAGGAATACGTTTGATACATAAATACAAATTAAAAAGAAAGGAGGCACAGATTATGACGATGAATAAGTCTATGAACAACCGTATACAACTGAATCATTTTCTCAATCGAATTGCCTCCGGGACATCAGATATATCATGAATCATTATTGTTTTCCGATATCACTCTGACTACTCCAGCGGTTTCGTTTCCACGAACCGTTTTTTTATTGCCTGCCGGTGCGATTTCATTGCATCGGTTTTTTTCATGCCATACAAGCAGGCTACCTATTATTTTATTTTCAGAAAGGAACACCATCATGCAGCAGAAAAAACTATCCACTTACTTATGGGAACAGCGTTTTCCTTATCTTCTGGCCATTCTGGCCATGGTTATCAGCGTATCACTGGATCTGATATCACCGCAGCTGACCAAACGGATCATTGATGAAGTCATTGTGGGCGGCCAGCTCCATAAACTGAATTATCTGCTGGCCGGCATCCTGACCGTAGGTATCGGACGGTTCTTTTTCCAGTATATCAAGGAATACACCTTCGACATTACCGGAATCAGGATTACGGCAAAAATGCGCCATCACCTGTTTGACCATATCCAGTCCTTAAGTGCGGACTTTTTTGACCGCACCAATACCGGCGAGCTGATGGCGCGTCTTAAGGACGATATCGACCGGATCGGCGACGGCATCACGTTTGTCGGAATGCTCATGCTGGAAGTCATTTTCCATACTTCCATCATCCTTTTTTTCATGTACCGTTTGGATGCCAGGCTTGCGCTGATCCCTACCGTCGCCATGATACTGGCTGCCTCCATCGCCATTTCCATGGAGCGGAAACTGGACCATGTATATGAAGCCATCAGCGAGGAAACCGCCTCCCTGAATACCATCGCCGAGGAAAATCTGGCCGGCGTACGCACGGTCAAAGCCTTTGCACGGGAGAAGTTTGAAATTAAAAAATTCCTTTCCCATAACAAAAAGTATTACGACCTGAACATGCAGCAGTCCAGAATATTCGTAACCTACTATCCGTATCTTTCACTTATTACCAAACTGCTGCCCCTTGTCATCCTCTTGTTCGGCGGGAGGCTGACCATGCAGGGAGAGATGTCCCTCGGTTCGCTCGGCGCTTTCGTGGAATACTCCATGAATATCGTCTGGCCCATGGAAATGCTGGGCTGGCTCACCAACAGTTTTTCCGCCGCCATGGCATCCAACCGGAAACTGAACAGGATATATGAGGAAAAGCCAAGTATTGTGGAAAAGGAATCTCCCGTGGTTCTCGAAAAAGTACACGGGCGCATCGAATTTTCCCATGTTTCCTTTTCCAAACTGGATGCAGGCACTTCCGTGCCTTACGAAATCCTGAAGGATATCTCCTTTACCGTGGAAGAAGGAAAATCCCTCGGCATTATGGGCGCCACCGGAGCCGGCAAAAGCTCCATCATCCACCTGCTCCAGCGCTTTTATGACACGACCGGAGGCTCTGTCAGCATCGACGGCGTGGATGTAAAGGATCTGAGCCTGAAACAGCTCCGAAGCAGCATATCGCTGGTGATGCAGGATGTATTCCTCTTTTCGGACACCATCACGGAAAATGTGAAGCTGGGCAAACGTGAAAGGCTGGATTCCATTGCGGTCATGCGGGCTTCCAGGGACGCGCAGGCAGCAGACTTCATTGAGCGCATGGATAAACAATATGACACGGTCATCGGCGAACGCGGCGTCGGACTCTCCGGCGGCCAGAAACAGCGTATCAGCATAGCCAGGGCCCTTGCCAAAAAAAATCCCATCCTCGTATTGGACGATTCCACCTCCGCACTGGATATGGAAACGGAACAGATGATACAGGATACCCTCCGCCATCTGGAGCATACGACAAAAATCATCATTGCCCACCGCATCAGTTCCGTCATGCATGCGGATGAGATCATTGTTTTGGAAAACGGTTCCATCTGCGAGCGGGGAACCCACGAAACACTCATGGCTGCCAAGGGTCTGTACTACCAGACCTATGCCGCCCAATACCAATTAAACGACTGACAGGAAGGTGAAACAAATGCCCATTAATTCATTCAAAGACGACGAGCAGACCATAGAAGTCAGCAAACTGGCAACCCTGAAGCGGCTGCTTGCCTATCTGCCCGCCTATAAAAAAGAAATCTGCCTGGTGCTGGCCATCATGGCATTCTGCGTCGTAGTATCCCTGCTGAATCCATTGATCATGGAATCCGCCATCGACGACTATATCTCCGCCGGAAATATATCCGGACTTTTCCGCCTGATCGGTTTTGCCCTGGTTCTCAATATTCTGATGATCGCAGGCGTCAAGATCCGTATGTATGTCATGGCAAAGGTCTGCAACAATATACTGGTAACCATCCGGCAGGAACTGTATACCCATATCCAGACATTGGATTTCCAGTTTTTTGACAGCCGTCCCACCGGGAAAATTTTAGCGCGTATCATCGGCGACATCAACTCGTTAAAAGATGTCCTCTCCAACTGTGTGACGACACTGATACCGGACTTCCTTACGATTTGTGCCGTAGCTGCCATCATGTTTGCCAAAAATCCCATACTGGCCGGTGCCTCCCTGATCAGCACACCGGTTATGGCCGTATGCCTTTGGCTGATTCAGGTCTATTCCCATAAAAGATGGCAGATACACCGCAAGAAATCCTCCAACCTGAACGCCTTTATCCACGAGGATCTGTCCGGAATCAGGATCATCCAGAGCTTCCGCGCGGAAGGTGAAACGAGGCAGACCTTCCGGGAACTGGTGAAGGAACATCGGGATTCTTTTATTTCCGCTGTGCGCCTGAACGATTCCTTCGGCTCCGTCATCGACCTCTGCTGGGGCGTGGGTACGGTCATGCTCTATTTTACCGGTATCCGGATTCTCGGCGTCGATCAGGTATCCGTCGGCACCTTTATTGCCTTCGGAAGCTATATCTCCATGTTCTGGCATCCCATCTCCAACCTGAGTAACTTCTATACCCAGCTCATCACCAATATTTCCGGTGCCGAGCGGGTCTTTGAAATTATGGATGCCAAAGCAGAAATAACCGATGCCGGAGACGTGACCGCCATTCCTCCCATTACCGGAGAAGTGTGTTTTGAACATGTTACGTTTTCTTATGACGGAAGCACGAATGTCCTTGATGACGTAAGCTTTACCATCGCCCCCGGTGAGACCATCGCACTGGTAGGCCCTACCGGAGCCGGTAAAACCACCATCGTCAATCTCATCAGCCGGTTTTACGACGTACAGAAAGGAAGTGTCTATATTGACGGGCATGATGTGAAGAAAGTCAGCATCGAAAGCCTCCGCCAGCAAATGGGAATCATGACGCAGGACAATTTCCTCTTTTCCGGCACCATCCGTGACAACATCCGATACGGCAGATTAAACGCGGACGACGAAGAGATCATACAGGCCGCCAAGGCAGTCAATGCCCACGATTTCATCATGAAGCTGGAAAAGGGATACGACACCGAACTTTCGGAACGGGGCGGCGGACTTTCCGCCGGACAGAAACAGCTCATCGCCTTTGCCCGCACCATGGTTTCCAGTCCCAAAATCATGATACTGGATGAAGCCACTTCCAGCATTGATACCCAGACCGAACTGCTGGTCCAGTCAGGCATTGAAACCTTATTAAAAGGAAGGACTTCCTTCGTGGTGGCCCACCGCCTTTCCACCATCCAGAAAGCAGACCGCATTTTCTATATTGACAACGGAACGATCCTGGAACAGGGCTCCCCTGCAGAGCTGATGGAGAAAAAGGGGCATTATTACAAACTGTATATGGCACAGTTTCATTTTTAAAACAGTTTTTTATCAGAAACTTAAAGCAAATGAAGGACGCCTGTCATACTCTTATGGCAGATGCGTCCTTTGTCTTTATCCGTTCCGAACAGTCTGTATATAAAATAACCCATATCAAACCGCAATGCTATACTCACGTAAATCAATTTTCAGTTTCTGTCTGTACTGCCTCAGTATTGACTTTTCCTCCGAAATGAGCTATCATTACTTCAGCAACGCAAAGCGTTAAAGTGTAAAAATATAAATTATACAAATGGAGAACCAAAACAATGCCGATTACAAATCTATTGGAACAAAACTGTAAAAAATTCGGAGACGATATCTGCCTTGTGGAAATCAACCCTGAGGTAAAGGAAGTCCGCCGTGTCACATGGAAGGAATACGAGCTGATGGAACCCAGCCCGCTCTCCCATTACCGCCGGGAAATCACGTGGAATGTCTTCAATGAGAAGGCCAACCGCTTTGCCAACCTGCTTCTTTCAAGGGGCATCAAAAAAGGGGACAAAGTGGCAATCCTGCTAATGAACTGTCTGGAATGGCTTCCAATCTATTTCGGAATCCTGAAAACAGGCGCTTTGGCAGTTCCTTTAAACTTCCGCTACGCTTCCGACGAAATCGAATACTGTGTCAATCTGGCGGAGGTCAATATACTGGTATTCGGACCGGAATTTATCGGACGTGTGGAAGAAATCGCAGATTCCGTCAGCCGCAACCGGCTTCTTTTCTATGTCGGCGAGAACTGCCCTTCTTTTGCGGAGGACTATAATTCCTTTTCCGCCAACTGTTCCAGCCAGTCACCGGAAATTCCGTTAACCGATGCGGATGACGCCGCTATCTATTTCTCTTCCGGAACCACCGGCTTTCCGAAAGCCATTTTACATAACCATGAAAGCCTGATGCATTCGGCGGTTGTGGAACAGAAACACCATGGCCAAACAAAAGAGGACGTTTTTCTCTGCATCCCGCCCCTTTACCATACCGGCGCGAAGATGCACTGGTTCGGCTCCCTGATTTCCGGCAGCAAAGCCGTCCTGTTAAAAGGAACCAAGCCGGCGTATATCTTAGATGCCGTTTCCAAGGAAAAATGCAGTATCGTATGGCTGCTCGTACCCTGGGCACAGGATATTTTAGAGGCTCTGGACAGCGGAAAAGTCAGACCGGAAGACTATGAACTTACCCAGTGGCGCCTGATGCATATCGGTGCACAGCCCGTTCCGCCCAGCCTGATCAAACACTGGAAAACCTATTTCCCGAACCATGCTTACGACACGAACTATGGTTTAAGCGAATCCATCGGCCCAGGCTGCGTACATCTGGGCGTGGAAAATATACATAAAGTAGGAGCCATCGGCAAAGCCGGATACGGCTGGGAAATCCAAATCGTGGATGAACAGAAAAACACGGTGGCAAAGGGCGACGTGGGAGAACTTGCCGTTAAAGGGCCTGGCGTTATGACCTGTTATTATAACGATGAAGCCGCCACGAAGGAAGTGCTTTCCGAAGACGGCTGGCTCTATACCGGAGACATGGCCCAGGAAGACGAAGACGGATTCATTTTCCTCGTAGACCGGAAAAAAGACGTGATCATCAGCGGCGGCGAAAATATTTACCCCGTCCAGATTGAAGACTTCCTGCGTACCCACAATGCCATCCATGATGTGGCGGTTATCGGTCTGCCCGACAAGCGTTTGGGAGAAGTAACTGCGGCAGTCATTGAATTAAAACCGGATATGACCTGTACGGAGGAAGAGCTCAACCAGTTCTGCAACAAACTGCCCCGTTATAAGCGTCCCCACAAGGTTATTTTTGCCGACATTCCGAGAAACCCTACCGGCAAAATTGAAAAACCGAAGCTTCGGGAACGTTATTGCGGTGTCAGTCTGGTTGCCGCACAAAACAGGGGATAAGACTTTAAGAATAAATTTGAAATGAGGGAAAAATTGTGATACTGAAATCTACTATGCTAATCATCTTTTTTGCAGTAATGGTGGCTATCGGCTTCTACTGCCGCAAACATGCCACCGATGTAAACAGCTTTGTGCTGGGAGGACGGAGCGTCGGTCCCTGGCTCACGGCTTTCGCCTACGGCACTTCCTATTTTTCCGCCGTTATCTTTGTCGGTTATGCCGGACAGTTCGGCTGGAAATACGGCGTTGCCTCTACCTGGATCGGCATCGGCAATGCCTTGATCGGCTCCATGCTGGCATGGGTTATCTTAGGACGACGTACCCGTATTATGACCCAGCACTTAAACAGCGCTACCATGCCGGAGTTTTTCGGCAGGCGTTTCAACAGCGACGGACTGAAAATCGGCGCTTCCGTCATTGTATTCATTTTCCTGATCCCATATACCGCCTCCCTTTATAACGGGCTTTCCCGCCTGTTCGGAATGGCTTTTAACATTGACTATACCGTCTGCATCGTCATCATGGCCGTACTCACCGGCGTATATGTCATTGCGGGCGGTTACATGGCGACTGCTATCAACGACTTTTTACAGGGTATCGTTATGCTCTTCGGTATCGTGGCTGTTATTGCTGCCGTACTGAACAGTAACGGCGGTTTTTTGGAAGCGCTGAACCAGCTGGCGTTGGTTTCGGACGAAACGGTATCTTCGCAGCCGGGCGTCTTCGCTTCTTTCTTCGGCCCCGACCCTGCGAACCTCTTGGGCGTGGTTATCCTGACCTCTTTGGGTACCTGGGGACTGCCCCAGATGGTACAGAAATTCTATGCCATTAAGAGTGAAAAGGCTATTAAAAAGGGAACCATTATTTCTACCTTATTTGCCATCGTTGTTTCCGGCGGCTGCTATTTTCTCGGCGGCTTCGGACGTTTATACTCCGACAGCGTGGATATCGCCGCCCAGGGCTTTGATGCGATCATCCCTGCCATGATCTCCAACCTCTCTCCGGCGCTCATCGGACTGGTTGTCATACTGGTGCTGTCGGCTTCCATGTCCACCCTGTCCTCTTTGGTCATGGCTTCCAGCTCCACCCTTACCATCGACTTTTTAAAAGACCATGTGGTGAAAAATATGAGTGAAAAGAAACAGCTTCTTACCATACGGATTCTGATCGTGGTATTCATTGCGATTTCGGTCGTCATTGCCATCATTCAGTACAAAGGCAACGTCACCTTCATTGCACAGTTAATGGGTGTGTCCTGGGGCGCTCTTGCCGGAGCCTTCCTGGCTCCTTTCCTTTATGGGCTTTACTGGAAAAAGACCACTACGGTTTCCGCATGGGTCAGTTTCGTATTCGGCGCAGGCTTCATGGTATGCAACATGCTCTTCCGCAGCCATTTCCCTGCCATGCTGCAGTCTCCCATCAATGCGGGCGCATTCGCCATGCTGGCAGGGCTTGTCATCGTTCCGGTCGTGAGTCTGGTTACTCCGAAACTGGAAAGTACCTTTGTGGATGCAGCCTTCTCCTGCTATGAAAGAAAAACAGAAGTTCCTGTAAGATCGGATTTAGGCGAATAACATGTCCCTGTACACAAAAAAGACCGGTATCTGTGTTAACCCACAAACACCGGTCTTTTACGCGAAGCGCATGAAAAAGGCACTCCCATAATCCGGGCAATGTTTTACGAATTTCCTGAAGACAGATGCCCCTCTGGATACCCTTCCCGTTTTCCTAAGGGAAGGCCGGCAGAATTATCTTACCGGACAAATCTGATACCCTGGCGGTATGCTGCCGCAATCAGCAGCAGCATACCGTTCTTAACCGTAATCTCTCCCCGTTCCCCGATAAACTCATTGCTGATTCCAATTGGAAAATCATGGGATACCTGCGCATCTTTCAGCAGATATTTCATTCCCCGGATTGTAACCCCTTCCGCCTTTTCCCACAGAGAAAACAGAGACAGATAACCTTCCATTGTCTCTGGAAAACAGATGGTCTCATTTTTTATCACGGTCATCATCACGCCTTCATCCATAATGCAGCCCTCTGCCCCGTGATTTTTCAAATAAGCCAGGCATTGCATATTGGCAACGGTATGTTCCAATCTGCCGCCCAGCGCTCCGTATAAACAAAAACTGCGGTATCCCGCTGCAAGTCCTTCCTTTATCGCCGCCAGCGTATCCGTATCATCTTTTTCCGGACTGAGAATCCGTACTTTTTCCGGCGTATCCTCTTTCCAATGCTCCAACTCTGACCGCAGCTGCTCCCCTAAAGAATCCATATCCCCAATCACCAGGTCCGGCTCCATGCCGAGCTGCCTGCAGTAACGATAACCTCCGTCTGCAGCAATGCACATATCCCCTTTCCCCGGACTGAACGGAATATCCGCCAGTGCAAAGTCCCCTGCACAGACAATGACACAGGTATGCCCTGCCTCTAATATCTTTTCTCCCATTGATAAGGACCTCCCCAGTCTCCGACCATATGCGTGGTCATTCCTTCCTCCGTCCAGGTCCGCGTCTCAAAATGATAGTTCATCTCATACAGAAATCCGTTTTTCTTCTGCAGATTGCTGTACATATAGCTGATAACATACTGGGTATGCGGAAACTCAATTCCGTCTTCCGCTGCCGGTTCATAGGATATGCATGTACGCAGTACGCCGTTATCTCTCATATCCGTTCCCCACACGGTAATGATTCCTGCCGTCGCTTCATTCTCACTGAACTCCGGAAATGAAAAAGTCCATGCCCCGTCATTCTGCCTTAACTTCACATACTCCCTGCTGACGGGAATCTGGGTTTCCCCGGTCCAATATTCCATCGTCCCGCTGATAAAAGCATCCCGGATACCGGTATAGGTATCGGTCACGATAAACTCTTTTGCCGCCTCATAATTTCCGCTGTCAAACTCCTGAAAAATTCCTGCAAAAATTTCCTGCACTTCTTTTTCCTTCTGCAGACAGGCAATTAAACTGCTTCTTCCGGCACGCGGCGCGATTTCTTCCGCTTCCATCAGAATATTCAGATATGCATCCACCTGTTCCGCCGGCAGCGTCAGTTCTTCCGTATCCAAATATCCGAATTGCTCCGTCACTGACCTGATCTCATCGGACGGATTTCTTTGATACAGGGTAAACAGCTGCTCCATCGTCTGCCCGTATGCCGCAAAATCAACGACCGGCGCTGCCGCTTTATACTGTTCCATCATCCGTTCGCATACCGTATGCAGCAGCTCCAGCGCGTCTTCCTCCATGATTCCCTGGTCCAATACCGATATGATCTTATCCAGGGTTTCACTTCCTATATGATCTCGGTTGATCTCATCCACCGCTTCATTCAATATTACCGTACAATAATACTGCAACAGACTTTCATCCTGCGTATTCTCCCATCCCGCATACAATACCTGTTTCGCCTGGGAATCATTCTCCATGCCGAGATAGGCGCCTGCCATACAGTGGTAAGCTTTTACCGACGTGGAATCGATTTCCAAAGCGTTCTCATAAGCCTCGATTGCCTCCGTATACGCTTCTTCTTCTGTATACTCATCTCCTGCATTCAGCTGCCGGCTTAATTTCACGGAAGGAAGGTTCCACACAACAGCAAAGCCGCCTCCCCCAATGACCCCGAATATCAAAAAAGCAACCGCAATCCTCTCCATGATAACCAGACGCCGTCTCGCTCTCCTGCGCTTGGCTTTCCGCTGCTCTTTCGTAAGCAGCGAGTCTTTTCTCCTCTTTGCCGATTTCCTCTTCTTATGCCTTTTTTTTCTTCTATCCTCCATAACAAAACCTCCAAAAACCAAACGTAACAAACAATTTTCATACTATCATAGAAAAACTCACATTGCAATGCTATAATCTAGATATGGACAAGAAAATTACACTAACGGACAAAAATAACATACCTTTTACCATTCCCTATGAGATCATCCGCAGCCGCCGCAAAACCTGCGCCATTGTTCTGAAAGAAGACGCCTCCGTTACGGTCCGCCTTCCGCTCTATGGAAAAGACGCGGACGCGGAAAGGTTCTTAAGGGAAAAACAGTTCTGGATCAGTGCCAAATTATCGGAGCTTCAGGCACGCAAACAGGAACAGCAGGCAAGACAGCCGGAAACTTTACAACTCACACCCAAACAGCGTCTTGCTTTGGAACAAAGATACCGGGCCGCTGCCAAATCCTATATTCCGCAGCGGGCTGCTTATTATGCCGAAAACTACCGTCATCTGATCCGGCATGTTTATTCCTCCATTGCCATCCGTGACCAAAAGACCCGCTGGGGGAGTTGCAGCAGCCGCGGTACCCTCTCCTTCAACTGGCGGCTCATGCTGGCTCCACCAAACGTGCTGGACTACGTAGTCGTTCATGAACTGTGCCATTTGGAACATATGAACCATTCCAAAGATTTCTGGGCGTGTGTGGAATCTATCCTTCCCGATTACAAGATATACCGGAAATGGCTGAAAGAACACGGGCATGAATTAAAATTTTAACGGGAACGGAAATCAAAAATACCAAAAAGACATTTTTCCAAAATAACCTTTTGGAAAAATGTCTTTCTAAATGCAAATAGGAATTATTTCTTCTTCCCGGCCTTACTCCCCTTTGCCTCTTTCCCGTGTTTCACGCCAAGCTCTACATCCAATCTGCGGGAGGAACTGCGTTTCGCCACATCTGCATACCAGGCTTTTTCCTCTTTCCCGCTCTTATCTTTCGCTTTTTTTTCTTTTGAGCTTTTTTCTTTTATATTTTTTTCTTTGGAACCTTTTTCTCCGCGTCGTTCCTTATACGGCGCACCGTCTTTCTTCTTTCCCTTTCCGAACTCGCCCCGTCTGCGGGCGCCGAATCCGCCGGCGCGCAGGCCGAAATCCTTCCCCCGGCCTTTCTCTTTCTCGACTTTGATATCCTTGATATCATCGCCCATCTTCATTTTCATAAATGCAGCTGCCAATTCCAAAGCAGTATATTCCCCTGCTTCCAGCCTGCCCTGCAAAAATTCCATGGTCTTGTCCAGATTCTTATTCCGCATCGTCTCAAGTGCCTCTTCCAGCACCTTTTCCGACTTCACCGAAGTAATGTCCGCTGCGGACGGAATGTTCCTCTCCTTAATCTTCGTATGGCAGACCCTTTCGATGTCCCGCAGTTTACGGATTTCCCGCCCTGTCACAAGGGTAAAGGAACGTCCCGTCTTACCGGCCCTTCCGGTACGCCCGATACGGTGGACATAATACTCGATATCTTCCGGCACATCATAATTAAAAACCGCTTCCACATCATCCACGTCGATTCCTCTTGCCGCCACATCGGTTGCGATCAGAGTCGAAGTCCTGCCGCTGCGGAACAGATTCATCACCGTATCCCGCTGGTTCTGGCTCAGGTCGCCATGCAGCCCTTCCGCCTGATATCCCCTGTCCTTTAAATGCTCCGTCAGTTCGTCCACCATCCTCTTGGTATTGCAGAAAATCAGCGAACGCTTCGGATGGTAATAGTCCATCAGCCTGGTCAGCACTTCCTCTTTGTCCTTGCGCTGCACCTGATAATATGCCTGTTTTACCAAAGGAATTGTCACTTCCTTCGGTGTCATTTTCAGATATTCCGCGTCCGGTCTCTGGTATTCTCTTGTAATATCCAATATAGGCTTCGGCATCGTGGCGGAGAACAGTGCCGTCTGCCGCTCTGCCGGCATATCCTTCAATATGGTTTCGATGTCTTCACGGAATCCCATATTCAGCATCTCATCCGCCTCATCCAGCACAATGGTCTTTACCTGTGCCGTCTTGATCGTATGGCGGCGCATATGGTCCATAACCCGTCCCGGTGTCCCAACTACAATCTGTGTCCCTCCGGCCAGCGAACGGATCTGTCTCGTAATATCCTGTCCTCCATATACGGGAAGCACCTTAAGTCCGTGCACATATTTGGCAAACCGGCGTATTTCCTCCGCAGCCTGTATCGCCAGCTCTCTGGTCGGACAAAGCACAATGGCCTGAAGCGCCCGAAGCTGTGTGTCGATTCCCTGAATCAGCGGAATACCGAACGCTGCCGTCTTTCCGGTTCCGGTCTGTGCCTGACCGATTAAATCTTTCCCTTCCAGCATAACGGGAATGGCCTGCGCCTGAATGGGAGTCATATATTCGAAGCCCATTTCCTCCACTGCTTTTATAATCCTCTCATCAATTCCTGATTCTCTGTAACTTACCTGCTGTTCTATACTATCCATGAAACTCCTATTCTGTCTCTGCGACCAATTAAAATCTTATAAAAAAGACAACACCGGTTTAAAAGTGTTGTCTTTCAATCCTCGAACTTGTTCAGTATACTCCGCTTTCTATTCAAAGTCAAGCCCGATTTCTTCCGGTTTTACAATTTCTACACCCTTTCCGCGCAGAACTTTCTCCGCCAGAACCAGATCGGAAGTTTTAAACACAATGGAAGCATCATCTTTTCCCGTAGCCAGCGCATACATATATTCTATATTGATATGCTCGTCACAGATAGTTTCCAGCAGCTCCTGAAGCATCCCTACCTTGTGCGACAGCTTAACTGCCATCACATCCGTAAGCCTGGAAGAAAACCCGTTTCTTTTCAGCGCTTCATATGCTGTTTCCGGTTTGTTCACCAAAAGACGCAGCATTCCGAATTCATTGGTATCGGCAAGGCTCAGAGAAATGATATTCACTCCGTTATTCTTAATCACTTCCAGTACGTCTTTCAGCCGGCCTTCCCTGTTTTCCACAAAAACTGATAATTGTTTTATAAACATGCCATACACCTCCTGTCCTGATTTTAATTTTTCCTGAAATAACGGGTTCCGATATCCCGCTGCCAGCGGGCTTTCCGCTATACCAGTTTCCTGTTATCAATAACATGTACCGCTTTTCCCATGCTTCTTTCAATGCTCTTAGGTTCTACCAGCTTCACCTTGACCGCAAGTCCGATTGCCTGCTGTATCACATGACCGATTTTCGTGGATAATTTCTCCAACTCCCTGATCTCATCGGAGAAGAATTTCTCTCCCACCTCCACCTGAACCTCCAGCGTATCCAGATTATTGACACGGTCTACGATCATCCGGTAATGAGGGGTCGTTTCACCCATTTCCAAAAGCGCCGCCTCTATCTGGGAAGGGAATACGTTGACACCGCGTATGATCAGCATGTCGTCCGAACGCCCTTTAAACCTGCTGATTCTTGGGAGTGTCCTGCCGCACCCACAAACCTCATGGGTTATGCTGGTCAGGTCTCTTGTGCGGTAACGCAGCAGGGGCAGCCCCTCTTTCGTAATCGTGGTAAATACCAGTTCTCCCGTCTCTCCGTCCGCCACCGGCTCCAGTGTCTCCGGACTGATGATCTCCGGCAGAAAATGGTCGTCATACACATGAAGCCCTGTATGGCATTCGCAGTCACACGCCACGCCCGGTCCCATGATTTCCGACAATCCGTATATATCATGTGCATGAATATGCAGTCTGTCTTCGATCTGTCTGCGCATATTCTCCGTCCACGGCTCTGCCCCGCAGACCGCCGTCTTCAGTTTAATCTTATCCACTTCACCGTTCTCTTCCAATGTTTCCGCGATATGCAGCAGATAAGAAGGCGTACAGGCAATTGCCGTTACCCCGAAGTCCACCATCATTGTGGTCAGCTTCTTCGTATTTCCGGTAGACATCGGCACCACCGTTGCCCCCAGCTTCTCCGCTCCGCCATGGGCTCCCAGCCCGCCGGTAAACAGCCCGTAACCGTAAGCCACCTGAATAATGTCTTCCCGGCTCACTCCGGCCATGGTCAGCGCCCTTGCCACGCACTCGCTCCATATATCCAAATCCCGTCTCGTATATCCCACTACGGTCGCCTTTCCTGTCGTTCCGCTGGATGAACGATTTCAGACTGGGGAACCGCAAACAGGCCGAAAGGATAATTGTCCCTCAGATCCGCCTTTGTGGTAAAAGGCAGTTTCGGCAAATCCTCAATCCCCCGGATATCTCCCGGTTCAATCCCGATGTTCTGCATCTTTCTTCTGTAAAAAGGAACGCTGTGATACACCCGGTCTACGGTCTTTATCAGTCTGGCGCTCTGCAGTACCCGCATTTCCTCTCTGCTCATACACTCCTTTGTTTCATTCCAAATCATCGCCTTACCTCCCATACCCTGCCAGGAATGCCTGCTTATTGATCTCCACGGTTTTTGGGGGCACGGTCTTCTCTATGATTTTCAGCCAGTCTTCTTTCGTGAAATCCATATGCCTTGCCGCCATGCCCAGTACCACCACGTTAAAAGCTTTGGCATTTCCAAGCTTCATAGCCTCATCCATCGCGTTGATCGTATGTACCTCATGCATTTTACCCAGTTCTTCTATGATATTCTCCGGATACTGCGCCATCCCTGTTACAACCGTGATTGGCTCAATCTTCCAGTCATTGACGATCAGTACCCCGCCCTTTTTAAGGAAATGGGCATACCTCAGCGCTTCCAGCCGCTCAAAGGCAATCAGTACGTCCGCCTGCCCTTCCTCCACAATCGGCTCCGCCACTTTATCCCCATATCTGACAAAAGTGACTACACTGCCGCCGCGCTGTGCCATGCCATGCACTTCCGACAGCTTGACATCATAGCCTGCCTCATTGATGATTCCTCCAAGAATACGGCTGGTCAGCAAAGTTCCCTGACCGCCTACTCCCACTATCATAATACTCTTTGTCGCCATATCTTTCTCCTCCTGCCATCCCGCTTATTTCGGCTGTTTTCCGATTGCTTCGAAAGGACACAGCTGCATACACAGACCACATCCGTTACACATCGTTTCATCAATCGCAATGATTCCGTCTTCCTTCTTCGTAAGCGCCGGACAGCCCGGTCTTAAGCAGGCGCCGCATTTTTTGCATTTCTCCGGTATGGATACGCATTTATCCGGAAAAACATTTCCTTTCAGCAGCACACAGGGGGATTTGGTGATGATCACCGATACCTCATCCCTTGCGGTTTCCTCTTTGATGACTTTTTCCAGTTCCTTCAGATCAAAGGCATTGACTTCCACCACATGTTCAATTCCGATGGCCTTACAGAATTTATAAATGCTGATGGCCGGAACCACTTCTCCCTTCAGAGTCTTTCCCGTTGCCGCATGGTCCTGATGGCCGGTCATGCCCGTAGTGGAATTATCCACGATCATCACCGTCCCGGTTCCCTGATTGTAAACCATATTCATCAGGGAATTTACCCCCGTATGCATAAACGTGGAATCTCCGATCACTGCCACCCAGTTTTTCACATATTCCCTGCCCTTTGCCTTTTCCATCCCGTGCAGGGAGGAAATGCTGGCTCCCATACAGATGGTCGTATCTATAACACTGAGGGGCGCCACTGCCCCTAACGTATAGCAGCCGATATCCCCCGCCGCATGAATTTTCAGCTTGTTCAGTACGGAAAACACGCTTCTGTGCGGGCATCCCGGACAGAGAATCGGCGGGCGCGCCGGCACCTGTGCCGGTAAGTCCGCTTCCACCCCCTCGGGAAGCAGTACACGCCTTAACAGATTGGCGCTGTATTCTCCCTGTCTGGTGAAAATCTCTTTTCCGACCGCTTTGATCCCCCATGCTCTCACCTGTTCTTCTATGACAGGCTCCAATTCCTCGAATATGTACAGCCGCTCCACCCTGGAAGCAAATTCTTCGATTAATTTCTTCGGAAGCGGGTGCACCATACCCAGCTTTAACACGGATGCGTCAGGAAATACTTCTTTCACATACTGGTAAGGGATTCCGCTGGTAATAAAACCGATGGAAGTATCCTTATATTCCGCCCGGTTAATGGAAAAGCCGCAGCCATCCGCAGCCATGGCTTCCATGCGTTCCTCCACATAAACGTGTCTCTCCTTTGCCATTCCCGGCATCATGACAAATTTACCGATATTCCTTTCATATGGCTTATCAGGAATCTCTTCCCGCTCTTCCAGCGTAACCATACCCTGGGAATGGGACAGACGCGTGGTCGTCCTCAAAATCACCGGCGTATCATATTTTTCACTCAGGGTAAACGCAAATTTCATAAAATCCTTCGCTTCCTGACTGTCCGAAGGCTCCAATACCGGCACCTGCGCCGCCCTGGCCACACATCTGGTATCCTGTTCATTCTGCGAACTGTACAGACCCGGATCGTCCGCAGCCACCAATACCAGACCTCCGTTTACACCTGTATAGGCCGCCGTATACAGCGGATCGCTTGCCACATTGACGCCCACATGCTTCATCGAAGCCATCGCCCGCACTCCGCTGACAGATGCTCCGATGGCAACCTCCATCGCCACTTTTTCATTGGGCGACCACTCTGCATAAATTTCTTCGTATTTTACCACATTTTCACTGATTTCCGTACTGGGCGTTCCCGGATAAGCCGCGGATACCTTTACCCCCGCCTCATAGGCGCCGCGGGCTATCGCTTCATTCCCAAGCATTATCTTTTTCTCTGCCATCTGCTTTATCCTTCCTGTCTTTCAATCGTTAATGATTACATTCTATCATAAACCGGGCTTTCATGCCACAAAATAAATTTCATTTACACAAACTCCCTATTTTCCTCAGGATTTCAGGCACTGTCTCCGTAATTGACAAAAAACGTAACAGTATGACTGAACTGTTACCAAAAAACGCATGAATATTCATATAAAATTGACAGAACTATACAAAAATGTTACAATATGAGTACTTATTTGACATTAGAGGGCAGGAGGGTAAAGCAATGCAGTTACAGTCAGCAAAAAACGAAGAAAAACTAATTAACAATATTTTATTCATTTACATTTTAGGCGTGGCTATTTCCGGCTGGGCCTTTGTAATGATCTTTTTGAACGGCGGAATACGTGAGTGTATTTTCTTATTGTCAGGCTTATCTGCTATCCTGACAAAATTACTGGAAAAGAAACTTGGCAGCAAGGCAAAATATGTATATGCCTGTATTCCCCCTATCGTAGGAGCGGTCACGGCAGCGGTATCCAGTACCAGTGAGAGCGGCGGTTACGTCTGTCTGACACACTATTATTTTGTGGCGACCCTTTTACTGGTGCCCTATTATGAGCAGAAATTAATCAAAACCAGTTATCTTGTCACAGTGATCGTAAATGCCGGAATGATGATTGCATTTCCGGCAGGATTCTTAAAACTTCACACCTTGATCGGATGGATCTTTACGGCAATCGTTTATACGGTACTGACTGCCGCCTGCTGCTTTATCAGTTATCGTGCCACTGCGCTGTTTGGAATGGTTGAGAAGAAAGAGAAAGACCTTCAGAATATATTGGATGAAGTGCAGATTTTGTCTGACGATCTGTCCACCGCGGGAACGGCCCTTTCTTCCGTATCCGAAAACGAAAGCGCATCGGCCGAAGAACTTGCCGCTACCAGCGAACAACTGGTGGAAAGCAATAACGTACTTAGTTCAAAAACGGACGAAAGTATGGCGAATCTCAGTGAATTGAGCGAATGGGAAAGAGTGGTTGCCGATAACGTGAGTAAAGTGGAATCTTCCTCCAGGGATCTGCTTGAAAAATCAGAAGAGAACAAAAAACTTCTGAATGACCTGCACACCATCAACGGAGAAGTATCCGAATCCATGAAAGCAACCAACGATATCACACGGAGACTTTCGGAAGCAGTACAGGAAATCGGCGTTACTTTAAGCCTGATCAGTGATATTTCAACTTCCACTAACCTGCTTGCCCTGAATGCATCCATTGAGGCCGCAAGGGCAGGGGAAGCCGGACGGGGATTTGCAGTAGTTGCCACAGAGGTAGGAAATCTGGCAAACAGTACACAGGAATCTTTAAAAGTGGTACAGACAGTCATTGAGCGGGTACAGCAGAATGTAAGGGAGATTACTGCTCAGGTAGAAGAAAATTCTACCAAGATGGGCACGCAGAACAAATATGTTGCAAATGTCATCCAGTGTATGCAGGACATGACAGCACTTTTGAATATTTCTGCCAACGCCATTGCAACCATGGGAGACGCTCATGGCAAACAGGCGGAAGTCATTAAAAAGACCGTATCCATTAATCAGGATATTGCCGAAAGCATCCGGAATGAAAATGAGCAATTCAATTCCATCCACACAATGGCTGAGGGTAATGCAAACGATACGACAAATGTTGCGACACAGGCCAGCGCCATCAATGACATGGTTGATAAAATGACGCAGATATTGAAACAGGACCAATAAAGGGATACATATTAAACTTATATGTAAAACAAACACAACGGGGTATCAAAGAAATACATTTTCCTTGATACCCCTGTTTTACTGCGTTTTCTAACTATCCGACTTTTACGGCTATCTTATTATTTATAATTTACGATCTTCCCGAAATCAGCTTTGAGGGAAGCGCCGCCTACCAGTCCTCCGTCAATATCAGGCTGTGCAAAAAGCTCTGCTGCGTTGCCTGCATTTACAGAACCGCCGTACTGAATGCGGACCGCTTCTGCGGTAGCTGCATCATATACTTCTGCAACACACTCACGGATTGCCTTGCACACTTCCTGTGCCTGTTCTGTGGTTGCCGTCTTACCTGTTCCGATTGCCCAAATAGGCTCATAAGCAATTACCATGGACGCTACCTGCTCTGCTGTCACATCAACCAGGTCCGACTTGATCTGCATACGAATCCAGTCAAGCGTAATGCCCATTTCTCTCTGTTCAAGCGTTTCACCGCAGCAAAGAATCGGAGTAAGTCCGGCTTCAAAAGCCTTCTTTACCTTCTTATTTAACAGGACATCATCTTCTTTGAAATAATCACGTCTTTCGGAGTGTCCGATAATTACATACTTAACGCCTGCATCTACCAGCATTGCCGCCGAAATTTCCCCGGTATAAGCTCCCTTTTCCTCAAAATACATATTTTCTGCGCCGACTGCCACATTGCTTCCTTTCACGGCTTCTACAACCGGAACGATATCAACCGCCGGTACGCAGTAAACTACATCTACCTCATCGGATTTTACAAGATCTTTTAATTCATTGCATAATGCCACTGCCTGACTGGGAGTCATGTTCATCTTCCAGTTGCCGGCAACTATTTTCTTTCTAGCCATTTTGTCCTCTCCTATTCCAGTTCCGCAGCCGTCCGGCCAATACCATCAGGCAGAGAGATTTTCGTCCGCTTCGCGTCCGGAAATCCCTCTGGGCACCGGTCAGCCGGCTGCTGTTTTAATTCCAGTTCCATAATTATTTATTTGTCGTCAGCCGCTACTACACCCGGTAACTCCTTGCCCTCTAAGAATTCAAGGGAAGCGCCGCCGCCGGTAGAAATATGGCTCATCTTATCGGCAAACCCTAACTGGTTTACGGCTGCAGCACTGTCACCGCCGCCGATGATGGTGGTCGCATCTGTTTCTGCCAAAGC
Organism: uncultured Lachnospiraceae bacterium; assembly: GCA_910579935.1. Classification (GTDB taxonomy): domain Bacteria; phylum Bacillota; class Clostridia; order Lachnospirales; family Lachnospiraceae; genus Kineothrix. The sequence goes on from CAJTVQ010000019.1 coordinate 36,082, forward strand.
TTTCGCAACCGCGATGGTTCCTTTTGCCAGGATCGGATTCTCAAATACGCCCATAGGTCCGTTCCATACAACCGTCTTCGCAGACTTTACGGCATCTGCATATAATGCAGCTGTCTTTTCCCCGATATCAAGACCTTCCATATCAGAAGGAATCTTATCGGCATCCACAACCGATACTTCGATTTCGGCATCAATCGGATTCGGGAAACCTGCAGCAATGGTGGTATCCACGGGAAGGAGTAATTTCTTGCCCAGTTTCTCAGCCTTTTCCATCATTTCCTTACAATAATCGAGTTTTTCCTCATCTACGAGAGAATTTCCGATTTCATATCCTTTTGCCTTTAAGAACGTAAACGCCATACCGCCGCCGATAATGAGGGTGTCGCATTTCTCCAAAAGGTTGTTGATAACATTCAGCTTATCCGCAACTTTTGCACCGCCAAGGATCGCAACGAAAGGTCTTACCGGATTTTCTACGGCATTGCCGAGGAAATCAATTTCTTTCTGCATCAGATAACCGACTGCACACTCTCCGCCTTTTGCACGGACTACATCTGTTACACCGGCAACAGACGCATGTGCCCTGTGGGAAGAACCGAATGCATCACATACATAAACATCGGCAAGATCTGCCAGCTCTTTGCTGAATTCTTCGCCGTTCTTTGTTTCTTCCTTGCCGCGGAAACGAGTATTCTGAAGCAGTACCACATCTCCTTCTTTCATTGCTTCTACTGCTGCCGTAGCCGCTTCTCCCGTTACATTATAGTCTGCAACGAAATTAACCTCTTTGCCCAGTTTCTCGGAAAGCCTCTTAGCTACCGGAGCCAGGGATTCGCCCTCGTTAGGACCGTTCTTTACTTTTCCAAGGTGGGAGCAGAGAATCACTTTTCCGCCGTCCTTTATTAATTTCTGAATGGTGGGGAGCGCTGCTACGATACGGGTTTCATCCGTAATCTCGCCGTCTTTCAACGGTACGTTGAAGTCGCATCTCACCAAAACGCGTTTTCCGCTGACATTAATATCATCTACTGATTTCTTATTTAATCCCATGACTATGCCTCCATATCATATATAAATAATTAACTGATATAATAAATTGATAAAGGATCCGGTCCATAAGACCGGACCCTTATAGGTCTTTAAACAAAGTATTTGATGGTTCGGGAACAATCTCTGCCGCTTATGCTAACTCAGAGAAGTATTTAATGGTTCTTACCATCTGGCTTGTATAGGAGTTCTCATTGTCATACCAGGAAACTACCTGTACAAGGTTGTCTGCGCCAACCATGGTCTGTGTAGCATCAAAGATGGAACCAAAGGTGCTTCCTACGATATCGGAAGAAACGATTTCATCTTCATTGTATCCGAAGGACTCGGTAGCTGCTGCTTTCATAGCTGCGTTGATTTCTTCTTTTGTTACGGATTTCTCAACAGTTGCAACCAGAATCGTGGTAGAACCTGTCGGTGTAGGTACACGCTGAGCGGAACCGATCAATTTGCCGTTCAGTTCAGGAATAACAAGACCGATTGCTTTTGCAGCGCCTGTGGAGTTAGGAACGATATTAACAGCGCCTGCACGGCTTCTTCTCAGATCGCCTTTTCTCTGAGGACCGTCAAGAATCATCTGATCACCTGTATAAGCGTGGATGGTGCTCATGATACCGGATTTGATTCCAGCCAGATCATTCAGCGCTTTTGCCATAGGAGCCAGGCAGTTTGTTGTACAGGATGCTGCGGAGATAATGGTATCTTCCGGTTTCAATGTCTCATGGTTTACATTGTAAACGATGGTCGGAAGATCGTTTCCTGCAGGTGCGGAAATAACAACCTTACGAGCGCCGGCATTGATATGAGCCTGTGCCTTGTCTTTGGATGTATAGAAACCTGTACACTCCAAAACAACGTCTACTTTCAGTTCTCCCCAGGGAAGTTTATTAGCGTCTGCTTCTTTGTAAATAGTAATTGTCTTTCCATCAACCGTAATGGAATCCTCACCAGCCGTTACGGTGTCAGCTTTTGCATATTTACCCTGTGAAGAATCGTATTTTAACAAGTGAGCCAACATCTTAGGGCTTGTCAAATCGTTGATTGCCACTACTTCGTATCCTTCTGCTCCAAACATCTGTCTGAAAGCAAGACGACCAATACGGCCGAAACCATTGATTGCTACTCTTACTGCCATTTTAGTTTCCTCCTAAAAATGAATTTGTTTATATTATTTTACAACCACTGTAAAATGATTGTCAAAATTTTATCAACATGATTATTTTACCTAATTTGTCCTGAAAATTCAAGACATAAATAAAAAATATTTACATTTTGACCTTATTTTTACAGTTTCCCTTTGTTCTGCATGAAAAACTCCGGACTTACAGCCTGATATATTCGGGCGTTCGTCTGGAAAATACCGTATAATACCGAAAACCACATGACTTAAGTATCTCTCCTGCCCGGTCAAAGCCTTCTGCGATCCGGTCCGGCGTATGTGCATCGGAACCGATTGTAATGATTTCCCCTCCCAGTTCCCTGTATCTTCTGATGATATCCGTACACGGATTCAGTTCTTTCAGCCCGTAACCGACCGCTCCGGTATTGATTTCGATTCCTTTTCCATGTTCTGCCAGCCAGCCCAAAACCTCATCCAGAATCTCTTTGTACTTCCCGTAACTGTATACTTCATCTTTCCGCGGCCCGTACCGTACCACATAGTCCAAATGACCGTATACATCAAAATTACTGAACTTTCTTAAATTGTCCATAATCGATGCAAAATATTCCCCATAAGCCTCTTCTTCGCTCCGCCCTTCAAAAAAATACGGATAATATGGGTCTTTCCGATTGCACAGATGGGAGGATGCAATGATAAAATCAAACTCATATTCTTTGGCATATTTCGCCAGTTCTTTCGAAATATGGGGCTGAACCCCGATTTCCACCCCAAAACGGAGGTCTGTCCGATCCGCATATTTTTCCTTATATTTGATCAGATCGAACAGATAGGAATCCGTATTCAGTTCGAACATGCCTTCTTCTTCCGATTTGATATAGACATAGTCCATATCCATGTGCTCGGTAAAACACATGTATTTCAGTCCCAGTTCTATTCCCTTTTTAACCATCTCTTCCATTGGTGTCCGGGAATCGCCGGAATATGAGGAATGTAAATGATAATCCGCCAAAACTGCCATACCGCCGCCTCCTTTTTTAAGTTGCCGCGCAACAGCGCTAAAGGGTAAAGTTACCGCACAGCCGGTCATTGCTCCGGACACTGTCCGGGCAGATGCTGTTACGCGATACAATCGTATACAGATTCATGCCTGTAATATCGTGCCGCCGCCCAGCACATGGCCATCTTCGTAAAAAACCGCCGCCTGTCCCGGCGTCACCGCCCGTACAGGCTCTTCAAAGGTACACTGAATCCGGTCTTCTCCCACTTTTTCAATCAGACAGGGGGTTCCTTTATGCGCATACCTTATTTTGGTCATTACATGCCGCGGCTTTTGCAGCCCTTCCATTCCCATATAATTGATACAGCCGCAGATGAGCTGCTCCGAAAACACGTCTTCCGGCTCCCCTATCACTACTTCATTGGTATCCGGACATATTTTAGTCACAAACACCGGATGCCCCATGGCAAGATTCAGTCCTTTGCGCTGTCCTACCGTATAATGGGTGATTCCTTTGTGCGTCCCGATAACCTCTCCCGAAACGGTCACAAAATTTCCAGGCTCCGGCACCCGTCCCTGCGCCTCCCTGTCTATAAACCCCGCATAGTCATGGTCCGGTATAAAGCATATCTCCTGACTGTCCGGCTTATCAGCTACCGTCAGCCCCAAATCCTGTGCGATCTTTCGGATTTCCTCCTTTTTGTAATCCCCTACCGGCATCAGCGTATGGGCAAGCTGATGCTGCGTCAGATTGTACAACGCATATGTCTGGTCTTTTTCCGCGGTTGCCGAACTGCATACGGCATACCTGCCATTGGCAAGCCGTTCCACCCGGGCGTAATGGCCGGTGGCAATATAATCCGCGCCGATGGCCAGACTCCGATGCAGCAGAGACTCCCATTTCACATACCGGTTACAGGCTATACACGGATTGGGCGTCCTGCCCCGCAGATACTCCTCCACAAAGTAATCGATCACCTTTTCCCTGAATTCTTTCCTGAAATTCATCACATAATGGGGAATGCCGAGAAACCCTGCCACCCTGCGGGCATCCTCCACGGCGGAAAGTCCGCAGCAGCCTCCGTTTTCCTCTTTTACCGCCTCTTCCCCGTCCTGCCAGGTCTGCATGGTCACACCGATGACATCATATCCCTGTTCCTTCAGCAAATATGCCGCCACGGAAGAATCCACGCCTCCCGACATACCCACTACTACTTTTTTCTTCATTCCGCAACGATATTCCTTTCCATAATCTCACCCCAGCAGTCCATCAGCCTGTCTAAAGAAAATGCCGCATTGGCCGGACTGGTGGAGGGCAGCCGGCGGATTTCCATCCCGGCGCTCTCCCGGCAGAACCGGTCATAAAGCCGGCACGCCTTATCCCCGTTCCCATAAATCCTCTTTATGGAACTGTTTTGCAGCAAACCGGCAATATCATTGGCCTCCACTTCCCGGATGGAACTGTCGCTGGAGCCTTCGATTTCGCAGGAACGGATCACATCCCATATGGCAATGCCATGTTTTAACAGCAGCGCTTTCTTCTCCCGGACGCTCTCCGGTACCTTTTCTTTCGTAAGTCCTGCCAGCACTTTCCAGAAACGGTTCTGCGGATGTCCGTAGTAAAAGGCGCTCTCCCTCGATTTTACCGAAGGGAACGTTCCTAAAATCAGTATTTCCGACCGGTTGTCATAAATCGGTTCAAATGTATGCGATACTCTCATACACGCCTTAGTATTCTTCTTCATCCTCTTCGCCTTCGTGAATATCCGTCTTCGGCTGTTCCAGCCCTTTAATCTCTATGCCATGCTTCTTTGCATAATCCCACAGAGCCGCATGGATCGCTTCCTCTGCCAGCAGGGAACAGTGTACCTTAACCGGCGGCAGTCCGTCAAGCGCCTCCATAACCGCCTTGTTCGTCACTTTCATTGCCTCTTCAATGCTTTTTCCCTTCACCAGTTCCGTCGCCATGCTGCTGGTGGCTACGGCCGCGCCACAGCCGAAGGTCTTAAATTTGCAGTCCCGTATCACGCCGTTCTCATCAATATCCAGGTAAATCCGCATAATATCCCCGCATTTTGCATTTCCTACGGTTCCTATCCCGCTGGCATTTTCGATTTCCCCCACGTTTCTCGGATTCTGGAAATGGTCCATTACTTTTTCACTGTACATACGTTATCCCTCATTTCTGCTTTTTTATAAAATCTTCATATAGCGGGGACATTTCCCGCAGTTTGCCAACAATCTCTTTTACCGCATTCGCTACCCGGTCCATTTCTTCCATCGTATTCTCCGCGCTTACCGTCAGCCGCAGCGAACCGTGGGCAATCTCATGGGGCAGTCCGATAGCAAGCAGTACGTGGGACGGGTCCAGAGAACCGGAAGTACATGCCGAACCGCTGGACGCGCAGATTCCTTTCATATCCAGCATGATGAGCAGCGATTCGCCCTCTATAAACCGGAAGCTGTAATTGACATTGTTGGACAGCCGCATTTTGGCATCTCCGTTCAGCCGGCAGTAAGGAACTTCCTCTCCGAGCCTTTTTATCAGATGATCCCTCAGCGCCTTTTCCTTTGTACGGTTCTCCTCCAGCCTGGAAAACGCCAGTTCCGCCGCCCTGCCGATTCCCACGATTCCCGGCACATTCTCCGTACCGGCACGCCTTCCCCGCTCCTGCTGGCCTCCGTGGAGGAACGAACGGATTTTGATTCCTTTGCGGATATAGAGGAAGCCGATTCCCTTCGGTCCGTTAAACTTGTGTCCGCTGGCGCTCAGCATATCGATCTTCAGCTCTTCCACGTCAATCGGCACATGGGCATATGCCTGTACCGCATCCGTATGGAACAAAATCCCCCGTTCTCTGGCAAGCTCCCCGATTTCCCGCACCGGTTGTATGGTTCCGATTTCATTATTGGCAAACATCACCGATATGAGTATGGTGTCCGGACGGATGGCCTGCTTTAAGTCCTCCAGTTTCAGGATACCGTTCTCATCCACATCAATATAGGTAACTTCATATCCCCTCTTCTCCAAATATTCACAGGTATGCAGTACGGCATGATGCTCGATTTTTGATGTAATGATATGCTTTCCCTTCCCGGCATATGCTTCCGCCGTGGCTGTCAGCGCCCAGTTATCGGCTTCCGAACCGCCTCCCGTAAAATATATTTCATTGGTTTTCGCCCCCATTGTGGCGGCAATCCGCTCCCTTGCCCGTGTTACCGCTTCTTTTGCCGCGGAACCGAGGGAATAAATACTGCTTGGGTTCCCATAATGTTCCGTAAAATACGGAAGCATTGCTTCCACCACTTCCGGCGCCGTCTTCGTAGTCGCCGCGTTATCCAGATAAATCGGCTGTTCCATAATCTCCTCTCAGTCCTTCCTCAACGATATTTTCCATCTCCGCAGGCGCAGGGCCGGACGGACATGTAATTCCTAGTAATTCACTTTGAATTAAGTGATATCACTATACCACGCATGCCCTGTTCTGTCAATAAAGTGAACCGCATATATTTATAAACAAATCCGTAAGACAGGTATTGCATGAAGAAAAACAATCCTCTTATTACAGGCACTATTATTCTGACCGTTACAGGCTTTGTCAGCCGTTTCATCGGCTTTTTTTACCGGATTTTCCTCTCCCGGGTGTTCGGCGCCGAAGGAATGGGGCTGTATCAGCTTACCTCCCCGGTTCTAGCGCTGACTTTCTCCGTCACCGTCTCCGGTATACAGACCGCTATCTCCAAATTTGTGGCAAGCGAAACCTCGACACATGATTACCGAAGTTCCTTCCGCACCCTTTTCACCGGATTCGGTATTTCCATGCTGCTTTCTGCCGGATGTACCGCTTATATCTACCTGTTTTCGGATACCATAGCGGCGGAACTCCTGTTTGAACCGCGGACTGCGCCGCTGCTGCGTATCATCGCGCTTTCCATACCCATGACCACCATTCATTCCTGCATCAACGGCTACTTTTATGGCATCCGTAAAACTTCCGTGCCCTCTCTGGCACAATTGGCGGAACAGATCATAAGGGTCGGCAGCGTATATCTGATTTATGTCTATTATACGGGTAAAGGTTATACTCCTACCATCAGTTTTGCAGTAGTGGGCCTCATTATCGGCGAAGCCGCTTCCATGCTGGTCTGCCTTGCCGCCATTTACCATCGCTTCTATTCCTTAACGATGTCGCGCTGTCTCATCCAGAAAATGAAGCAACCCGCTTTTACCTATATTAAGGAAGCCAGACGGCTGCTTTCCCTGGCTGTTCCGCTTTCCCTGAACCGTACCCTGATCAATTTTCTGCAAAGTATTGAGGCCATATACATTCCCCAGTGTCTGCAGCGTTACGGATATCATAACGCCAGGGCTCTGAGCGTCTATGGCGTACTGACGGGGATGGCGCTGCCCCTGATTCTCTTTCCCTCCGCCATCACCAACTCGGTTTCCGTCCTGCTTCTGCCTATCGTATCGGAGGCGGACGGCAGTGGAAACCATGCAGCTGTCCGCAAGGCGGTGCGCAAATCCATTAAATACTGCCTGCTCCTCGGTTTCCTTTGTACGGGCTTTTTCCTTTTATTTGGACGGTTTGCGGGAAATGTCTTATATAACAGCTCACTTGCCGGGAGTTTTATTATTACCTTAAGTTTTATCTGCCCTTTTATGTATGTTGCCAGTACGCTAAACAGTATCCTGAACGGGCTGGGACGTACTGCCTCTACCTTTCTGTTCAGTATGGTAAGCCTGGGTCTGCGCCTGCTCTTTGTGTTTTGGCTGATTCCCGTGCTGGGGATTCAGGGGTATCTGTACGGACTGCTGGCGAGCCAGTTGATGCAGACGCTTTTGTGCGTGTTTGCGGTCAGGAAGTATTTGCGGTAGACTGGGAGGGAGGACGCCGCAAGAGGAACTCCCTCCATTTCTTTCTGCCGCCGTCTGCTCCTGTCATGCCATGCGTTGATATCCGCAAAGCGTATGACGGTCTTGCAAAAACCGTTGAACGTATGCATGATGTGTTCTTTGTATGCTTCTGTGCAAAGCATAGATGATTCCCCCTTTCTCCCACATAGGGGTGGTCAACACCAATACAAAATTGTGTTTATTTTATTTCTGGATAGACTTTCCATTATCTCGTGAGAAAATTCAAAATCCGTTCATTAAAATCTTTGGCTTCTTCATACACCGCATGTCCAAGACCATTATAAATAACCAATTCGCTATGACTAATCTTTTCGGCTATTGCAGAAGCCGCAGTTGCTCCAACAATTTTATCGCAATCCCCACCAATCACTAATGTAGGACATACTATTTTACTTAATTCCGAATAAGCATTATGGCTGATACAAGAAGACGCTTGTATAAGAAAACGCTTAAAACTTTTTGGCTTTCCTATTCTTCCAATGAATGGATAAATTCGACGGTACTTTTTTAAGTATTTCTCTGAATATGATTTTTCCGCTGTATCTATCATTAAATCCTTATAATTTCCTTGCTTTGCCATTTCAATCCAAACACCAGCTGCTTTTTTTATTATTTCATTAGAGTTTGCACTTGTTACCGCCAAAATGAGCTTATTAACCAAATCCGGATAATCAATCGCAAGATATTGCGCTATCATGCCACCTTGGGATATGCCTAAAACATCTGCTTTTGAAATACCAAGAACGTTCATAGCTTCTGCATGGTCTTTTGCCATTTCCCTTGTAGAATATCCCTCTTGCAAATGCTTTTTCCGACTGAAAACATATACGGTAAATTCTTTGGCATATATCCTATACATCATCGAAAAAACAACAGACATTCCTTTTACCGTAGACAGTCCATCTCCCAAACCGGGCAGCATGATAAGATTTTTATTTCCATTTCCAAAAGATACATAATCCATTTCGGAATTTCCAGCACGGACACTTCCGTTACGGGCATTATATAACATAACAACCTCCTTTATTTTACGATTCCTGCCTTTAGAATTTTAATATACTCTGATAACTCTTTTACATATTCTTTTTTTATCATTTCAAAATCTGAATAGGCTTGTTTCTGTATTCTTGTCAAAAAATCATCGTTAAAACCTTTAAGAAGCCACTTTACCACATCAATCGTTTTTTGCCTGTTCCACCGAAATTGAGTTGTATCAATGTCCTGTAAAAACCAATAATATATCTCTTGTTCTCTATTGCCATATTTTAATACGGTTTTCTTATAAATATCGGTGTCATTTTGGGTGAACGCCTTGACTATCATTTTGGATTTTTCGGGATACAAAATATACCAAGAAAATTCCAAAACAGAGAACTCCACTATCCGTTGGAATAAATCGGTGGAAAGGGTATTTATTTTTTCTTCTAAGCTGGAAATAAGCTCCGCTGTGATTTCGTCAAGAACATAAAAATAAAAATCCTCTTTTGTTGGAAAATATTTAAATAAACTGCCTTTACTGATACCAGCTTTTTTAACAATTCGATTTGTAGAACTGTTTTCATAACCATAATCGGCAAATTCGGAAACTCCTGCTATAAAAATATTTTGCTGTTTTTCAGTATCCAGTCCCAAAAATAAAGGTGTTGGCACTATAATCTCCTTTCTCTAATGACCACTCGGTCACTTTGTGTGTTTAATTTTAGTGACCATGTGGTCACTAAAATTACTATACCAGATTTTTGCCTATTTGTCAATTAAATTTCAACATTCCTCTCGGTGCTTCAGGGTAAGTTTATCTTTGGTTTCTTTGCTTCGGAATAGTGTGGTGCTGGCGGTCTATCGCTTGTTTTCGGTTGCTTGCTTCTTTACCGTACATGAGCATTGGATCAGGATTTGTCATATCGTTGTAATGGAGGATGGTATATGTTATAATTTGAACGTTATTGGGAATGGAAAATTTGGGTTTTTTGGAATGAGATTTTTATGAAAAAGCGGTATGATGATGAGTATGAGTGGGAAATTGAAGTGACTGGGTTTAATAAGGATAATGAAGAAACGGAAAGATTTTGCCGGAATGGTGAACAAATCGGAGATATATATACCTGTACCTACGGTTGTCCCGTCAATTCACAGGGACAGGGGATTTGTTCTAAAGTTATGATGATGCTGTATCCGGTTATGGAAGCGGTCCGAAGCGGCGGAAATTTGGAATATGCAGGCGGGGACAGTAGGTATAGTAAGGTTGTAATGTGCCCGGACGGATGTGTATTATTCCGAATCACGGCGAAACCATTGGAGAACGAAAACTTTTTTAAGGGAAAATTTTTTGATTGATTCCTTGCGCAACCCCGGCCAATATATTATAATATTTTTGTTTTGCAGACCGGCTCCGCGGGAACCAGGCTTTCTCCCATGCTGCCGTTCTGCCAATTGTAGTCGTAATTTGACACACAGCATGGAGGTATGAAAAATGTCATTTGAATTTATACAAAAGCTGCCCACTCCGGACGAGATACGCAGACAGTTCCCCCTGCCGGAAAAACTGGTAGAATTAAAGCAGCGCAGGGATGCGGAAATAAGGGAGGTTCTGACCGGAAAGGACAACCGTTTCCTTGTAATTATCGGTCCCTGTTCCGCAGACAATGAAGAAGCGGTTTGTGATTATGTCAACCGTCTTGCAAAGGTAAATGAAAGAGTAAAAGATAAGCTGATTCTGATTCCGAGAATCTACACGAACAAACCCCGTACGACAGGCGAGGGGTATAAGGGGATCGTGCACCAGCCCGACCCCGAAAAAAAACCTGATTTTCTGGCAGGTCTGATCGCTATGCGCAAAATGCAGATCCGTGCTATTGCAGAGTCAGGGCTCACGGCTGCGGATGAAATGCTCTACCCTGAAAACTGGCGTTACGTTTCCGATATTCTTTCTTATGTCGCTATCGGGGCACGTTCTGTGGAAGACCAGCAGCACCGTCTGACGGTCAGCGGTTTTGATGTTCCCGCCGGCATGAAAAATCCTACCAGCGGTGATTTCTCTATTATGCTGAATTCCGTTTTTGCCGCCCAGCATCCCCATTCCTTTATTTACCGGGGCTGGGAAGTGCAAACTACAGGAAACAATCTGACGCATACGGTTTTGCGCGGTTCCGTAAATAAATACGGAAGAAGCCTTCCGAATTATCATTACGAGGACCTGAATACACTCCTTACCCTGTATAATGAACGAGATTTAAAAAATCCCGCCTGCATCATTGATGCCAATCACAACAACTCCAATAAACAGTACAGACAGCAGATCCGCATCGTTAAGGAAGTGCTGCACAGCCGAAAGCTGAACGCGGATATCCATCAGTTGGTAAAAGGTGTGATGGTGGAAAGTTACATTGAGGAAGGATGCCAGAAAATAGGAGAAGGCGTTTACGGACGCTCCATAACCGACCCCTGCCTTGGCTGGGAAGATTCGGAACAGTTGATTTATGATATCGCTGATTATGTGTAAAAATCATACCGGAAAACAAAAAACAGTCTGTTCCTTATTGGCATCAGGCTGTTTTAATGCCAAAACCGGCACTTAAAATATTTTCAAAAAACCAGACAGCAGTACCGGATTGACATAGCTTTCCACTACGCTTTCACCAATAAGAACTCCTGCTATGACAAGAAGACGGGGAATTTCCTTAATCAAATACTGCTTTCCCCTCCCATATCCTGATTCAGCCATCCGTTCCGAATGATATAATGCCATATTCAGATGATAACACCAGTCCATCAGCATGATGCATACCGGCACGAGAAGCAGATAGTGCGGCATCATGCTCACCAGCGCCAGCGCAATCCCCCGTATCCCATAGCGGATCGAAGCCACCGACAGGAAAATTCCGGCCATCGTTCCCATCCACAAGGCATATGCCGATACGGAAACTGCGCCTATATAAGTAGTTGCCAACAGGCATAACAGCGCTGCAGTTCCAAGCCTCTCCTGCAGTACATAGCGGAAAAATGCCTTTCCGTCCACTTCCAGGAATTTCAGCCTGCTCAGGGAAGCAGCGCTCAGAAACTCCATATCCTGCACAAAAGAATCCCTCCAGATATTCAGAATCAGGATTCCTGCCAGAAATCCCCCTAAAAAGAAATACAGCCAGCGGATATGCCGGCTGTCCATTCCATATATTTGATACATAACTGTTTCCTGACACCCCATATTCTTTACAATATATGCGTGTCCGGAGAAATACATGCTTCTTTCTTTTCGTACATGGAAATCCGTTTTCATGTTTTAAGAACCGCAATACTTGACCCGATATGCCATAATTGCCGCAACCGTTTTAGCGTCTTCAATCTTTCCCGACAGAATCATATCGCTCAGCTCTTCTACCGAATATGCTTCCACATTGATAAACTCATCTTCATCCAGATGCTGCTCGCCCTTTACCAGGTTCTTTGCCACATAAATATCTATTTTCTCATTACAGAACGCCACCGTGGTACGGATTGTGAGAAGCAGTTCCAACTCATGGGAACGGTAACCCGTCTCTTCCTCCAATTCCCTTGCCGCCGCATCCAGCGTAGGCTCGGAAGCTCCGTTCAGACCGCCTGCCGGTATCTCCAGTGTATAACGGTCCAGCGCATTCCGGTACTGACGCACCATCAACAGTTTCCCGTCCTTCCTGACCGGAACTACCGCTGCCGCCCCTTTATGACCAATAAAATCCCATTCTACTACATTCCCGTTGGGAACCTGCACCGTATCCTTATAAAAATCCACAATGGCGCCATGATATACCAGTTCCCGATCCAGTCTCTTAAATTCTTCCGCCATAACTCAAACCTTTCTGCTTTGTTATATACCTGCTTTCCTAACAAGCCTTCTTTTCCATCTGCCTTCTGCTTTCCAGCAGCGTTTCCACACTCACCAGCTTCACGCAAAGCACAAACAAATCCGCAGCAGCCTCCAGTTCTTCCATGGTAGGAAAAGTAGGCGCAAGGCGTATATTACTGTCTTTTGGATCCACTCCATACGGATAAGTTGCACCGGCTCCCGTCAGCGCTACTCCGGCGTCCTTACATTTTGCCACGATTTTTTTTGCACATCCATCCATGGCCTCAAAGGAAATAAAATATCCGCCCCTTGGATTCGTCCATTCCGCAATGCCTAAACCGCCCAATTCCTCATTCAGTATTTTAAGAACTGCCTCAAATTTAGGTCTCATAATCGCTGCATGTTTCATCATATGCGCCTTTAAGCCGTCCAAATTCTTAAAATATCTCACATGGCGCAGTTGGTTTATCTTATCATATCCGATGGTCTGTATCGTCATAGACTTACGGATTTCGTCCAAATTCGCCCTGGATGCTGCAAGCGCCGAAATTCCACCGCCGGCAAACGTCACCTTGGATGTGGATGAAATTTCATACACGATATCCGGATTGCCAGCTTTCTCGCACTCACTTAAAATATCCAGAATCTCATCCTGTTCCTCCTCATAAAGATGATGAACCGCATATGCATTATCCCAAAAAATCCTGAAGTCCTTTGCAGCCGGCTTAAGCGCCGCAAATCTGCGGACCGTCTCAGCCGAATAGGAATATCCCTGCGGATTGGAATACTTCGGTACACACCAAATTCCTTTGATGCTCTCATCTTCTGCCACCAGCTTTTCAATCATATCCATATCCGGCCCCCCGGCTGTCATGGGCACCGTTATCATCTCTATTCCAAAATGCTCTGTAATCGCAAAATGCCTGTCGTACCCCGGCGCAGGACATAAAAACTTCACATGTTCCAGCCTGCACCATGGCGTATTCCCCAATATACCATGAGTCATACTGCGTGAAACCGTATCATACATAATGGAAAGACTTGCATTGCCGCATACGATCACCTGCTCCGCCGATGCCACTCCCATCATCTGCGCCATTAGTTCCTTCGCCTCCGGAATGCCGTCCATTGCACCATAATTTCTGGTATCCAGCCCGGCTTCCGTTCTATAATCAGAAGAAGAAACCAGTACATCCATAAAACCCATTTCCATATCCAGCTGAGCCGCCGACGGCTTTCCCCTGGACATATCCAGCTTCAACCCCTTCCCCTTAGCCTCCTCATACGCCTTACTTAACTGTTTCTGCAACCGTTTCAGTTCTTCCCTGCTCAACTCTTTGTACGATTTCATCTCTTCCTCCATGCGCGCATGTTCTTGGTGAAGGACTGAAAGCGCTCTTCTTTCAATCTTTCACACTCTTCTTAATTCAAACATAATGAATGGCATGTTCCGTATGCGTCATCTTATTCAATGATATTATTGGATAATCGTATACAATCATACACCTCGTATATCATACTACAAGCATTTCAATAGCACAAGATTTTTTTTCATTTTTCTCAAAATTTTTTTACATCTGTTTTTCCTCCCGGACATTAAAAAAGCAGCAAGTACAGCCTTTTTACCAGCTTTACTTACTGCTTTAGATGTCTAGTCTAGATTATTGAAATATTATTTCGCATAGTCTATCACACGTGACTCTCTGATGACGTTAACCTTAATCTGACCGGGATATTCCAACTCAGCTTCAATCTGCTTTGAAATGTCTCTGGCCAGCAGTACCATGTCTGCATCAGTGATTTGTTCCGGAACTACCATTACCCGAATCTCTCTACCCGCCTGTATAGCAAAAGATTTGTCAACACCCTTAAAATTATTTGTAATATCCTCTAATTGTTTTAATCTGCTTGTATATGTTTCCAATGTTTCCCGCCTTGCACCCGGTCTTGCTGCGGAAATGGTATCCGCCGCCTGTACAAGACACGCGATCAATGAGTGTGGTTCCACATCTCCGTGATGCGCCTCTACTGCATTAATGACAACTGCCGACTCCTTGTACTTCTTACAGAGTTCTACACCCAGCTGAATATGGGAGCCTTCCATCTCATGGTCCACGGCTTTACCGATATCATGCAGCAAACCCGCTCTCTTCGCCACCCTCACATCCAGTCCCATCTCCGCTGCCAAAAGCCCTGACAGCTGGGCGACTTCAATCGAATGTTTCAGCGCATTCTGACCATAACTGGTTCTGAATTTCATCTTACCAAGTAATTTTATCAATTCGGGATGAATGCCGTGTACGCCGACCTCCAGTGTAGCAGCCTCACCTTCCTCTTTGATCATTACTTCGACTTCTTTCTGCGCTTTCTCTACCATTTCTTCGATTCTAGCCGGATGGATACGCCCGTCCACAATCAGCTTCTCAAGCGCTATCCTTGCGACCTCACGCCGGATCGGATCAAAACCGGACAAAATGACTGCTTCCGGCGTATCATCGATGATCAGGTCCACGCCTGTCATTGTTTCAAGAGTTCTGATATTCCTTCCCTCTCTACCGATGATTCTGCCTTTCATTTCATCATTCGGAAGCTGTACGACAGATATCGTCGTTTCGGATACATGATCAGCCGCACATTTCTGTATTGCGGTAATTACATATTCCTTTGCCTTCTTATCCGCCTCTTCTTTCGCCCTGCTTTCCATCTCCTTGATCATTACAGCAGTTTCATGTTTCACTTCATCTTCAACAATTTTTAACAAATAATCTTTTGCCTGTTCGGAGGTTAATCCTGAGATTCGTTCCAGTTCCTGTAATCTCTGTTCATTGAGTTTCGTAACTTCTTCGCGGAGTTTAGCAAGGGATTCTTCCCTCGATACCAAACTTGCTTCTTTTTTCTCGATGGCTTCTGCTTTCTTATCGATGTTCTCTTCCTTCTGCTGGACTCTGCGCTCATAACGCTGCGCTTCGGCTCTCCGCTCTTTAATCTCCTTGTCCAATTCATTTTTAGTACGGATGGACTCTTCCTTGACTTCAAGCAGGGATTCCCTCTTTTTTGTCTCAGCAGTCTTCAGCGCTTCATCAATAATCTCCCTTGCCTTGTCCTCCGCATTGCCGATTTGGGATTCCACCACTTTTTTCCGGTAGGAAACCGCCGCGACTGCGGTAATAGGCACCGAGATAATCAAAGTTGCGATCACTGCTATTGCAACATACATGTACAGGAGCACCTCCTTATTTAGTTTTCATTGTACCAGTATCTATTATAGAATGTAAGAATCATAAATCGATTCCGGTTGAAACATTCTAACAAGCAAGTTTACAACACTTAAATTTTAAACTCAAATTGAACTTATGTCAAGTAAAAGTACACTCTTAATTGTGTCCATTTGGAATCCTTTACGATATAAATACGCCGACAGCTTCTGTTTCTCTTTATTTGTCGCCATTTCCGGATCATAATTTTTTTTCCGCAGAAGTTCTTTTGCCATGGCTGTTTCATCCGGCTGTTCTCCGTTCTCCGCCAGTTCCTCCATCACTTCCCGTATGATATCCCTTGCGATTCCTTTGGCTGACAAATCCTGCTCAATCCGCCGGCGGCTCCTGTTTTCCATATGATAGACCGCAAAATCCCGCGCATACTGTCTGTCATCGATATAGCCAAAAGATTTTACATACGAAACAGCCTCTTCTATGATATCATCCGGATATTCTCCCTGGTGCAGTTTATCACGCAGCTGCCGTTCCGTATAAGCCCTTGCTTTCAGCAGGTTCATACTGCGCAGCTTCGCCCTCTTAGGCAATATCCCTCCTACAATTTCCTCGTATTCTGCAGCCCCGATTTCCTTTCCTTCTTCCAGCTTATAGCGTTTTAGTTCACCTTTGTATAATACAAAGGTGAACTCTCCGTTCATAAAAATCCGAACCCGCTTCTTATCCAGCTCTTCTATCCCCGTAATCAGCCTTTCCTGCCCGCTCATCCTTAAACCTCTTGCGCTTTCGCGGACTCTGCCGCTTCCGCCTTCCTGGCTTTATCTGCTTTTCCTGACTTTGCTTTGGAAACCGGCTCTTCCTCTGCCGGTGCGGCATCTTTCTCCAAACCGAAATGTTCCCTTACTTTATGCTCGATTTCTTTGCATGTTTCCGGATTGTCTTTCAGGTACTGCTTCGCATTTTCACGCCCCTGACCGATCTTATTTCCGTTATAAGCATACCAGGCTCCGCTCTTATTTACAATATTGTTATCGGCTGCCAGGTCGAGGATATCTCCGACCGCAGAAATACCTTCCCCGAACATAATATCAAATTCCGCCTCTTTAAATGGAGGGGCTATCTTGTTCTTTACTACTTTTACCCTCGTTCTGTTACCGATTACTTCTCCGCTCTGTTTCAGTGATTCTATTCTTCTGACGTCCAAACGTACGGAGGAATAAAATTTTAAAGCACGCCCGCCGGTAGTGGTTTCCGGATTGCCAAACATAACACCCACTTTTTCACGCAGCTGGTTAATGAAGACAACCGTACAATTGGATTTGCTGATCACCGCTGTCAGCTTACGGAGCGCCTGTGACATCAGCCGTGCCTGCAGACCCACATGGCTGTCTCCCATATCCCCGTCAATTTCCGCTTTCGGAACGAGCGCTGCCACGGAGTCCACCACCACAATATCCACGGCACCGGAACGGACCATTGTTTCGGTGATCTCCAGCGCCTGTTCTCCATTGTCAGGCTGTGATATGTACAGGTTGTCAACATCTACCCCGATATTTTTTGCATATACTGGGTCAAGGGCATGTTCCGCATCAATAAACCCTGCGATACCGCCTCTCTTCTGGACCTCTGCGATCATATGCAGCGTTACGGTCGTCTTACCGCTGGACTCCGGTCCGTATATTTCTACAATCCTTCCTTTCGGAATTCCTCCCAGCCCCAATGCAATATCCAGGCTTAAAGAACCTGTCGGAATCGTCTCTACATTCATCTGGGCGCTGGGATCCCCCAGTTTCATAACTGCGCCTTTGCCATACTGTTTCTCTATCTGTACCAATGCGGCATCCAATGCTTTTAATTTTTCGTCTCTTTCCATCTTTTTTCTCCTTATATCCTATTTTCCATTTTTCACGCTTCTGTCTGTATCCTGCGGGGCAGTGCAGACAGTACGTCAAACCTTTCAAAGAATCACTCCTGCGATTCTTCATTCTGACAAAATCGGCAGAACATCCGTTCTTTCTTCAGTTTATGATAAAACAAACGTTCTGTTTTGTCAATCATTTTCCTTATATAACTATTCTACCTTATTATAAGTCCTATAAACATCCCTCATACAAATTTTTTACATGATTTTCCCATTCATGAGATCATATTAATGAGAGTCCTGACAAAATCCCACGGATGAAACCATTCATCATGATTGAAACTACGGCGACCTGCCCGAATTGCATATAGAAATTGAATCATTCACGCTTCCACGAATATTACCGTTTTAGTGTAGCATATTTTTCGGACAGCGGCAAGGATTTCAGAATATTTTACACGGAAATCCATTTTCTGTCTGCCGCCCTCCTCTCAGATTCCGAGTACTTCTGACGCAATGGCAAAATAAATCAGCAGGGACAGCGCGTCCACGATCGTCGTAATAAACGGACTTGCCATAACTGCCGGGTCAAAACCCAGACGTTTCGCCAAAACCGGCAGGGTACAGCCGATCATCTTGGCAATGGAAACCGCCGCGATCAAAGTCAGGCATACCACCAGAGCCACATTGATCCCTACCCGGTCAAGCAGCATGAGCTTGGCAAAATAGGCAGCAGAAAGCGTCGTCCCGCAGATCAGGGCCACCCGCAGTTCCTTCCAAAGTATTTTCGGCACATCTGCATAAACGATTTCATTCAGCGACAATCCGCGGATGATCGTAACACTTGCCTGTCCGCCCGCATTGCCTCCCGTATCCATCAGCATCGGAATGAATGCGGTAAGGATGGGAAATATACTGAGCGCATCTTCAAAAGACGTAATGATCCTTCCGGTAAAAGTAGCGGATATCATCAGAAGCAGAAGCCACGGAATCCTTTTCTTCCAGGTCTCAAACACCCCTGTCTTCATATAGGGCTTATCACTCGGAACGATGGCCGCCATCTTTTCAATATCTTCCGTCGCTTCCTCCTGCAGGATGTCCACCACGTCATCAACGGTGATGATCCCCACCAGCCTGCCCTCATTATCCGCTACCGGCATGGAAGTAAAGTCATATTTCTGAAACTGTCTTGCCACTTCCTCCTGGTCCATCATCGTATTGAGGAATATGACATTTTCGTGCATGATATCCCCAATCACGGCATCGGAGGGGCTGATCAGCAGATACCGGAGCGCTACCGTTCCCACCAGAATCCTTTTGGCATCCAGTACATAACAGATGTTGATCGTCTCGCTGTCCACTCCCACCTGCCGGATTCTCTGGATGGCATCCTCCACCGTCATATTTTCCTTTAAATCCACATACTCCACGGTCATGATACTTCCCGCAGAATCCTCGGGATACCGGAGCAGGTGATTGATATCCCTGCGCGTCTCCGGGCTGGCATTCGCCAGCAGTTTCTTTACAATATTGGCAGGCATTTCTTCCAGAAAATCCGCCGCATCGTCCGCCATCAGGTTATTAATGATATTCGCCGCTTCCCGGTCGGACAGGGAGGTAATGATAAACTGCTGGTTTTCCACTTCCAGGTAAGAAAATACATCTGCCGCCATACTTTTTGGCAGAATGCGGAATATCTTCAGCAGCTCACTCTCTTCCAGTTCTTCCATCACCGCCGCAATATCCACAATATTCATATCCGACATGCGCTGCCGGAGTCTGGTATACTGCCTGTCGTCCAGTAATTCCCTGATAATCTCCAGGTCTCTGATCTCTTCCATAAAAATACCCATGCCCTTTCCGCAGCCTGCGGCATCCGGCCCGCAGGCACAAATCCATGTGCACCGCCTTTCCTGCGTACATAATCTTTAAGTTTCAAAATAGCCGTTTCCTTTTTTTTCTATCTCCACTCTGCCTGCCGTGGCTTCCGTCAGCTTTTTGCACAGTTCCTCCGTCTCCTCCCATGGCACCGTCAGCTTCAGGCACACGATATCCGTATATTCCGCTTCCTCTATTCTGATTCCGGCCTGATTCAAAATATACTGGATTTTACCAATCCCGTTATAATCCGTCCGGATCAGAAATTCCGTACCGTACTGCATCAACGCCGTCACGGAAGCTTCCAGGCCAGCCTGTACCGCCTGTGTATAAGCACGTACCAGACCTCCCGTACCGAGGAGTGTGCCGCCGAAATACCTGGTCACTACCACCGCTGTATTCCGCACGCCGGAAGAAAGCAGCGCTTCCAGCATGGGCTTGCCTGCCGTCCCGGCCGGTTCCCCGTCATCGCTGCACCGGGTCAGTTCCGCACGTTCCCCGATGACAAATGCCGAACAGTTATGCCTGGCATCCCAGTATTTTTTTTTCACCGCTTCTATGAAACCGGCCGCTTCCTCTTCCGAAGCCGCCGGTGACAGGGTCGCAATAAAACGGGACTTCTTCTCCACGATTTCACTGCTTCCTCCCTGTTTCAATATTTTATAAGGCAGAAATACCTTTTCCGTCTCCATAAGCCGTACCTTTATATTTTCACTTTCTTCCATTTCCAGCCAGTATCCTTTAACATTTTATCATAAAGGGGAATAAAAAGGTATCTAATTGTAAACAATTTCTTAATATAAAGTAAGTTTTTCATGAAAAAACTTTTTTTTCCATTCATACTTTGCTATAATCGTAATGTTAGTTGTGCTTATTATGCACACTTCAAGGAGGAGAATTCATGAACTACGGAAAAAAGGGAGTCCGAAATAAGCAGCGGACGCTCCATTCTAAATCTGCGAAGTGGGGAAAGAAACTGGTGCTTACCTTTTTTAATGTCATGCTGGCCGGCATTGTAATGGTCTGCGTTTTGGGGGCAAGTGCGGGTTTCGGCGTATTCCGCGGTATTATCGACACAGCGCCGGAAATCGGTAACATCAATGTACAGCCTACCGGATTTTCCACTTTCGTATACGATATTGACGGCAACCAAACGGCAAAACTGATTGCCGAAAATTCCAACCGGATTCCGGTTACGATGGATATGATACCCGAAGATTTGGCCAACGCTTTCGTCGCTATTGAGGACGAGCGGTTTTATGAGCATAACGGCATTGATATCAAGGGTATTATCAGAGCCGGGGTAAGAGGCATTACCAGCGGGCATTTTTCCGAAGGCGCCAGTACCATCACACAGCAGCTGCTGAAAAATAACGTATTCACCGACTGGACCAAAGAAGAACGGGGTCTGAATATGGAGAAGGTCGAACGTAAAATACAGGAACAGTACCTTGCTCTGGAACTGGAAAAGACCTCTACCAAAGAAGATATTCTGCTGAACTATATGAACACGATCAACCTTGGTCAGAATACGCTTGGCGTACAGGCGGCATCCCAGTGCTATTTCAACAAATCAGTCAGTGAACTGAACCTTTCCGAATGCGCGGTAATTGCAAGCATCACACAGAACCCTTCCCGTCTGAACCCGATTTCTCATCCGGAGAATAATGCGGAAAGACGGGCAAAAGTACTGAAGAATATGTTAGACCAGGAATACATTACACAGGCAGAATATGATACCGCAATGGCAGACGATGTCTATTCCCGCATACAGGTCACAAATGAAGAAGTTGAAGAGACTTCCATCAATACATACTTTGTGGATGCCTTGATCGATGATGTACTGGAAGATTTGGTAGCTGCCGGTTATAACGAAACACAGGCCTATACCCTGCTCTATACCGGAGGCCTGAAAATATACTCTACGCAGGATCCTTCTATCCAGTCAATCTGCGACGAAGTATTCAGCAATGAAGAAAATTATCCTGAGAATGTAAAATGGTATCTGCATTACGAACTGACGATTCAGAAAAAGAACGGGGATCTGGAGAATCACAGTACGGAAATGTTCCGCAGTTATTATCGGGAAGAAAACCGTAATTTCGACCTGATCTATACTTCCAAAGAGGCAGCCGATGAAGCCATTGAAAATTATAAGCTGGCCATACTCGGTGAAGGGGACAAGGTATATGCAGAAAAGATCACCCTCACACCGCAGCCGCAGGTATCCGTTGTTGTAGAAGACCAAAACACCGGCGCGGTTGTGGCCATGGTAGGCGGACGCGGCGCCAAGGAAGGAAGCCGTACACTGAACCGCGCCACCGACACGGTGCGCCAGCCCGGCTCCACTTTCAAGGTAATCGCAGCCTATGCCCCTGCACTGGACAATGCGGGCCTGACCCTGGCTACGGTACAGAATGATGCTCCGTTTACTTACGCAAACGGGAAACCTGTCCGCAACTGGTATGGAGAAGCCTACCGAGGACTCTGCACGCTCCGTCAGGGTATACAGGATTCCCTGAATATCGTAGCAGTCAAGACACTGACTCAGATTACGCCGAGGCTCGGCTTCGACTATCTGCAGAATTTCGGCATCACTACCTTAGTTGAATCTAAAGAGATCAACAACCAGATATTCAGCGACATTCAGCAGTCCCTCGCTCTTGGCGGCATTACCAACGGCGTTACCAATGAGGAGCTAAACGGCGCTTATGCCACCATTGCCAACCACGGGACTTATATCAAACCGAAATTATATAATACGGTTGTAGATCATGACGGTAATGTGATTCTTGATAATACGCAGTCGGAAACCAAACAGGTCATCAAGGAAACCACTGCTTTCCTGCTGACGGACGCCATGGTAGACGTAGTTACCAAGGGAACCGGCGGTTCCGTTAATTTCGGCGGCATGGCTATCGCGGGAAAAACCGGAACTACTTCCGATTACAACGATGTATGGTTTTCAGGTTTTACCCCGTATTATACCGCTACTACATGGGCCGGATTCGATAACAATGTAAAATTATCGGGTGACGAAAAGAATCTTGCAAAAAAATTATGGCGCGCTGTCATGTCCCGCATCCATGAAGAACTGCCCAATGAACCGTTTTCCGTCCCTGCCGGAATCGTCACTTCCACCGTATGTTCCAAGTCCGGGAAAGCACCGATACCGGGACTGTGTGACGGCACTTTGAGCACGGAATATTTTGCCGACGGAACGACGCCTACCGAAACCTGCGATGTCCATTATCAGGGTTCCATCTGCCAGTACTGTGGTTTGCCCGCAACGGAGTTCTGTCCGTTCAAGATAGACGGAATTTTGGAACTGACGCCGATCGAGGACGCTTCCCTGCAGAGCGGTTCCGCCACTACTGCACAGGTCACCAATCCGGACGGCACGGTTTCTACTGTTACGATACCGGCAAACCAGACAAATTTATGTCCCCACACGGCAGAAGTCATGTCCACGCCGGGCTGGGAAGCTCTTATCGAACAGCAGCGCAATGAGATCATACAGCGCGATTTAGCGGCACAGCAGGCTGCAATGGAAGCTCAGCAGCAGGCGCAGCAGCAAGAAGCGCCGCCCCAATAAAAGCTTTTAAAAAGGAGTTAAATGGAATATCCCATTTAGCTCCTTTTTTAGACAACAGGTTTCCGATCCTGCCACCGCTCATCATCCTACACCGCCAAAGTTCCTAAGCACAACGCCCCTTTAATGCCCGCCTCATCTCCCAAAAGCGGTTCCACAATATAATTTTCCATACCGTTCAGGATTTCTTCCCTTGCAATATAGCCATTTAAAAGCTCTGAAGTCTTCTTCCGTATTTTATCATAGAGCTGCTTCTGGTGCATGATACCGCCGCCCAAAATGATTTTTTCCGGAGAATATGCAAAAATATAATCGGCAATGGCCTGCGAGATATAGTAAGCCTCCATCTCCCATACTTCTTCCCGATCTGCCAATTCCATGGCTTTCCTGCCCCATCGCTCTTCCACTGCCGGTCCTGCCGCCAAACCTTCCGCACAATTGGCGTGATACGGACAATGGCCTTTGTAATGGTCGTCCGGATGTCTGTTTAGCAGAACATGCCCCGCTTCCGGATGCATCAATCCATGTACCAGCCGTTTTCCGATATAGACTCCTACCCCGATTCCGGTTCCGACCGTGATATATATCGCATTATCCAACCCTTTCGCCGCCCCCCAGACTGCTTCTCCCAATACGGCGCCGTTTACATCGGTGTCAAACCCAATCGGTATCTGCAGTTCCTTTTTCATATTCCCTACTATATCATAGTTTATCCATGGCAGTTTGGTGGTCTGTCTGATATAACCATAAGTATCCGAATTTTTGTTCAGATCTACCGGTCCGAAACAGCCGATTCCTAAAGTCCTGATCTCTTTCCCCCTATAAAAATCAATTACCTGAGGCATTGTATCTTCCGGCGTCCCGGTGGGGATAATCTTCTTTTCCATGATATTCCCCTGCTCATCCCCTATTGCACAGACCATTTTCGTCCCGCCGGCTTCTAAACCTCCTATCCTCATCCTTCCTCTCCCTTCCGTTTCACTATGAACCTATAGTCCTTTTATTTCCCTAATCTTCTCTTCCAAAGCCTCCACTCCGTTCTTCGCATTTGCAATCGCCACACACTGCTCTTCGAATGCATTATTTTCCGTATTGGCAAACTGTTCATAATAGAGTCTGCCGATTTCCAGATAATTTTTTCTGATTACATCCTCACAGGTACTGATCTGATTTCTCAACCCTGCAATTTCCGCAATATCCTTTGCCTTACTGGTTACCTCTTTCCCTTTCTCCGTAATCGTTTCTCCTACTTTTTCAAAAAAATCCATACCGCATACCTTCCTTTCTTCCTTCTCTTTTATCCTATGCTGCCTGCATCTTCTATGTCCGCTCTTTTATAGTTTCTGCCTTCTTCTATATACTCTGCCGCATTATGGCGGTTTGCCTCTATCTCCTGTACGGTTACCTGCCGCACGATCTTCGCCGGACAACCAATTACCAGGGAACCGTCAGGCACCAGCATATTCTGCGTCACCAATGCTCCTGCCCCGATGATGCAGTTTTCACCGATCCTGGCTCCGTTCAGCACAATGGCGCCCATGCCGACCAGCGTATTGCTACCTATGGTGCATCCATGCAGCACGGCGCTGTGCCCAACCGTCACTCCGTCGCCAATGACTGCCGGAAACCCTTTATCCACATGCACTACCGCATTGTCCTGAATATTGCTTCCCCGTCCTATGAGAATCCTGTCCCTGTCCGCCCGCACTGTGGCATGAAACCATATACTGCTTTCTTCTCCGGCCTCCACACTGCCAAGAACAATGGCTCCTTCCGCTATATATACGCTCTCATGAATCTTCATCCTCTTATCTGTCCTTTGCTGAATCCTTATCCTGTTCCTTTTCCCTTATGTATTATAAGCTAATTCCTTGCGGATTACAATATACATTCCATTATCTGCATGGAAATCCATTTTCACTTTCTGACTGCCCCGCCGCCCTGCCATGAGCCGCCCATGAGACTGCCTTGAAGACCAAGCTGAAAGACAGACGGCTATCCTGCCTGAATCATCCGCTTCCTGCTCCATCTTCCGGTCAGATACCAAAAAAAGGAAATAATATAATTTGCAATCCATCCCATCGGAACCGCATACCATACCGCCTCCACTCCCCATGCCGGTGCAAACTGAAACGAAACAAAAACGCGAATCCCCAAATTAACCAGATTCGCCAGCGTAAACATCCCCACGTCGCCGGCTCCCCGAAGCACCCCGTCCGTGATCGCCTTCGTGCCGATAAACACGAAAAAGAAACGGATGAAGGTCAGGTAAGAATCTCCTGTGGCAAATGCCGCGGCGCCGTTCCCCGCTTCGACAAAAGCAGAAATAATCTGTCCGTGAAAGATACTTAAGGCTGCCAGGATAAGTACACCGAAACCAATCACAATACCGTATGCCGCCCGATAGCCTCTTTTTACCCTTTCCGCATTGCCTGCCCCCAGGTTTTGGGCGGTAAAAGTAGACACCGCATTACCTGTGGCAATCATTGGTACAATGCAGATGGATTCAATTCTCATGCCCGACGTATAACCGGCCAGCACCGGAGAACCAAATCCGTTTACCACCGATTGTACCAGCAGCATACCGATGGAAACTATGGATTGCTGAAGCATGGATGGAACCGCTATCTTTACCATACTTCCCAACATCCCTATGCTGTAATATACTCTTTCCTGTTCTTCCGCATCCCCTGCAAATCCGCGCAGCGTCCGTAATAAAAGGCAAAAAGAAATAACCGCCGAAAGTCCCTGCGCCGCCACCGTTGCCACTGCCACTCCGGCAACCCCCATACCAAACGCCAATACCATAAGAAAATCCAGACAAACATTCAAAATGGAAGAAAAAATAAGTAAGTATAACGGAGTTTTGGAATTGCCAAGGGCATTGAATACCGAAGAAAGAATATTATACATAAACAAAAACGGAAGTCCTGCAAAATAAATCCTCAGATACAATACCGCATCTGCCAGTATATTCTGCGGCGTATGCAGCGCCGACAGAATCCGTCCGCACATAAAGAAGCCAAATACTCCCAAAACCATGCTCACCGCGGCAAAACTGATCAAAGCCGTATAAACCGACGTCCTCATCCTGCCATACTGCTTTGCGCCTAAATACTGCGAAGTAATAACCGACGATCCGATCCCGCCTCCTATGGCTATCATAATAAAAACCGTCGTCAGTGAATAAGAAGCCCCTACTGCCGCCAATGCATCTTCACCCACACACTGTCCTACGATCACGGAATCCGCCATATTATAAAACTGCTGAAACAGATTCCCCAGTATCATGGGAAGCGCAAAGAATAAAAGCGACTTTCCCGGAGAGTCTTCAAGCATATTGTACTTTTTCATTTCTTCACCCCGTATCTGTTTTGGCAGGTTCGGATTCAAAAGTTGAAAGCTCCTTTCTTTCAACCTGAACCATACCTTTTTATTCCCATGATCCATGCTTATTTTTCTTCCATCCTGCCGGCAGCCGCTCCATATTCCCATAATAGGAAGAAAAACAAGTACCGCTCCCATTCCTGCCGCAAAACAATATCCTTCCAACCACATATGATTTTCCCATGAGGCTGCCGTGCCCTGCCTGCGCTCTGACCTTCCTTATCATTTTCCGCACACGATACCCGTATCGGCGGATAATACTATTGTGAGCCCGGCAGGGGAAAAATATACTTATGCCTATTGATTCAGGGATTGCACTTCTTACATGGCACATATCCCTGCGCCATGATCTCATCCCGGCTCAGTGTGGAATCACTTCTGTTGGTTGTGGGAAGTGAACCGCAGGTTGGTTTATGGAACTTTTTTGTCTTAACATTCAATACATATGTAAGGCCCTGTGTATCCTGCACTGCCAGAGCCTGCTCTTCTTCTATTGCGGGAGCGGCATCCTGGTTTTTCTGAACCTCCGCAGTCTGCATTTTCTCTCCGGAAACCTTTTCTGCCGATGCCGCACTCAGCGTTTTCCCTGTACCGGACCCGACAGGTTCCCCGGCTTTCCATGTATCGGACGGCGCCGCATTCCATGTGATTTCTTTTCCGTCTGAAACTGCTGCCAGAGACCCCTGTTCATCGGTACGGAATACCTTTATTTTTGCACTTCTCAATATATTCAGTGTAGCTGAATGCGGATGGCCGTATTCATTGTTTTCTTCACAGCTTATTACCGCATACTCCGGACTGACCGCATCGATAAACGCTTCCGATGAGGACGTTTTACTGCCGTGGTGTCCGACCTTAAGCACATCGGCAGACAAATCCATCCGGTTACGGAGCATATCCGCTTCCGCTTCCTCTTCCGCATCCCCGGTAAAAACAAACTTCTTGTCACCATGCTCCAAAATAATACCGACGGAATAATTGTTCGCCTCATCGCCGTAATCTTTTTGGCTGGGAGCAATAACCGTAAATTCCGCATCGCCCAGCTGATAGACCGTCCCGACCACCGGACTTGTAATTTTATACCGCTTATGATCCAAAGCCTGTATCACATCCCGATAAGACTGTGTGTCCTTTGCATAATCCGGCATAATGATCGTGTCTATATCGTACTTATTGATGATCACATCCGCGCCGCCGCAATGATCGGAATCCGGATGTGTGACAATCAGATATTCCAGGGATTTTACTCCCTGTTTGCTGATATAGTTCTGTACGAAAGTACCTTTATCGTTTTCTCCGGCATCAATGAGCATCGCACTGCCGCCGCACTTAATGAGTGTAGCATCCCCCTGACCGACGTCTATATAATGCACTTCCAGACTATCGATGGTTTCGGTTGAAGCAGACCTGGTCTTTGCTTCTGCCAGCGTGCCTCCGCATAAGGCCAATCCAACCAAAACTGCCGAAAAAAATGACAAAAATTTTTTCATCACAATCCCTCCGTTTCCGGCAAACTGCATATACCTTCTGCTGCCTTGATTATAAACAAAAAAAGTCCTTAAAATCAAGGACTTCGCAAAGCTGCTGACGGGAATCGGACCCGTGACCTCCGCACTACCAATGCGACGCTCTACCGACTGAGCCACAGCAGCTTAGTGACAACCACCGAAAAATATTATATCAGACCAAACTCCGTTTGTCAACGCAAAACTTCTCTATTTTTATCATTTGAAAATGTCAATATTAAATGCGACACTTTTTTAAATTTTTTTCACCCGATTTTCTTAAGCTCTTCCTCGAAGAGTTCCCCGGCAGAACGATAGCCATGTATGCGGCGGGGATAGTTGTTTATCCAGTTTTCCATTTCCTCTACCTCTGCGTCTGTCATGCTGTCAAAATTTGTCCCCTTTGGAACCTTTCGCCGTACCATTTTATTAGTAACCTCATTTGTGCCACGCTCCCAGCTGCTATACGGGTGGCAGTAATATAGCTGTGTCCGTTTTCCCTCTCCCAGTATAGAACGTTCCAGCTCTTCACAATATGCAAACTCGCTGCCATTGTCTACGGTTATGCTTTTAAAGACTTGCTTAAACATATCACCCCATTTTCTTTCCAATGCGTCTAAAGCATCTACTACCGCCTCTGCTGTCTTATCCGGCAGCTTAAATATGATCTCGTCCCGCGTCTTTCTTTCCGTCAGTACCAGCAGGGTATTTTTAGATTTCCCCCGCTGCCCTATCACGCTATCCATTTCCCAATGCCCGAACTCTTCCCGCTTGTCTACCTCTTCCGGGCGCTTTTCTATACTTGTACCCGCCGCCGCCCTTGCCTGCTGCCTCTTCACTTTCTTATAGTCCCTCTTCTTATTTGCCTTTACTGGTAAATCCTTATTTGTAAGCTGTAGAAAGATACCTTTATCAATATAGCTGTAAAGCGTCGTTACGCAGATCGTGACGGAAAATTCCCCCTCTTTCCCCTGCGCCTTAAGCTCCCCCAGAACGGCAGCCGGGCTATATCCCTCATTTACTATTTTATCCTCTATATAATTTGCTAACTTAATATCGTTGCCGATCTTAAGAACGCCGCCCTTGCTTTTCAGATTCTCCCTGTACTTATCGTCTGCAATATCCGGGCTGTATCGCTCTTCCTGCGTGAGATCAGAATTAAGCGCAGTATAAACTCCCCGCTTTATTTCCCGGTATATTGTGCTGCGGTGTACATGCAGCATGTCTGCGATCTCCTTTTTACCATGTCCTGCCTTTAGCAGTGCCTCTAATTTTATCCGATCTGCCTTTGTCAGATGCTTACCCATTTTCCTTACCTCTCTTTTGTCCTATATCCGGCGAAAAGCCGCAAACTCTCTTACAAGTCTGCGGCTCATTACCAGCATTTCATTTATAACAACTTTCCTTTACTCTTTGCCTCTTAATATTTTTTCTACAATCAGTTTTTCCATATAATGCGGACAAGCCCTTTCTCCGTTCTCCCAGTTTGTCAGCGTCCTATATGGTATTTCCAGCCATTCAGATATTTCTTTCCTGCTCATTTTCTGTCTTTTTCGTGCCTCTTCTATCGTCATGCTGCCACACTCCCTTGACTTTCCCGTTTTATCCTGCTATTATCCTATTAAGCACTTGGGCGGCTTAGCAGGAATATTACAGGTTGCCGCCCTTGTGTGTCCCTTTATTTAATTTTCTTACTTACGGATTTCTTCAAGTATTTTGTCTATATGTTCTACCGTGTGTGTTTCTCCGTTTGTTCGCGCTACTTCTCTGATTGATACCAACATTGCTATTAAATCTGCTTTGCTCATTTCTTCATTCTCCATGTTTAGCTCCTTTCCTGCTGTACCTTTGTTACAATATATATTATATACCCATTGAGCCTATGTGTCAATACTTTTGCGCTCAATGAGTAACTTTTTTTGTGTGCAAAAAAATAAAGGGTATGCCGCCCATGAACGACATACCCCAGCAGATACATTATAATCTTGTGCAATAGTCCAGCGATACCCAGCCGTCCCTATTCTCTTCATACGCTTTCAGCAGCCCCCAGCCTGCGGCGCTGCCCTCTCCGGCTTTTACCTCTACAATGGTAAATACTCCCACGCCTGTATACTTCCCCGTCTTTTCAAAATCCGTGCCTGCGCCCGTCCTTATTCTAAGATCGGTTATATCTACTTTTACTTTAAAGGGAACCTGTACCGCCTCTGTCTTTCCCTGCTCTGTGTTCCCGCCTGCCCCGGTTCCTGCGGCGTACCTGTCGTAATACTCCTGCCCGTATGCTGCCCGGCGCTGCTTTACTGCCTCGCTCTGATCTGCGGGCTTTTCATACCCTGTCAATACCGCATCAGAGGCAGCCCGTACCGACATTGCAGCCATAAGCGCGGAAATAACGCCCTTGTAGCCCTGTAATTCCTGCCACAAAAAGGTAAGCTGCATATTTAAGCTACCGATCGACGCGCACGCCGCTTTTGCATAATCATATAACGCCTGCTTGCGGCTGTAATACGTCCACTGTGCAAGCCCATAGCCCGCGCTGTCCCTCACAAAATTTGTGTATCTGCCGCTGTCTACAGCCGCCGTATATTCTGCGTCCGTCATTCCCAGCCGCGTATTAAAGGAATTTTGCAGATTATCTGCTTTAAGCCCGCTTTCTGCAAAAAGGTTTCCCATAAGCCCGGCTGCTGCATAAGCATTTAAGCCTTTGCCCGTCAGAAAAGCCCAGATCACGCTTTCCGCGCCGCCTGCCGCCGTCTGCTGCTCATTGCCTGCAAAAGCGCTGTATACCGCCTTTCCGTCCCAGTCATACACATTATAGCCAGCAATGCAGGCTTTCTTTGCATTTTCCAGACTTTCAAAAGCCCCCAGCTGCCCGGTTGCATCTTCCCAGCGTTTGCGCACTCTGTAGAGTTTCTTTTCCCCGCTCCCGGCAGAGGCAGTGCCGCCGCTTATCAGCCTTTTAAACTCGTCCCATGTATGCGCCGTTGTATTATATACATACGGGTTAGGGCAAATTTTCCCGGTAACGTCGTAATGCCTTATGACATGATCGGCAGGCACACCGTACTTATCCATTAAGTACCTTGTCAGCTCTGCCGCCGCCTCTACCGTCGCGTCCTCAAAATACCAGTCCTTATCTGTCGCGCCCTGGCTGGCGGTGTTCCTCTTCCTTACGCATAACTCAATGCCTATGCTGTTTGCGTTCCGGCACTCCCCATGCTTATAACTCTTTGCGCCGCAGTGCCACGCTATGTTAGCATCTTCCACGCACTGCCAGATTTCCCCGTTGTGATCTACAAAATAATGTGCGGACGCATTTCTATTGCCGCCTGCAAAATATTTGCAGTTTGCCTGCGCCCCGCTCAAACCTCCCACATAATGAATCACAATGTACTTGATACGGGAAACGCTGCCCGGATTGAAATTGTACCCGCTTATCAGCCTGTTAATGTTCCTCATGCTTTTACTTCCTTTCTGCAATGAAATAAGCGCCTACGGTTTCCCGTAAGCGCCCTTTGCCGCTTTTCCTGTTTGATCTCTTATTCTTATCTTTCCTGCTGCTTATGCCCCTCTACGCTGCCCGTGGTGCTGTCC
>CAJTVQ010000020.1 GCA_910579935.1 uncultured Lachnospiraceae bacterium
ACCATGCGGGTTTCAGCAGTTGATGCCGTTATTCCGTGAATAATTCAGGTTAAATTTATCATATCTTGCCCTTACAATCTTTCCGTCTTTCGTCTGCACCCCTAAATCAATCAAAAAAGGAACCGGTCTGTCCTCTTCCAATATATACCGCTTAACCCGGTTGTGGGACAGATGAAACCCTTCCGCTCCCCTTTCCATATCTCTCCTGTTTCCGTTCTCTCCGAACTTCTTACGTTTTACTGACACTCTGCCCTTTTTGCTGACCAGCGCCGTTGCCCTTCCCCCTACAGTCTCTATTTCACACTGTCTGAAATCTTTCTCCATATATTCCATGATGCGGCATACCATTTCCTCTTTTCCGCAGTTTCTATGGAATACCTGCGTTCCTATATATGCTGTTTCCTGAAATACCAGCCTTCCCTTCACCATAACCGGGCGTACCTTCACTTTCGCGATTCGTTCCCTGTCTCTGGAATTACTCATGACTGCCTGATACAGCCCTTCTCCCAGCATCTCCTCCAGTACCTCTTTCAGCTGCTGCATATCCTTCCACTCTCTTCCTGATACAATCTAATCTGACAACGGCTGCCACAACCTGCAGACCATTTTTATACTGACACAAATAGTCATGGTGCAGAACACCATGACTATATTTTACTGACTTTAGTCCAAAACTACAACTAAAACTTTAAAATCCCGTTCCGGTTCCCATGCCGCCGTTTATAAATCTCATAAAAAAGAATGATCTGAACCATATCGGACATCCATTCCCATTTTTCTTTCGGAATTTCCACACCCGGATTCTCCCTCTCATTCTGTCTCTTTATGTGTTCCATAACACTCTGCGACAGTCTGTACATCTGCCATTTATCCGGATACTCATCGTATATCATACTGCCTTCATAATCCAGCTTATCCAAAATGCCGGCAATAATCTTCTGATATTTCTTGGCTTCCGCCGGATACATCTGCTGTAAGTACTCCAAATCCCTCGTTACCGTATCTTCCTCCTGATAATAAAGAGGTAAAGGATATGTCATATAAAAGGGTAATACTTTCTGATTATACATAGAAAACATCCTTTACTAACATCACCGATTTTTATGTTATCATATGCGGAAAACGGGCGGGGGGTTCGCGGGGATCCGTGCATTAAAACAAGACAGCTCCGCACCAGTAAATCTGCGGAACTGTCTTATGATCACATCCATATCACATTGCCATAACATCCATAATGCTATGATAACTTATTCTACGAAACCGCACTAATGCGGGCAAGCGCCCTCTTTAATGCTGCTTCCGCACGAAGGATATCCGTTTCCGGCGCCTTGGTACGAAGTCTTTCCTCCGCACGTGCCTTCGCTTCTTCCGCACGTTTCCTGTCAATCTCCTCCGGCCACTCGATGATTTCCGCAAGAATCGTTACCTTATCTTCCAGAATCTCCACGAAACCTGCATGCAATGCCGCATTCCGTGCCCTCTCGCTTTCCGAAATTGTCAGTATTCCGGGATTTACAATGACTGTCATGGGAACGTGGCCCTTATAAATACCCACTTCCCCCTCCGTGGTATTAAATTCCACCATGTTTACGTCACCGTCATAGAAAACCCGTTCCGGTGTAATTACTTTTAATCGGAAATTTCTTTCATCTGCCATATCTCAACCCTGCCCTTTCTGTACTATTTTACACGGGCAAGTACATCGTCGATACTTCCTGCATTCAGGAAATAGCTCTCCGGTATGCTGTCATGTTTCCCTTCCAGAATCTCCTTGAATCCGCGGATCGTTTCATTGATCGGAACATATTTTCCTTCCAGTCCGGTAAACTGTCCTGCAACGAAGAAGGGCTGGGACAGGAATCTCTGTACTTTTCTCGCACGGGACACCACCAGTTTATCTTCTTCGGAAAGTTCATCCATACCGAGGATGGCAATAATATCCTGCAGTTCCTTATACTTCTGCAAAATCTCCTGTACGCCGCGGGCTACCTGATAGTGCTCTTCACCGACGATACGCGGGTCAAGGATTCTGGAACTGGATTCCAACGGATCTACTGCCGGATAAATACCTAATTCCACGATGGAACGGGACAGTGTCGTCGTCGCATCCAGGTGAGCAAACGTAGTTGCCGGAGCAGGGTCCGTCAAGTCATCGGCAGGCACGTATACTGCCTGTACGGATGTGATGGATCCGTTCTTTGTAGAAGTGATACGCTCCTGCAGCGCACCCATCTCCGTCTGCAGCGTAGGCTGATAACCTACCGCCGAAGGCATACGGCCCAAAAGTGCAGACACTTCGGAACCTGCCTGTGTGAAGCGGAAAATATTATCAATGAACAGAAGCACATCCTTACCGCCCTTGTCACGGAAATATTCTGCCATGGTCAGTCCCGTAAGACCAACTCTCATTCTCGCTCCGGGGGGCTCGTTCATCTGTCCGAACACCATCGTTGTTTTGTCGATAACGCCTGATTCCATCATTTCATGGTACAGGTCGTTACCTTCCCTCGTTCTCTCGCCTACACCGGTAAATACGGAATATCCGCTGTGCTCGGTAGCAATATTACGGATCAATTCCTGAATCAATACCGTCTTGCCTACACCGGCGCCGCCGAACAGACCGATTTTACCGCCCTTTTGGTAAGGGCAAAGCAGGTCAACGACTTTAATACCTGTCTCCAAAAGCTCTGTTGCCGTAGACTGTTCCTCAAATGCAGGAGCCGGCCTGTGAATCGGCTCGTGTCCCACATCCGTAGGAGCCGGCTTATTATCAATCGGCTGACCTAACACATTGAAAATTCTTCCCAGTGTATTCTCGCCGACGGGAACCGTAATCGGCGCACCGGTTGCAACTGCATCCATGCCCCTTACCAAACCGTCGGTGGAACCCATGGCAATACACCTGACAGTGTCATCACCAAGATGCTGCGATACCTCCACAATCAGTTCCCCGCCGTCACTGGTCGGAATTTTGATTGCTTCGTTGATCTCCGGCAGCTCGCCGCCGGTAAATTTAATATCAAGCACAGCACCGATAATCTGGGTAACTTTACCGACATTACCCATCTCTTTCTTTATCTCTGCCATCTCTTCTTCCCTGTTACCTTTCTCATTATTTGTTACCGCTCACTTTGTGACCGGCAACACGCTTTGCGATACACACACCATGCGCATTCTGCTGCTGAAACCTTACATAGAAATTGCATTTGCGCCGGCAATAATCTCCGTCAGCTCCTGCGTGATGGAGCCCTGTCTAGCCCTGTTATACATCAGGGTCAGATGGTCTATCATCTCTTCCGCATTGCTGGTTGCCGAATCCATCGCCTGCATTCTCGCACCGTTCTCGCTGGCTACCGATTCTACCAGACCGCCGAATATCAGACTCGTCACATATTTAGGAATGATCAGATCCAACGCAGCATCGTCTTCCGGCTCGAAGTTCATCGGCGCAGCGCTTTTTGACGCGTCTTCCGCTCCATTTTTGCCTGCCTTATCCTCCAATTCCACCGGAAGCAGTTTCAACAGAGTAGGCACATGCACTACCGTATTTTTAAATCCGGTATAAGCCAAATATATTTCACCGATTTCTCCATTTACAAAATCGTCCAGTACCTTCTTGCTCACTTCCATCGCATCGGAATACAGCGGCTCTTCCACAATATCGGAATAATCTTCCCGAATGCTGTAACCCCGCCGCTGGAAAGTCTCCCTTCCCTTCTTACCGATGACATAAATCTCCACATCCTCTTTCTTAAAGTCACCCTGCGTGATCAGTTTTGTCACATTGGAGTTGTAGCCTCCGGCAAGTCCTCTGTTGGAAGTAATGACGATAATCCCTTTCTTGGAAGAATCGCCCGCCTTTAAATACGGATGATTGATATTTCCCGCTTTGGCAAGCATGGAAACCACGGTCTCGTACATGCAGTTAAAATATTCCTTGGACTGCTCTGCACGCTGCTTTGCCTTTTGCAGCTTAACGGTAGAAACAAGTTTCATGGCTTTGGTAATCTGCTGCGTACTCTGGATACTGCCTCTACGCCTTTTTATATCTCTCATTGAAGCCATAACCGTTACCTATCCTTCCATTCTAATCCTCTTATGATTTCTTAAACTGCGCCTTGAATTCCCCAATCGCCTTCTTCAAAGCTTCATCCGTCGTGTCGGAAATCTGTTTTTCCGCTGCGATGGAATTAGGAATATCCGCATATTTTGTATCCAGGAACTCGAAGAACTCTTTCTCAAAACGGGTAATGTCTTCCACCGGAATATCCAGCAGGTACTTATTCGTTACCGCGTAAATAATGATAACCTGATACTGTACCGGCATCGGCTGATACTGCGGCTGTTTTAATACTTCTTTAATCCGTTCGCCCTGTGCCAGCTTCTCTTTCGTATCGGCATCCAATTCGGAACCGAACTGGGAGAAAGCAGCCAGTTCTCTATACTGTGCCAGCTCCGTACGAATCGGGGCTGCGATTTTCTTCATTGCCTTGATCTGAGCCGCACCACCTACACGGGACACGGAAAGTCCGGCATTTACGGCAGGACGGAAACCGGAATTAAACATTTCCGTCTCCAGGTAAATCTGGCCGTCTGTAATAGAGATTACGTTGGTCGGAATGTATGCGGATACGTCGCCCGCCTGTGTCTCGATGATCGGAAGCGCCGTCAGAGAACCTCCACCGTATTCATCGCTCATGCGCGCCGCTCTTTCCAGCAGTCTGGAATGCAGGTAGAATACGTCACCGGGATATGCTTCACGCCCGGGGGGTCTTTTTAACAGCAGTGAGAGTGTACGGTATGCCGTAGCATGTTTGCTCAGATCATCGTAAATTACCAATACATCCTCGCCGTTTTCCATCCATTCTTCTCCGATTGCACAGCCCGAATAAGGAGCAATGTACTGTAGCGGAGCAAGTTCGCTGGCGGTAGCCGCTACGATGGTTGTATAAGCCATAGCGCCGTATTCTTCCAGCGTCTTAACAATGGTGGCAACCGTGGAAGCCTTCTGTCCTATGGCAACATAGATACATTTCACTCCCTGTCCCTTCTGGTTGATGATCGTATCGATGGCAATCGCCGTCTTACCGGTCTGTCTGTCGCCGATGATCAGCTCCCTCTGTCCCCTTCCGATGGGAACCATGGAGTCGATTGCCTTGATACCTGTCTGTAACGGTGTATCTACGGATTTTCTCGTGATAACGCCGGATGCAACTCTCTCTATCTTGCGGTATTTATCTGTTTGAATGGGTCCTTTTCCGTCAATCGGCTGACCAAGAGCATTTACTACACGTCCCAGCATTACATCGCCTACCGGAACCTCAACCACACGGCCCGTAGTCTTTACGGTATCGCCTTCATTGATATTCTTATGGCTTCCGAGAAGAACTGCACCTACGTTGTCCTCCTCCAGATTGAGCACCATGCCGTAAACTTCACCGGGGAACTCTAATAATTCTCCCTGCATGGCATTCTCAAGTCCATGTACGCGGGCAATACCATCCGCAACCTGAATTACCGTACCCACATCGGATACTTCCAGTTCAGACGCATATCTCTTGATCTGATCCTTAATGACAGAACTTATTTCTTCCGGTCTTAAATTCATGGATCTGTACGCACCTTTCTTATTTTTATGACAGCTGAATCTTTATCAACTGTCTTGTAAGTTCATTTAACCTTGTTTTTATACTGCTGTCCACCACACGGTCTCCGATTCGGATGACCATGCCGCCGATCAGACTCTCGTCCACGGCATAATGCATTTCCATCTTCTTATAGGATGTGGTCTGAAGCAGTTTCTGCTCTACTTCCGCTTTCTGCTCCTCACGAAGCGGTGCCGCCGTCGTCACATAAGCGATACCGATACCTTTGTATCTCTTTACTTCCGTTAAGAAATATTCCAATATCCCATCGATCTCACCATAGCGGTCTTTTGTCACGATTAACGTAAGAAAACCTGTCAGTTCATCCGAAATACGGCCTTTCAGCACATTCTGAAGCACCTGTATCTTCTCTTCCTTCAGAATCTTCGGATGATTCATGAGTTTACCGAATTCCTTATTCTGTGCAAAAACTTCCTGCAGCCGGGTAATTTCCTCCATGAACACATCGACCTGGTTCTCTTCCACGGCAAGCTCGAATAAAGCTTCTCCATATGTTTTTGAAACTAGCTTAGCCATGTGCTTTCACCTATTTCTTTCAATGTCTCATCAACCAGACTGTCACGGACAGCCGTATCAATGGAAGAATTTACCACTTTTCCTGCCATCATGGACGCTATCACTATCATCTCGCGCTTCATGTCATCGACAGCTTTCTTCTTCTCAAGTTCTGCTTCCACCTTTGCCCGCTCAATAATCCTTGCCGCTTCTTCTTTTGCTTCCGCAACAATCTTATTTTCATTGGCAAGCGCTTTTTTTCTCGCATCACTTAAGATAGCTTCCGCTTCTTTATCGATATTCCTGATTTTGGATTCATAGTCCGCTTTCAGCTTCGCCGCATTCTCCATATCCTGTGCAGCGCTGTCCAGCTCACCCTTAATCTTATCCTGACGCTTCTGCATCATATCCCTTACCGGATTGAACAGAAGTTTTGACGCGATCAGGAACAGGGCGAATACAGCTATGATCATAAGCCCCGCATCCGCTATCAGCTGGAGGTCCAGATCAAATAATCTCGGCTCCATCTCGGCGGCAGCCAACATAAATCCCGTGCCTAATATATTCAAGACGTAAGCCTCCCTTCCCTAAAACTTTTGTTTTCCATATATCATCCAAAAAGTCTCTTAAGGTACAAGAGGTTTTACGAATAAGAGCAGCATGGCAATAAGCAGACCATACAGACCCGTTGTCTCGGCAACTGCCTGCCCCAAAAGCATCGTAGAAGTAACGTCGGATTTTGCACCCGGATTTCTTCCTACCGCTGCTGCCGCGTGTCCTGCCGCAATACCCTGACCTACACCAGGACCAATACCTGCGATAACCGCAAGACCTGCTCCGATTGCTGAACAACCTAATATAAAGTTCGTGTTAAATTCCATTGTTGATTCCTCCTTGGATTAAAAAGTGATTATTAAATATTCTTTATTCAATTGTTTACTTAAGTCAGACAATTATCATTCCGTAGTACATGCATCTGCAATATAGGTCATCGTCAGCATACAGAATACATAAGTCTGAATCGCCCCCGAGAACAAGTCAAAGTATACATGAAGCGCTCCCGGCCAGACATATGCAATCTTAGAAAGCAGACCATAAACCAGCGCCATCATTACCACACCCGACAGAATATTGGCAAACAGACGCAGCGACAATGAAATCGGTACGGCAATGTCACCGATCACATTGATCGGCGCCCATATCGGCCACGGATCACACAGTCCTTTAATGACTCCCTTCACCTTCTGATGCTTGAACTTGTTGAAATGAATCGTCACAAAGGTCATAATGCCGAGTGCAAAGGTCACTCCATAATCGGCAGTTGGCGGGCGCAGCCCGAAGAGACCCGAAATGTTGCTCAGTAAGATAAATATGAATATCGTACCGATATAGTTGCGGAAGCTAACGGCATATTTTCCCATTACTCCTCCAACCATATTATCCAGCATCTCCACTACCAGCTCCACAATGTTTTGGAATGTACCAGGGACCTCGGATGCATGTTTGACCACCCGGTTTGCTGCAATACAGAAACCAATAATAACCAGCATGACGATCAGCACACATACATGTGTGGTTGTTATCCATACGGTCTGACCAAACAGCTCATACGAAAATACGCCATGAACCATAAAATCAATATCAGCCGCCGAGGATAACAAAATTCCCTGTTCCATATTCTCACCTCCTCCTTATATTAGTTATTTATGTTACCTAATACTTTATGAGTAAACGGCTGTATATAAGCCGCTACTTTCAATCCCATCAGCCCCAGAAAAGCCGCAAGCGGATTGGCAAAACCGCTGACCATGATACATGCCATCACCGCCACGATCACCAGATAGCGGATGATATTATGCTTTGTCATCATCTTCACGGCAGTATCCCTTGCAAAATCCAAAGCCCTGTCCAAAGCCCACCACATATGTACGCCTGCCGCCACCGCCAGCAACGTTCCCATCCAAAGTCCGAGACTATACCCGGCCCTGTCCGAAACAAACCAGATTCCCACGGCCTGACACAGTAAGCCCCATACCATGATGCCTATGGACAATTCCAATAACGTCCGATCCGGTTTCTTCCCCGAACCCTTTCCTTCTTTCCGTTCTTCTCCGGTTGTATCATTCATTTTCTCGTTTTCCCTTACTTCCTTAGCTTCGCCTGCTTCCACGCCGGGTATCCCTTTCGTTTTTCATACTGTATATCCTCTTTGCAAAGATATATACATTGCGGAATCCTGCCATGGCTCCCACAAAAAATAAAATCACCATCCAAAACGAAGTATCAAACCTCCGGTCCAGATAGATGCCAAGAAAGGAGCAGAGAAAAATCGGCACCAGCATATTGATTCCAAACTGCGTGATCATTGTCAACGCATGGTATACACTTTTTCCGTATTTCACTTCCGCCTCCATGCTTTTTTGTAAACCGCTTTTATGACCCAAAAATAATCACCCTATAATTATACCCATTTTTTAGCACAATGTCTAGCATTACAAAATAAAAAACAAGTTTTTGTCAAAAAATACGATTAAACATTACCGCAAATTTATTCAGTTCTCTCCGTTTTTTAATCGACCATAAATGCCAAATTAATCATTGACTTTTCTTTTTCCCAATAGTAGTATGTGGTCATACCCATTTTCAAACACCAAACACTGCACTGCAGTACAGAAATGAGGATGAATATGACAAATCCGACTTTATACCGTAAAAGAATCATACCCGAAGAGTGTATCCACTTAAAAGACGACATCATCATTACATGCAATGAAGACATCATCCTGACCCGGTGGAATTCCCTCAAGCCAAAAAAAGATCTTCATCACGGCTATTCCTGTTACTTTTTGAAAAAGGGCTTCAAAGTAAGCCAGTTCCTGCGCGAAGACGACTCACTTCTGTACTGGTACTGCGACATTGTGGAATACATCTACGATAACGCAGATAACTCGATGACATCTCTGGATCTGCTGGCCGACGTCATCGTCTATCCCAACGGTTTTGTCAAAGTCATGGATTTAGACGAACTGGCCATCACACTGAATCAAGGCACACTCTCTCAGAATCTGCTGACCCAATGCTTAAACAGACTCAACGACCTGCTCCAGATCATATACAGAGGAGAATTCCACACCCTGCAAAAATACATAGAAGACTGCAATCCGCCGCTTCAGCCTTAAATACAATCATAAGAGCGCTCGGAAAGCGGGCAGTGCATCCACGGCCGAAACCGCTGTTAATAAAACACATGTCCCCCGATATTGATGCCGCTCAGCCCTTCTATCGGGGTACGGAAATACACACAGTTTCCAACATTCGTATTTCCCCGCATCGCTTCATCGGCCGCATGGTAACAGCTGTCCGTTGCCTTATTATCGGCTAACGCAGCCGCCAGCCTTCCGCTTGCCACTGGCGAAAACTGTCCGCCCTGGTAGATCACGCCGACTACGGAATCCGGATACACGGAACTCAATACACGGTTGATCACTACCGCCCCAACCGCTACCTGTCCGGCATAGCTTTCACCGCCTGCCTCACAGTAAATCAGGTTCGCCAGCAGATACCGGTCCCCCTCCGCAAAGCTGACTTCTGAAATATCTCTCCACGAAGACTGCGCCGCCAGTCTGGAAAGCCGGATTTCCTCGGCAAGTTTCGCCTGCAGATCCGCAATATTCTGCTCCTGTTCCTTTAACTTCTGTTCATAGGCGAGGGCCTCCGATTCCGCCTGGGAAATTTCATTGGTTTTCCCCGCCAGATTCTTTGATGTCTGACTGACCAGTCCTGACACCCTCTCTTTTTCTTCCTCCACCCGTACCTTATATTCGTCCAGCTCCCGTTTCTCTTCTTCCAGCTGCTGTTTCACCGCCTGTATCATTTCTTTCGTGGCGGTAT
Source organism: uncultured Lachnospiraceae bacterium (assembly GCA_910579935.1). Classification (GTDB taxonomy): domain Bacteria; phylum Bacillota; class Clostridia; order Lachnospirales; family Lachnospiraceae; genus Kineothrix. The sequence goes on from CAJTVQ010000020.1 coordinate 10,053, forward strand.
ATTCCTCCAGCTTCTTCCTGTCATAGGCGGAAAGCTGCTCGATATAGTCACTGCGGTTCAGAAAATCAGCCAGACTCGCCGATTCAAACAGCATATCCATCATTACATAATCCTGTGTTTCATAAATGAACTGAATGCGTTTTTTCATGCACTCATACTGCCATTCCTCCGTAGCTTCCGCATCCGCCAGTTCCCTCTCCGTCGTTTCTATCTCTTTTCCCTTCTCTTCTATCTGACGCTCCAGCTCCGCAATATTGTCACTTACTTCCTGCAGCTGACCGTTCAGTGTATGGAGCTGCCCCTGAAGGGAGCTCTTCTGCTCATTGAGGGTATTCAGTTCCTCTTTTGTCTCACCCAGATTTTCCTCTGTTTCCTTTTTGGCATCTTCTGCTTCCTGCAGTTTCTTGCGGGTAGCTTCCGTGGCATACGCAGTCGATGTAACCGCCATGGGAAAACCGCTTAACAGCAATACTCCTGCAAGGATTGCCGCCATATTCTGTTTTCCTGTACGTTTCATTCCGCCCACCTGCCTTTTACCAGATTCTAAAACTTTTTTCAATTATTTCGTGCCGAATATCCTGTCCCCTGCATCTCCCAGTCCCGGCACAATATATCCATGCTCATTCAGCTTCTCATCCAAAGCGCCGATATATAGATCCACGTCCGGATGTGCTTCCTTCATCCTCTCCACACCCTCCGGTGCAGCAATGATACACATAAAATGAATATTCCTGCATCCTTTATCTTTTAACATCCGGATCGCTGCCACGGATGAACCGCCGGTTGCCAGCATCGGATCAACTACAAATATTTCCCGCTCCGCGCAATCGGCCGGAAGCTTGCAATAATATTCCACCGGCTCTAAAGACTGCGGATCGCGGTACAAACCGATATGCCCTACTTTAACTGCCGGAATTAACGCCAGCACGCCGTCCACCATTCCCAAACCAGCGCGCAGAATCGGAATAACCGCCATCTTCTTTCCTTTTAATTCTTTTACCACAGCCGGACAGACAGGCGTTTCTATCTGCACTTCGGAAAGCTGCAGGTTCCTGGTCGCCTCATAGCAGATCAGCATGGCAATCTCACTAATAGTCTGTCTGAAATCCTTTGTTCCCGTATCTTTCCTTCTGATATATCCGATTTTATGCTGGATCAGCGGATGATCCATCACCATTATCTTTCCCATTCCATCGCTCCTGCTTTCCATCCAACTTAATCTTCCCTGCTTTTATCTCATGGTCTCTTCTTCCAAAGCCTGAATTGCCGCCACTCTTCTGCAATGCTTTTCTTCGCCCGGGAACTGCGTATTCAGAAAGGTATCCACAATGCACAAAGCCAGATTCGTCCCCACAATGCCCGCACCAAGAGCCAGCACATTTGCATTGTTATGTTCCCTCGTCAATCTGGCAGACACGGTGTCCGAACAAAGCGCACAGCGGATTCCCTTTATTTTATTCGCCGTAATGGAAATCCCAATTCCGGTGGTGCAGATTACAATACCTTTATCACATTCCCCCGCCGCAACCGCTTTCGCCGCTGCGCTCCCGAATTCCGGATAGTCACAGGACTGGGTACTCATACAGCCAAAATCCCTGTACTCAATGCCTTTCTCCTCCAGATACTTAATAACCTCCTGTTTCAGACCATATCCGCCATGGTCGCTTCCCAATGCCACTCGCATGTTTTCATCCTCCTTTTTTTATTTTGCATCCGCCTTTCCGGTCTGCTGCCGTAAAAACATTCCTTGCATTTCCAACTCTCATTATCCTGCATTTATCTATATCCGTTCCAGGCGGTGCCCTGCCGCTTTCAGCAGCCGGTTCATAATCGCCTGCCCGATTCCTTCTTCCTCCGAAGCGTCAAAACTCTCCGAATAAATTACCGTCACTCCCTCTTCGTCAAATTCACGCAGGATACGGTATAAGGCTCTCGCTATCGTGGTTTCCTCTTTTCGGCTGCCTGCACTCTTGACACTGTCCGCCAGATATCCTGCCACCGTATCGTCCGTTCCGATCACACCTACCTTCTCGCCCTTTTCCTGCATACTCCTTGTCCGCCGGTTGATCTCATCCACCACCCGCTCCTGGGCGCCGCCGATAATCGTCAATTCCCCTTTCGGCGCATAGTGCCGGTATTTCATTCCCGGCGCTCTGGGCGGCTGTTTGGAACCGTCCTCCAATACAGCCCTGTCCACCCGGACTTCTCCCAAAACCTTTTCCAGCATTTCTTTTGTAATATAGCCCGGCCGCAGAATCAACGGAATCTCTTCCGTCAGATCCACGATCGTGGATTCCAGCCCTATCTGAATTTCCCCGCCATCGATGATCATCTCTATCCTGCCGTCCATATCCTCCGTCACGTATTTTGCCAGCGTCGGGCTGGGCTTTCCTGACCGGTTGGCACTGGGCGCCGCCACATATCCGCCCGCCGCTTCTATAAAGGCCAGGGCCACTTTATGCCCCGGCATCCGCACTGCCACCGTATCCAATCCTCCTGTCGTCGCCCCCGGAACCCTGTCCGACTTCGGAAGCACCATGGTAAGCGGTCCCGGCCAAAAAGCATCCGCCAGCTTCCGTGCCGCATCTGGCACCTGCGCCGTAATAGGAGCCAGATCCTCTATCCGGCAGATATGCACGATCAGCGGATTATCCGAGGGTCTTCCCTTTGCCCGGTATATCCGCTCCGAAGATTCTTCATTCAGCGCGTCCCCTCCCAGTCCGTATACCGTTTCCGTGGGAAAAGCCACCAATCCGCCCTTTTTAATAATTTCTCCGGCTTTGCGCAGCATTTCCATATCTATCTTTTTCTCATCCATAGAGACTATTTGCGTTTTCATCTGAATTCACCCTGTATAGTATAACATAAAGTCTTTTTTTTGTCTCTATTTTATATAATATACCACAAAAATCCCCCAAGCCAACCGTTTTTTGGCTCAGGGGATTCTTATTCTTACCGTTTCAGCAGAACATCCTGCTCATATTTCACAATTTCTTCAAACCACTTTCCATCTGCCAGCACACCGCATCTTTCACAGTACTCATTCCAGACATCGCCAAACGGATACGTTTTAATTTCTTCCTGCATAACCATCAATTCCGTCATGCGGTTCTCATCCTGCAGCTGCTTCATGGTTCCGTAAGGCATACACATCGCATTGAGCAGCGCTTTCTGCCAGCTTCTGAATCCCACTACCCATGCGGAAACACGGTTGATGCTGGCATCAAAATAATCCAATGCCATAAATACGCGTCCTAACGCATCATTTCTCACGATTTCCTTTGCCATTTCCTTTGTCTCGTCATCAAACAGCACAACATGGTCGCTGTCCCAGCGCACCGGTCTGGTAATATGCAGTGCGATTTCCGGATAAAAGCACAGCAGTGCCGGTATCTTATCGGATACCACCTCGGTAGGGTGATAATGCCCGTTATCCATCAGCGGCAGACAGCCTTCGTGCGTTGCCGCATAACTTAATGTAAACTCGGCAGAACCGACCGTGTATGATTCCACCCCAATCCCGAACACTTTGGACTCCACGCAGGGCTTCACCATCTTCCTGTCATAAGGCTCGGACAGAATCTGCTCGATGGAATCCTTATACCGCAGCCTCGGCCCCATGCGGTCTGCCGGAATATCCTTATATCCGTCTCCGGTCCATATATTCATGACGCAGGGAATCCCTGTTTCGTTTGCAAAATACTGCGAAATACGCACACAGGCTTTTCCATGTTCAATCCAAAACTTTCTCGTCTCTTCATCGGGACTGGATAATGTCAGTCCGTCCTTTACCTTATCATGGGAGAAAAATGTAGGATTGAAATCAATTCCCATATTTCTCTCCTTTGCAAATTCCACCCACTTGGCAAAATGTTTCGGTTCCAGCTTATCCCTGTCCGCAAATTCACCCTCTTCAAAAATGGCATAGCTGGCATGCAGGTTCAGCTTCTTCGTTCCCGGCATAAGACTCAGTGCCTTGTCCATATCCAGCATCAGTTCCTGCGGCGTCTTCGCCTTTCCCGGATAATCGCCGGTTGTCTGGATACCGCCGGTCAGCGGGCCGTCATGGTCAAATCCGGTCACATCATCCCCCTGCCAGCAATGCAGGGCTACCGGAACTTTTTTCAGCGCTTCTATCACTGCGTCCGTATCCACTCCCAATGCCGCATACATTTTTTTTGCGTCTTCATAACGTTCTTTCTGATTCATCTTCTACCTTCTTTCTACGCTCCTGCGTTTGCTGTTGTGTTTGCTGCGTTGTGCCGTATTTCTTTCCTGCACTGCCGCACTGTCTTTTTTACTGTATTCCCAGATGCGTTTTCGCCTTACGGCATTCAGCATCCCCTTTCCGGTTCGAATGTTTTGATCTCAAAAGAATCAAAGATCGCTTTCCGCGCTTCCCCCAGACTTGCGTATTCTCCGCTCTTCAGCAGCTGCACGGCCAGGTTTCCGATTGCCGTGGCTTCCGTAGGGCCGCTGTGAACCGTCCTGCCCGTCCTGTCCGCCGTAAGCTGGTTCAGGTAATCCGCATTTGCGCCCCCGCCCACGATATGGATGCTGTCATAGCTTTTCCCTGTAATACTTTCGATTTCCTTCACGGTTTCCCCATAGCTTTCTGCCAGGCTCTGATAGATCACCGTTGCGATTTCCCCTACGCTCTCCGGTATCTTTTGTCCGCTCTCCCCGCAGACACGGCGTATCGCTTCCACCATGCTGTCCGGCGCCAGAAAACGTTCGTCATTTACGTCCACCCTGGATGGGAAATCTCTGCATTCCGCTGCCATTTCACACAGCTGCGCAAAGGAATATGCATCCTCATACTCATGCCGCACCGACTGAATCATCCAAAGCCCCATAATATTTTTCAGGAAACGGTATCTGTATTCATATCCGCCCTCATTGGTCAGATTCGCCTTCCTGCTTTCCTCCGAACAATTGGCTTCCTCCTGCTCCACGCCCATAAGCGACCATGTGCCGGAGCTTATATACAAAGCATCCTTTTGCGCCGGAACCGCCACGACCGCCGAAGCGGTATCATGGGTAGCCGTTTGGATCACCTGCAGGTTATAACCCACCTTTTCCACCATCTCTTCCGTAAGGCTGCCGACTTCCGTACCGGCCATGGTGATTTCCCCGAATATGGAAGATTTGATTCCAAGCTTCCCTATCAATTCATAATCCCAATCCTTCGTCACCGGATTCACCAGCTGCGTCGTAGTCGCATTGGTGTATTCCGTCTTTGCGTTTCCTGTCAGGCGATACGCAAAATAATCAGGAATCAGCAGCATTTTTTCTGCCTGCTCCAAAACCTGCGGTTCCTGCTCTTTCACCGCAGTAAGCTGGTATATCGTATTGAACATCTGCTTCTGGATTCCTGTCCTTGCATACAGTTCATGCAGCGGAATCGCCCTGTATACCACTTCGTCCATGCCCTGTGTGCGGGAATCTCTGTAGCCATAAGTATTGCCCGTCACCTTTCCGTCCCTATCCAGCAGGACATAATCCACCGCCCATGTATCAATTCCCATGCTGACAGGAATTTTGCCTATCTCCCTGCATACTGCCATTCCCCTGACAATTTCCTGAAACAGCTTTTCCAGGTCCCAGCACAGATGACCGTCTTTTTTCACCATGCCGTTCTCGAAACGATAAACCTCTTCCATCCGGATTTTTCCGTTTTCCACACAGCCAAGCATATGCCTTCCGCTGGAAGCCCCGATGTCTACTGCAAGATAATAATCTCCCATTCCGTTTCCTCCGTATTCGTTTCTTTGTTGCTCCGGAATTTAGTATAACATGAAAGATAAGCCTCTTTCAGATTCTTTGTTATCTGAAATACTGTCCTTATTTTCCATTGCTGCATGGATTGGGCCGACATGATTTTTCACGATTTCTGCCGTTTCAAATCCGAATCTCCCCGTCTTCTTTATGGGCAAGCCGGTATTGGCGCGGCGTCATTCCGTATCTGCGCTTGAACTGCCGGTAAAAAAAGCTGATATTCTCGTATCCGACCTTTACCGCAATTTCGTCTGCAGGCAGTTCTGTTTCCACCAGATAAACAACTGCCTTTTGAAACCTCTTTCGTATCAAATGTTCCTGAAACGTATATCCGGTCTGATTTTTAATAATTTTGCTGAGGGCGGAAACCGTCAGATTAAAATCCCGCGCCACCTTGCTTAAACTGGCAGTCCGGTAAAAGGTATCTATATATTTCATCGTTGCCTGCACGACCACGTCCTTGTAGCTTTGGGACGAATTATGTTCCAGGCTTTCCATATGATTGATGAGATACAGAAATACCAGTCCCATGGAATACTGGTTGATTCCGTTTTCCTCCGGGTTGTCCTCGGTAATGGACAGCACCATGTTTTCCACCAGGTTTTCAATCGCCTTCTGGTTCCCAAGCCGGAATAAAAGGTAATGGGACACCGGATGGTTGTAGCGAAACGTATTCAGCAGAAAATCCGCAATCACGTTATGTTCCTTCAGCATTTGCAGCGGAATGTCAAAAAATTCCGGCAGCGCAATGAAATTAATACCGATATCCCCGTACTCCGCACGTTTCACTCCATGACAGACATGCTGGTTCAAAAGCAGCATATCCCCCTGTTCCATGGCCAGTTCTTTTCCGTCTATGTAATGGGTAATGGTTCCCTGACAGACATACATGATCTCAATGTAATTATGCCTGTGGGCGGGAAAATCGATAAACCGGCTGTGGGTACGGACCGTGATCAGCCGGTTTTCCCGCAGCAGCAGCCTCGCATCGACCTCAAAGACATCTTTCACCGTATAAATATCCCTTTTCACCGCATCCGTCCCGTTTCGATACGCCTGCTCCTCCGGTGATATTTCCTGCAGTTTACGCATTAATCCGTCATCCAATCCGCAAACCCTCCGTTCTTCCTTCCCGCTGCGCCGCCCTGTTTATCCTCTCCACCAGCAATGCAGAATTTTTACTGGCCTTATCTATCTTTGCAATCTTTTTCTGATTCACATATAAAATAATGATCGCATCCTTTTCCTCCACGCGTGTGATATCCCGCAGGGCGTACGTTCTTACCCTGCCAACGGCATCCCTCACATGAATCTCCCGGTAAGTAACGGTAACTTTCCAAAACATTGCCTTCGTAAATTCTCCGATCCCGGCCGCAAACATCAGCAGGATCACAGCGTAATAGAAAAACCAGTAAGTTTCTTCCCTTAGTTCATTCCAGCAGAAAATACCTCCCACAAACATTCCGGTTCCCAACAGCAGACCAAAAACCGCACGGAACTTATCCGCTGCTGTTTCCGTGATGGCAAACTCATCCTTCCATTCATTAAGTTCCATTCCGCATTCAGTCAAAAAACCGCGTTCCAGCCTCTTTTCCGCTTTCATCCGTTCCAGCAGCAATTCAAAATTACTCATGTCCGAGTCAACACAAAAAAGCTTCTTCCCGTTGCGGTAGAAGATTAACTGCATCTTCCCGCCCACCCAGGCGGCTCCTCCCCGTCGCAGGTTTTCCACATACCGGACGGAAGTAATGTCACGGAATCTATATTGCCGGACAGGCAGAGGCAATTCATACCGGGTCATGACATCCGTCTCTACCTTCACTTCCGAGAGTATACAGAAAACAGCAGCAAGCATCACCATCAGGGCAAACGCTAAAAAAATCGCCGCCCCAAACAAAACTCCCGGTTCCCGGATATCCTCCGTAAAAAGCAGCGGCACTGAGCCTGCATATGGCAGTACTGCCCCAACCGACAACAATACCGGCATTACAGGCGAATAACGCAGGAAAAAACACGTCTCATCCTCCACCCGCCGGGCCAGTCTCCTTTTCTTCCATTTTGCTGCCAAAACAGGCGGCAAAAAAACCATAAGCGCGGCGCCGGCACAAAAAAGTATCTTAAAAGTCAAATCAAACTCCTCCCATCGTACTTACAGGTAACCCGGCAGCCGGAATCGGAACACCGGGGATACTGCTGTCCGGCAGTCGGATACTTCCTGTCACTGTGTATTCAAATACTGTAAAACCCCCATATGTATCGCCCACGCCGCCTTTTCCTGATACTCGCTGGTATTCAGCATTTCCGCCTCCGCCTGGTTGGAGAGGAATCCGCATTCCACGATCACAATGGGCCTGCTCGTCTTCTTCAGCAGATAATAACTGCTATTTCCTTTCGCTTCCCGCTTATTCTCAGGATCCACACTGATAACGAACCGCTTCTGTATCAGTTCCGCCAGTTCCTTCCCCGTCTTGCTCCCATCGTAATAAAAGACCTGTGCCCCGTGCACATACTCTTCATGATAGCTGTTCTGATGGATGCTCACCACAGCCTCCGGCTGCGCCTCCTCTATGATCGCAATGCGGCGTTTCATATCCTGCACCTTTTTATTCGAAGCATTTTCGTCATACAGACCGCCCTCATCCGTCCGCGTCATCACCACTTCCACATCCTGCGCTTCCAGCAGACTTTTCAGACGCATGGCAATCTGCAGATTGATATCTTTTTCCAGTGAACCGTTAATCCCAACCTTTCCGGGGTCTGCGCCCCCATGTCCCGCATCAATTACCACACAGAATTTATCCTTCTTCTTTTTCCCCGTTTCCACCCGCCCGGAATTCACATAGGCGGCTCCCTCCTTTGCCACAAAATACATCGAAACAAGTAAAATCACCGCCATAATGATTCCCATCACTTTTTTCTGTCTTTCATCCATCATTTCTACACCGCTGCTCTCATATTATTACTAAACTTTATGAAGCTTTGTGTAAAAAAATAACATCCTCACTCCGGCAATGTGCACGAACATAAAGATGATATTTTTATAGCCGGCCATCTGCTGCCGCCCCGTTAGGTTCTTTCTCGGACTTGTGTATGACGCCCTCGCCCTGCGGTATTCCTACTGCCCTAAATAATCACCGATCACATCCCACACGGACGGTTTCTCAAATCCAAGCCGCCACGCTGCCACACCGCCGATATTATACTTCTGCATGATACCCAGCTTGGCCTCGATCGAATGTTCATCCTCCAGCCACACCTGATAAAAAACGCCGCCTTCCGTCGTTTCGCCGTAATTCTGGCAGGCAGTTTCATCCCACCGCGTTTCGATATTGTGGTTGGCCACAAACTGCTCCGCCATCTCCATACCAACCGCCTCGCTGGTCAGATCAGCCCCTTCGCTTTTCCATATACGGGTATAAAAAGGAAGCGCATTGATAACCTTTTCCGCCGGAACCTGTTCTACCGTCCTCTTGATTCCGCTCTCCACAAATCCGATCGAAGCCACGCTTCCGGCCTCTGAACTCCCGCCGTAATGTTCATCATATCCCATGATAATGACATAATCGGCAAACACTCCCTGTTCTGCCCTGTCATAATGATTTGTATCCCCGGTAGGCACGTAGTTGTCCACCGAAAGCACCAGTCCGTTCTTCCTGCAGGCCACCGACAATTCCCGTATGAACTGGACAAAATGCGGGCCGGCATCCTGACTGATACTTTCAAAATCCACATTGATCCCGTCCATGCCGTACTCCAAAACAGTATTCACCAGATTCTCGATCAGATACGCCCTCTTGCTTGTATAAGACAGCAATTCATACGTATCCACCGCATCCCTGTTAGTAAAATTATCGATCAGCCCCCATACTTCCATACCCATATCATGCGCGCGGTTTACGTAATCCGAAGAGGCAAAGCTGGAAAAATTCCCTTCGCTGTCCGTCAGTGCAAACCACGTGGGCGAAATCACATTGACACCTTTCGTATTTTCCACCGCGGATATAAGCGTATCGTTTCCCGCCGGACCGGCTACCACATGCCATCCTAAATTAATCTTATGATCCCTGGTAAGACTGGTATATTCCGGATTCATAAATTCCGGGTTTGCAGCTGTCTGCGGCTGTATATCCTCTTCCGTCATTCCGATTCCCACATCCATCCGCTTATTTTCCACATATCCGATAAAAGCATCGGCCGTCTTGACCTTGCTCCAATTTTCCATTTCTTCCAGTATAATAACGGTATCCCCTTCTTCCAGGTCGGTCAGAATCGGACTCTTTACGCCCCCCTGATAACGGACTGCCGTTTTCTTTACGATCCGGCCTTCCCGCCTTCCTGCGGGTTTCTCCGTATATACCTGCATACGGTTAGGCTCCGTAAAAGTTTCATAAGAAAAGTCCGCAAACAGTTTCACATAGTCCGCCGCAATATACAGAACCTCACTGCTGCCGTCCGCTCCGGCCCCATATGCCGCAACCGGATATCCCAGGTCTGACGCGCCGTCTTTTGTCGTATACGAAGAAGAACCTATTTCCACCCTTACCGTATCCTCCGGCAGGGTATATAACAGGAGCCGTTCCTTTTCATCCTCATAAAATCTGCTGTTAAAATATTTTTGCACGGTTGTCATATCAAAATAATACTTGCCGCCTATCAGTTTCGCCTTTTCCTCTACACGCTCATCCTGAAGCACTATGGCGGCTTCATCTTCCCTGTCAATATCAAAATATTCCTCTAAATCCGCCCTTTCTTTAGAATAAGAATATTTCTCTGCCAATTTTGCACCTGCACTGATCGCAACAACTACAACAATAAGGACGATTGCAGTTATTACCGGAATTAATTTTTTCATCGATCCAGCTCCCTTCCAACCGTCCTTATTATAACAAACTATTTAAGTACCGTCATTACAAAATTTGACTTTTTACGGCTTTTTTTGACGGCGCACCCATCCATGCAGTCATCCGGGGGTCTTCCTGTTTACTCCGCTTCCATAAGATACGCCGCCTGCAGAGAAGCCCTTGCCAGTCAAAAACCAAAAGAAGTTTTGTTTTTTCCGTGATATATTTTCTGTTTTTTGTTTATACTTTATTATCAGTGAGTTTCCCGCAGGAAACACCCGCAGCAAATGCGGTATTTCTCCTTTCGGTAACCGGCACTGTTTTATGCCTCACCCCCATTCGGACCCATAAAGAATAAATCGGGACCAATAAACCATACGATTGTTTAAACGACGGAATGTCCGGACATGCATCAACATAAAATACTAAAAATAAAATTACCCTTTCCTCGAATAAATATTCGTGTGTGTGAATTATAATAACGTGAAATCTTTTTTGGAAAATTTTATTTTCTGAACAAGCACATAAGCTTGTAAGACTTCTCCCATACTACATTAGGAGAAAAGATTGAAATACTGCATATTGTATTGAAACTGTCATGCCTCCTTCCGATACCGACTATCCGGAGACACTCCGTATGTCTGATTATAACAGACCCTTTCCAATATTTCAAGAAAAAACTGGAATTTTGTCACAATTTTATTAAAATTTTTTAAAGAGTGGATGATTTCTATTGACTTAAACAAGCGGAAAGTATAATATACATGTAACTGAAAAGTATTATTTTCAGGGCTTATCCGGCATGGCACGGCTTCCGTCCTTTTCCGGATACAGCAGGGTTCAGGTTAGTCACAATATAATGAGGTGGCAGTATCTTAATAGTAAGGATGTGATAACATGAAAATTGAAAAAGTAAACGACCATCAGATTCGCTGTACGCTTACCAGAGAAGATTTAGCCGACCGTGAATTAAAAATCAGTGAACTGGCATATGGAACCGAAAAAGCAAAGAATCTGTTCCGCGATATGATGCAGCAGGCATCCTTTGAATTCGGATTTGAAGCGGAGGACATTCCTCTGATGATAGAAGCTATCCCTCTTAACTCCGAATGTATCGTTCTTATCATCACAAAGGTAGAGGATCCCGACGAACTGGATACCCGATTTTCCAAATTTGCCCCCTCCGTCCATGATTCGGAGGAGGATTTTGATGAAGTGCTGGATAATCTGTCCGAGGGAGCCGATGATGTACTGGATCTGTTCCGCAAAATACATGAAGGCAAATTCAGCGAAGCTTTGGAAAAAGCATCTTCCGATACGACAGAGCAGGAACCTCAGGTTCAGAAGAAGGCGGAAGTCCCTCAGGAACTCACCCGCATCTTCTCTTTTGATTCCATCAACACGGTAACGAGAATTTCCCATGTTTTGGTAACATGTTACGATGAAAACAATTCGCTCTATAAAAACGACGCCGCTCACCGGTATCTCCTCGTTATTTCCAAGGGAAAGCATAGTCCGGTGGAATTCAATAAAGTTTGCAATATTTTATCCGAATACGGCAAGTCCGAAAAATATGTCACCGCAAGCGAAGCATATTTAGAAGAGCATTTCAGTCCGGTCATTAAAGAAAACGCTCTGCAGGCACTGAGCAGAATATAACGCAGACAAATTATATTTCAGTCAAAAAAGACGGTCCGCCGGTTGTCCGGCAGGCCGTTCTTTTTGCTTCCTTATTCTGCTTTTACCCCATCCGTCTTATAAATAAACCTTACGGAACCGGTCGAACCTTCCGGCAGTTTCGTGAAAGTATTATAACTGCTCCCCGCTTCCTTCACTGCGTCGATCCGGTCCAATACCTCCTGTACATTGTCTCCGAACAACTCTGTCAGCTTACTGATGCCCTCATCGTCAAAACGGATCATACCATCCTTCAGTTCTGCCGCACCGTCATCCAGCTCCGCCGCACCATCCTTTAACTTAACAACGCCATCCTTTAATTCTACCGCGCCGTCATCCAGTTCTACGGCTCCATCCTGCAGCTCTGCCGCGCCATCGTCTAATTTCACCGCCCCTTCATCCAGTCTGCCGGCTCCGTCGTCCAATTTCACCGCCCCTTCATCCAGCCTGACCGCACCGTCGTTTAATCTGCCGGCTCCTTCATCCAGTTTTTGGGCTCCGGAATCTGCTTCGGCGATTCCTTCCTTCAGGGTATCGGCTCCCGCATTCAGGGTTCCTGCTCCTTCCGCTAATTTCACCGTTCCTGCTGCCAGTTCCCCGGTTCCTGCTTTCACTGTACCGATACCGGTATCCAGAGCCTGCGCCCCCGCACTGAGTTCCTTCGTACCTTCCACCGCCGCTTCTGTTCCCTGCTTCAGGGCATCCGCTCCGGCTGCCAGCGCCGGCACCCCCTGCTGCTCGTCACCCAACGCCTTCAAACCTCCATAGATACCGCTTACACCGGCGTTTACTGCCTGCGCTCCCTGATTTAAGTTGCTTACTGCCTGCTTAATATAAGTAATGTACGCTGCCTGCTGTGCCTGATTTACATCGGCAAACGCTCCCGATGACGCATATCCTTGTGTGATCTGGCCAATCAGCTGTGCCGCTGCATCCGCCTGTGCCTGTGCCGCTGCCACCTGCGCCTGATATTCCGCCACCTGCTCCGATGCCGCCCGGTATTCCTCCGCCGCCAGCATCACTCTTTCCGCTGAAACACTTTCCACTTCTACATTGGCCATAGCTGTAATTTCTGCTGCTTCCGCTTCGGAAATCTGGCCGCTGGCAGTTACCATCTGTGCACTCTTGCCTTCCGCGGTCACCTCCACCTGCCTCGTTTCAGAAACGGGCTCACAGGCCCTGCTCAATTCTTCCGCCGCTTCTGCCTGTACCGCCTGTGCCGCTTCCAGCCTTGCACGAGCCTCTGCTGCCTGTTCTTCCGCATTCGCTTTCATGGCCTGCAATGCTGCGATCCGATTGCTGATGTCCGCTTCATAATTCTGAAAATACTGGTTTAACAGCGCATCCAGACCGGCCATACCATCTGCCAGGGACTGCGCTCCGCCTACCAGACCGGCTGTCTGCCCGTTTCCTTCACAGGCTCCTACCATAGTCTGAATGGCCGTATCCACACCGGTAAGTCCTGCCTGTATCTGCGCGGCTCCCGCATCCAGCTGCAGGCTGCCTTCTGCCAGCCGAGAGGTTCCCGCCGCCAGTTGTTTGCTTCCTTCCACAAGCTGTGCAGTCCCTGCATCCAGTTTCTGCGCACCGGTATTCAGTTCCCCGGACTTATCATACAACTCCTGCGTTCCCGCTTTCAGTGTATCGGCTCCGTCCTTCAGTTTACCGGTTCCGTCTGCCAGCTGAGAGGTTCCGTCCTTTAGCTCACCCGCTCCGTCCTTTAGCTCTCCGGTTCCGTCTTTCAGTTCACCGGTTCCGCTTTTCAGTTCTCCGGTTCCGTCCCTCAGTTCTGCCGTCCCGTCTTTTAAAGTCAGGGTACCGTCCAGCAGTTTACGGGTGCCGTCTTTCAATGCCATGCTTCCGTCCAGCAATTCCACGGTTCCGTCCAGCAATTCTCCCGTTCCGTCCTTCAGCCTCCCGGTTCCGTCTATTAACTCCTCCGAAGCATCCTTAAGTTCCTCCATGGAGTCTGTCATGCCGCTTATATCGATGGAATCTGTCAGCGCGATCTCCGAAAGCACATCACTCATCGCCATTGTCATCGTCATATTCAGGGAAAAATCCGTCGCATCCGCAGATACCTCAATGTAATCCGGAATCTCCAGTTCCTCCAGTTCTTCCCTCTTTTCCCTGTCTTCGATTTCTTCCTTTAATTCATCCATTTTCAGGCTTTCCTTCAGCCCCGGAAACGCCACGCCCACAACCAGGTTGCTGCTGCCTTCGGAAATCAGTTTTGCATTGGTCACTTTAATATTGGAAAAATGCTCTTCCGGAAGCACCATGCCGGATATCATGGCAAAGGGCACATATACTTCTTCTTTACTGCCGTTAATGTCCACAGTCTCAGTCTGCCGGTTCTCATAGTCAAAACGGATCGTTACCTTTCCGCTCTTACCCGCCAGCATTTCCGGCTCTATTTTTTCTCCGTCCAGCGTATAGGAAATCTTTACCTCCACCGGAAGTTCTTTTTCCGTCGTGCCCTGATAATATATATCCGCTCCGTTGGCATCCCAGGTCAGCGTCCCGTCGCTTCCGACCGTGAATCCCTCATAACCTTTTACGTTCTGGATATCGTTCAGGTCACTGGCATCTGTCAGTGCATGACTGCCATCCGCATTTTTCACCCAGTCGCTTACGATGATCCGGTTCACCTTTCCGCCCGCATCCGCCAACACATATACTGTCTCTTCTTTTCCGGCCTCACTGCTGTGGGATGCGCTCACCTGTCCGTTTAATGCCTGTTCCAAGACTTTTTCTTCCGTTTCTTCCACCATTACCGCTGCATCCGCAGCCTGTGGGGCAGAGCCGCAGCTGATCAGGGAAGCCATCACCGCCGCGCATAGAAGCAGGCTCGTGATCCGTTTTCCGCTGCCTTTTATCCTGCTGCTTAATTTCTTGTACATCTCTTTATACTTGCCGGTATTCATCATCGAATTCATAGTAGACCTCCTATTCCAGTTCCGCATCCGCCTTTCCAGCGCCTTTATGGCAGAGAAAATTCCGTCTGCTTCGCATCCGTAATTTCCTCTGGGCGCTGTACGGGCTTCTGCTGTTTTTATTCCGGTTCAGCCGCCATCAGACTGCATGTGCCCTTTTCATTTTTTTCGTTTTTTGACTGAATGTGCTTCTCATGATCACGCCGTCAAAGATCATGAACATGGAAGGCAGGATGAAAATAACCGCCGCCATGCTGACAAGCGCCCCCCGTGCCATCAGACTGCATAACGAACTGATCATATCAATATTGGAATACAGCCCGACTCCAAAGGTTGCCGCGAAGAACGTAAGGGCGCTGACCAGAATGGATTTCGCACTGGTCTGGCAGGCGACTGCCACCGCTTCCCTTTTTTCTGTCCCGCCGGTTCTCTCTCTCCGGTATCTGGTAGTCATCAGGATCGCATAATCAACTGTTGCGCCCAGCTGTATCGTACCGATGACCACCGAAGCAATAAACGGTATGGAAGTCCCTGTATAATAGGGAAGCCCCATATTGATAAAAATCGCTTCCTCTATCACTGCCACCAGAATCACGGGCAGTGAAACCGAGCGGAACACGCATAAGATAATAAGAAAGATAACTCCTATGGAAACCACGCTCACTGTCTGAAAATCCTTATCGGTAATGCGTATCAGATCCCTGGTACAGGGTGCCTCTCCCACCAGCATGGATTTCGGATCATAAGATTTGCATATTCTGTCCAATTCATCGCACTGCCGGTTGACCTCATCGGAAGCCACCTTATAACGGGAACCGATGAGCAGAAGCTGCCAGTTTTCATTCTGCAGAGAACTCTTCAGTTCATCCGGGATCATCTCGTCAGGAAGAGCCGCTCCCTTGACGGAATTCAGACCCAATACCCAGCTCACTCCATCGGTCTTTTTTATCTCATCACTCATGTGTTTTATATCTTTTGCGTCCAAATCCACACTGGCAAGCAGCATATGTGTCGCATTCATGTCAAATTCTTCCTGCAGCTTCTCGTTTGCCATGATGCTCTGCAAATCCTTCGGCAGCGTTTCATCCAGATTGTAATAAACCTGCGCATTTCTATATCCGTACAGCGCCGGCACCAAAAGAACCGCAAACAGAACTCCGAACAGCCGGAAATGCCTGGTAACAAAGTTACCGATATGGTTCATATCCGGTATCAGGGAGCGGTGCTTTGTTTTTTCCAGCGCTTTATCCGATACCAAAATCAGGGACGGAAGAATCGTAACACAGGCCAGCACCCCAAACACCACTCCCTTTGCCATAACCACACCCAAGTCCATCCCAAGCGTGAAGCTCATAAAGCAAAGGGCGATAAAACCGGCTACCGTTGTAATGGAGCTTCCAACTACCGAAGATAATGTCTCGCCGATGGCATTTGCCATTGCTTCTTTTTTATCCGCACAATCCTTCTGCTGCTCCTGATAACTGTGCCAGAGAAAAATGGAATAATCCATCGTTACCCCCAGCTGCAGAACCGCGCTCAGTGCCTTCGTAATATAAGAAATCTCCCCGAATACAACGTTGCTTCCCAAATTGTATACGATCGCCATTCCAATGCTAATTAAAAAAATAAAGGATACCAGATAAGAATCCATCGCCAGCGAAAGAACAATACAGGTCAGCAATACCGCAATCCCCACATATACCGGCGCTTCCTTTTCCGAAAGATTTTTCGTGTCCGTTACCACAGCCGACATTCCGCTCAGGAAACAGTTCCTGTCCGCAATCCGCCTGATTTCTTCTATGGCCTCCATCGTGGCATCCGCCGATGTGGTCTCATCAAAAATGATGAACATCAGCGTACAATCCCCGCTGTTAAAAGCCTCGTACAAATCATCGGGCAAAAGTTCCATCGGCACCGTAACATCCAAGAACGAATCGTACCACAGAACCTTTTCCACATGTTCCACCTGTTCTATTTTTCCCTTCAATGCCGATGCTTCTTTCGGCTGCATCCCCTCCGCCATAAACATGGAGAAGGCTCCCGTACCGAATTCCTCTACCAGTATATCCTGCCCTGCCATCGTCTCAATGTCTTTCGGCAGATAAGAGAGAATGTCATAATTGACTCTCGTACCCATATAGCCGAATAGAGAAGGGATGAGCAGCGCAAAACTGACCACCAGAATCGGAATCCTTAATTTTACTACTGCTTTACCAAACTTTTCCATTCAATCCTCCTGCTCCTTTCATAATCTTCACAACCTCCTACAGTCTTTTATTACATTATGACTATTGGTCATTTTTGTTGACAATTCTTGTTATATCACAGAAATGACCAATGGTCAATATTTAAATTGCAAATATTTCTAAAAGATTTATAAATCCGCAGCAGTTCCGCTGCGAATGCCATTTAGTTAAGCGTTTTCTCTTTTCGGCTTTTACGGAAATGAGAAAACGCTTCTATGGAAAAAAACCGAATTTTATGGTAGAATAAAACCGCAAAGAGAAACACAGAGGCCAATCGCAAGGAGCCGTCATGGGAAAAATCGATATCAATAAAAAACAGAAGCAGGATGCCCTGCTGAACACCGCCTTTGACCTGTTTATCAGGCAGGGCATCAACAAAACCACCATTGCCGAAATCGTCGAACAGGCAGGTGTGGCAAAAGGTACTTTTTATTTATATTTTAAGGACAAATACGACATACGGAACAAACTGATCGCAAAAAAAGCCAGCCAGATCTTCCGTATCGCCGACGATGCGCTTCATCAGACGGACATCACACCCTTAGAAGACAGGATCATTTTCCTGATCGATAATATCATCGACCAGTTAAATGCAGACAAGACCCTGCTGAATTTTATTTCCAAAAATCTGAGCTGGGGAATATTCAAGAATGAGCTGCTTTATTCAACAGCTTCCGATATTGATTTTTATAATATTTATTCTTCCGTCTTTGAACAGTCGGAACCGAAATATAAAAACCCCGAAGTACTTATATTTATGATCGTGGAACTGGTCAACGCCACCTGTTTCAGCTGTATTCTTTACGAAGACCCGATTCCGGTTAACGACCTGAAGCCTTACCTCTTTGACTCCGTACGTCAGATCATGAAAAGCCAGGAACTGTGATCCTGCTTTTATAATATACCCGGCGGCAGACGTAAGGGGCGCTGACCGTCATGGCCGCGCCCCTCTGATTCAAACTTCATTTACACAATATTCTACCCTAAACCGCAGCAATCTTCTGCATCAGCTCATCCGCATCAATCCCATGAACCATAGCCGCCTCTTCCAGTGTTTCTCCCTGTGCGGAAGGACATCCCAGACAATGCATGCCGATCTCCATAAGTACAGGCGCAATGTTCGGATTTATGCTCAATGCCTCGCCAATCGTTGTGTTCTTAGTAATATCTGCCATGATCGTATCCTCCTTTTGTAAAATAAACATTTATTAGTATAATACTTTCTCCCCTTTCTTTCAACCTATTCCTGTTTCTTTATAAAATTCACAAAGTTTTTACAAAATTATTATAAAAAACATACCGAATGTACAGAAAAAAGTACACTCCGTCGCTTGACGTTATAACTACCTTTCACTTATAATGGGTATACAGGATTAGTGCTTTATTAACCAATCATATTATAATTTATAGGAGGCTTTTCAAAATGAGACCAGAATGGAAAGATTTTGTAGGCGGCAAATGGGAAAATGAAGTAAATGTTCGTGACTTCATTCAGAAAAACTATCACCCTTATGACGGGGATGAATCCTTTTTAGCCGAAGCTACACAGAACACAAAAGACTTATGGAGCATGGTACTTGACTTGCAGAAGAAAGAGCGCGAAGCAGGTGGTGTTCTTGATATGGACACAAAGGTTGTTTCCACAATTACTTCCCATGGTCCGGGCTACCTTGACAAAGACAAAGAAACTATCGTAGGTTTCCAGACTGACAAACCTTTTAAACGTTCCTTACAGCCTTACGGCGGTATCCGTATGGCAGAGAAGGCATGTTCCGACAACGGCTATGAAGTAGACCCTGAAATCAGCGAGTTCTTCTCCACCCATAGAAAAACACACAATGCAGGATGTTTCGATGCTTACAATCAGGAAATGAGAGCCTGTCGTTCCGCTCACATCATCACGGGTCTTCCGGATGCTTACGGACGCGGACGTATCATCGGCGACTATAGGCGTGTTGCCCTGTACGGTATCGACTACCTGATCGAAGACAAGCAGGCACAGAAAGATTCCACGGGACGTGTTATGACCGACGAAGTAATCCGTCTTCGCGAAGAACTTTCCGAGCAGATCGTTGCCCTTAAGATGATGAAAGAAATGGCTGCTTCTTACGGATGCGATATTTCCAAACCCGCAACCAACGTACAGGAAGCGATCCAGGCTACCTACTTCGGATATCTGTGCTCCGTAAAAGAGCAGAACGGTGCGGCTATGTCCCTTGGACGTACTTCCACCTTCATTGACTGCTATGCAGAAAGAGATTTGGCAAACGGAACCTTCACGGAAGAGCAGATTCAGGAATTCGTTGACCACTTCATCATAAAATTAAGATGCGTGAAATTTGCACGTACACCTGAATACAACCAGATTTTCGCAGGCGATCCGGTATGGGTAACCGAATCCCTCGGCGGTGTAGGCGTAGACGGACGTCCGATGGTAACAAAAACTTCCTTCCGTTATCTGCACACACTGACAAACCTTGGTCCTTCTCCGGAGCCGAACCTGACGGTTCTCTGGTCTACAAGACTTCCTGAGAACTGGAAGAGATACTGTGCGAAGATGTCCATCCAGACTTCTTCCATCCAGTATGAGAACGATGACCTCATGAGAGTAACACACGGTGATGATTACGGTATCGCATGCTGCGTATCTTCCATGGTAATCGGTAAGGAAATGCAGTTCTTCGGAGCACGTGCTAACCTTGCGAAATGTCTGCTTTACGCTTTGAACGGCGGTGTGGACGAAGTAACAAAGAAACAGGTTGGACCGAAATACCGTCCTGTTTCCGGCGATGTTCTTGATTATGATGATGTTTATGCAAAATTTATGGATATGATGGAATGGCAGGCTGACGTATATGTTAATACCCTGAATGTTATCCACTACATGCATGATAAATACTGCTATGAGAGAGCTGAGATGGCGCTTCATGACAGAGACGTTAAGAGATATTTCGCAACAGGTGTTGCAGGACTTTCCATCGTAGCTGACTCCCTGTCCGCTATCAAATATGCGAAAGTAGAAGTTGTAAGGGATGAGGACGGCGTTATCGTTGACTTCAAGACCACCGGTGAATTCCCGAAATATGGTAATGACGATGACCGTGTAGATACGATTGCACAGGATATCGTACACAAATTCATGACCGCTATCAGAAGACACCACACTTACAGAAACGGTATTCCTACCACCTCCATCCTTACCATTACTTCCAATGTAACTTATGGTAAGGCAACAGGCAACACACCTGACGGACGTAAGAAAGGCCAGCCTTTCGCACCCGGCGCTAACCCGATGCACGGACGCGATACCCACGGTGCAGTAGCTTCCCTGTCTTCCGTATCCAAACTTCCTTTCAAGGATGCACAGGATGGTATTTCCAATACCTTCACCATCATTCCTGGTGCTCTTGGTAAAGAAGATCAGGTATTTGCAGGCGACCTTGAACTTGATTTGAATAACTAAGCAACCATACCGTTTATGATACCGGAAGAGCGCGGATACGTTCTTCCGGACTCAGAAGTAAAATATAATGAAAACGAGGGTTTTATATGGACGATAATAAAATGATTGACGATCTCGTTAAGATGTTGGACTCCGGCATGATGCAGGGTGTTGGCCATGTAAATGTGGATACGGATTCTTCCATGGAAGAATCGAAAAACGTTCAGACCATGGGATGCACCGACTGCTCCCGAACCCCGTTAGCATGCAGTGTTCCCACATTGGAACAGGGCCTGGATGATTATCATTGATACTGTTTACAGGACAGAGATGAGCATTCAACAATAATATAGAGGAGGAATAAAAAATGGCTACAAACACAGCACAGGTTGACAACCTTGTAAATTTATTGGATGGATATGCAACAAAGGGCGGCCATCACCTTAATGTTAACGTTTTGAACAGAGATACTCTTTTGGATGCACAGAAACATCCTGAGAATTATCCTCAGCTGACCATCCGTGTTTCCGGATATGCCGTAAACTTCATTAAACTGACACCGGAACAGCAGGCAGACGTAATTTCCCGTACGTTCCACGAAGCTATTTAATTTACCGCATATGCAAAGAACCCTGAAGTGATTCAGGGTTCTTTTTTGCAACACAATCTTGATTATAAATATATATCAATAGAAGGAATACCTGTATGTCCTGCCCTTATTCCGGCTGCTTCTTCATCCTCATTTCTGTCCTTTCGGCTTATGTCTTTTTCTTTCCCCTGCTCTTCTTTCCGGTCCTCATCCCGCATACTGCTTATCTTTTCTTCCCCCTGTTCCTTCGAAGCTTCCCGCCATATGTCGTTTGCCTCTTTGAGGGTATGCATCTGTCCGGCAGCCGCATCCAAAGCGGTCTGTTCTACTGCATCCAGTTCCTCCCTCTTTTTGGTCGTATCTCCGTTCAGCGCTTCATCCTGCTTGATTTCGCTTTTCAGAACGCGTGCTTTTCCCTCCATTTTAGCCGCCACGCCGCCCTGTACCTGTGCCTGACTCATTGCTGTATCTGCGGAAAGAATAGCGGTCATGCTGGACTGTGAAAGCCCTGCATTCGTACCTGTACCGTTTTCTTTCCCTCCACCTGATAATTCCTCAGTGTCATCATTTGACCGGTTCTTCTTTGCTTCACGCACCGCTTCCTGCTTTTGCTGGATCTGATGCTGGCGGAGCTGATTCGACAACTCATTAATCTGTTTTTGCAGCTCTTGACGCTTTTTCATTTTCTCCTCTGCACTCATATCCTTGTTGGCGGAAAGTTCCTGCAGCTGCTTCTGTGCCATTTCAATCTGTCTCTGCAGATCCTTACCTACAGAATCCAACTGCTGTCCCAACCCCGGCTGTCCCGTCTGCATGGCTCCCGCACCGTTTGTACCGCTTACTCTCATCATGTTTATCCTCTCCTTCTTCCATTTTCCCTCATTGCCTCTTATTCTTCAGTAATTCTACAATATCTTCCTCTGCCGGCTGCTCACCGTTTTCCGGAACTTTTTCCAAAATTCTCTCCACATCTTTCCGTTCCGCTTCGGAAACCTCTTTCAATTTTTCCCCGGCCAGTTCTTCGGTCTTTTCCAAAAATTCATCCACAATTTCGGACAGCGTACCCTCTTCTGTTCCTGCTGCATCTTCCTGCATCTTCTCTTTCTGCTCTTCCGGCGTCTTGGGCTCCATTCTTTCGACTGCTTCGGCTATTTTTTCTCCCATCTCTCTTGCTTCATCCATAGCATGCCATATCTGCTCGCTGTTATATGCTGCCTTAACGGCCGCAATTTCATCCTCATATGCATGGAATTTTTCCAGTTTTTTCGCGATATCATCTACGGTATCGCATTTTATACTTTTCAGATTTTCAATCTGACTTTCCCAAAATCCGATCTGCCTGTTTGCTCTCTCCTGCCGTCCTATTTTTTCCTCTACACTCTTTAATCCCGTATGTTTTCCTGGCGTCCGTATCTGCCTTCCGGATATTGTATTCACGCTGGACATTCTGCCTGCCCCTCCTGCGCCAGTCAGTGAAATATTCATACACGCAACCTTCATACCGTTCCTCCTCAGCCTGTCCTGCAAATCACAGGCACTATCCGATTTCTTATAAAATATTTCGGAAAAGATCATCGAAATATAAAGTGCCATGTCATGAACAGGCTTTTTTTGTCGTAAACTAATTTTCCGCTCCGCCTCCTGCTCCCAAAAGCATAACACTCAGTTTCAGACATTCCCCATCCGTCTCAATCTCTATTTCTCCTCTGTATTTCTGTGCCACCCGCCGGATATTTGCCAATCCAAACCCATGTCCCTGCCTGTCAGCTTTTGTCGTACAGGGAAGACCGCTTCCTTCATCCCAAACCAGCTTCCCGTTAAAGCTGTTGACAAACTCCATCATACAGATATTCCCCCTGCGGTAAGAGGAAATCCGGATATAAGGCTTCCCACAGCCGCCCGCATGTTCCAACGCATTGGTAATCGCATTGTTCAAAATTATACTGATATCGAAAACATTGATATCCGCTGCTTCCGGATAACGGAAACTGCAGTCAAAAGCAATCCCTTGCGTCTCCGCCTCTTCCCTTTTTTCCATGAGAATCACATCCGTAACCGGATTTCCGCTTTTTATTTCAACTGCCGTACCATGCAGTTCTTCCATCAGCTGCTTTGTATACGCTTTCGCTTCCCCATATTCCCGCCTTGCATACAAATTCTCCAACGTCATGACATGATTTCCCATATCATGCCTCATGCTCCGGATGTCATGATACCGCCGTTCTGCTTCGCCGATATACCTTTTCATATTTTCCATTTCTCCGGAGAGAATCTTTCTCTGAAGTTCCTCTTCCTGTCCCTTCCTGATATTCTGAAACAGGACAATCATAGCCAAAACCGACATAAATGAGACAGCATAATACAGAAATGACCACCAGTGATAAACCCCATAAGTCTGGTAAAGGCTTTTTCCGGTATCTTTTGTATAAATAATCTGATAAAGTTTCAGCATATGATAACCGGCCATGCCGGAGAGAGAAGGCGCAGACAACATAAGCAGCTCCTTTTTCGTCATTTCGGCATACTTATAAACATAAAATTTCCGGACAACCCAGGCCGCCATAAACAAACAAAAAAAATTCAGCAGCAATCCAAAAAACGTCTCTCCCACATACAGCGAGAAGATTCTCCATGCGTCCGTATAAAGCTCCGGAAATTGACCAAGCCCCCAGTCTATTACCGGTCTTATACAATTTCTCATTGCAAGGGACATCCAGCGCAGGGAAAAGAAGGTCAGGCACAGAAACAGCTTCTGCATCCCTCTCTCCCGCTCTGACAGCCACATGACTGCAAAAGCAGCAAAGACCGCCAGCCCGTATACCATGAGATTGCTGATTCCATACGGTATCCGGTACATAAGTCTCATCATAACAAAATATGCCAGTCCCGCAAGACCGGCATGTTTACGTTCTCTCATGAATTCTTTTATTAAGTAATACAGACAATATGCCGTCGCTGCCTCAATGGCAATGTAATATACCTGCGTTACTGCCTCGTAACAGATGTCGATCGGTATTCCCGTCATAGCGTATCCGCCCCGCCCTTTCTTTTGTTATATCGCAGATAGCTTTTTACAAATTCCGGATATTTCTGTTTTGACAGAAGCGCGGTTCCCTGCTCCAGCCAGATCATGGAAGCATCATATTTCACTACATATTTGAAATGAATCAGATAAGCCCGATGTGGTCTGTAAAAATCTTCCCCCGCCATCTTCTCCAGTTCCGACAGCCTTCCGTAATACTCTACGTCGCCGTCTGCTTTGTGAAGTATGATCTTACGGTTGTACACCTCTGCATACATAATCTCACTTAACGATATCTTACTGCTCATGCCCCCACTCTTTATCACGATAGACTTTTCTTCTTTTACCGTTCTGTCTGCTTCCGCTTCCCGATACTGCTCCACCGCCTTTGCCAGCACCGCCTGGAGTTTCTCCTCTGAAACAGGTTTCAGCAAATAATGAAAAGCGCCCACATCAAATGCCTGAAACACATATTCCTCCACAGCCGTAACAAAAATCAGTATCATCCGCTTATTCTTCCTGCGCAGCTTACGAGCCGCTTCCATACCATCCATATCCGGCAGACGTATATCCAAAAACAAAATATCAGGTTGGTTTTTCCCTTCCAAAAGCGTTTCTCCCGACTGAAAAGTCTCAATATCTGCTTCGGGGCAAAACTTACAAATCCTGTCTCTCAGCATATCCCTTATTTCCGTTTCATCATCACATACCGCTATCCGCATAGTAAACCCCATGCCTTTCTGCATTCTGCAGGTCTGAAACACAGGCAGGTATTTTCCTGTCCCTTCTGTCTGTCAAACCATGCTGTCGTATCCTATAAGTTTATATCGGCAGATATGGGGCTTTCCTCAATGCAGTGTCGTGAAACATCTATTTTTTGTCGTGAAATGAAAGGAGCCGCTTTACTAATCTTCCTCATCCCTCTTAAATTCCAGCAAATCCCCGGCTGAAAGCTGCCGCCGCGAAATCTTTTTGACCGGAGCGTTGCCTGTTCCAGACAAATAGCTGAACTGTTACTTCTATAAAATAAAATTAAGAAACCCATATTGGCATTCTCCCTGCATTCTGCTATACTATAAAAAGAATACGGAAGGGAGATTACAATCATGCAGGGAAGAATACATTCACTGGAATCTTTCGGCACGGTAGACGGCCCGGGCACCCGCTTTGTCGTTTTTGTACAGGGCTGCCCCATGAGGTGCGCTTACTGCCACAATCCCGACACATGGCCTATGGACGGCGGCACTCTCATGGAGCCGGAAGAAATATTTGAACAATACAGAAGAAACGCCGCTTTTTATACAAAAGGCGGTATCACCGTAACAGGCGGGGAACCCCTGATGCAGGTGGATTTTCTCATCGACTTATTTACGATTGCCAAGAAAGAAAATGTCCACACATGCATTGACAGTTCCGGTATCGCCTTTAAACCGCAGAATACGGAATGGATCAGGAAGCTGGACAGGCTGATGACACTGACAGACCTTGTCATGCTCGACATCAAACATATCAACCCGGAAAAGCATAAAGAACTTACCGCCCAGCCCAATGACGGCATACTCGCCTTTGCCGCATACCTGAATGAAAAACATGTGGACATGTGGATACGCCATGTGGTAGTTCCGGGCATTACGGACGATGACAAGTACCTGTTTGATCTGGGATACTTTATCGGACAGTTTGACAATGTCAAAGCCCTGGATGTACTTCCCTATCACGCAATGGGCGAAACCAAATACGAAAAACTTGGAATGACTTATAAGCTGAAAGGCGTTCCTGCCATGGAAAAAGACAAGGTTGTGGAAAAGAAAAAGGTTATTTTGGACGGTATCCGTAAACGGAGAGCAGAATCGGGCCAAAATTGATTTTCATGATTTTATAAAAGGTTTCTCTTGTATTTAACCGCATTTTATATTAGAATAGATACAGAGTTTGATAACAATTTATCAGTAACATATAAGGAGGATATTATTATGGCATATGTAATCAGTGATTCCTGCGTAGCATGCGGTGCATGTGAGAGCCAGTGTCCGGTAGGCGCTATCAGTATGGGAGACGGCAAATTTGAAATCGATGCAAATACATGCATCAGCTGCGGTTCCTGCGCCGGACAGTGCCCTACAGGTGCTATTTCCGAAGAATAAAATGAGAATGAGGAAGCCCTCCATCATATGATGGAAGGCTTTTTCTTTAACCCGAAGCGGACGGTTTTCTTCTTTTCCTCCTTTGCCCGCTTTCCCTTTTTGCTGCTGTAACTGCGCAGCATCTCATCCAATGCCCTGTAATGCTCTTCCTCCCGTTTTCTCCGCTCATCTTCCCGCTCCTGGGATTTTTCATCCTGCATTCGGAATTGATAATCCATTTCTTTCAGCAGGCATTGCTTTATATCCTCACACAATTCCCTGTTATTTTCCCTCACAGCCTCGGCAATCATATGCTGAAGCAGCAGCTGAAGTCTCGCGTTCTTTTCTTCCCTGCTTTCTTCCCTTACTTCTGCAATATCCCTTTTTCTGATAATCTCAATCATATGCCTCTCCTGCTCACTCACAATATGCCCGTCTGCTGCCGTATTTCCCACAACTGTTGTACCGCCTGCTGTTCTTACATCTACCATGTTTTCTTCCATCCTTTCGTCCTTCGCTTCTTTTTCTTCACTTTTCCCTTCCAAAAATGTTCCTGCCGTAACCGCCGGTATTTTATCGTCCCACCGTTCCAGTTTTCCGTCTCTCAGGATCATGCGTATTGCTTTCAACTGCAGCCCCTGCTCTTTCAGATTTTTAATCTCCCGAAAACGCTCCACATCTTCCTGCGTATAATACCGGTGACCCAGTTCGTTGCGCTTAATGGGAATCTCCAATTCTTCCTCCCAATAGCGGAGTACATGCGATTCCACCTCCACTTTCTTCGCTGCATCCGAAATCAGATAACGTGTCTGCTCCATTCCTTTTTCTCCTCTCTTTCCTGTCGTACCATGTCGATAAGTGTCTTATTATGTAGATAGCATATGTAAAAAGAGGACAGCTTCTTACGCTTGTCCTCTTCCGTTTCCTTCTCTTCCCTGTTCAGTTCTATTTCTTCAGCCTCTGCCCGCCCCTGTTTTCCTTCTCTGGCAGGCCGGCAGTTCTTATTTCTGCATATTGGCAAATTTCGTATATTCCGGCAGCCATACCAGCTCTATGGTGCCGATCGGCCCGTTTCTCTGCTTTGCCACAATAATCTCCGCAATCCCTTTCTTTTCCGTATCTTTATTGTAATAATCATCCCGGTATATGAACATCACCACATCGGCATCCTGCTCGATCGCTCCGGATTCACGCAAATCCGACAGCATGGGCCTGTGATCGGGACGCTGTTCCACCGCCCGGCTCAACTGTGACAAAGCCAGTACCGGAACCGCCAGCTCTCTTGCCAATGCCTTTAAGGAACGGGATATATCGGAAATCTCCTGCTGTCTGGAATCACTGCCTTTCCCGCTTCCCGACATCAGCTGCAGGTAATCAATGATGATCATCTTTAATCCATGTTCCAGCTTATACTTCCTGCACTTGGAACGCAGTTCCGAAATACTGATTCCCGGCGTATCATCAATGATCAGATTGGACTTACCGATCACTCCGGCTGTTTCTATCAGTTTCTCCCAGTCATTATCCGACAGATTTCCGGTCCGCAGCTTCTGTGCATCCACTTTAGACTCCAGCGAAAACAGACGGTTTACCAGCTGCTCCTTGGACATTTCCAAACTGAATATGGCAACTGTCTGGTTCTGCTTAAACGCCACATGCTGGGCAATATTCAGTACAAAAGCGGTCTTTCCCATGGAAGGTCTTGCCGCTATCAATACCAGGTCAGAGGGCTGCATACCGGCCGTACGGTAATCCAGATCGATAAAACCCGTAGCGATACCTGTCACATTTCCCTTATTCTTCGATGCCTTCTCAATCTGATCCATGGCATTCATAACAATCTGCCGGATCGGAACAAATTCTCCGGTATTTCTCCGCTGTACCAGATTAAAAACCCGCTTCTCCGTATCTTCCAATATCACTTCCAGACTTTCCCTGCCCACATAGCAGGTATTGGCAATTTCCTCGTTCAGCTTGATCAGCCGGCGCAGCGTTGCCTTATCCGCAACAATATTCGCATAATATTTGATATTGGCCGAAGTCGGTACGGCCGTGATCAGGTCTCTGATAAACTCCAGGCTGTTGACCTCCGGCGGCACATCCTTTTCCTTCAGGCGGTCCTGTAAAGTAACCAGATCCACCGGCTTTCCTTCATCATTTAATTCCACCATTGCTTCAAACAAAGTGCCGCACTGCCTGCTGTAAAAATCATCCGACGTGACAATTTCCGATGCCACGACAATCGCTTCCCGGTCCATAATCATTGCACCGATGACCGACTGCTCCGCTTCTATGCTGTGCGGCAGTATCCGTTTGAGCAGAGTTTCTTCCATTTCTGCCACGTTTTTTCTCCACTTATCCGGTTTTTACTGCTTTTCCTGCACCTTAACTTTCAGCCTGCCTGTTACCTTGGGATGCAGCTTAACCATTACCTCATACACCCCTAAACTCTTTATCGCCTCCGGCAGCTGTATCTTCTTCTTATCAATTTCCAAACCGCACTGTTCCTTTGCCGCTGCCGCGATTTCTTTGGAGGAAATGGAACCAAATGTCCTTCCGCCCTCGCCGGACTTAATGGATACCACAACTTCCTTCGTCTCCATTAATGCCGCAAACTCCTTCGCTGCTTCCAGCTGTTCCTTTGCAACTTTCTCCGCATTGGCCTTCTGCAGTTTTAAATCGTTCATGTTTTTTCCGTTCGCTTCCACGCCCAGTTTTTTGGGAAGCACGAAATTTCTCGCATAACCGTCGCTCACATCCACTACTTGTCCTTTTTTACCAAGACTTTTTACATCTTCCAATAAAATTACTTTCATCTTTATTCCTGCCTTTCTCCTGCCGTCTATTCTTTTTTATCCGTGTTAATTTTATCCATATTTTTATCTATAACTATATCTCGCCTTCTTCCAGCATCGTATCCAGTGTCTGCTTAATGATACCGATGCCCTCCGCCAGCGACGTGTCTTCCATCTGGCAGCCCGCCGTATTCATATGCCCGCCGCCGCCCAGCCGTTCCATGACCAGCTGTACGTTCACCTCATCTATGGAGCGGGCGCTGACATAAATCAGGTTCTGATACTCTGTCAGGATAAAACTTGCCTTTACGCCTTTGATGTTCAGCAGCTCATTCGCCGCCTGTGCCCCCACCACCGTAGGACTTTGTATATCATCGCTGGTACAGATGGAAATCGCATAAGCATTGCGGTAAATTTCCGCCTGGCTGACTGCATCTGCTTTGGCCTTGTACTCTGCCGCCTCCTCGCGGAACAGCTTGCGTACCCTCGTCACATCCGCTCCATTCCGTCTCAGGAAGGCCGCTGCCTCAAAAGTACGGACGCCCGTTTTAGTCATGAAATTATTGGTATCTATCATAATTCCCGAATACATGCAGTCCGCCTCAATCGTTTTTATCTTAATATTTTCACCGATATACTGCAAAAGCTCCGACACCATCTCACAGGTGGAAGAAGCATAGGCCTCCACATAGGAAAGGGTGGCATTTTCAATCACTTCCGTCCCCTGCCTGTGGTGGTCGAACACCACGATAGATTTACATAACCGCAGCAGTTCCGGACAATCAGTAATGCTCGGCTTGTTCACATCCACCACCACCAAAACCGCATTATTTCCTACCATTTCCACTGCCTGCTGGCTGTTTATGATCAAATCCTCATCGTAATCGGGATTATTGCGGAACATATCCACGAAAGGCTGCAAAGATGACGGTGCATCGCTGAGCACGATATGCACCTTCCGTTCCAATGTCGCCGCAATCCGCGCGATACCCACGGCGGCTCCGAAACTGTCGATGTCCGCATTCCTGTGTCCCATAACCAGCACTTTGTCCTTGACGGAAATAATTTCCTTTAATGCATGTGCTTTTACACGCGCCTTTACACGGGTACTTTTTTCCACCTGCTGACTCTTCCCGCCATAATAAACAGTGTTGTGGGGCGTCTTGACTACTGCCTGGTCACCGCCCCGCCCCAACGCCAGGTCAATTGCATTTCTGGCAAACTCGTAATTTTGTGCGTAGGTCAGTCCGTCCAGCCCGACGCCGACACTGATCGTTACTGCCATCTCATTGCCGATATTCACGGTCTTCACATCTTCCAGCAGATCAAACCGGCTCTCCTGCAGAAATGCAATCGCCTTTTTCCGCATAATGATCAGGAACTTGTCCTTCTCAATCTTCTTGCAGATACCGTCCAGTCCTGCAATGTATTTATTCACCTTACGGTCGATGAGTGCGATCAGCAGCGAGCGCCTGACTTCTTCCACACTCTCCAGCGCTTCCTCATAATTATCAATATAAATCATCCCCACCGCAAGGCTTTGGTCATCCACCTCCTGAAGCGCTATCTTAAGCGCCGTTTCGTCAAACAGATATAAGGCGATCAGATATCCGTCATAGTCCTTGTCCTCGATAATGTCACTGTTCAGCGCCATTTCCTTTAACGAAATCTTCTTCATCTTCGCCACATAATCATTGTCCCCGAAACTGACGCTCATCTCTACTTCATCCACATCTCCCGGCAGTTTTTCTTTCGTGATCATCGGAAACAGGGAAGTAATGGACTTCCGGTATCCTTTTTCCTTATGTACTGCCTTTTCAAATGCAATGTTCGTCCATATGAGCTTTCCCGCCTCGTCTAACAGTGCATGGGGTAGATCCAAATCCCGCAGCAGCCTGCGCTGTATCTGTCCGTACTGGGTAGCAAAACTGATCAGTTCGTTCATAATAACCGGTTTGTTATACAACAAAAGCGATATGACAATTGCAAAATAGAATACCACGAAACATGTCAGGATCAAACCCGCCCTGTAATCAATGACATATATTCCCAGATTCACCAATACTAACAAGACCCCTAAGTAAATGGATGTCTGCAGATATTTTTTCAATCTGCCCTTTAACTTAATGCTGTTCTTCATAATTTAACCTCTGTATTCTCTGATACTGCATTGCATTTTCACAGAACCACCCATTACCTCTGCCGAAACCTGCAATATGCAGTACGAATATTAAAAATACACCGTTTATAGTATATCATCTTTTATCATGAAGTTCCACAACATTATCCATTCATTTTCAGCTGTTTTCGACATTTTATCTCCATTCAGACTAAAATATCCTGCTAAATACATATTCTTTCGTGTTATATTTTGTCACTTTTTAAAGATAACAAACGTGTATATAATGAAAGCAGGAGATCCCGGGCACTGACCTGCCTTTGAAAAACATAAAAATACGCATAAAAATACGAAGAACGAAAGGAGGATACCAGATGTGGCTCCGAAAAAAGACGAAGAAATCAAAAAATTAATAGAAACTTACGGTAACTTACTTTACCGCACGGCATACGTTTTTCTCGGAAATCCCCATGACGTACAGGATGTCTTACAGGAAGTACTGATCAAATATATGGAAAAAGCTCCTGTCTTTCATGAAAAAGAGCACGAAAAAGCATGGCTTCTCAAGGTAACTGCGAACTTATGCAAAGATTACCTTCGATTCAGCAGACGCCATGCCCATATAAATCTGGAAGACCTTGAAAGCCTGCCGGTTACGTCCGGCCAGCGGGAAATCATCCGCGAAATCATATCCCTGCCCGCCAAGTGGAAAACCGTTCTGCTGCTGCACTACATCGAAGGCTATTCCATAAAGGAAACCGCTAAAATTACGGGGCTGACGGAAAGCAACGTAAAAAAGCGCCTGCAGAGGGGCAGGGATGCACTGAAAAAACAATTGACAGAATGCGAGGGATTATATGAACAATATCAATAACGGAATGATCCAAAATACGGCCATATCGGAAAAAGATTTAAACCATGCAGTGACAGGCATTACCATGCCGGAACAGATGGCGGATGCATTATTGGCAGACTGCCTTCATGCAAAGCATACCAGAAATTTCCTCTTCCGCTATTCCAGGCTGATAGCCGCGGCACTGGCGGTTATAATATTCACTGCCGTAGGCACTACTTCCTATGCCGCCTACAATTTATACCAGACCAAAAACCTGATGGTATTTTTTGACTACGGCATTTCCCAGGAACAGATAGATGCCATCGGACAAGAGCTCAGCGCCATCTCCGGACTTTACTCTTTATGGTTTAAAAGCGGCGATGATGCATGGATAGACTTCCAGCAGCAATACCTGACGGAAGATATCGCCGCACAGTTCACGGAAAACCCTTTAAAAGATTCCTCCAGCTACTGCGTGACCGTAAAGCTGAATGCGGATACCAATACGCTCCGGGAACAGATTGAGCAAATAGACGGCGTGCGGCTTGTCAATGACTTAAATGAACTGAAAGAAGCCGAACGTTCTTCTTCCAAAGTCAGATAGCAACAGCAAAAGCCTTTAAGTACTGTATTTCCGGTACTTAAAGGCTTTTTATCCGCGATACTCCGTATCCTTATGCTTAGTCCTGAACATAAGGCATCAAAGACAAATGGCGCGCCCTCTTAATCGCAACCGTAAGCGCTCTCTGATGCTTTGCACAGTTTCCGGTAATTCTCCTAGGTAGGATTTTTCCTCTCTCGGATACATATCTCTTTAATTTGTTTACATCTTTATAATCAATCACATTGTCCTTGCCGCAAAATACGCATACTTTTTTCCTTCTGCGCATGCCGCCTTTTCTTCTCATCGGAGAATCAGACTTCTCTGCTTTATTATAAGCCATAATATATGCCTCCTATCTTACATTCATTATCAGTTAAACGGCAATTCCTCATCTATTCCGTCGGGAATATTCATGAAACCGTCGCCGGCCGCCATCGGGGCGGGCCTTCCGCCGCCGGAGAAATTACTGTTGCCGGCAAAACCCCCGTCACCGCCGGAACTGTTCTTACTCTCCGCAAATTCATGATCCTCTACGACTACTTCCGTCGTGTATACCTTCACACCATCCTTATTGGTATAACTGCCGGTCTGGATGCGTCCGGTCACTGCAATCTTTATTCCCTTGTGCAGATATCTCTCCGCGAACTCGCCGCTTCTTCCGAATGCCACGCAGTTTATGAAATCTGCCGTCGCATCATCACCATTCCTGTTAAAACGGCGGTCCACCGCAAGCGTATATCTGGCAATCGCCATAGAGTTCTCTCCCTGGGAATACCTCACCTCAGGGTCCCTCGTCAAACGTCCCATAAGTATTACTTTATTCATACATTCTCCTGTTCTTTATGCCTCGTCCTGTCTTACGCACAAATATCTGATCACATTGTCCATAATACGAACTCTGCTTTCGATTTCGACCGGAACAGTGCTCTCAGCATCGAAATGGATGAAGTAATAGAAGGCTTCTTTCATCTTCTGAATTTCGTAAGCTAATCTCTTCTTACCCCATTCATCAACGTCCGTAACCTGTCCACCGAATCTCTCGATCAGAGCTTTACACTTTTCAATGACTGCTGCTCTTTCTTCATCTTCGATCTTTGCACTGACAACAACGGCTAATTCATACTTGTTCATGTGCTACCTCCTTTTGGTCTCTGGCCCCCGCCTTACCGGGAGCAAGGAAATTTTAAATATATCACGAATTCATATCATAGCATATGAATCCGATTTTTTCAAGATTTTTGTCTGATTTCTTTTACATTTTTTTCTAATGCCCTGCGTGCGATCATAATCTGATGCCCGCATCCCATGCACTTCAGCCTGAAATCTGCCCCGCTGCGCAGTACTTCCCACTCTTTGCTGCCGCAGGGATGCTGCTTCTTCAGCCGCAGCACGTCGCCCACTTCTATATTCATTTCCTGCTGCCCCTATCCTGTGTCTTCCGGTTTCACGTCCAAATTTTCTATAACTGGCTGAAAATCTCCCCGATGGCTCCCTGCACAACCAAATCCGCCACATCATCCCGCGCCGTAGCCGTCTTATTCACCAATACCAGTTTCTTTCCGTTATAATAGTCGATCAGCCCAGCCGCCGGGTATACCACCAAAGACGTTCCGCCAATGATCAGCACATCCGCATTTTTAATAAAACTTACCGACTCGGACAAAATCTGCTGGTTCAATCCTTCCTCATACAGCACCACATCCGGCTTCACGGAACCTCCGCAGGCATCGCACACAGGCACGCCGGCGGACTTTCTGATATATTCCACATCAAAGAACTTCCCGCACTCCTCACAGTAATTACGCAGCGTGGAACCGTGCAGCTCCAGCACCTTTTTACTGCCCGCCGCCTGATGCAGTCCGTCAATATTCTGGGTGATCACCGCTTTCAGTTTTCCTTCGCTCTCCCACTGTGCCAGCTTCTTATGGGCCGCATTGGGCTTTGCCTCAAACCCGATCAGCTTATCCCTGTAAAACCGATAAAACTCTTCCGGTTTCTGCCGGTAAAAGGTATGGCTCAGAATCGTCTCCGGCGGATAGTCATACTTCTGATGATACAGGCCGTCCACACTGCGGAAATCCGGAATCCCGCTTTCCGTGGACACCCCTGCCCCTCCGAAAAATACAATGTTATCGCTCTCTTCTATCATCTGTTTTAATTGTTCTGCCGGACTCATATCCACCCTCCTGCCTCTGCAAGGCCATCCATTTTAAAACCAACCGTTTCCTTATCTTTTAAATATTTCCTACCAGAAAATCCTTCATCACTCCCATGAACTCCCTCAGCATATTATTGCCCTGCATCGAAAGCTCCGAAGGAGCCGCAATTCCGCACACCTGACGGTATCCGCTTTTCTTTGCGATACGGGTCGCCCTGAAAATATGAAAATTATTGGTAACAATCCCCACCGAATCATTTTCCTTATCCAGAAATGCGCTGCTGAATTCAATATTCTGACTTGTATTGCGCGACTGGTCTTCCCGCAGAATGCGTTCCGCGTCAATACCCTTTTCCACCAGATAATCATGCATCCCCTGCGCTTCACTCACATGTTCGTCACTGCCCTGTCCTCCCGACACGATCACCCTTGTATCCGGATTCTCCATCAGATAATCATATGCCTTATCCAGCCGCATCTTCAGTACCCTGCTGGGCCCGTCCGCCTTCATCTGCGCCCCCAGCACAATGATATAGTCCAGTTTGTCCTCTCCTTCTGCCGCAAATCCACTTATAATGCATCCCTCTACTACTGCAAACAAAAGGCATCCCATACAAAACAACAGCAGACATATCCGCCGGAACCAGACCGGCAGCCGCGGAATCAGAATGTCCTTTTCCATGCATATTCCCCAGATGATCAGCAAAAGCCCGATAGTTCCCCATATATAATAAAAATTTGTTCCATGGATACCGACGAGCAGTATTGCCAGGAAATACAGTATACACAAAATCCCTATTACGATTGCAGCCTTACCCATATGCTTCATACCGTCTTCCCTTCATCTTCATGCCCCCGCATCTGCTGCGGCACGCTCCGGATATTCTACAGAAACCATCCCATATACTTTGAATGAAGTATAACACACCCCAACCGGACTGACAAGGAAATTTCCTTTTCTGTGGAGGACGCCCCTGTCGGAGTGGTTTGGCGGGCGTGTCTGGCGGTTTCTGCTCTTTCCCCGTCAGCCGGACCCTGCCGCCGCAAAATCCCTTTGGCCGGAGCGTCCCCCCACCACCGCCAACATCATCCTTCCCGCCCATTTACAATTCCATAATAAACCCTCGCCGTATACCAATAGCTTAATCCGTACACCGCCACAAACACCAGCGCCATCCCTGCCGCACAGCTTACCAGCAGCCGTGTATCATAAAAATAAATTGCCCCAAACAGCTTATCCACCATGAACAATCCTGCCGCCGTATGCAGCACTGCCCCAAGCAGGGGAAGATAAAATACCAGCAGGATCTGTTTATGGACCGTCCCGCGGATCTCACTGCTGCTCATCCCCACCTTCTGCATGACTGTAAAATTTTCCTTATCCTCATACCCTTCGGAAATCTGCTTGTAATACATGATCAAAATAAGACACATGAGGAAAATAAGACTGAACAGCATCCCGATAAACAGGAGTCCTCCCATCATCTCCCGACTGTCCTGCCGGTTCTGCTGGTTGTCGCTAAATCCCACATAGCCCGGCTGCATACTGCACCAGCTTCCGTATGCTTCCACAAAAGCTGCCTTTGCTTCCGCTTCTCCGCTTATATTGATCCGAAGCACCCGTTCCTTCCGGTCGTCCAAAAAACCATTTCTATCCTCTATACCGTTCTCCGCCATCCATCTGTCCGCCAGGTCATTCCGCACTTCCTCATCCTTAACCAGCAGAAAATATTTTCCGTTCAGACTGTTTGCTCCTGCTTTCGGTGCAATCCGCATTTCGGACAGTTCTTCTTTCACTGCCAGTTTTCTTCCCATGAAAACCACTTCATCGTAACCAAAATCCGCTCCCTCCGAATAAATGACCGCCTCTTCTTTTCCCAGGTCCATCGTCCGGTTTTCCATCCGCTCGTAATCCTCCGCCAAAAGAAGACATACCTGATAATTATCCGCCTGCTGCATTCTGTCGGAGAATTTTGGTACAAAAGTATTTTCCGCTTTACCGCAGCTAAGGACGATTCTTCTGTAACTTAACTCTTCTTCCTCCTGTAAACCGTATTGTTCTTCCAACTCTCTCCGTTTTTCCTTTGTTTTCTCCTCCTGAAATTCTTTTTCCGTAAAATACACATCCGCATCAAACGGGTAATTGAAATACAACAGGCCGTCCAGCCCCAGATACAGAGACAAAGTACAAATCAGCGTTATCATCACCATGGTAGAAAAAATACAGATATTCACAAGACTGGCCGCGTTTTTTTTCATCCGGTTCAGCATACCGGATACCGTTATGAAATTGGACGGCCGGTAATAAAATCCCTTTCTTTTCTTTAAAAATTTTAAAAGCGCCACACTCCCTGACGTAAATAACAGATAAGTTCCGATGATCACCCAAAATACCGCCAGGAAGAAATTAGTAAAAATATTGGAATCCATTTTGCTCCCTATGGAAATCCGATATCCCATACCGAGTATCACCACGCCTGCCGCCGTGTAAATTCCAAGAAAACGCGGTTCCTTCTCCCCTTTTTTCGAACCGGAAAGCAGCTCCGCCGGTCTTGACCTTCCCACCTGCATCAGGTTATAAACTAGATTTACCGCATACACCCAAAAGAAAAATACGGCCGTCTCCGCAAATGCCGCCGGATAAAAAACAAATTCCACCTCCATAGACATTCCCGTCATCCGCAGCAGCACAAGAAACATCAATTTCGCCAGCACTGTCCCGCTTATGATTCCCCCAGTCAGAACCACCCCGTAAGTAATGACGGCTTCTGCAAAAAGCAAAAATCCTATGTGCTTTTTTTCCAATCCGAGGATACTGTACAGCCCGATTTCCTTCTTCCTGCGTTTGATCAGAAAACTGTTGGCATAAAAAAGAAACGGAAGAAGGATGATCCCCAAAAGCCCCCTGCCGATCCACAGCATAATCCACGCATAAGCGCTTTTGGGCAATATGCTGATCACGTCATTATGAAGTATGGAAGAAAATATAAAATAGGTAAATACGGAAAATATACCTGCACCAAAATAAGGATAATATACCGTCCCATTGTTCGTCACTCCTTTCCACGCAAACCCGGGAAGAATTTTCCATAATTTTACCCGCCGCTCCGTCATTGCTTCCGTCTTCATTCCGCTGCCTCCTCTCCGCTGACACTATCGTCATATCGATTGGCCGTCAGTACTGTCAGCGCATCCGATATCATCTTATACATTTCTTCATCCGACTGTTTTCCCCGGTATATCTGATGAAACACACTGCCATCCTTAATAAAAAGCACCCGCCCCGCATGGCTTGCTGCCTGTATGCTGTGCGTCACCATTAAAATGGTCTGTCCTTCCCTGTTAATATCCGCAAAAAGTTTCAGCAGCCGGTTGGAAGCTTTGGAATCCAGCGCTCCCGTAGGCTCATCCGCAAGCACGATTTCCGGTTTGGTGATCAAAGCCCTGCATACCGCCGCCCGCTGCTTCTGTCCGCCCGATACTTCATAAGGATATTTATTCAGTAAGTCCGCAATTCCCAATTTGGCCGCCAAAGGTTCCAGCCTCCGTTCCATTTCCCCGTATTCGATACCTGCCAGCACAAGGGGCAGAAAAATATTATCCCGCAGCGAAAGACTGTCCAGCAGGTTAAAATCCTGAAATACAAAACCCAGATGTTCCCGCCGGAACGCACATAGTTCCCTCTGCCTGATCTCCGCCAGATTCCGTCCGTTTAACAGCACCTGTCCGCTGGTGGCTTTATCCAGAGAAGCCAGAATATTCAGCAGCGTCGTCTTGCCGGAACCGGATTCCCCCATAATCGCCACATATTCCCCTTCTTCCACCGAAAAATTTACATCGCTGAGCGCCTGTACCTTAACGGCTCCAAGCCGCGCCGTATATATTTTTTTCACATTTCTTACTTCCAAAAGCGCCATTTTTCAATCATTTCCTTTCCTTATTCCAATCTTCATTCCATTTTTCCGGCCCCTGCCGGATTTTCTTCCCTGCCTGTTTCTATCATTATTATAAAAAACAGGAAAACACGTCGCCATTTCTTTAGCTTACATTTTCCCGTTTCCATCTTACGTTTTTGTAAGGTTGGGGTTGTTTTATCAATATTAGAAGAGCAAAAGGAAGTAGCAATTAATAGATATGTAGATTTAATGCGGATAAAAGCTCATGAGACAGGTAAAAATAAAGAGCTTGATCACCAAATCAAAGTTGCTAAAGTAAAACTGTCCAGTTTTGGCATTGACTATTCAGCAGCTACGGATGACGGGGAAACCCTAAAATCATTTTCGTCCCCTTCCCCTCTTCCGACTGCACATGTATGTCATGTCCAA
Source organism: uncultured Lachnospiraceae bacterium (assembly GCA_910579935.1). Classification (GTDB taxonomy): domain Bacteria; phylum Bacillota; class Clostridia; order Lachnospirales; family Lachnospiraceae; genus Kineothrix. The sequence goes on from CAJTVQ010000020.1 coordinate 49,543, forward strand.
GACTGTCCATAATCCGTCTGCTAAGATACAGCCCGATTCCCGTGGACTTCTTATCCATTCTTCCGTTATAGCCGGTAAATCCCCTTTCAAAAATGCGGGGCAGGTCTTCCGGCCGGATTCCTATTCCGGTATCCTCAATCGCCACATATTCCACCGTTCCCCTGCATTCCCTGCCGCTGCGGTCCGCGCCATAGATGCGGATTCCTCCCGTCCCCGTATATTTCAGCGCGTTCGCCAGCAGCTGCTCCACTACAAAACCCAGCCACTTCTCATCCGTAACCGCTTCACAGTCAAAGTCTTCCAATGCAAACGAAAGTCCGCTTCCAATAAATAGAACACCGTATTTTTTAACTGCCCGTCTGATTATGGCAGATATGTCATATTTCTTCAGCAGCATGTCCGCCGACAAACTGTCCAGCCTGGCATAATGCAGCGCCATTTCCGCGTACTGCTCGATCTTAAACAGTTCCTCCGCCGCCTGTTTCAGATTCTCCTTTTCTTCCGCCCCGGTTTCCTCCCGCATCCCCTGCTGCAGCAGCTTCAGCGCCGCGATCGGCGTCTTGATCTGATGGATCCACATCGTGTAATAATCGGCCATATCGGCGGCCTTCCCATCCAATTCGGAAATCAGCCGTCTATTCTCCCACTCCGCCTTCTTCACGATTTCATTATACAGTATATCCGTCAGTCCTTTGGGAACCGGCAGATGGTAATCACTTTCGCCTTCCGACAGCCACGCCGTTTCCAGCTGCCTGCACCTGCGGCAATAAGCCGGCAGGTCATATAAAACAAATATCAGAACAAAAAAACCGGATATGCGTACGGCGTACAGCATATTTATGACACTTTTGTCATATCCATACAGCCCTGCCACGACAAAGTAAACCAAAATGATCAGCATGGTCAAAACCAGCCACGGACTCTTCTCCCTTAAATAACAAAAGAACAGTTGTGCACTGCTCCTTCTATTCTGCTGCTTCCCATTTTCATTCCGCATCTTCTTTTGAATTTTTGCCGGCATCTTTTTCTCTGTCTGTCCTTCCATCGCCCTGCCATCCTTTCAGTCGTCTGACCGCCCTGCCGCTTTCACAGGCCGCCCAGTTGGTATCCGATTCCTTTCTTTGTCACGATCAGGTTTTCTATGCCTTCACTCTCCAGCTTTTTTCTCAGACGGTTCATGTTCACCGTAAGGGTATTATCATCGACAAAACACTCATCATCCCACAGCTTTTTTATAATGGTGTCCCTCGCCACTGTCTCTCCGGCATGTTCAAACAGCACTTGAAGAATGCGGAATTCATTTTTGGAAAGTTCTGTCTTTCCTCCCTGAAACCCTAAAGACATCTCCGATACATTCAAGATCATTCCCTTATACTCCAACAATACGGCCTGATTGTGAAAAGCATAGGTACGCCGAAGCACCGCCTGTACTTTTGCCGCCAGCACCTCCAGGTCAAAAGGCTTCGTAATAAAATCATCGCCGCCCATGTTGACCGCCATCACCACATTCATATTATCGGATGCCGAGGAAATAAAAATAATCGGAACCTGCGATACTTTTCTTATTTCCCCGCACCAGTAATATCCGTTATAAAAAGGCAGCCCGATATCCATTAGGACAAGCTGGGGCATAAACCGTCCAAAATCTCCAAGGACATTGCTGAAATCCGTCACTGTCCCTACCTCATATCCCCATTTCCCCAAATGCCTGCCGATTTCTCCGGCTATCGTATGATCATCTTCCACGATCAGGATTTTGTACATCGTTATCCGCCCTTCCTTTTTCTACCGTCTCCCGCTTATTGGTGCCTTTCCGGCGCCGTCCGGGCCGGGAAAGCATCCGCTTTATGATGTGCCGGAAAACTGCTTATACATGCGCACGTGATCGCCGATACATTTCCATCCGCCCAACTCACACTTGGCCGTGACGCAGATATATTTCTTTCCGCCCTCATCAATCCCATAGCTGACCGCGCAGTTTCCCGACTGATTGACATACCCCGTCTTTCCGCAGAGTACTTCGCCTCCCGTATCCTTGTCCTCTATACGCCGCAGAAACCAGTTGGATATCAGAAGTCCCTCCGGCTCCCTCTGGGTCGGGGACGTCTGATAAGTATGGGCCGCAAGTACACTCCTGCACGTTTCATTGCTGATGGCATTCTCCATAATTACAGCCATATCATAAACCGAACAATAATGATCTTCATCATAAAGTCCTACACAATTCGTAAAATGAGCGGACCCTGACAACCCCAATTCATCCAGCTTCTCGTTCATCATCTTCACAAATGCCTCTTCCGATCCTGCCACATAGATTGCCAGTCCCAGCGCCGCGTCCGCCCCGGAAGGCAGAATTGTGCCATAAAGCAGGTCCCTTACCGTCACCGTATCCCCTTTTTCAAACCCGGCCACACTGCAGTCATGGACAAAACAATAATCCGTTATATCACCCGTGATCGTAAAAGTATCGTCCAAATCATCAATATGCTCCACCGCAACCAATAAAGTCAGTACCTTTGTCATCGATGCCGGATTCATCCGCTCCGTTGCATTTCGGCGCATCAGAATATTCCCCGTATCCACATCAATAAAAATAACATAATTGCTTACAATATCCTCTCCCGGCGACATAGTCTTGTCGGTCGCATGATATTTACCAAGAGGATGTTCGGGTGCCGGTATATCCTTTCCCTCTCTCTCCGGCGAAGAAGCCTCCGCTGATTCCTGTATGCTCCCGGCCTCCACCTGCCACAACGCCTGAATGGCGGCGTTACTGCATATCTCCTGTATTGCACTCTGCATCTTATCTATACTGTTATCCTCCGCACCGCCTGCGGCTTCCTTTCCCGCCGCAGCCATGGAATCCTGCACCTGCCCTCCTGCCGGACGTCTGCCTATATAGTTCACGCCTGCAATTATTAGTCCCGCTATCAGAACGGCGGCTGCCGGTATCACTATCCGTAAGATTCTGCGCTGCCGCATCTGCCTGCGTTTCTCCCGCTGCATCCTCTCTCTTCTCTGTGCCCATTGTACCCTGCGCATACCTTCATCATCAAATTGTTCTTCCATAACCCCATGCCTTTCCATCTTCCTGTACTGCCAAAAGGTAACTTAATGACATTGGTTCAGTTACCCTCGCTGTTACGCCATAAGACCACTTAACCGCGTGGTCTGATTATAGCATGACGGAAAATGTAACGCAACGTCTTTCATGCCAAAAAATTTCTTTTAACAGTCTTGATTCTGTTGTCAAAAGGCGGTAATATATAGTTAAAATTACAAAATATTGTTTATGTCCAAACAAAAGGCTTGGGCAGGAATGGAGGATTTGTATGTATGAGATGAAACCGGAATATTATACGGGAGTTGACTTTATCGATCAGGAACACGCCAGACTGTTTGAACTGGCAGAAGAAACCCATGAATTATTATATGACAGTCTCCTGGTAGATAAATCAGACAAAATTGTGGAACTCATTTCCGAATTGATCAATTATACAAGAACACACTTTACCCATGAAGAAGAATATCAGAAAAGCATCAATTATCCTTACATAACCCAACATGCGGCACAGCACCGCCAGTTTGAGGACCGTCTGTCCGAAATTGATTTAAGTTCCATATCGAACGATTATGATGAACAGGATAAGACCGTACAGGAAATTCTGGATTTTCTGATTGATTGGCTGATTAACCATATTATGCGGGTGGACATGAAATATGTAAACAAATAAGAATATCATACGTCTGTCAAAGACATTTACGGAGGATGCGGCATTTTGATGCCGCATCCTCCTGCTCATCGGTACTGACTTATGCAAGGTCCATATGGCCGGCGAACCCCTGGTATTCACTACGGCCGTTTCCGATTACAATAAAACGGCAGCGGAAACGTTGGAACGATTCACATATCTCATGATACAATTCCATGGATTCCCGGATTTCGTCCACAATGACTACCGTATCTTCCCTATCCTCAAAGTCCGGATGAAACATCCGGAGTGCATCGTACAGCGGATTCTCCGATTTCGGAAACCCGGAAGCAAAGCCCATACCTGCTGCCCCCTTATAACATTCCAAAAACTGCTTCCCGCTCATTTCCAGCAAATTGACGGAAATAACCCTGCTGAAATTTTCCTCTGCAAACTTATAGACCATGCACACTCCTCCATACCGTCCGGCTCCTTCTAATTCCAGTACGGAACGGCAATCCTTCTTCCAATCCATAAGTTTTCCATAAATATCACATACAAGATACATCCTATCGCTCCCTTCCCACTCCGGTTCTGACCTGCTTATGCATAATACTGTGCCTGCGCCTCCCATAATTCTCTGTATAAACCGTCCTGATGCTCCAGTTCTTCATGACTGCCCCGCTGTACCACCCGTCCTTTATCAAATACCAGAATATCCTGGCAGAATCGGCAGGAAGCCAGCCGGTGGGAAATATAAATCGAGGTTTTATTACCTACCATTTTATCGAATCCTGCGTAAACCTCACATTCGGACTCCGGATCCAGTGCGGCAGTGGGCTCATCCATAATGACAAAAGGCGCATCCTTATAAATTGCCCTTGCGATTGCTATCTTCTGCTTCTCTCCACCGGAAAATGTCACCCCGCTCTCTTCAAATTCTTTTCCCACGCTGGTACGGAGTCCCTCCGGCAGTCTCTTGTATCGTTCTCCCATCCCTGCTCTTTCCAGTGCGTCTTCGGCGCGAGCGGTATCCACTTCGCAGCCCGATGCCACGTTTTCCCCTAACGGAAAAGAAAACACCTGAAAATCCTGGAATACCACGGCAAACAGGTCACAATATTCCTCGTAATCGTATTTGCGGATATCTATGCCGTTTACTTTGATACAGCCTTCTGACACTTCATATAAACGGCAGAGCAGTTTGATGAAAGTCGTTTTTCCGGAACCGTTTTTCCCTACGATCGCCATTTTCTCTCCAATCTCAAACTTCAGGTTCAGATCCTTTAACACATAGGTTTCACTTCCCGGATAACGGAATGAAACATGGTCAAACTCTACCTGAAAACGTCCATCCTTCCGTTTTTCCACCGGAATCACACCCTCATGCTTACGCTGCGACAAATTCATGTATTCCACATAATCCCCGGCAAAGACCGCATTTCTTTTTAAGCGGTTCAGTAAATATGCCATCCTGCCTACCGCATCCGTAAATTTCAGGATGCTGGCAGCATAAGTAACCACGTTGCCGATGCTGATAATTCCTGCGCAGGCAAGTACCCCTGCAAAAACGTAGACCAAAAACCCGGTCAAAGCAGAGACAGACTGCTGGGTAAATATATCCAACACATTAAAGTGCGCCATCTGGTCTACCGCTTTCTTCATATGAAATGCAATATTCCCAAATTCTTTCTCATACAGTGTCTGTTGTTTACAGATCCTTAAATCTTTCTGCTTTTCATGTCCCCCGAGAATATCCAGATAATACTTGCTCCTTGCCTCATGACCGGATATCTGCTTTCTGACCATGGCCACCTTACCGTTAAAATACCCCCCGGCTTTAAATTCTGCCCAGACTAACAGGAGTATCACGGCCAAAAACAGTACCGCCATCAGCCAGGAGCCGATAAACCCCTTGGAAACCGCGTGATTGCTCCGAATGAACATCGGAAATACCACAAATACTGCCATGACCACCGTTACGGTTGCTACCAGTAATTTATTCAGCATACTCAGCACGATCGCCATCAGACTCCAGCCTCCGAATTTCTCTATCCTTTCACGCTTCCCATGAATCTCCGTATCTTCCAGATATTCATAATCCATCGCCATACTCTTCTTATTTAACGGCAGAGCCTGTATCTCCTGCATATACTCTAACTTCCGGTTAAAAAACATAATAACGACACTTTCTACCGCTGCCATCAGGAAAATCCCGCCGACTCCCGCTGCTGCGTAACCGAACAGTTCCTTCATGCCTGCCCCCTCATAAACCGCATCCACCAGGGTTCCGGTCAGAATCACGGCGACAAAAGGCCTCACCGCCTGAAGCACTGAAAGTAAAACCAGGCTCACCAGCACATCGGTATGTGCTCCTGCCAGGGCCCCTAAAAGGGCAAATATATTTTTCCAGTCTTTCTTATTCATCAAATACACCCCTTTCTTCCCCTGCATTTACCTGATAAGTATCTCCCATCAGCTCACTTTTCCTTTTCCGCTCGTCTTCCTCTTTATAATACTGGCTCTGCACTTCAAACAATTCCGCATAACGTGTTTTTGCTGCCAGCAGGCTTTCATGGGTTCCCTCTTCTATGATTTCCCCATGTTCCAAAAGCAATATCCTGTCGCAGAACCTTGTACTGGACAGCCTGTGGGAAATATAAATCCCCGTCTTATTCTCCATAGCCTTTCCGTAATTCAGATACAGCTCATTCTCCGCGATCGGGTCCAGGGCCGCCGTGGGTTCATCCAGAATTACAAGAGGCGTATTCATATACAAGGTTCTGGCAAACAGCATTTTCTGCTTTTCCCCTCCGGAAAAATCCGTCGAACCTTCATTGATTTCCCTGACCAGCAAAGTCTTTCCCTTATCCGGCAGCTTCTCATATACCTCCCAAAATCCTGACAACCTCAAAGCCTTCTCCAAACGCCTCCGATCTATCTCTTCCGGCTCCTGTCCGGTCAGATTTTCATCCAGTGTCAATGCAGGCAGTGTGGAATCCTGAAACAGCACCGCGATCAGGCTATACCACTCTTCCCTGTTAAACTGCCAAATCGGAATATCGTTCAACAATATTTCTCCTTCCGTGGGATGATAAAATCCGCAGATCAGCTTCACCAGCGTTGTCTTGCCTGCTCCGTTCAATCCGATCAGCGCAATCTTCTCTCCAGGCTGAATCACCATATTAATGTTTCTTAACGCCGGCTTACCGCTTCCCGGATAAGTAAAGGATACGTCTCTAAGCTCCAGCTTTATCGCATGTTTCTTCAACTGCTCCATGGTTTTCAGCCCAACGCCTTCCCCTCTGTTCCACCCGTCTTCCGTCTCTAGAAATTCCCGCATATAACTGATGGATGCGCTCGTATTACTAAATCCCATGATCTGGCGCAGCGCCCCCTCAAAATAAATGGAAAACCCGCTTACCAGCCCAATGTAAAACACAAATTCCGACGCCGTGATCTTTCCATTGGCCAGCATATAAACCAACAGCCCAAATGCCGTGCCATCCATAAGAAGCTGCAAAAAAGCATGGGAAATATTCCGGAACAGATACCAGTCATGTATCACACCGTAGATCCGCCCCATTTCCTCCAGGGATTCGTCATATTTTTTTAAGAACCAGTCCATCAGATGATAAATCCGGATATCTTTTCCGGCCGCACTGTCCGAAGCCTGTGCCGTAATATACCCTTCCTTTCTTGCTGAGAGCTGGAGCTGCTCATAATACTGTGCATGTTTTTTCCGCGCAATGGAAAGCAGCCAGAGGCTTGCGCCGAGGGAAGCAGCGATCACAAACAGCAGCAGAACACTTTTTTTCCCAATCATGACTCCGTAAATCACCACTCCTGCCGAACAGGAGAGGAATCCGGAGAACGTCATTACCGCGCTTGCAACCCCCTGTCCGTAGCGTGCCACCCTCCATGCATTTCCATAAATTTTCTGATATCCCTCATCCTCCAGATAATCATAATCCACATCCATAATTTTTTTTGCATATTTCTGCGTATAAAACGTATTGATAAACTGTCCTTCCATATCGCAATATTCCGTCATCATATTTGCGGCAGAATTACAGACCCACATAGCCGCCGCTATCAGGGCCAGTTCCAGCACCAGCTGCGGTATCTCCATCCCGCCGGACAGATCTGCCACCAGTTTCGAAGGAAGCCATATTCCCAAAAGGGAAGCTGCCACGGTAGGAACCACCAGCAGTATTTCACCCCAGAAAAGTTTCCGGTCCCATTCCTTCGCCGCCTTCATATTATAAATATAATTGCTGACCAGTCCGTATTTCCGTCTCGACTTATCGTCAAAAACCTTTCCCATATATAACATAACCGTTCCTCCTCTTGCCGCTCAACTGCTCCTGCGATTTATCTAGAAGTTTACCACATTTTTTAAGCGAAAAAAAATCCGTGCACGAATGGTATTCCATTGTGCACGAATTGCAGTTCCTTCCGATTCCATTTCCGTCTGAATTCCATTTTATTCCACTCCTGCCAATGGCAGCATTATCTCTGTGGCAAACACCCCGCTGTCTGTTTTTCTGTTTACATATCCTCCGTATTTCGATGCAATACTGTCAATCCGCAGCAGTCCGAACCCATGGTTTCCCTTTTTGCCGGATACAAAACGCTCTCCGCTGCGTTTTGCGCTGCCTGCCATGGAATTGATCACGGACAGGTACAACTGCTTCTTAATAATATCAATATAAATGCGGATAAACCGTTCCTCCGGCGGAAGCTGGATGCATGCTTCCATGGCATTATCCAGCAGATTTCCGATCAATACCGACAGATCAATTCCCGATATGGAAATATCTTCCGGCACAACCGCCGTAGCATCCACCTGAATACGCTTCTCGCGTATCAGTGAAAGTTTGCTGTTCAGAATAGCATCCACCATTACGTTTCCGGTCTTCAGCAGCGTATCCACTGTGATCAGATCTTCCTCCAGCCGGTTCAGATACCATAAAGTCTCTTCGTACTGCCCGAGACTCATATGCGCTTTCAATGTCTGTATATGATTATGGTAATCATGGCGCCATCCCCGCATCTGGCGGTACATCGTTTCTACCTCGTCATAGTGTCTGTTTACCAATTCATTTTGGAAGCGCGAAATCCGGCGGTTCACATACCATGGCATGACAAACATCCACAGAAGCAGATTCATTAAAAATATGCCCGCAATTATCATCATCTGCCAAATCATTTTCCGTTACCCTTTATAAAACTCTATAAATGTCCGGTTCACTTCTTTTTCCGCGCTCCTGCTTACCGGAAGCCTGCGCTTGTCATCCAGTATCACCTCAGGCTTTATAATGGTAGAAATATGCCTTACATTCACCATGTAAGAACGGTGACAGCGCACAAACCCCTGATATTCCTCCAGATACTGTACGATTTCCCCCATGGGAGATCGTAGTATATATTCCTCATCCTCCGTATACAGAATACACCGGTGCGCTCTCGCCTCCACATACCAGACTTTGGATACCGGTAAGGAAACAGCCCCACTTTCTGTCAAAAAAAGAAGTTTCGGTTCCTGTTTTTCTTTTCTGCCCAATTTGTCCAAAACCGCAAAAAGCTTTTCTTTATGGACAGGTTTCATCAGATAATGCAGGGCAGATACCTCATACCCCTGTGACATATAATTATCATACCCTGTAACAAACAAAACAGGTATCTCCTCATCCTGCCTGCGGATACTGGCAGCAAGTTCCATCCCGTTCATCTTCCCCATTTCTATATCCAAAATCAGCAAATCATAATTCCTGTCGTCCTCCCAGCAAAAAGCAAATTCTTCTCCGCTTGAAAACATCTTTAGTTCCAGGAAAACCTTATTTTCTTCCGCCCATTCGCTTAAATATTTGCCCAGCAGCTTCTGCTGTACTTCCTCGTCATCGCATATGGCAATCCGCACATTATCACCTTTCCTCCCTGCCGGACGGCATGACATTTCTTATTGCAGAGGTTCCTTCGTATGAGGCGCCTGTTCTTCTTCTACCTGTTTCCAAATATTTTTTACCGAGGAGTAACTTGCCCAAATCGCAAGAACATACCCGATAGCCAGTTCTTTTACCACTTCTCCGACCAGTTCCGGCTCATGCAGCATCTCGGGAAGCAGACCGAAAGCCTCCCCCAGGGAAACCATGTCATACATTTTACGCAGTTCCGAATAAAGAATCACTCCAAGCGATACAAATTCTGCCCCGGCAATCGCTAATAAAGAAAGGATCACACAGATGACGATACCCGTTTTCGACAATTTCTTTCCAAGTATCTCATAGCCTTTCATTCCGCAAAAAACAATCGCATAACCTGCAATTCCTGCAATAAATCCAACCTGCCCAAGCACTACCCACAGAACCGAACCAAGCAGAACCCCGATCACTGCCCCGATCACACCTGACAATATATTTTCTTTCCTCTCCTGCATATCCACTTTTCCTCCTTTTTAAGTTGCTGTACAACAGCATTTCCTAGTCGGACATATATTTGCGTATATTCGTAAAACGATCTGAGCCTTACCGTGTTCCATTATAGCATCTCCACCTGCATAATTCAACGGATGAATTATGCTATTGCTGAAGCTTTATGGTATCCGCAATCGACAGTTCCCCGATTTTTTTGATCAGCCGCCTGATGGGCAGCGCTGCAGAGCCGAAACATAAAATGACGATCAGCAGCAGTGATGCAGCCGGAAGCTGCCAGCTGGTCCCCCATTTATCGGCAATCAGGAACTATTTACCTCCGGCAAATAAAACTACGGTTTCTGCAGCCAGCAAAACCCACCGGGGCAACGGACCGTCCGGTCAATTCTTTCAGGAAATACGGCATTACAAGGACTGCACACCACATCACGGCGGTATTGAGCAGATAATTCCTATGACAGCCCAGATAACGAAAAAAATACCGCCAAAGGAAAGCCGTTTTCCTCTGCCGGATGATATGTCTTTTCTTACTTTCCCACTGATAAAAAACACAGGCCTCCGCACTGCACAGGAAGAAGACAGCAAACAGACCATTCAAAAGCAGCATCAGGCTAACCAAAAGCCTGTTTCCCAAAAACAGAATGACAGCTGCTATAACGGCAGCCCAAAGGACGCCCGCATACCAGTATTTTCTCAGGGAATAAACTGCAGCAGCCATAAGGACAGCATGAATGATACAGACGGAAATCCCTGCGATTTCTATCGGCTCCCAGGCAGAAACAACCAGCAGGACCGCCAAAAGCAGCCCTGTCTTTGTAACAACCGCATAGGCTCCCAGTATGGCAACATAACTTGTCAAATATCGTATTATCCTAATCCAAGTTTCCCTGTTTTCGGGTATTTGACCGGCTCCTGTCATCCCTGTTCACAGTCCCTTGCCTTTCATGTGTCAGTTTTACAAATTCCATTCTTTCTTCTCTCCGGATCAATGCAAATAACATATGTTATATATTCCCGTCTGTATCTGCCTTGTCATATCCCACACGTCGCAATCCTGATTCGACAAGATCGTCACCGATATATCTTCTTTCGGATAATAGTTAAATCTGGCGGCAACGCCGTCATTCTGCCCGTCTTTATAGATACAGAAAGGCTCTTTACTATCCGGCAGGAAAAGAAGCTCAAATGCATAACCATTTCTTTCATATAATCCGGGAATCCCCCACCATTCTTTTTTCTGCGTATATGGGCAGTGGGCCGTAAGAAGCAGTTTTGCATGAGTATCATCCAGCAGGATCTTCTTTTGTATCGCGGTCAAAAAAAGATTCATATCTTCCGCCGTTGTATACGCCCCTCCGTCCGGCGTTCCCATAGGTGGAAAACAATAAATATTTTTCTTATATCCGATCACCCTGCCGTCTTCATTGTACAGATTCAGATAACCTTCAGCCGTATTTTCATTGATAAGATCCATTGATAAAAAAGCAGTATTTCTCATTCCCGCTCTCCGAAACACATTTTCCGTCACGTATTCCCGATATTTTTGACCTGTAATTTTTTCTATTGCAAGCCCCAGCAAAACAAAGGAACAGTTACAATACCGGACATCCGAACCCGGTTCAAAATTAGGCTTCTTATAAGCAAAATTTTTCAAAAAATCCCTGCATTCCTTAATTGCATAATTAGGCGATGTAACAAAAAGTTCGGAATATTGTTCCCCCGCTTCCTCTTCCGCATCATCATGAATACCGGACGTATGGTTCAATAATTGTTCGATCGTAACATTAGGAGAAATTTCCGTTCCTTCCAAGTCAATAATTTGCGTTATGTAATCCGACAGTTTCAGTTTTTTCTCCTGCACCAGCTGCAGAACGGCCGCTGCCGTAAACACTTTCGTAATAGAAGCCGTATCAAATTTCGTGTCGATTTTATTGGGTATTTTAAATGCCCGGTTTGCAAAACCATACGCCTTTGAAAATACTGTATGTCCCTTGCATTTTACCATACATACGCCGCTAAACAGATCGCGTCCGGCCCAATCTTCACATAATGTTTCCGCCACATCTTTTATTTTTTTATTAATCAGTTCCAGATTTTGTTTTTCCATATAATATCAGCTCCTGTTTAAAATTATATTCCTTCCGCTTAAAGGATATTTTCAGTACAAGTGTTGGATCAAAATTGACTGCCATGATACAGATGATCCGCAGGATTTCCATGCCAGCTGTATCCCATCTCCGCTCTGCGTCTTTACAGATGCTCCCTTTTTCTTTTTCGGCTGTAGAAAGTAACCCGTTAATCCATTTGCTGTGGGATGCTTTCCGTGGGCTGTGGAATGATCAGCAACACATGGAGGACAAATACATCCCCCTTTTTCTCCATACTCATGGCGCCGCCATATTTTTCGGCCACCGTTTTTACATTCGACAGGCCCGTCCCTTTTTTGAACACACCTTTTCCATGGAAGCTGTTCCGGGTTTCTATCATAAGTAAATCCCCCTGGATGCGTCCGGATACCCGGATATATTTTTCTATACCGGCATCCAGACCTTTTACTGCATGGATTGCATTATCCAGCGCATTTGACAGGACAATACAGATATCAATATCCCGGATGCCACAGGGGTATGGCAGAAGAAGGGAACAGTCCACATCGATCCCCATGCCTTTTGCAATCCCCAGTTTGTTTCCCACCAGAATATCCACGACCGGATTGTTGGTGCTGCAGGGAAATGACATTTTTTCCGCCATATCGTCCAGATCCTCCATATAGGTTACGGCTTCCTCCAGTTTCCCATTCTGCAGGAGCTTTTTTACCACTGCGATGTGGTTCCTGATGTCATGTCGGAAAGACTTTGTTTCATCGTAACGGGTTTTCGCTTCCTCCACATACTGGTTCAGGGAATGTTCCTGCTGCTCCAGCAGTGAAATTTCTGTGCTGAGGCGGAAATTCTGCTGCAGTTTCTTATAAGAGAACAGGATGCAGAACAGACCGGCAAGCCCTAAAAGATGCAGGGCAAGCAGCTGCCAGTGGTTAAGCAGATACTCAAAAGGTCCGTCTTCCGCCAGGATTTTAATCTGGAATTCAAATTCTACCATATTGATGTACTCGCTCATAATGAATATCATCAAAATCGGGATGAAAACCAAAAACATTTGCTGCATTTCCACTGTAGTATAGTCGGAAAAATAACGGTACATCATATAATAACAAAAAACGGTCAGGGCCAGTGACACCGCTTCACTGGTCAGCATGAATGCGATACCTGCCGTATCAGGGAAAACAGTAGGCAAAAGCGGGCATAAAAGGCTGATCAGGGATTTCACAATTCCATAGCATAGCTGCATGATCTCAGTCGTCAGAGCCGCATACAGAAGGGAAGACTTAAAATCCCCATGGCAGACAAAAATCCCATATGCTGTAAGCAGAAATACAAACACCACAAATCTGATTATCATGCCTGTCGCAAGAAAATGATCGACAATCACTGCACATACTGCAAACAGGAAATAAAAAGGAGGCCATATTTTCTTTTTTAGGATTTTTGCCAGAAAATAAAACTGGAAGGACATCTCGACAACGCCCATAATATATACATTAAAAAAATCTAAATACTCAGCCATGTTACCTGCCCCCATATGTAAAAACTCTTACATATTCTTCATATACTGCAGAACAACACCGGAAAACTCCTTGCTCCGCAGCCGCGATACGGGAACTTCTTTGCCGTTATCCATATAGGCAGTCCCGTTTTTGTATCCTTTTAAATGCTTCAGATTGATGAGATAACTCCTGTGGCACCGGAAAAAATGGCTGTCCAGCTTTGATTCCAGATGTTCGATCCGCTCATAATAATCAACAACCTCGCCCGATGTCAGATTCAGATATATTTTCCGGTCTATAATCTCACAGAACACAATCTCATCCTCCCGGATGATACGCCCCTCATATCCCTTTTGCACCAGCAGGCTGTCCTCGCTGGCGTTTTGCCTGGAAGCGTAAAGGCGCTCCATGGTCTTCCCAAACTGTTTTTCATCCACCGGCTTGACCAGGTAATCGTAGGCCTGTACCTCAAAAGACTGGAATACCATCTCTTTCAGTACCGTGATAAAGATCAAGACCCCCCGGAACTTAGAAGCCCTCAGCTTCCTTGCCGTTTCCATGCCGTCCATGCCTTTCATCTGAATATCCAAAAAACAGATATCGATCTGCCCGTCGTAGCTTAGCAGCTCTTCGCCGCTTGAAAATGTCCGAAAACAGATCTCCCTGTTCTTTTTACGGAAAAAATCGGAGGCCATTTTCCTTATATGATCGGACATATGTTTTTCATCATCACAAATTGCAATATGGATCAATGCGCCACCTCCTCGTCATTATATCGTCAGCGGCAAAAGTTTATATTTTGCCGTTGCCATAGACTAACATTTTATTATAGCCTGTCCGAAATGCCAAAACAATTTCATTGCTGTGAAATGTTTATCTGATGCTGTGTAATGTTTCTTACTCCGGCGCACGCATCTGTCCTATTACTTCATCATAGGGCACATCAACTGCGTCCCCACTGACGGGCATACCTGCATCCTGGAATGATGCTCCCTATTTCCCTGCAGGTATTCATACAACATGTCATCCACTCCGTTCGTTTTGTAAACTTATAATTTACTTATCGTTAATATATCCAAAAATAAAAATTCCGTCAATGGATAGAAATGGCAAATCTAAAACTCTGCAGAGTGCCAGTAAATGCGGACCGGAAACCGCCGAGACGGTCACCCTGGACTGTGATGCCCGCTTGATTTCGCGGGCAATAGGCAATCTGGTTCAGAACAGCATTCTTTTTATATATCTTCAGAATTTTTCTTGTAATCCTTCACGAATTCTGTCACACTCTCAAAATGCTTTGGACAAATTCCCACTTTTTCATACTCTGCGAGATAGTTTCTCAGAGCCATATCGAAGACCTACACATTCTCCTCCAGTTTTTTGGGATTAAATTTATCCATAATTTCAAAGTCATCCACTGCTATACATTCTGTAATCTCATGAATCATCCACTGTAAAGACAATAAATTCATAAATGAAGAATATACATCGTCTCTGCCTGCCGCCTCGGCCATTTTGTTTTTCCAATTAGAATACATTTCTTCATACGTTCCACGCAGATTTTTTGCAGAAGGGAGTTCCTTTTTCTTCGGAACCTGCAAATACTCATCTGTCAAAACAAAAACTTCCGTCAGTCTTGCCCGTATCTTTTCCACTGTTTCCGCCTGAATAACGGCAAGAATTCTGGTTTCAAGATCAAAAGGAAGTCTAAGCTGTTTAAGCTCATCCAGAGCCCTTTTCATTCCTTTTCTGAAATACTGGCCGTTATAGTCATCAGAAACTTCTTCACCACGATAAAATGGCGGACAGGGGTTTAATACAGCATTTTTATTAGCCATATCCATTATTTCTTTGGTTACCTGATATCCTCTAAAATCATTTAATACACTGGCAGGCAAAGAATCCGTACATATAATATCTTTTCCTTTGATTGCTACTTTTATATCATGATATACCTGTACATCATCCATCTCATAACCAGAACAACAACACTGTGACAAATCAAATCCCATAACTTCAGAAGCTTCTTTCCAAGCCAGACCGATATTTCCGGATTTGCCACAGAACAGATATTTATCGCTTATAAAGTTATCTCTGATTATTGACAGCGAATACATATCTGATAAAATTTCACAAGGATGATTTATATCAGTCATTGCATTGATAACCGGAGTTTTTGAATACTCAGCAAATTTTTCAACCAACTGTATGTCCCCATGCCGCACAATAACAATATCTGCCCAATTGTTTAAATAACCGCAGACATCTCTTAAATCTTCCTTTTTTTCCAATGCATCATTTGGAAATAGTATGGACTGTCCACCTAGGAGATATATCCCCTTTTCAAATGTTACTCGTGTTCTGATACTTGAAGCAGGAAAATACAGAATAACACTTTTTCCATTAAGGAAACCATTATATTTTCCGGTACTGATTCCGTCTGCAATATTGAATATTTCGTATACTTCGCTTGATCGTAAATCAGTTAATCTAATCAAATCTTTCATTTAAAGCTACCTTTTTCAGTCTTAAAAATCCGTAACTTCTCATTATATTTGTTACATTCCAATTCCATTCTCTTAAAATCCAGACACTGTTTTCTCGCCGCAAAATTCTCACCCGAAATATATTTTTGATAAAGAACATTTCCAGCACGGCGGCACGGTCAAAATCATCACCCAGTTTCCGGGCGGTGATTGGCTTCGTCCTGTCCGGCGTGAGGTACGACAACCTCCCCCGGCTCTCTTTGACGGTCACGCCCTGCTGTAACAGCTTCCCGGAGAAATCCTCAAAAGAGATAGAAAAGGACAGGGCGGTGCGGATCGTGCACCGCAGCTTCTCCTTGTCCGTTTCAAATTTCGTAACTTTGGGCGGCTCTCCTGCGGAGGCAGGGGAAGCGTTCTCCTTATCCAGTGCGGCTTGTCCTTTCCGCTTCGCCCAATACTCACGCTCGGTGACACGGTTCTTGCTCCCATGCAATAAGTCAATCTGATAGAGGTTTTCCCGGTGGCACATCTCCATGACTTCCGCTTTGAAATACTCCATAGCAGCGTCCGTACAGCGGTGCTTGCAGCCCTCCCTTGTGTCCGCTGGTCTTTCCATGTAGGGCAGTAGTGGCACTTCGGCAATCCGCAAAGAATTGATTACGATATGCACATGAATGTTGCCGCTGTGGTTATGCCCGTCCGGGTGGGTGCATACAAGGGCTTGGTGTCCGGGAAAATGTTCTCTGCAAAACTGCTCGCCCAACTCCTGCGCCCGGTCTACGGTCAAGCCGTTGTCCTGTGTGTCACGGGGGTCAAAACTGATAATGTAATGGTGACTTTGCTATTCAAATTTTACAGTTCAATTATTTTTGGCTCGGCTGTAAAAGAATAAATTGTTGCTGTACCATGCTCAAAATAAAATACAGTCATTAAATTATCATCAACAGTGTACATACTACTCAAGGCTGCTTTATTGTCGTCCATCATGGTTACTCGTGCTTCCCGGCGTATATCCTCTTTCACTTCACCTTCAACACGAATCCATGTTTCTTTGTACATACCGCAGATTTCGATTTTTCCATTTTTCTTCATCTGCTGATACACTTTTTTCTGATTGTTCGTGACGATATAGAGCTTCCCCTCAAATTCACAAACTGCACCAAAGGGGCGTACATGAGCCTGTCCTTCCTCACTTGTAGCAAGATAAAATGTACCGCAAGACTTTAAATACTCTAAAACTTCATTCATTGTAAAACTCCTTTCAGATTATTGGTTGCTTTTCTTCACTTTTGCATGTACAATTATATCTTACAGGAGCGAAAAAACAAGTACGATATTTAATGATACCAGTATCAGAAAGGAACGTGTATATGGCTAAAAAAGAATTGTTTGGGCTTTGCCCATATGTAACAACGCAAAAGGTTCTTACTGGAAAATGGTCTATATATATTTTATACTTATTATCGGACGGAACAATACGGTTTAATGAACTACAAAGGCGTATGCCCGAAGAAATGACACATACAACTTTGTCAAGGCAACTAAAAACCCTTGAAGATGAAGGATTGATTATCCGTACTGAATATCAACAGATACCGCCTAAAGTTGAATATAGCCTAAGTGAAATCGGTGAAAAATTCAAGAAAGTTTTAGCTGTTCTTGAAGTATGGGGCAATGAGTATATTGCTTATTTGAAAAATAAAACGGAATAGAGGGCTACTGTCTATCAAAATCTTTGTGTTACTTTATCTCACATGAGCATTCTATCAGGGGTTGCTTTTTCTGCCTGCGCACCATCCAGACAGACAGGATCACCTCCATGCCAAACAGCACAAGGAAGAACAGCCCCATTTGCAGGAACGGGAACTGATATGGAACAACTGTACCCGCAAAGGATTTTTTACTTACTTCCGCACAGACTGCCACGGAAAGCGGCAGCCCCAAGATCAAGACTGTAAGCGCCGCAAAAAATGCATAGCACATCCCCTCAATGATATTCATCCGGCAATGTCATTAAGTTAGCACCAACAACATAAGGCTTACTGCGGGAAAGATG
>CAJTVQ010000021.1 GCA_910579935.1 uncultured Lachnospiraceae bacterium
GAATGAGAGGGGTGCAAGTCCCGTGGAGCTGCCAAGCCGTCCGTTTTCCCGTTTTACTCAACTTTTTTGATAAATAATAAAATTTAACGAGCATTTTTGCTGAAAATCTGTTATGATCGTAGACAAGATATTGAGGTTTCATTATCTGGTCTAGGAAGGGAGGGCTATGATAACCGTAACCAAAAAAGATTTAATTGCTCTGGGTTATGGTACTTCTTTTGCGGCTGACATTATTAGGGAAGCGAAGAAACTTATGATTTCCAAAGGGCATACATACTATCAGTCCCGGAAATTAGACCGTGTACCGAGGGAAGCCGTGGAGGAATTGTTGGGTATCAGATTTCAAGACGGGCAGGCTGAATGTACTTCTTGCACACCAATGTAAGGAGTGATATTATGGCGAAAGACCCAATCAAGAAAGCAGATAACGGAACTTATTATTTTAGAGCAAACTTAGGCTACAATCCGATAACAGGCAAACAAATCCAGAAATACCGAAGCGGCTTTAAGACAAAAAAGGAAGCACGGGAAGAATATTCAAAACTTGTCCTCACTTCCACCGAAGAACTGACCGCCAAAAAGGAAACGATTTCTTTTCAGACGTTCATTGAAGAAACTTACCTGCCGTGGTACAAGACGCAGGTAAAGGAAAGCACCTACCTAAACCGCCGTTCCACCATTCAGAAGCATTTTGCATACTTCTACAAAATGGCAACGGACGAGATAGAGCCTATCAACGTGCAGAACTGGCAACTGGAACTTGCAAAGGAGTTCAGCCCTAACTATATCCGTATCGTACAGGGTATGCTCTCTATCGCATTTGACCGAGCTATCGTTTTAGGGATTGCAAAGAAAAACCCGTCACGCATGATAGGGAACATCAAGAGCAAAAAGACAAAGGTTGACTTCTGGACGTTGGAGGAATTTCAGAAAGTGATTTCCCTGCTCTACAAGGGCGATTATTACGAACATTACCTTTTCATTTCCTTTTGGCTGCTGTTTATGACGGGCATGAGGATAGGCGAAGCCGCCGCCCTGCAATGGTCTGACATTGACTTTGAAACGGGGCTTTTAAGCATTACAAAGACCCTGTACTATAAATCAATGGACGATTACAAGTTTGTCGAGCCAAAGACGCAGGCAAGCGTCCGCACAATCTATATCGACACGGACACCATAAAGGAGTTGCAGGCGTGGCGTGAGGTTCAGCAAAAGGTACTGAAAGGCTGCGATCTGGTGTTGAGCTACAACAGTATTCCGACCAGTAAGCACACGCTTCCAAGAGCCTTAGAGAAACTTGCCGGGCTTGCAGGCGTACACCGTATCAAAATCCATGCGTTACGACATTCCCACGCTTCCCTCTTAATCAGCATGGGAGAAAACCCGCTTTTGATAAAAGAGCGTCTAGGGCATGAGAAGATACAGACCACTTTAGGAACATACGGGCATTTGTACCCTAACAGCAATCTTGAAGTTGCCAATAAATTAACGGGCGTGCTGACATACACACCCGCTTCACACAGCATTGCAGATTACACAAGCAATCAGCACACCGCAATCTATCACAGAGAGGTTGAATAAAAAAATGCAATCGTAATGCAATGAGAAAGAGAAAAAGCCGCCAAACCCTAGTGTTTACGGGCTTTGCGGCTTAGCTCCGACTATTCGAACTCAATCGTCCCCGGCGGCTTCCCCGTACAATCAAACAATACCCGGTTAACCCCCTTCACCTCATTCACAATCCTGCTCGTCACCGTCCCCAACACATCCCAGGGAATCTGCGCTGCCTCAGCCGTCATAAAATCAGAAGTATTTACTGCCCGCAGCGCCACCGCATAATCATACGTCCTCTCATCGCCCATAACACCCACTGAACGCATATTCGTCAACGCCGCAAAATACTGTCCCAACCCTTTATCCAGCCCTGCCTTTGCAACCTCCTCCCGGTATATCGCGTCCGCATCCTGTACGATTCGTACTTTCTCCGCCGTTACTTCCCCAATGATCCGGATTCCCAGTCCTGGACCGGGGAAAGGCTGCCGGTAAACCAGTTTTTCAGGAATCTCAAGTTCCAATCCGGCTTTCCTCACCTCATCTTTAAACAACAGCCTTAAAGGCTCGATAATCTCCTTGAATTCCACGCAATCCGGCAGACCGCCCACATTGTGATGGGATTTTATCACCGCGCTCTTGCCCAAACCGCTCTCTATTACATCCGGATAAATCGTTCCCTGCACCAGATAATCCACCGCGCCGATCTTCTTCGCTTCTTCTTCAAATACCCTGATAAATTCCTCTCCGATAATTTTCCGTTTCCGCTCCGGCTCCTCCACGCCTGCCAGTTTTTCATAAAAACGCTCCTGTGCATTGACACGGATGAAATTCAAATCATAAGGGCCATTCGGACCGAATACTTCCTCAACCTCATCCCCTTCGTTTTTCCGCAGTAACCCATGGTCTACAAACACACAGGTCAGCTGCTTCCCGATAGCCTTTGCCAAAAGCACTGCCGCCACTGATGAATCCACGCCTCCGGAAAGCGCACACAGCACCTTACCGCTCCCGACTCTCTCCCGAATTGCCTCTATACTTGTCTCCACAAAGGAATCCATCCGCCAGTCCCCTTTGCACCCGCAGATATTGATCACAAAATTATGGAGCATCTTCATGCCTTCCTGCGTATGCATGACTTCCGGATGGAATTGTACTGCGTACAACCCTCTTTCCGCATTTTCCATACCTGCTACCGGACAGACTGGCGTATGCGCCGTCACTTTGAAATCTTCCGGTGCCTGCTCTATATAATCCGTATGGCTCATCCAGCAAACGGTTTTGGACGATACTCCGCTGAAAATGGCCGCTCCGTTATCCACTTCTACCTCTGTCCTTCCATACTCACTGACCGGAGCCGTCGCCACCTTTCCGCCCAGTAAATGCGCCATCAGCTGCGAACCGTAACAGATACCCAATACCGGAACTCCCAGTTCAAAAACTTCTTTCCCGCATAACGGTGAATCCTCCGCGTAGACACTGTTAGGACCTCCCGTAAAAATAATTCCTTTCGGCCGCATATCCTTCAGCCTGTCCAATGGCATATTGTAAGGATGTACCTCACAATATACATTGCATTCCCGTACCCTTCGGGCAATCAGCTGATTGTACTGTCCGCCGAAATCCAATACTACAATCATCTCTCTGTCCATTTTATCCTCCAAGTTTTCCAATGCACAATAAAGTATCATGTACCCTACATTATATCGGCTCATGTATACCTTGTCAAAATATTCTTTCAAAATCTGAAAAATCTGAAAATCTTCAGAATACATGTGACTGAACGGCAGCCGCAAACAACAGGGGTATCTCCGTGACGCCCCCCTACAGCAACCGCAGCCGCCGCTATCCTGCCCGCAGTCACAATCATCCTCTTCCTATTTCATGCTGATGCAGATACTTTTCCTTTGTGGCGAGTCCACCCCTGATATGCCGTTCTGACTTGTTTACATCCAGAACTTTCCTTGCTTCTTTTGCAAGTGCAGGATTAATCTGCATCAGCCTATCCGTTACGTCCTTATGTACCGTCGATTTTGAAATCCCGAACTGCTTCGCAGTCTGCCTTACCGTAGCATTATTTTCAATGATATAATTGGCGATATCAATTGCTCTTTCCTCGATATAATCCTTCAAAAGAAAACCCCTCAAAATACTTTTTTACATTGTATGAAGTATTCTGAAGGGTTATGACTATTGGGGTAAGGAACTGTTAAAGATTTATCCTGCGTCATATGCAAAGTTAATTCTTAACAGTTCCTAAGATTATGTGATCTGGCGGTCATACAGGATATTATCAATTACTCCTTCTTCAAAATAACCCTTCAAAAGAAAAAGCCATCTACCTTACAAAACTGTAAGTTACACTGCATAAACCGTAAGTTAAATCAATGGATGCAAGTCTTCATATTTGATATCCTGATTACAGAACAGAAAACACCTCTTGGTAATAAAAAGAAAAGGAGATATAAAAATATGAAAAAAACATTTATCACAACAGCTTTAATGACAGCACTTATCACAGCAGTCTTAATGGCAGCAGTCATCGCAGTACGTATGATACTGTCAGTCACTTTCAGCGAGCAGGCCGCAGAAGTGTTCTGCAGGGTATCGATCAGCTTTGTGTTCTTTTATTTCATCTGCAGCTTATCAAAAAACAAATTGAAAGCAGCAAACTAACGGCAACGGCGCAGGGGATAAACTTCCGCTGCGCCGCGGCGTCGTTCCTTCATAACGTCTGCCAAATTCGTGCCTGCCTATTAAACAGGCGCTTTCTGTTTATCAGACAGCCGCATCCCCCTAAAGGATGGAGTACTAAGGAACTGTTAAGAAATAAATCTTTACATTTGACTTGTCTGAGTCCGCAAATGCCACGTTGTCATCAGTCGTCGATGCCCGCATCGACTCCATCTTCCGCCTTGCCTTTGTGAACTCATCCTGCGTCAAAGTGTAAAGTTATTTCTTAACAGTTCCTAACTTTCCCGTATCAGATGAATCTTCCCTACCAGCGGAAGCGGCTTTTCCTTCCCCAAAACCGCCGATATTGCCCCAAACAGCATAAATGCCACACAAAGCAGCCGAAGCAGCGAAACCACCATCGCCAGAATCGGAATCCCGCCCACGAATCCATAAGCCACCGACAGCAAAGACTCCAAAATAAACAACACCAGACCCTGATTTACATGAAACCTTACGAATTTTACATTCATCTTAAAAATAATAGGCACTAAAACTGCAATTCCGAAATATGACAATACTCCGTAAATGATATACGGATTCCTTCCTGCATATCCCGCATTCTCCTTTTCAAAATCCTTCTCCTTCCAATTGCCGGCACTGTCCCTGCTTCCTTCCGCAATACCGCTTCCCGTGCCTCCATCCGCGGTCAAGCTTCCGCTTCTGCCTGCAGCATCCGCTCCGTTTTCCGCTTCTGCGGCAGCCTCTTCCATAACCGTATCCGTTTCAACAGTTCCCTTGTCCATATCCGTTCCGGCAATTCCTGCCACTGCCGCGTCCCCTCCGGCAGCTCTCTCTTCAGCCGCCTCATCTCCATCCTGTCCCGAGTCTCCCCCGTCCGCCACCGGTGACAGACAATACTTACACAGCCTTGCCCCTTCCGAAAGAGGCGCCCCGCACTTCCGACAAAATCCACCTGCCATCATTCAGTTCCTTTCATCTTCCTGATTTTATATCTAATTCTCCATCCTGTATCCATGCCATTCCGTCCTCCTCAATACACCCCTCTGACACCCAGATCCCCGTCCAGCGTATTCATATTATAGAGCAGCAGCACCTCCGTCACCCCTTCATGCTCCGCGATGAACGCCGAGGGCCCGTCCTTATAATATCTCGTATCAAACACATATATCTTTTTATAGTGATGCACCAAAAACGGCACCATCGAATTGGCATAACTGTCCTTGATCAGCACCAGTTCCCTCCCGGTCTGAGCCGCCTCATTCGTTATCTCTATCAGCGGATGCAGATTGTTCAGAAAAAGGGAATACTTATCCTTCTTCTCCACATATTCCAGATTATACAGACTGTCCGTCACCTCTCCGTTATCCCTATATTCCACCTGGAGCCGGTCGTCCGGATTGGTATAAATGACAATCTCATCTCCCATGCGTCCGTAGTCCCCCGCCTTGGAATAAAGCGTTCCACGAAAATCCTCCGTTACGGTCTGCGCTGTCATTTCTTCCAAAGGAACCGGCGTAAAACCCATTTCCCCGCAAAAGGCCCGATAGCCTTCATAAGCTCCCAACGTCGTCCAGTGGTGGTCCGTTCTATAATACAGATTCCCGTCTTCCCTGCTTTCCATCAGCAAACCGCTGCAATCCACCGGCCTGATTCCTGTCTCCGCATAAAGATACTCCGCCGTTTCCATCTGATCATTCAGCGGCGCATGAGCCGGCAGTTTTTCTTCATATACCGTAACGGCCGTCGGCACCAGCATCAGGCGCATCTCTATCCCGTTTTCCCGTTCCATGCCATTGACCGTTTCGGCAAAATTCTTCCAAATGCCCGCAATCCTGTCTGTATTCTCCGGTTTTTCATACGCCTCTATCAGATATCCGTCTTCGGCGATGAAAATACCGTTAATCTCCTTCTTTCCGGAAATCAGTTCCGCCTTTGTTTTCATTCCTATCCAAAAATCCCGGAAAGGAAAGTGATCCGAAACATAATCGGTCAGCCCGTCCATATACGTTCCTTCCCGCACCTGCCTCCAGCCAAACTCGGGGAATTCTGCCAGATACCGGTTTTCATTCTCCGAAAAATCCTGTTTGTCTCTTATCAGAAAAAGTACAGACAACGCCAGCACCATTCCGGCCGGTAAACACGCCGTCAGCATTCTTATCCTTCCCTCTGTCTTCATTCCATCCTCTCCATCCCTGCCGCATACCCATGCATTCACAATCCGTTCCGCATTCCGGCAAATTCCTCTGCATCTTCCCAAAGCGCGTTTAAAAATTCATTCCCCCATCTGCATTCCGGCTTTGCGCGATCATTATGACATATATCTATTTTCAAATACGCCCTAAAACCGGAAATACAAAAACGGATTATAAGTATCATTTACAAGAAAAGCCGTTGCTGTCAAAAACAATACCACATACCCTGCCATCGCAGCGAAACCGAACGCCGTCCGCCATGCGCTTCCCATTTTTCCGATCCTCTCTTTCACCCAGGGATACACGGGAAAAGCCAAAACCATACCGGCTGCCAGCACTGCACCGTAATTTTTCAGATACCAGAGACACTCCCCTCCCCACAGGGCATTTCCCGTACAGCCCGCCATGGACTTCATATATATCCCCAGCGCACCCATATCGTCAAACACAAAAACCACAAAGCCGACCACCACGATCAATATTGCATAAAAATGCTGCACCGCTTTCGGCAGAGCTGCCAAAGCCTTCCCCCATACATACTTTTCCAAAGCCAGCAATACGCCGTAATACAATCCCCACAGCACAAAATTCCATGCCGCTCCGTGCCACAGCCCCGTCAGGAACCAGACCACGAACATATTGCGCAAATGCTTTCCCACACCTGCCCGGTTTCCGCCCAGCGGAATGTAAATGTAGTCCCGGAACCACGTAGACAGGGAAATATGCCATCGGCGCCAGAAGTCCGTCACCGAAACCGCATACAAAGGATATTGGAAATTTTCCGGAAAATGAAAACCAAGCATCCATCCCATTCCGATTGCCATATCACTGTATGCACTGAAATCAAAATACAGCTGCAATGTAAATGCAACTGCTCCCAGCCATGCCGTCGCCACCGATGCCTGTCCTGTCTCCAGCAGGCGTATCTCCTCCCACAATGCGCCGATCTGATTCGCTATCAGTACCTTCTTAAACAGTCCCTGCATAAACCGCAGGATTCCCTCCTGCACCTCATCCTTTCTGATCCGCCGGTTATGCAGTTCCTCATTCACCGCAGCATAACGTACGATCGGCCCTGCCACCAGCTGGGGAAACATGGACACATAAGTCAGATAACTCAGATAATTCTTCTCCTCCGGCACCCTGCGCCGGTACAGGTCGATGCTGTAACTCATTGTCTGAAACGTAAAAAAACTGATTCCCACCGGAAGCCCCAACCCCAAAAGCGGAACGGACGTGCCAAACAGCCCGTTCACCGTTCCTGCCAGAAAGTCCGCATACTTAAAAAAAGCCAGCATGGAAAGATTGATTGCCAAAGCACAGACAAGAAAGAGCTTCCGCTTTCCCCCTGTTGTCCCAAACTTCGTCATCAGCCTGCCGCAGCTGTAATCCACCAGTGTGGCAAACAGCATCAGCAGCAAATACACCGGTTCTCCCCATGCATAAAAAATCAGGCTGAACAAAAGCAGAACCCCGTTTCTCCACACCTGGCCTGAAGACGCCGTCCGTCCGGCGGCTCCGGACGCCCTCTGCCCCGCAGAGGCAGTCCGCCCTGCACATACCGCGCGTCCGGCAGATACGATACACGGAACCCCATAATACAATAAAAAACAGGCGGGAAGAAAGAAAAACAGAAATGGAATACTGCTGAAGACCATACGTTTTCCCGCCTTTCTATATCGCTTTTTCTATAATCTGTAAAATGGCGTCCGCCTGCTCCGAAATCACCAGATAGACATAATTCCCGCTCGATTTCACGGAACTTTTGTCTACGATCTCAAACTGCTCCGGAAGATAATCCTGCATCTCCGACCGCTTTTCATCCACAACGACCTGCAGAGCCTTGCTCATTGCTTCCACATCGTCTGTCTCTTTTACTTTCAGAATAATGACAGCCTCCGCACTGGTAGCCTCCTCAGACATGGCAAACACATACTCTTCCAGCTTCTCCGGCTCTATTCCGTAATAATTGGTAATAAATGCATCTCCCATCGGCACCGGTGAAATGAGTTCCACACTCTGCTCTATTTCACTGTATATTTCCTCTACGGATTTTGCTTCTGCCGCCGCTTCCCCGCTGTCTGCCCCCTGCGCCGTGTCTTCCACTACGCTTCCGCTCTGCACGGCAACCGCATCACCGCCGTCCGATTGTCCGCATCCTCCCAAAAGGGCAGCCGTCACCGCCGCCCAGACCATCATCCCTCTGATTCCTGTCCTTCTTCTCATCCTGTGTATCTCCTTCCTTGTTTTTCATTCTTTACTCTTACCGCATCTTTAATACCGCCCATTTTTTAACCGGCAGTTCTTTATACTATATGCACCGTTATGATCATATTATAACGCGGCATATCTGTTCCTGCTTATCCTTTCATTTCCATCTTTGGTACTTCCTTCCGGATTTCCCGTATCTGCGCCTTTTCCTTCTGCATCTTCTGCGCTCTCATTCCCTGACGCTCCGCTTCCGCCCCTGACTTACCCGTTTCTTTCAATCTGCTCTTTGGCATAATCCCGCAGCACTGTTATCCATATATCATAGGCTTCCGCATTCTGATGGGCAAACTCATCGCTGCAGTACTCAGCCGCCAGATCCCCGTTCTCATCTGCCAAAGCGTCCGCGATATTGATAAATCCCAGCCCGTTCTCCCGCGCCATCTCTTTCAGCATATCATTATACTCCCGTATCGTATTATTTTCCAGCTTTCCAACCTCTTTTCCATGCAGAATATAAGTCATGCTCATAATATGGATTTCCACACCGGGAGAACTCTCCTCTATTTTGCCAAGCAATTCCTCATACTTCTCCCATGTTCCCTCCAGTCCGGTCACATTCAGGTCGTTCATGCCCAGCATGATGAATACTTTTTTACATCCCATCATCGAAATGGAATCCCATACATACCTCGGTTCCCCTTTATAAACAGGGTGTACGCTCTCCTTATTACTCAGGTCCCAAAGGGAATTATTGGCCGAATAACTTCCCGCTGCCAGAAACTGCAGACTGCTTAAAAAAGCATCCTCCTGCCTCTTCATGGCATAATTGCGGAACCCCAGCATGATCGAATCTCCTACAAAAACAGCATCGCTAAAATACGCGTCAATTTTCTGCTCCATCTCCCTGTCTTGTGCAGACATTTCCGTTTCTTTGCCCTCTGTCTCCGTTTCCCCGTCTTCCTGTATTTCCTCTTCCGGTTCTTCTGTCTTCTTCGGAATCAGTTCTTTGGGCATCTTCTTTTCCTTTGCATATACCGGCATTCCGGTTTCCATTCCCGGTATCCGGTCCGCCAGGACCATTGCCGCAGCCATCAGCAGTACCGCACTTTTACATTTCCATGTCTTTTTCATTTTGCATCCCATCCTTTATTAAGTCTCCTCATTCTGTACTTTTCTTCTTTTCATCTATAATATGAGAATACTCTTAACATGCATCAAATCCCCATCAGAATTGCATCATTTTTGCATCATCCTGTCAAAAACTGTCATCTTTTGCCGAAGACAAAACATGACTCATGCCTTCTTTGTATACCTGCACGCCGGAAAATTCCCGCAGCCATAGAACTTCCCATATCTTCCTTTTCGCAGACACAGGACTCCGCCGCACAGCGGACAGCTCAATTCCTCTCCCATACCGCTGCCTTCCGCCTCTTTTTTCTGTTTCTGCACCTCCCAGAGTTTTCCCATTTCCTCATAGCATTTCTGATTCATAATACAGTCGTTCAGCGCACGGTGGGCGCCCTCCGTCGGGATATGGAAATATCTGGAAATATCCGTCAGCTTATAATGGGCCAGTCCGGGCAGACAGCTCCTCGCCATATACAGCGTATCCACATAATCGTTGTCCAGCTTCTTTCCCATTGCACGAAACACTGCGTCGTAAGCAAAGTTCATATCAAATGTATGGATATTGTGCCCTACCAGTATGCTGTTACCGATAAATTCCAGAAACCCGCCGATTGCCTCACCGATTTCCGGAGCATCCGCCACCATTGCGTCGGTGATTCCGTTTACTGCGGTGGCCGAAGCCGGAATATGCCGTTTCGGATTTACCAGCGTGGAATATTCTCCCACGATTTTTCCCCCGTTTACTTTCACTGCGGAAATTTCTATGATGGCATCCTGCTCCTGATGAATTCCCGTAGTTTCCAAATCAAATACCACATAATCCTTCACGTACTGATTCAATCGTTTTCCTTTGTCCCTGACCGCCAAACCTTTATCCTCTTTCTTTCCATATATTCCCTCATCTTCTCCCGAATCCGTTCAAACTGCTGCTGTGTCACCGGATTCTCTGACCGGAAGTGCATCAGCTCCTCCAGGTATCCCTGCGACGCCGCCAGTTCAAGACTCACCGGAAAGACAAGTTCAAATACAAGCGAAATATGCCCCACCACGTTATCCACCGCCGTTTTTTTCAGACTACGCAGCACCGCATGTTCTTCTTCGAAACTTTCCATCACCGCCGCCGTCACCTGACCGCCCCGCAGTTCCTCACTGCTTACATTATAAATTTCTTCTAACGGAAATTCCACATTTACTTTCAAAATATCAATTTTGTCCGCATCCCGTA
The DNA here is from genome assembly GCA_910579935.1 of uncultured Lachnospiraceae bacterium. GTDB lineage: Bacteria > Bacillota > Clostridia > Lachnospirales > Lachnospiraceae > Kineothrix. The sequence continues at coordinate 11,005 of CAJTVQ010000021.1, forward strand.
TGATATGGCAGAACCGCTGTGTCCGGTCCGTCAGCCCCTCCGGTATGCGGTACGCGCTGTGACCTGCAACCGCTGTCCGAATCAGTTCATCCTCCGTATCCTCCGGCGCATAGTCCCTGATTTTCCCCTGCACGAACAGAATTTCCGCTCCACATTCCGCGTGGTCGATCGACAGCGCATCGTTGAATGTCCCGTAATTTTTCAGCTGTTCAAACCGGCCGATATCATGCAGCATTCCTATCAGCCATGCCAGGTCCGCCTCTTCCTCCGGCAGCTTCAGCCACAGAGCAATTTTCTCACAAAGCTCCGCTACCCGGTAAGTATGTTCAATTTTCAGCCGTACCTTTTCGTCCTCTGCATTATAACCCGATACATATTCCCGAAAAGTCTTTACTGCCTGCTTTCTGTCTATTTTCATCCCTGCTCCTGTCCGCATACCGCAAAAGTCAGTTTTAAGTTTCCGCATGTCCCCGTCTTTCCGTCCCGCTTTTTACAGCATACCGTTCAGCTCCTGATACAGCGTCTTTGCATAGCTGTCCGTCATGCCGCAGATGGAATCCGTCACCAGCAGCAGACGCAGATACAGCTTCTCCGCCTCATCCTTATCTTTTGAATAAATACGGTAAATTGCCTTATAATTATCCGAAATCAGCATCATGATTTTTTTCTGCACCTCGTTCAGCTTCCGGTCCGTATCGTAGTAGATCACCGCATCCACCAGCTTGTCCAGCAGGAAATTCATCATGGTTTCCGCCGCTATTTCCAGCCGCAGGATCGGCTTGGAAACAAACGCATAACGGTAGGCAATATCCCCCAATGCATCCGCCATCAGTTTTCCATATGTATCATCCAGCAGCGCCTTTGTATAACTGCCTTCCATAATCTTCTGGTAATTCATGGCAAATCCGTCCGTCGCGCAGGCAATCAGCCACCCTTGAATCCGTACGATCCAGTTCTGTACCGCATGGTTTTCCGGCTGTGCGGCATTCCTCCCTATCGCTTTGCCATAACGCTCCTCCAAAGCTTCCGCCATACTATAATATTCCCTCAGATGCCCTTTATCCGCTCCCTCTCCTTCCAGCTTCCTGCCAAATTCCTTCAGTTCCTGCACCAGCTGTCCGAACGTGATGCAGCCCTTTTTAAACGCATCCTCGATATCCGCCGTCAGATAAGCAATATCATCCGCCGCCTCCAGCACATAAGCCAGCGGATGCCGTGCGCCGCAGGTTCCAAGACTCTCCTGCAGTTCGGCAAAAATATCCTTCTCCGCGTAAAAATATCCCATTTTTTTATCTTTTATATTTCCGCTCTGTCCGTTTATTTCCGTAGATGACACAGGATATTTGATAATGGTTCCCAAAAGTCCCTTTGTCAGATTCATTCCATGCTCGTCTACCAGATAATGCAGCTTCGTCACCAGCCGCAGCGCCTGCGTATTTCCTTCAAAATGAAACAGATCTTCTTTCATCTGCGGCAGCAGCAATTCCTCCACCGGCGTACCCTTATAAGAATACTTACCCAGATTCTTCAGAAACCATTCCCGTATCACCGTCTCCCCGAAATGACCGAAGGGCGGATTTCCGATATCATGCAGCAGTCCCGCACACTGCAGAATATCGCAGATATCAGCCTGATAAGACTCTTTAAATCCTTCATCCCTGATATCCTGTAACATTTTCCTTCCAATATTCTGTCCCAGCGATTTCGCCAGTGAAGATACCTCCAGCGAATGTGTCAGCCGTGTCCGGATGAAATCGCTGCGGTCCAGCGGAAATACCTGTGTCTTATCCTGAAGACGCCGGAACGAAGCGCTTCCGATGATCCGGTGATAGTCCTTTTCAAACTCCGTCCTCAGATCGCCGGAATTTCCGCTCTTTTTATAATTTCTTATTCTGTCCTCACATAAAAGCCGACGCCACTCCATACCATAACCTTCCTGTCCAGCCATTCAATAATCCGGCTACCTAAGACTTTACTACGTTTTCACGAGAAATACAAGAACAACCATAAAATCCCCCGTCAGGACGCTCCTTCTCCTTCCAGACAATCCGGCTGAATGTCACTCAGGACTCGTCCGCCCCAACGTTCTATTTGACATTCAATCCATACGTAGTATATTATAAAATAGAAATAAAAAACAGCAGTATATTCTTTGAACAAAAAGGATGGAATCAGACCTATGAAAAATAATTACAAAAAACTACTTGCCTTTCTTCTCACAGGCTGCATTGCCTTCGGCGGATGCGGCGCCACGGAAGCTGCAGCAGATACGGAAACTCAGGATAATACGGAAAATGCCGCAGATACGGAAGCTCAGGATGACACGGAAAATGCCGCAGATACGGAAGCTCAGGATGACACGGAAAATACGGAAGCCGCAGAAAGCACGGGCGATACGGAAACAGATCAGGCTTCGGACACATCCGAAAACAATGCCGGCGGCCAGACATCCTCCACCGGTTCTTCCACCTATAACACAACATTTCCTTCCGCAAGCACGGAACCGGTTATTCCTCCTCCGCTTACAACAGAGGAAAACGAACAAACACCTGTCATCGACAATACGGAAATCCACAATGTGGTAGGCATTATTACCGATGCAACGCATTATTCCATTTCCATACAGGTTCCCGACGGAAATTATTATCACATGACGATTCCCGAATCCGGCGTGACTGGCAATCTGGATTATATTACCATTGGTCAGATCGCAACCCTTAGTTATACCGGCTCGCTGGACGAAAACCATGCCTCGCTTACAGGTATTTCCAGCAGTTCCATGATCACCGGCATCTACTTGGAAGAATATGCTTTTGCAATTAAAATCATTAACGCCGCAAGAGCCATGGATTTAAAGGCCCTTTCCGACCTGACAAATTTTCCCGTTTTTCTGGAAACAGGAACTTACAGCGGCAGCATTAATACTTCCGGCGAATTCGAAGCAATAGACAATGAGAAAATCTTTTCCGAAGCTTTAGTCAACCGGCTGGCCAATTATAACCTGTTCGATTTAAAATATACCGATGCGGGATTCGTCATGGGAAACGGCACGCCAAGCCTTACCTTCGATGTGGACGATGACGGCATACTCGGCATCATCGGCATTAACTGCAATCCAGCACCGGAAACCTCACAAAATTAACTTATTTAATGCCCGCCAAACGGCGGGCATTTTTATGAACTATTTAAATGCGGAGAACTTCCAATTAGGAACTGTTAAGAAATAACTTTGCATTTGCGGACTCAGACGTGCCAAATGTAAAGATTTATTTCTTAACAGTTCCTTACTGCCGTTCAAATACTCCTTTATGCCACACGGCGCACTGAAAGGATGGATTTATAAGTAGCGGTAGTGATCTTTATTCCCGATTTCGGCGTACTGGCATGTACGATATTGCCGTTCCCTATGTATATTCCCACATGACCCGCATAGCATATGATGTCTCCGGGCTGGGCTTCAGAATAAGATACTTCCCTCCCGGCGCTGCGCAAATCCCATGAAGTACGCGGAACCGAATACCCCTTATCCTTAAACACCCTCCAGACAAAGCCGGAACAGTCCGCCCCGTCCGTAAGGCTGGTCCCGCCTGCCACGTAAGGATTTCCGATAAACTGACAGGCGTAATTGGCAATGGCCTGTCCGCTGGCGCTGCCGCCCGACGGGATGCTCACCGATGACCCTGACGAAGAACTGCCGGATGAAGAACTGCCGGACGAAGAGCCGGAATTTCCTGAAGAAGAGCTGGCTGCTGCCTCTGCCGCCTTTCGTGCCTCCTCTTCTCTTCTCTTCCGTTCTTCCTCTTCCCGCCGTTTCCGTTCCTCTTCTTCCAGTTTCTTGATCTGCGCCGTCTGCTGCTTGATCTTGGTTCTATAAGCTGCGGCCTGCTGCTTCGCCCTGGCAATCTGCACATTATAATTTTCATACTCCTGCTTTTTCTCTTCCAGAAGCTGCTCCATATATGCCTGTTCCTCTTCCAGTTCATGCTGCGACGCTTCCAGCTCCGACTTTTCCTCTTCCAGCCGGTCCCATACCTGCTGCACATATTCCTTGATTTCCTGATACTGTCCAAGCATTTTACGGTCATACTCATACAGCTGCTCGATATAGTCCGCCTTATTTATCATATCGCCGAAATTCTCACTGGCCAGCAGAATCTGGACATAAGAAACGTCGCCCTGCTCATACATGAACTGAATACGCCTCTTCATGGCCTCATACTGCTCTTCCTCCTGCTGTTTTGCAGCCTCATATTCCGTCTCGGTCTCCGCTATCTGACCTTCTTTCTCAACAATTTCTTCCTTTATAATATCCACGCTGGCAATAATTTCCACTACGCTTGTGTCCAATTCCTCTATTTCGCCGCCTACCTCGCTCTGTTCGTTTTCCAGACCCGAAATCTGTCCCTGCACATTATTCAGCTGTTTCTGGTTCTCTTCCTGCTGTTTCTTTATTTCCGATATAGTAGAGGCATATGCCTTTCCCGAACACAGACATACCGTCAGGCATACCATGCCTATACCGAACATTCTCATGATTCTCTTTCTCATATCCAACCCCGCTTCATCCAATGTGCAAAACAGGCGTTTTACAATTCACAATTCTTTACTGTTCTTGGGAAAGGAACCACATCCCTGATATTCCCCATTCCCGTCAGATACATTACACATCTCTCAAACCCCAGGCCGAATCCTGCATGACGGACGGAACCATATTTCCTGAGGTCCAGATAAAAACCGTAATCCTCTTTCTTAAGTCCCAGTTCCTCCATACGATTCTCAAGAATGGCCAGATCATCTTCCCTCTGGCTTCCGCCGATAATCTCACCGATACCCGGAACAAGGCAGTCCATGGCCGCCACGGTCTTTCCGTCCTCGTTCAGTTTCATATAAAATGCCTTGATCTCCTTCGGATAATCCGTTACAAAGACCGGACGTCTGAATTCCTTCTCTGTCAGGAAACGCTCGTGCTCTGTCTGCAGATCGCATCCCCAAAATACCTTATATTCAAATTCCTCGTTATGCTTTTCCAAAATCTCAATGGCTTCCGTATAAGTCACATGGCCGAAATCAGAATTCAGCACATGATTCAGCCTCTCGATCAGCCCTTTATCCACGAACTGGTTAAAAAAGTTCATCTCCTCTTTCGCATTTTCCAAAACATAGCGTATGATGTGCTTCAGCATCGCTTCCGCCAGCATCATATCATCCGTCAGATCCGCAAATGCCATCTCCGGCTCTATCATCCAAAACTCAGCCGCATGTCTCGTTGTATTGGAATTCTCCGCACGGAACGTAGGGCCGAAAGTATACACATTTTTAAAAGCAAACGCATACGTTTCCACATTCAGCTGACCGCTGACCGTCAGATTCGTCGGTTTTCCGAAAAAATCCTGGCTGTAATCTATCCCGCCGTCCTCTGTCCGCGGAAGGTTGTCCATATCCAGCGTCGTTACCTGGAACATTTCACCGGCTCCCTCACAGTCACTGCCTGTAATGATCGGCGTATGCACATAAACAAATCCCCTTTCCATAAAAAAAGTATGGATTGCATATGCGATCAGCGAACGCACGCGGAATACCGCCTGAAACGTATTGGTTCTAGGACGCAGATGGGATATCGTCCGCAGATACTCAAAACTGTGTCTTTTTTTCTGAAGCGGATAATCTGCCGTGGAAGCCCCTTCCACCACCACTTCCTCAGCCTGCATCTCAAACGGCTGCTTCGCCCCCGGCGTTGCGACGATCGTCCCTTTCACAAGAATCGCAGAACCTACATTCAGCTTACTGATCTGTTCAAAATTCTCCAGTTTATCACTGTAAACAATCTGCAGCGGTTCAAAAAATGTACCGTCATTGACCACGATAAACCCAAACGTCTTGGAATCACGTATACTCCGGATCCATCCCCCAACCGTCACCTCTGTCCCTGTAAATTTCTCCCTGTCACGATACAAATCCCTAATGTCCGTCAAATTCATCTCTCCAACTCCTTCTGTCCGTTATACTTATTTCGATTTCTTTCCTTTTTCCCTTCATTCTCCGCTTTGCGCCCTTCTTTTTTCCGTATCCGCGTCCACTGCCTGCATTTCCGTCCGCACTACCCCTCTTTTACTACCGCATTTTCCCTGAGCAGTTCCAGTACTTTCATTCCCAGCATATATTCCTTATAACTCTCCGCATCCACTGCTTCCATGAGTTCATCGGCTGTCCCGTAACCGGATTCCGCCAATGTCTCTAAATCCTTACGAAACTCTTCTTCCGTCACCTGCAGCCCTTCCGCGTCGGCGATCGCTTTTATCATGATCTGCTGCTTTGCATACTCAACCGCCTGATTCCGAAATTCCTCCTGATAAGCGTCCTCATCCATGCCGTACATCATCTGCATCATCTGTGCAAGAGTAAGTCCGTATGCTGCTGACTGCGAAGCAAGATTGGACATCAGCATTTCCACATGGCGTTCCACCATTGCCTGCGGCGGTTCCTCTGTAAATTCACACTGTTCAAATGCTGCTGCCATAGCCGCATCCTCTACCTCCAGTTCATGACTGGCAACCGCATCTTCATACAAAAGATCATATACATACTGCCGATACTCATCCACCGTATCCAGCCCGATATCCAGTCTCTGCACATATTCATCGGTAAGCTCCTGCGGCTCGGCTGCCGTGATCGAATTGACCGTCACCGTAAATACAACATCCTTACCCGCTAGCTCTTCATAATAATCCTCCGGAAACGTGAGGTTCAGTTCTACCGTTTCGCCAATTCCGACACCTATCAGGCCGTCTTCAAATCCTGCAATAAAACCCCCGGAACCAATCTGCAGATCCTGACCGGATGCAGTGCCGCCGTCAAACGCAACGCCATCCATCGTCCCCGCATAATCAATATTTACCGTATCCCCTTCTATCACGGCCCTGTCCGGATTGATACAGAGCATATGATCGATATAGGAATCCATCTGTTCATCCGTAACCTCCGGTCCCGCCAGAGTCAGTTCAATCCCTTTATATTCTCCCAGCTTCACATAATCTTCTGCACGGATTCCGTTCAGATATGCTTCTTCCGGCATCTCTTCAGCTGCCGCCGCACCGCCTTCCTGTCCGTCGCTGCCTTCCGCCGAAGCTTCCTGCCTCCATTCGTCTTTTGCTGCTCCCGTACCTTCCGCCGTTTCTCCGTTTTGACCGCCATCCCCGCATCCCGCAAGCACTACGGCCGCCGTAAGACCAATACCTGCCATAACGGTTTTTATCAGTTTTACATTATTTTTCATATTTCATGCAATCTCCTTTTCATGCCGGAATAAATCAGGCAATATTTCATTTATACCACAAAATCGCACTACTTAAAACCCCTTTTATTAGTTTTTAATAATTTGGGGGAGAAGGGAAGGGCGACGCAGCAGTAAAGGCGTGTGAAAACTTCCCTGACAGACGGGTGCGCCAAACCGCCGGAATACCAGTCCTCTTATGGGCGGCCCTCACCTCTCCCATCATTCCGCCCACCCCCTGACCAACCGATCCCCCAGGCGGCTCAGCACCTCATTCGTAATACTCCCAGACTGTTTGGCCAGATCATAAGCCGTAATTTCACAATCCCCCGATCGTCCGATCACAACCGCCTCATCCCCCTGCTTCACATCCGGTATCCCCGTAATATCCACCATAGTCTGATCCATACAGATATATCCCACAACAGGCACCTTTCTTCCGTTTATCACCACCTGTCCATTTCCATTGGAAAGGGAACGCGGAAGCCCGTCCGCATAACCAATAGCCAAAACCGCTATTTTCCGGTCCATAGATGCCGTATACCCAAAACCGTATCCGACCGGCTCCCCCCTATGCACTTCCTTCACCGACGCAATCCGCGCCTTCACCGCCAACACCGGCAAAAAACCGTCAGGCATACAATCCGCATCCTCCCGTCTGCTGAGCACCCCGTATAAAGCGATTCCCACCCTCGCGTAATCCCCTGCCAGCGCAGGATAATTCAAAACCCCGTAACTGGCCTGCATATGTATCTTCGGGCAGTGATACCCACGTTTCTCCAACTGCGCCATGACTTTATGGAAAGCTTGTCCCTGCGCTTCCGTAAACGCTCTTTCTTCCGGTGAAATCCCGTCGTCGGCGCTCAGATGGGTATACGCCCCTTCTATGACGAGATTTTTATACCGGAATATCCTGCCTATCTCATTTATTTTCTCCCAGCGTTCTCCCAGCCGGTGCATACCGGTATCAATCTTGAGATGCACTTTCACCCTTTTCCCGTATTTTCGAAGAATTTTCGCATACGAAGCATCCACCACGGTCTGCATCAGGCGATACCTCCTTAAGAGCGGAAACTGTGAAGGATGCGTGTAACCCAGAATCAGAATCTCACCCTTTATCCCCTTTTTCCGCAGTTGTACCGCCTCCGTTACGGTTGCTGTGCAAAAAGATGTAATCCCGCAGGCGTTCAGCTCCCTTGCCATCAGAACCGCCCCATGCCCGTAAGCATTCGCCTTTAAGACCGGCATCAGACAACAGCCTTCCGGCAGCAATCCCCTCAGGATTTCCACATTCCGGTGCAGGTTCTGCCGGCTGAGTTCAATCCATGCCCGCTCCTTCCCCTGTTCCGCCCGTCTCCCCCGCGGCGGTATTTTTTCCATGCAAAACACAAGGCATACCGCAAAAAGAAAAGACAACACACACACCGCCAGATAATGCATCATGCTGTTGTCAATCAGCAGCTTTTCGAGATGCACCGCCTTCGCTCCGCCCCGCACTGCGATAATCACCAAAGGATGCAGCAGATAAATCCATGTGGAAACCGGCCTGCACCACTCCGCAGGTTTTACTCTTGCGGCAGCCAGTATTCGGAAAAGAAAAAACATGCAGAGCGGCAGCATGAGATACATACTGTCATGGCGCTGCATCCCCATACGGTGAAGCGTCAGCCCCTCCCCCATCATAAGGACAAACGTCAGAATAAACCCTGCGAAATCCGTCCCCCGCTTTCCGCCTTTCCGGATATGTGAAATCCATGCTCCCAGCACAAGGAAAACCGGAACATAAAAAATCCCGTTTCTCGTATAAGAAAAAATCCGGAACATCCCGTCATATTTCTCCCTGATACATGCAGTCTTTTCGATCCATCCGTAATAACTGTCTCCAAACAATCCGGCCACATAAAGAAGCAGGGCCGTTCCTCCCACCACCGGGGCCGGAAGCCGGAACGCACGGCTTAACAGCCATACGATCAGCACCCCTGTCACGGCGGCCGGAAGATACCAAAGGTGATAAAAAGTCCCGTCAAACACCACCATCCGCAGAAGTTCCCCCGGCCCGGCCTCCTGAAACTGCCCCGCATACAGATTGACAGGCAGATAAATGAGTATGGCAGCCGCATACAAAAGCAAAACCTTCTTCACATAACCGGTTAACGGCCGCACATCCCCTGATTTCCCGAACAGGTATCGGGGCATCAGAAAATACCCCGTCACCATAAGGAAAAAAGGTACGGCAACCCGTGCAGCAATCCGCGTCAATATAAAATCCGCATCCCCCTGAAGCGATGACAGCGGCGACGTATGAATGGCAACTACCAGAAAAGCCGCCGCCAGTCTGAAATAATCCATTCCCCCAAGTTTTTCCTTTTTCATCCCAGCCTCCATGTTGTGATAATATATCCGTCCACGTTGTTGCCGGAAACCGTATAAGCCTCATGGTCGTCGATTTCCAAACAGGTGTCCGTTTTCCCGTCCGCTTCCAGATAAGAAACCGATACCTCCATATTTTTTGAAGCATACAAATAATGTTCCCCGTCATAAGGATATTTCTTCAGCAACTCTATATATTCCTCCAAAACCATCCCCTGTGCCGTCATGATTTCGGCATGGGGCGTCCCCACATAACGAAAATGCCACGGCTCATGGGCAATTCCCGTCACTCCTTCCTTTCCCCCCGGATACCGTTCCATAAATCCATACAAAGCTGCCCTTTTCCGGAACTGCTGGCAGATGCCCTCATACGGAAATTCCGGACAAATGAAATCGATATCCTTCTGCCGCAGACCTAAATCAACCGCCAGTCCGGTCTGATGCTCGCTGTGATTCGGCAGCGCCACAAACTGACTGGTGTATTCCGCCCCATTCTCCCGCAGCGATTCCGTATATAGCTCCTGCTGCTCCCTCATGGAACGCCAGCCGCTCACCGCCGCAATCCGCTTCCACCCGTCCAGTCTCTCCATCAGTTCCGAAAGCAGCTTTACCGCATAACCATCCAGCAGAACATTCCTTTCCCGATGGTTTACCGGCGCCAGATTGCCCCTGCTTTTCCCCTCCCAATAAGGATATTCCGCATTGACCAGAATCAGGTTCCCTCCATGAATGGCATCCGGCCGCAAATAAACAGTTCTCATAGCGACACCGCCCTTTCAATCGCAGAAGCAATGATTTGTCCGAAAGAAATACCTGCCGCTTTCATCATATTGGGGAAACGGCTGTGTGCCGTAAACCCCGGTATCGTATTAACTTCGTTAAACACAATTTCACCCGTATCAGACAAAAACAGATCCACACGCGCAAATCCCCTGCAGTCCAGCGCCCTGTAAATTTTCTGCGCGGTCCGTTTTATTTCTTCCGCCTTTTCAGCCGGTATTCTGGCCGGAACATGGATGGACGAAGTTTTCAGCGTATATTTCTCTTCAAAGTCAAAAAATCCGTCCGAGAGTTCTATCTCATCCACCTCTCCCACCGTCAGCACATCCTCCCCCATAACGGCGCATCCTACTTCAAACCCCGTAATCCCCTCTTCCACTATGGCTTTTTCATCATAGGCAAAAGCAGCTGTTAATGCCTCCGGAAGCCCTGCTGCCTCACTTACTTTCGTCACCCCGTAAGACGACCCGGCCTTCACCGGCTTAACAAATAACGGATATCCTATTTCATCCGCCTTTGCGGCCGCAGACCCCATATCTGCGTTTTTTCCGACCACAAAAGACTTCGGTATTCGGATTCCTTCCGCTGCTGCCAGTTTATGCGCCCGCTCCTTATCCATGCACAGGGCGGAGGCAAGCGTGCCGCATCCTGCCACCGGAATTCCGGCCAGTTCCAGCATCCCCTGAACCGTACCGTCCTCCCCGTTCCTTCCGTGAAGGACAGGAAATGCCGCATCAATATGCATCTTTCTTACCCGCTCTCCTTCAAACAGCAGCAGACACCGCTCCCTGCGGTCAGGCGATACTGCCGCCGGAATACAATCCGTCCCATTGCACCATGTATCCGATTCGATTTTTTCCGCATCACCCCGAAACCGATACCATGCCCCCTCAGGAGAAATACCAATCAGAACCGGCTCATACTTCTCCCTGTCTATATGGCTTACCACCGCATACGCTGATTGCAGCGAAACGCCGTATTCCGGCGAGCAGCCTCCAAAAATTACCGCTATTTTCTTCCGTTCCGGAACTTCTTTCACATGTTCCGTTTTCCGTTTTTCATCCCTGCCTTCTGTTTTCTTATCTTCATGTTTCCTTTTTTCATTTTCCATTTTCCCGTCTCTCCTGTTCCGCCGGCTCTGTATTTTCTGCAAAGATCGGAAGCTTCACACTGCAAGCCGTCTTTATATCAAAAAAGCCCCTGCCTGATCATCATCTTATCAGACAGAAGCTTTAAGAATTCTAATATCCTATTGTTTAATTCCTAAGAAAATCTTAAGCCTGTATTGAAATTTCCCTAAGAGACCGGACCATGGGCTTCATCCCCTCTCCTCTCCGCACCATTCCCGGCCGGAAGCGCTATAATAAAAGAAACCATAAACTCCTCACTTTTTGCCGCAATCGTCCCTCCATGCAGGGAAACGATTTCTTTTGCAATGGCCAGTCCCAGCCCCGCGCCGCCGGTATTGGAAATACGCGCCTCATCCAGACGGTAAAACCGTTCGAATATCGTGGCCAGCTTTTCCTCCGGAATCGGATTTCCCTTATTCCGGAACGTAATGACAATAAATCCGCCTTTATCCTCCGCGTCAATTACGATTTCCGTATTTGGATAACTGTATGCCGCCGCATTTTTTAATACATTGTTAAACACCCTCGCCAGCTTATCCGGATCCCCACAGACCTTCAGATTTTCATCCGCTTTCAGCATCACCGTATTGCCGTTCTCCGCCAGAACCGGCGAAAGCTCATCCGTGAGCTGCACCAGCATATAATATAAATCTATATTTTCCTTTGAAAGCGTAATCTGCTGCAGATTATACCTCGTAATTTCAAAAAATTCGTTCACCATCTTTTCCAGCCGGTATGCTTTGTCCAATGTAATATGCACATACTTCGCTTTCTGTTCCGCCGGCATATCCGGCGCCTCCTCGATCAGATTCAGATACCCGATAATGGAAGTAAGCGGGGTTCTGATATCATGGGCCAGATACATCACCAGGTCGTTCTTCCTCTGCTCCGCCTGCCTCGCCTGTACCGTACGCTGTTCCAATGCCTGTTTCACCGAATTCAGTTTTCTCTCCAACGCCAGCATTTCCGACGGCAGCCGGATTTCCGCATCCTCCTTGAGCAGAGCGTCAATTCCCTGACTGACGATGTCGAAATATCCCGTGAACAAATTCAGGACGATACGGAGTAGCAGCAAAAACATGGCAATAATGGCAAACAGCCAGATAAATTCCATGTTCCCGCGGAATAACCTCCAGTACAGTTCCAATGCTTTGTCATAATCCAGCAGAAGGTATTTTTGGAAGATGTTAACCATCCAGTCCGCTCCCCTATGACTCCAGACCACTTTATACAGAAGAAAAATAATGGCAGCCGCCGCTGTTACCATGCCTGCAAGTTCAAAAAAGAGCTTTGTTTTCAGTTGGGAATAATCAGCCCTGTATCCTCTTTTATCCTCACCCATCCATTTTATACCCCACTCCCCATATTGTTTTAATGTATTTCGGATGCTCCACCGTGTCATTCATCTTTTCACGCAGATGCCGGATGTGGACGGTGATCGTATTGTTGCTCTTGCTGTAATACTCATCCTTCCAAATCTCATGGAACAGCATTTCGGCGCTCACCACCTCGCCTTTGTGCTCCAGCAGAATCCGCAGTATCTCAAATTCCGTGGGCGTCAGTACCAGTTCCTTTTCATTCAGCATACACTCATGCGTCTTCACATCCATGACCAGGCCGGAATGTTCTATCACCGACTCCTGTGCTTCCGCCGGCTGGGGCTGGTTATATCTTTTATACCTTCTCAGCTGCGCCTTTACCCTTGCCACCATCTCCAGCGGCCGGAACGGTTTCGTTATATAATCATCAGCCCCCAGCGACAAGCCGGTAATCTTATCAATCTCTTCATCCTTCGCCGTCAGCATGATGATCGGATAATGATAAGCTTCCCTGATATGCCGGCAAAGTGCAAACCCGTTGACATCCGGCAGCATAATATCCAAAATGGCCAGGTCGAGTTCCTCTTCTCTCAGAAACTCCAGCGCCTCACCCCCCGAATAAAATTTATATACCTCATAATCCTCGTTTTTCAGATATACCTCGATCAGATCCGCAATTTCCGGTTCATCATCCACGATTGCTATCCTGTCCGCCATACAAAACCTCTCTTTCAAAACCCGGAAAACACTCCTTACAGCAGCGGCGACAAAAGCCGGCTCACCTGTTCCTTAAAACGGACGGGCAGGGGTCTCCCGATATAAAGATTCTTCGTAATCTGTTTGGAGACTTTTAAATCCTCCTCGAAGATTTCCCGCATCCGCCTCGCCATCCCCTCATTGTAAATCACCGCATTCACTTCAAAATTCAGTGCAAAACTGCGGATATCCATATTCGCCGTCCCATAGCAGAGCACTTTATCGTCTACCACCATTCCCTTCGCATGCAGAAAACCATTGTTGTAAGTATAGCACTTTGCCCCTTCCATCACCAGGTCTCCGATATAAGAATAAGTCGCCCAGTATACAAACGGATGATCCGGTTTACAGGGAATCATCACATTCACCTCAATCCCCGAATGGACCGCAATCATCAACGCCGCCAGAATTGCCTCATCCGGGATGAAATAAGGCGTCTGAATATAAATGCTTTTTTTCGCCTTTCCGATCATCCGCAGATAATTGTCCCTGACATTGCGGTATCTGGAATCCGGCCCGCTTGAAACGATCTGTACCTCACAGCGCTGTTCTGACTTCTTATTCTCACAGGCTGCATACTTATCTGTCATAAACAGATTTTCCTTGGAAGCATAATTCCAGTCCAGCGCAAACCTGAGTTCCAAAGATGCTACCGCCGAACCGGTAATACGCAGATGGGTATCCCGCCAATAACCGAACCGGTCATCCAGCCCGATATACTCTTTGCCGATATTAAACCCGCCCACGTAACCAACTTTTCCGTCAATCACCACAATCTTCCTGTGGTTCCTGTAATTCATCCTCAGATGCAGCCGCCGCAGCAGAGCCGGAAAAAACTCCGAAGTTTTAATTCCCTGCCTGTTCAGTTCCTGCCAGCAGCTTTTTTTCACAAACCGCCCGCCCATGCCGTCATAAAGGATGCGCACTTCCACACCCTCCGCCGCCTTCTTCACAAGCACTTCTTTTATACTCTGAAACAGCACATCATTTTTAATAATGTAATACTGTATATGAATATACTTTTCCGCCCTCTGCATATCCTCCGTCAGAGCACGGAATTTCTCTTTCCCGTCCGTAAAAATATCAATATCGTTATCGTCCGTCAGCACGGCTCCCGACACTCCCAAATTATACATGACCAGATCAGAATACTCCGCAATTTCCGGACTCCTGCTTCCCAGCTCCTTCTTCTGAAGCCGGTATTCCTGCCTGCGTATCGCTTCGTTCAAATGGTCTTCGATTTCCTTAATGCGGAACATCCGCTTCTTATGCATATCCGTCCCAAGAAACAGATAAAATATAAATCCCAAAATCGGAATGAAATACAACAGCAGCAGCCAAGTCCACACCGACTGCGGCTCCCGCCTCTGAAAAAAGATAATCATAACCGCTAAAATAAAATTAATGAAAATCAGGTGGCTGAATACAAAGCCGACTCCCGTCCGGATTTCCTCCCAAACCATAATCTTCTCCTCTTACTGCACAAAAAGCAGCTCCCGCTTCAATTTTCTCATTATATATCATTCCCCTTTTTTCTTCAATATGATAAATCGCAGTCCGACGCATGAAAATCATTTTTCAGTTTCCGCAGATGAAGAAATGGAAAAGGGACAAGCCGTAACAGGCAACGCTCCGGCCAAAGGGAGTTCGCGGCAGGTACCTGCTGATGGGGAGGGGTTCTCTGTCCCTGTTTTCCATGCTGCGTTTCCGGTGAAATTTTTCTTAGCAGAATATCAATACCGAAGGGGAACCGGCCACGGATGGCCGGTTCAGCCCGATGCGGCAGGGATGCCGCCTGAGGGCGGCCCGCAGCCTGGAAAAACTCCTGCTATTCTGCTTAGAAAAATCCACCGGAATAAGTGTATGGAAAACGGGGAACAACCAAACCGCCAAAACACTCCGACAGGGGCTTCCTCCTTCACCACCAAACAACTGGAAATTCCCATGGGTCCGGCCGAATACCTCTTGCCTTATCATAAAAACAATGTTACAATTAATTTTACATAAATGAAGAACGAGGGAGGTACATTGTGAGTACAGGAACAATTGTTTTATTAGTAATTTTGGCCGTATTGATCATAGCCGTCGCCGCGCTCTATTTCCTTGGCCGCAAGGCACAGAAAAAGCAGGCAGAGCAGCAGGAACAGATAGATGCCATGAAACAGACCGTTTCCATGCTAATCATTGATAAGAAACGGATGAAAATAAAAGATTCCGGGCTTCCGCAAGCCGTCATCGCCCAAACACCGAAAATGCTGCGCGGTTCCAAACTCCCTATCGTAAAGGCAAAAGTCGGACCGCAGATCATGACTCTGGTGAGCGATGAAAAGATTTTCGACATGATTCCCGTTAAAAAGGAAGTCAAGGCAACGGTCAGCGGCATTTACATTACGGATGTCAAGGGACTTCACGGGAAGCCGATCGCTGCTCCAAAGAAGAAAAAGGGCCGCTTCAGACAGGCCCTGGAAAAGGCACAGGAAAAAGCCGGAGCAAAGCCGATTAAATAAGGAACCATCCGTCATAGCACGCAAAAAGAGATTGTCAGCCATAACGGCAGGCAATCTCTTCTTTATGTGCAGTTCTGTACTAACGCAGCGCAAAGCCGTCTCCGTCCTTTGAACGGATATCCACCTTAATGCTGCAATCCGCAAAATGTTCATAATTGACTTCCAAAGAATAATCCACATCCACTACGATCCGGTTTTCTTCTTCTTTATAATTCACGCTCTTCGCATCGATTCCAATCAGGATATCTCCGTAAGGCGTGGAATAATTCGCCATATTTTTTTTATTTTCCTCAAAAATCATATGTACGTTCACCAGACCTTTCTTTGTTAAGTCCAGTGAGTGATCCTTGAATTTCAAAATACTTTTCGTGCTTTCTGCAAACCCTTCCGCCGCTTCGTCAAATATGACATAATGACTGTCATTCCGTTTATAATACTCCGCCGGCAGAATTGTTTCTATTTTATCCCCATCCATGGCTGCCGCATCAAACTGCAGGCCGCGCAGAGATAATAATACTTCTTTCGTCATGTCATAACCGCCTTTCCTCACCTTGTATACTGTCTGTTGTTTTCAGCTGTTTCGGTCAATAATCCTCGATATTGATCTTCTTTGCCGAAAGGATCCCGTATTTCAATATGGAATTGGCAAAGGTCTGGAACTTATCCGCCATATCGCTGACATAAAAACGATAGCGGTTGCCTCCCAATTCCGGTCCCTTCTCATTCAGCAGATTTTCGTCAGCCAGAAGCGCTTTCAATTCCCTGGCCGTTTCATAAGCCGGATTTACCAGCGTCACGCTTTCTCCCATAATTTTTCCCACCGTAGAACGGATCAGCGGATAGTGGGTACAGCCCAGAATCAGCGTATCAATATCACTGTCTATCAAACTGCCTAAATATCTGTTTGCAATCTCGTCCGTCACGGGATCCTGCCAAAGCCCTTCCTCCACCAGCGGTACAAACAAAGGACAGGCCTTACCCATTACTGTAATATCCGGATCGATTTCCTTTATATATGTAGAGTAAATATGACTCCCGATGGTTCCTTCCGTACCTATCACACCTATCCTGCCGTTCCGCGTAGCCTCCGCTGCCGCTTTTGCTCCAGGCTTCACCACACCGATCAGCGGTATATCTATTTCCTTTTCAATTTCATCCAGCGCATAGGCGCTTGCCGTATTGCAGGCAGCCACAATTGCTTTTACCTTCTGTTCCTGAAGGAAGTGAACGATCTGCCTGGAAAATTTTGTGATTGTTTCCTTCGACTTACTGCCGTAGGGAACCCTCGCCGTATCCCCGAAATATACGATTTTCTCGTTCGGAATCTGCCGCATGATTTCCCTCGCGACAGTAAGACCGCCCACTCCGGAATCAAATATCCCTACCGGAGCGTCACACAACCCATCTCTTTCTCTTGTTAACGACATGATTGCTTCCCTTGCTTTCTACTTTCTCAATTTCCGGCATGTCTGCCGTCTGTCCTGCGGCTCCTGCCCTGAATTTCCGTCCTATTCTACTTCCGCAGCCATTCCAGCAGCCGGCTCTTCACCTGTACATGCTCCGGCCCTGCTTCGCAGATACGGGTATAAATATCCGGCTCCTGCATATTGCCGTCCCAAACGGGAACCCCGCTTGTTTCGCCGCTGTTTTGTCCCATGCCGATGCCATCCTGATTCTTACGGATTTCCCGTTCCCCTTCCGGTTCCTCCCCCTGCACATATTCCACCTTACAGACATCCTGAACAAAGCACAGATCGGGATACACCATACCCCAAAATCCTGCGGCTGCAAACAATAAGATTCCCGCTTCCCATAATTTTTTCATCCTGCTTCTCCTATCATTTTAACACTTTATGATAGAAAAAGTCTTGCCAGTTTTCGCCTTTTTATACCGGCCGCCATAAGGACCGTAAAGTTATTTAAAAGCCGTTCCTCACTTCTGCCTGCTGTCCAAACGTATCTGTTTCATAATGGACCGCTCCTGATTGTCAATATGGATCCTCGCCGCCTCCGCCGCTGCCGCACTGTCTTTTGCCATAATGCTTTCATATATCATTCTATGCTCTTCGATCAGCTTTTCATGCTGGCTTTCATCTTTTATATATTCAAAGCGGTAACGGTACATCTGCTCTGCCAGATTGTTCACCAGCTGCACCAGTCTCTGATTGCCGGTAGCCGCCACTATAATATCATGCAGTGCGACATCCGCCGTGGCAATTACCGTGGCCTCCTTCGTCTTCGTCGCCCTCTCAAATTCCCCGCAGGCGGCAGCAAGCTGCTCTTTTTCCTCTTCCGTGATCCGTTCACAGGCAAGCTCCGCACAGAGAGCATCCAGCGCCCGCCGTACCTCCAGCACGTCTTTTAAACTCTTCTCCGTAATCTGCGCCACCTCTGCCCCCCGGCGCGGAATCATCGTTACCAGTCCCTCCAGTTCTAGTTTGCGGATGGCTTCCCGAATCGGTGTCCGGCTTACTCCCAGCCTGTTTGCCAGATGAATCTCCATCAGGCGCTCGCCCGGTTTCAGTTCCCCCGTCAGTATCGCCTTCCGCAGCGTATTGAATACCACATCACGCAGCGGCAAAAACTCATCCATATTCACTTGCAGACTATCCTTCCCCATATATCTTTCACTCCACTTCCGCCCTTTTTGTCAACGCTGCCGTGAACAGCTGCCCTGCCAGTCCTGCCTTTTTCAGCTTAAACAGCCGCAGCGCCTCTCCTGCCGCTTCCTCTGTCCGGAATACCCCGAACACCGTAGGTCCGCTGCCGCTCATCAGCGCATTAACGGCTCCGTTTTCTTTCATAAAATCCTTGATTTCCTGAATCACTGGATATTTCTTTATCGTCACCGTTTCCAGCACATTTTCCATTCTCTGCACGATACCTTCTAAATCCCCGGCCTCTATCGCGGCCCGCATACCGTCAATATCGGGATGCTGACGCAGCTCATTTGCATGAAGGTTTTCATAGACATACCTGGTGGATACATCCATATCCGGCTTAGCGATCAGCAGAAAACAGTCCGGTGCATCGGGCAGCTTCGTCAGCGCCTCCCCGATTCCCTCCGCCAGTGCCGTCCCGCCCTGAATGCAGTACGGAACATCCGCACCGATCTTCACCGCCAGCACACACATTTCTTCCTCTGTCATACCAAGCCCGAACAACTCATTCATTCCGCGGAACACCGCCGCCGCATCCGTGCTTCCTCCGGCCATTCCCGCAGCCATGGGTATCCTTTTGCACAATTCTATCTTTATGCCCTCTTTTATCCCGTATGTATCCGCCAGCAGCTTCGCCGCCTTATAAACCAGATTGCTTTCATCCCCCGGAAGTTCTTCCCGATCCGTAACTACCGCAATCCCTTCCTCTGTCTTCGTAAATGTCAGGATATCGTACAGACTCACCGTCTGCATGATCATCTTTACCTCATGATATCCGTCTTCCCTCCGCCTCAACACGTCCAAACCCAGATTGATCTTTGCGTAGGCCCTTTTTACAAGGGTATTTTCATTTTCCGCAGCCATATTGTACCTCCCTTGCATTTTGTATACATGGATTGTATTTCATTATATACAATGTGAAATCATTCGTCAATGCCCATCCGGGCCGGTCCATGGAAATTGGTTTCCATGACCCCCTCTCCGGGAACTTAATAAAATTTTAATCTTTCTCCCTTATCAATCTACTGTGTCCTGCCGATATATATAGCAAAGATGGGGATATTTTCCTCAAAAGTAACTAAAAAAATCCACATATTCCAAGGAGGGTAACGCAATGAGTGTAAATGGAGTTACAGGCAACAGCGGTGCTGCCGATTTATACGGCACATATAACACAACATCATCCAGGACGGCTGAAAAAACAGAAACAACCAAGACCGATAACAATAAATCCGGTGTTGTTTATGAGCCTTCAACAAATGCTTCCAGCACCACAAACAAAACCGAGAAAAAGTATGTACAGAACACTGCTTTAGTTGAAAAAATGAAAGCAGATGCCGAAGCTCGTACTTCCCAGTTAAAGAGTCTGGTTGAGCAGATGATTTCCAAACAGGGAAAGACTTTGGGACAGGCGGACAGCATTTGGAGTTTCCTTGCAGGCGGTAATTTCACCGTGGATGCGGCTACCAAAGCACAGGCACAGAAGGACATCGCAGACGACGGTTACTGGGGCGTTGAGCAGACATCCAGCCGTATTGTTGATTTCGCGACCGCACTGACAGGCGGCGATCCGGATCAGATTGAAAAAATGCGCGCTGCTTTTGAAAAGGGTTTCAAAAATGCTACCAGCACATGGGGAAAGACTCTGCCGGATATCAGCCAGAGAACCTATGAGGCAGTTATGGAGAAATTCGATAAGCTGGCAGAACAGGCAAACTCTGTCGGGATTGTTGAATAAGCAGTTCTGCAGGTTTTCTAAATGAACCAACGCAGTCAAATAAAAACAGGCATCCTTCAAACAGGAGGCCTGTTTTTATATTCTGTAGATTCCGCCGCCTCTCAGAATTCATCCAGTTCTTCCAGGACTTTCTTAAATTCCTCTTTCGCCTTCTCAATCTCTCCCGGATCATACGTATCCAAAGCCTGCTCATACTTATGAAGCGCCGACTCTACCTGCATACGTCTCTCGCCCAGGCTTTCTTCATAAATCCGTTCACCGCGCAGAAGCAGATACTTATTCTCCTCCCGGTCCCTTGGATGTATCTTCAGATAGGACAATGTCTCCAACCGCTCCTTAATCTCCTCCTCCGTCATATCCACCTCCCTTCCTACAAATACTTCTTTCACCAGACTCTGTGTGGATACCACTTTCACCTCCACCTCCAGAATGGAATTGATATCATAAGTATAAGTCACATCCACGGACTCTTCCCCCGCCTTGCCTGCAGGGACATCGATCATCAGTTCCCCCAGCAACAGGTTATTGGAAGCGAAACGGCTTTCTCCCTGAAGAACCTTTACCCTTATCTTATCCTGATCGTCCCTTACCGTATACAGCCGTTCCGTCCTGCTGGCAGGAATGACCGTATTCCGGTCAATGATCGGACAGAAAACCCCGTTTTCAAAATATCCTTTTTCCCATTCCCGTACTACTTCGGTTCCAAGCGTAAACGGACATACATCCGTCAATATGACCTCTTTTATGGAATCCCTGCGCTCTTTCATCGCTCCCTGAATTGCCGTCCCCAGGGCAACCGCCTCGTCCGGATTGATATTCGTATCCGGAAGCATCCGGAACAGCCGGCTCACAAACCTGCGCACTACCGGGCTTTTTGTCGCTCCGCCTACCAGCACCACCTTATCAATGTCCGAAAGTCTGATATGGGCATCCGACAGGCTGCGCTTCACCGGCTGGCGGATCTTATCGAACAGTTCTTCACATGCCGCCTCATATTCCGCCAGCTCCACCTCGAAACGAAACTCTTCCTCCCCGATTTTGCAATGCATCCCGGATACCTTGTCCCGGGAAAATCCCAGCTTGCACATTTCCGCCTGCTTATGGATATGCCTCCTGGACTTCTCATCCAGGGCAAGACGGTCAAACCGGGGAAATTTCTCATAAAACATATTCTCCAGTATTGCGGTAAAATCCTCCCCGCCCAGGAAATTATCCCCCGCTACCGCGCGCACTTCCAAAATCTTATCGTACAGTTCCAATATCGATACATCAAAAGTACCGCCGCCTAAGTCAAACACGAGGAAACGTGCATGTTCCTTATTTTGGTACAAACCGTAAGCGATGGCTGCCGCCGTAGGCTCGCTTATGATCCTTTCCACCTTAAGTCCTGCCAGTTCTCCCGCCCGCTTGGTGGCACGCCTTCTGGCATCATTGAAATACGCCGGAACGCTGATTACCGCTTCCGTAACTTCTTCTCCCAGATAATGTTCCGCATCCTCCTTCAGCGCCCTCAGCACAAAGGAAGACAATTCCTCCGCCGTAAAAGTCTTATGTAACAGACTGTATTTCTTCTGGCTCCCCATATCCCGTTTAAACACGCCTGCTGCGCTTTCCGGACAGAGAAGTCCTCTTTCCACTGCCGAATCCCCTACATAGACCTGCCCCTCTTCGTCCACGCTGACCACGGATGGCGTCAGTCTTTTTCCTAACCGGTTGGGAATGATCTTCGGCCCTTCCTCCGTAAAATATGCGGCCAGACTGTTCGTCGTTCCCAAATCTATCCCTATTATCATACACAACCTCCCTGTTTAAGATTTAGCTGTTGTCTGAATCGTATTTATTCATTATAATACCATATCAGGGAAAAAGGAAAGTATCTTTCGACACTTTCCTCTTTTCCTTCCTCTCATCCTTCTCTTCCTCTCAGTTTCCAAGCCCTTTTACAATCAACAGTTTATCCCCCGGCCGGATTTCATCCGTAGTCATATCGTTGGTTTCCTTTATCTGTGAAATCGGCACATAGTAGCGTTTTCCCACATCCCACAGACTATCCCCCTCTTTTGCAATATAGATCACGATACCGGGCAGTCCGCTCAGCTTATCCATATCCAGTTCCGATACCACAATATCCGTTACGATTTCTTCTTTTCTCTGCTCAAATACGATTGCACGGAAATCCATCACGGCTTTGATATCCAGCTCCCCGCTGTCCAGCATTGCTGCCGCCAGCTGCTCTAATCCGGTCTGTATTTTGAACGTACAGTTTTGATTGATATCTGGCACTTCCAGCACATAACTGAATGGAATCTGACCCTTTACAGAGCCATACGGCACTCTGTCATCGCTGCTCAGATACAGGCACTGTACATTCAGGGTTCCCTGGACGTGAACGCCGTTTTCCACGATTTCCTCATTTCCTACCTGAATCTGTGCCTCACTGTGCAAGAGCTGTACCATAGGAACATCTGACGCCCCCGTCTTCAGATGTTCCGCCACTTTCATCTTTCCCGAAGGCCTTGCAAAAATCCCCTTAAACTGAGCCTGCTTGCTGACTGCTTCCACCTCTTTCACCACACCGTACACACCGGAGAGAATATCCAGCCGTTCCTCTTCATACAGGGCAATATCCAGATCCATTACCAGTTCCATGGCAAACACCCTCTGTTCTCCGTCAAAATCCGGCCGTATCTCTACTTCCCTGTGCCCCATCACATAGTCGATATCCGCCGCCATCCCGTCCTCGCAGCCGCTGCAGTCTATCGTACCGTTGAATGGAACCGTTGTCTCGTAACTCTTTACCACCTGTTCTTCTCCTTCTCCGGATGCTTCCGGCTCATACAGGAAAAAAACATCCAGATCCCCCTGTATCGAAATCTTCCCCTCCTGGGCACGAAACTCCACATTGGTCGGTTCGATACTCTGCCATATGATCTGGAACACATTCGGATAATTCTGCGGCAGTTCCAATTCTTCCTTGATACGGAAAATATCTCTTTTCTTCACGGCCATCTGCGCAATCCGCAGCGGCTTCCTGCGGTATTCCACCGGCTCCTCATGGTACAGATCCACCGCAGTCTCCTCGTCGTAAATCATTTCTGCGGATATCCGCAGCGAGATCAGCGCCTGTACGCTGAGTTTTCTGGAATTAATAAGCCCTACCGTCAGATCTTCCAGATTCCACTTCACATTGACACTGTCCCCGCTTTGCACGCCCTCCGCGTAAAGCTGCTCTTCAAAGGGCAGACTGCCTTCCAGACAGGCAGGAACCGGATGCTCTCCCTCCGTTAAATACATGACGAGAAACTGCATTCTGCCTTTTACCGTCACATGGTCTTCCGTTACTTTCACTTCCTCTAACGTCACACTTCCCCTGTCATATATCAGCTTGCCCGCATCCGGCTTGGAATCCGAGATATTCACATCATCTTCCAGCGTAATCTGCGTTGCTGCCTGACCTTTGATTTGGTCCATATGTATGTTTTTCTTCACTAACTCCACAAAAACACCTCCGCACCATCCATTACTATTTCTTGTACTTATAGTAATTGTATGACATGCCGAAGGTGTTTATGCCTGCAACTATAGATCTTTGCCGCACTGCAACCTGTTTTGCATCTTTCTCCGGACACAGCCGGACGGAACAAGCCGACAGTATCCAGTTTCTTTTCCCGCGCACGTTCTTTCTCCGTTCTACCCTACGCTTCCTATCAAAGAACCGATCTCATCTATGCCGTACCGTTTCATATACGCTTCAATTCCTTCCGCCACTTCCACCGTAGTATAGGGATTCGCAAAATTCATTGCGCCCACCGCCACAGCCGTAGCTCCGGCCAGTAGGAATTCCAATGCATCTTCCGCATTTGCAATGCCTCCCATGCCGATGATGGGAATCTTTACTGCCTGCGCAGTCTGATATACCATGCGTACTGCTACCGGTTTTACCGCCGGACCGGAAAGACCTCCCGTCCGGTTGGCCAGCACGAATTTCCTCCTGTGCACGTCAATTTTCATCCCTGTCAGCGTGTTGATCATCGACAAGGCATCCGCTCCTGCCGCCTCTGCCGCTCTTGCCATCTCTGTAATATCCGTAACGTTGGGACTGAGCTTCATGATTACGGGCTGCTTTGCTTTTTTCTTCACCGCTGACGTAATATCATACAGACTATCCGCTTTTTGCCCGAACGCAATGGCTCCTTCCTTTACATTCGGACAGGATACATTAATTTCCAGCATATCCACCTCCGTATCACCCAGCCTCTCCACCACGTCCAGATAATCTTCCACCGTCTTACCACAGACATTGACAATGATCCGTGTATCATACTGCTTCAGAAAAGGAATATCCCTTTCGAGCAATACATCGATTCCCGGATTCTGCAGACCGATGGCATTCAGCATTCCGCCATAGGTTTCCGCAATGCGGGGCGTCGGATTCCCCTCCCACGGCACATTCGCCACGCCCTTGGTCACCACAGCTCCCAGCCGGTTCAGATCCACAAATTCCGAATACTCCATTCCCGAACCGAATGTTCCCGATGCCGTCATCACAGGATTTTTAAATTCCACACCCGCTATCTTTACCTTTGTATTCATTTTTTTCCTCCATACATACTCAAATATTTACGTCCTTCGCTGCAAATACCGGTCCGTCGGTACAGATACGTGCATTGTTTACATGGGAGTGGACATCTTTCTCCACCGTTTTGCACACACACCCAAGACAGGCCCCTACCCCGCAGGCCATGCGCTCCTCCAGGGAAATGTATGCCTCTATCCCCTTTTCCTCCGCATACCGTTTAACCGCCCGTAGCATAGGCATGGGACCGCACGCCATAACCACATCCGCACTCAGCCCTTTTTCCGCTATGACATTCATCACATTGCCTTTGGTTCCCGCGCTGCCGTCCTCGGTTGCCACGTATACTTGCGCATATTCTTTCATATCCTCTTTCAAAAAAAGCTGCTGGTTCCTGTAACCGGCGATAACCGTTACTTCTACCGCTTTTCCTTCCTGCTTTAAATCTTTTGCAAGCTGCAGCATCGGAGGAATCCCGATTCCTCCTCCCATTAGGAATACCCGCTTTCCTTCCGTCTCTTTCAACGGAAAACCATTCCCTAAATTCCCCAGTACCCGGATGCTGCTGCCCATATGATAAAGAGAGAACTCCTCCGTCCCCCTCCCTGCCACACGATATACGATACGCAGCCGGCCCTTTTCCCTGTCTGCTTCGCATATGCTGATCGGACGGGGCAGCAGCATACTTTCACTGTGAGGATATATACACAGGAACTGTCCTGCTTTTGCGGTTCCCGCTAAATCCGTCTCCATCCACATGTCATAAATCCCATCCGCAATTTCCGTCTGGGATATTACCTTTGCCTTTACTTTCTTCTTCTGCTCCATCGTGCTCCTGTCCTTTCCTGATTTATCCTGTTTCATATGTTTGCTGATTTATTCTTCCCTTCCGCCCTGATATACGATCTTCCCCCCACAGATTGTATAATGCACCGTTCCCGGCAGTTTCATTCCCTTAAAAGGAGAATTGCCGGATTTAGACCGGAAACTGTCCGCCGCCCATATTTCCTCCCGGGCAAAAATCACGATATCCGCCGGCCCGCCTTCCGCCAGATACCCGGCATCCAAATGATAAAAAACGGCCGGCTGCCATGTCATGCGGCTTAACAGCTCTGCCATCGTCAGATACCCCTTGTCCACTAATTCCCGGATTCCCAACGACAGGGATGTTTCCAGTCCGATAATGCCGCTGGGCGCTTCCGTTATCCCCCTCTGCTTTTCTTCCGTGCTGTGCGGCGCATGATCCGTAGCTATCATATCAATGGTCCCGTCCCGCAGCCCCTCAATAATTGCCAGCCGGTCCGCCTCCTCCCGCAGCGGCGGATTCATCTTTGCCAGCGTCCCGTGCCCGATCACCGCCTCTTCCGTCAGTGTAAAATGATGGGGAGTGGCCTCCGCATGAATGTGCGGGTTCCTTTTTTTTGCCTGCCGGACCAGTTCCACCGCTTCCTTCGTACTGATATGCTGGATCGAAATGTCCGCCCCCGTCCCTTCCGCCAGCGCCAGGTCCCGCCTCACCATATCAATTTCCGCCTGTCTGTCCGACCCTTCTATCCCGTAGTATGCAGATGCTTTTCCTTTGTTCACCCCGTTATTCCGGATAAATGCCGGATTTTCTTCATGAAAACTTAACGGTCTATTCAGGCGGGCGGCTTCCGTCATAGCCGCTTTCACCACCTCTTCCTTCAGCAAAGGAATCCCGTCATCCGTAAATCCCACGGCTCCCGCCTTCTGAAGTTCCTCCATATCCGTCAGCTTTTGTCCCTTCATCCCAACCGTGATATTCCCGCAGCTCTCCACATGAATTCCTGTCTCTTTCCCCTTATCCAGCACATACCGGAGTATCTCTGCACAATCCACCGGCGGTTTCGTATTGGCCATCAGCACCACCGTAGTAAAACCGCCCTTCGCCGCTGCCTTCGCCCCGCTGAAAATATCTTCCTTATATTCAAACCCTGGATCCCGGAAATGCACATGCACATCCACCAGCCCCGGCGCAACGATTTTTCCTTCCGCATCAATCACCTGTACTTCCTTCTCTTCTGTAAAAGTTTCAGAAATACCGGCCTCCATCCTGACGATCTTCCCCTTATCGATCAGTATATCCCGAACCCCCTCGCTACCGCTTCGCGGGTCTATCACATATCCAGCCTTTATCAGCAACATGCCTGTCCACTCCTGTCTTTTCAAAATTTCACCGGAAAACGGTTCCCAAAGCCGCTTCACGACTATCCTGTACTGCCTCATTCCTATGAGACAGTACAGAAATGTAACCTTATTTCCTTCCTACCTTCCAGTATATCCCATCCCCCATGCAACATCAATCAAAAACTACCGACTTATCCAGATATTCCATTTTCACTACCACATAGGGATAAGAAGCGCCATCCTTTTCCTGCGTATGGTACAGTTCCCTGTTTTCCGGCTCCGGTCCGATCAGATTCGTATCCATATAAATTGCGTTTGCCGTCAGATACAGTTCATTGATAGTAATGCTGTATCCTCCTGTCTCCTGCTTTCCATACCCCACACATATATACAAAAAATCCCCGTCCTGATAAGTGATCTTAAATTCCTTTTCTTTTTTTTCATCTATGATCTGTTTGAGCTCTTCCGGTATATTTTCCTCTCCCAATACCGTAAATTCAATATCCTTAAGCTTCTCATCCCCCTTTTTTTCTTCCGCCCCGCATCCGGTCAGACAGACTGCCAATACGGTTATCACAATTCCCCATAAAATAAATCTTTTTCCCATTCCTCTGTTCCTCTTTCCTTTCTACCTATTTTATTTACCATACCATCCGGTTATTCCTTTCAGAAAAAATTATAATTTTATGCAAGATTATAGTAGTATTTTAGCGTTTTTTTTACTATAATCATTTTATCAGTACTTGTTGCAAGGAGATAACGGCATGGATAAGAATGAAACACACTGCGATGAAACCTATGACTGGCTGCAGGACAGGCGGCATCAGACCGTCTTAAAAACCATGCATACCATTGCCTATGAGTTTAATCCGGAAACCGGAGAAGAAATCGTATCGCCTTTCATCCATCAGTACCTTGCCGGAAACTATGACGGACGCCTCCTCTCACAGGTCATGGTGGAGGACCAGGTCATTCATCCGGACGATCTGAAGAAATCCCTGGAGTTCCGTGAAGCAGTAAAAAAAGGGACTGCCGATGAAATTGCCATTCGGCTTCGTACTCCGGAAGGCCCCTACCGCTGGTTTAAAATGAAGATTTCTCCCTATCAGCCGCCAACCGGTTCCATGCGGTATATCGGTACATTCACGGAAATCGACAACGAAATACGCCAGCAGGAAGCGCTCAGGTACCGGGCCGAATACGATTTGGTTACGGACATTTACAATAAAGTAACTTTTTACACGGTAACCGGCAACTGGCTCGGCAGCGAACCGGATATTACGCGCTGCCTCATCAGTTTCGATATCGACCGTTTTAAGATCATTAACGAAACCCATTCTCTTTCGGAGGGTGATAAAGTTCTGCGCTACATTGCGAAACTGCTGAAGCAAATGACCTATTCCGGCGAAACCTATGCCCGGAATAACAGCGATATTTTTTATGTCTGCCTGTCACGCCCGAAAAAAGAAGCGGCGGAATTCATATTGGAACTGGAACATCTTTTGAATCAGTATCCTTTAGACTTCCAGTTCACACTGTCTGCCGGCATCGTACACCTCCCGCATTATAACGGGGAACCCCTTAATGTATTATGCGACTGGGCGGCGATGGCGCAGAATACCGTAAAAGGCAGTTATATCCACCGCTATGCTTTTTATGAAGAAGCCATGAGCAATGATCTGAACAAGGAGCACTATATTACGAAAAACATGGCCCATGCTTTGGAAAACCATGAATTCCAAATGTATCTGCAGCCAAAATATGACATGCGCACCCATACCATTATCGGGGCAGAAGCGCTGTCCCGCTGGCACCATCCCAAAGACGGCATCCTGCCGCCGGGTGATTTCATTCCCCTGTTTGAGCGGAACGGATTCATCATCCAAATGGACGAATACATTTGGGATATGGCCTGCAAAACCATACGCCGCTGGCTGGACGAGGGAAAAAATCCCATTACGATTTCGGTCAATGTATCCCGCGTCCATCTGCACGACCCGGAACTTTGCAGCAAACTTATTTCACTGACACAAAAATATAACCTTCCGCCCCATTCCATCGAACTGGAAATTACGGAAAGTGCATATGTAGATAGTCCTGATGCTCTCTATGACATTATGGATAAACTTCAGGAAGCCGGGTTCCTGTTTTCCATGGACGATTTCGGAAGCGGTTATTCTTCCTTAAATGC
Organism: uncultured Lachnospiraceae bacterium; assembly: GCA_910579935.1. GTDB lineage: Bacteria > Bacillota > Clostridia > Lachnospirales > Lachnospiraceae > Kineothrix. The sequence continues at coordinate 40,450 of CAJTVQ010000021.1, forward strand.
TTTAAAAGACATACCGGTCGATGTGGTAAAGATCGATCTGAATTTCCTGCAGAAAGCCCGGCGCGGCCTGCAGATCGGACGGGATATCCTAGAAGGAGTCATTCAGATGATTCAGGCCATCCAGCTTCCGGTCATCGCCGAAGGCGTGGAAAGCAAAGAACAGGCGGATTTTCTGTTAAATGCAGGATGTACCCACGCACAGGGCTATTATTATGCAAAGCCCATGACAGTCTCCGACTTTGAACAATTATTATCCGGAAAGGACACTGCAGTATGATACGTTTTTTATGTGTTGCCGCATTTGTAATCTTATTCCTCATTTTCAGCATTCCCCTGCTGATCGCGGAATGGATCATCGGTAAATTTAATATGGATTTAAAAAACAGAAGTTCCCTGGCTATCGTCAACTGGGCATTTCGGGTCTGCCTGTGGTTCAGCGGCGTTTCGCTGACTGTCATCGGCGAGGAAAATGTCCCCAAAGACACCGCTGTATTATATGTGGGAAACCACCGCAGTTATTTCGACATTCTGCTGACCTACACGAGAGTTCCCAGACCTACCGGCTATATCGCAAAGAAAGAAATGCTGCGTTATCCCCTTCTTGTAAACTGGATGAAAAACCTCCACTGTCTGTTCTTAAACCGTGAAGACGTAAAAGAGGGGCTGAAAACCATACTGGAAGCAATCGAGAAAGTGAAATCCGGAATTTCCATCTGCATTTTTCCGGAAGGCACCAGAAACAAAGTACCGGACACGTTCCTCCCCTTCCATGAGGGAAGTTTCAAAATTGCTGAAAAATCCGGCTGTCCGGTCGTTCCGATGTGCATGAACAACTCCGCAGGCATCTTTGAAGACCACCTGCCGAAAATCCGGCGGGCACATGTTGTTTTGGAATACTGCAAACCGATTTATATCAAAGATTTACCAAAGGCAGAACGGAAATTCGTAGGCGCCCATGTGCAGGAAATCATAAAGGAAACTTATTTTAAAAATAAAGAGCTGGTATAGCATCCGCTATACCGGCTCTTTTATGCACCGGAGTGATCGTCATGCGGGCTGTTCCTTAGTCCAAAGCCGCTGCCCTGACCTTGGCCGCCCCAATCCCCAGCAAAATGAATATCAAAGGTGTACCAATGATCTGCTGGTAACAGAGCACATTGTGCGCAATATAGGCCGCCGCCGCCAAACCGATTCCAAAAACCACCGCACCTTTTCCCTTCAGCGCCGCTTTTATCAAACCGTAAGCCGACGACAGAAAAATTCCCAAATAAGCCGCCCCGCCGACGATCCCATAATTGATCACACCGTTAAACCATTCATTATGTACGTTCGGCACAATCTGATTATGCCAGAATTCGTTAATAGCGTCTCCCATCATCTGATAGGAATAAGGAGTAAAACAGTCCGGTCCGCATCCAAACAGCTTCCTCCATACGTTAAAATCCGCAAACACAGCCGCTCCCGTACGCCATATAAATCCTCTGCTGTTTCCCCACCATATGGTGAACCGGAAATAATTTTCCGTCGGTGAACCGCCAAAATATCCCTTTCCATGCAGAATAAACAAAGCTGACATACCGACAATTCCAAGGCACACCAACAGTATGTAAATTCCTCTGACCAGTCTTACCGTTCCCTGCTTCGCATCCCCATGGAGCCAGTCTTTCCGTATTGCCAAATGAAAAACCGCTGCAATTGCCAAAAGCACATATACCATCACGCTCTGTGCAGCTTTCAGGTACACCGCATCAATCGGTATCATACGTCCGCCGAAGATCCTCTCCAAAATTCCGACCGCCGCCACCGCCGTCAAAGCAATCATGCCTATTTCCGCCAATGCCAGCAGTCTTTTCCTGCTTCCGACCGCCAGCCACAGCATAACCATCAGTGCTGCAAAAACCGCTATCATGCCGCTGTCACTGTTCAAAAGCATCTCCGATGCAAATCCTGCTCCGACACAGATTCCCCAAAAAATTTTTGCCTTTTTTTCTTCTGTCAGATAATAAATTCCCATTCCAGCCGTCAACAAAATGCTGATATAGCTGGATGCCCATGTAACTTGTCCTAAAGTAGTAACAAAATCCAGTTTCACCTCATCACTGTATCCCTGGTAAAGATAAACTACATCTATATCGAAGCGCTGCAAGATCACAATACTGCCCACAATTACCGCTACTGCTGCCGCCAGTATCTTCATATAACGGTTTTCCGCATACCCCCTGGAAATCCCAAAGTATATCCCTACGAACAAAACCTGTGATACCAGCCCCATATACCATGTATCCACCCCCCAGAACGCTGTCTGGCTGTCCACTGCACCGAGATAAGAGATCACCACGCACAACAGATAAATGAAAACGAACCAATCCGTTACCGTCCGTCCTCCGGCACACCTTTCGCTGCCCTTCTTCCTGTCAGTTCTTCCCCGTCTTCCGGCCAAGGCTGCCGCACCGCATACTGTGCTTACTATGCAGAATGCAGAGGAAGCATATAAAAACAGCGCCCACTTCTTATATACCAGTTCTTCATATCCGCGGCCCATGAACAACGGATATACCGCCAGCATAAGAAACAGGTAAATCTGCACCGCCTGCTCCCATACTGCCCCGAAAAAACTTTCTTTTTCCGCCCTGTTTTGTTTTCCGCCATAATACTGATTTTTCTTTTTTCCCATCCCGTTCCTTCTCCTGATCTTTTCCTTTGTTCCCCATTCGCATTTGTCAGCTAATGCAGGCTCTCTACAATCTCATGAAAGGCCATCCCATGCGACGCCTTCACCAATATAGTGTCGCCCTTCTGCAAGATATCCTTCCATTTCTCCAAAAACTCTCTCTTTTCTTTAAAATAATAAATCCGCTCTTTGGAAATCCCCAATCTGTCTGCAGTTTCTATAGCGCTCCCATACATAAATTCTGCAAGAGCGCCGATAAAGATAAGGACATCAACGCCTCTCTCCACCGCATATGCCCCTACTTTTGCATGCATCTCTTTCTCCGCTACCCCTAATTCAAACATATCTCCCAGCACCGCCGCTTTTCTGGACAATGCCGTGCATAATAAATCGATCGCAGCGCACACGGAAACCGGATTGGCATTATAGCAGTCGTCAATCACTACACGGTCTTCCAAACGCAGGATATGACTCCTGCCGCTTACCGCTTCCACTTTGGCAATCCCTTTGCACATCTCTTCCCCGGTCAGCCCCAGGAGGCTCCCTGCACAGACTGCCGCCAGCGCATTGTATACCATATGTTCTCCGGGAAGCGGAATATCCATCTCAAACGCTTCATCGTCCATATGCACCGTTGCACTGCTGCCAAACAGCCCCTTATTCTCTATATGCTCCGCATACACCCGATTGCATTCCCTGCGCCCGAACGTCATCGGCTTCCGTCCCTTTACCTCCGCAATCGTCTCCAGCATATCATCATCACCGTTAAGGCAGACCATACCGTTTTCCTTCATAAAATCAAAAATCTCCGTTTTGGCCTTCAGAATTCCCTGCCTGGATTTCAGATTTTCCAAATGGCACTGGCCGATATTCGTCAAAACACAGATATCCGGCGCCGCAATCCGGCTCAAACGGCGCATTTCCCCAAAATCACTGATTCCCATCTCCACCACGGCTACCTCATGGCAGTCCCTTATCTTCAGTATCGTCAGGGGAAGTCCCACTTCATTGTTAAAATTCCCTTCCGTTTTCAGCACCTGATATTTCTCCGACAGTACTGCCGCAATACATTCCTTCGTACTGGTCTTTCCCACGCTCCCCGTGATTCCCACCACCGTAATATCCAGCTGCTTTCTGTAAAATTCTGCAATATCCTTCAATGCCTGAAAAGAATTTTCCACCAGAATAAAACAATCCTTTTCCTCCATAACCTCCGGCAGTTTTTCACAGACCACGCCGGCCGCACCTTTCTGCAACACCTGCGGAATAAAAGAATGACCGTCCACACGTTCCCCTTTCGTGGCGATGAAAAGATAACCGGTTTCCGCCAGACGGGAATCCAATACCACGCCCTCTACCTCTTTCGTATCTTGCCGTTCCCCGCTTCCGTACAATTTTCCTCCGCATACTTCTGCAATATTCCTCAATGTAAGATTCTTCATGAATACCCATACCTTTCCGTTCCTGCTGAATCATTTTCTAGCCATTCCCGTCATGCCGCCAACAACGGCACAAGCAGACAGGAAGAATGAAACTCTTCATTCCTTTACCGCAGCCTCCAGTATCCGTTCACACAACTGGGCAAAACTAATCCCTGCTGCTTTCGCTTCCTGCGGTAAAAGTGACGTAGACGTCATTCCCGGCAGCGTATTTGCCTCCAGACAAAAAATTTCTTCCTCTCCGTTCATCATAAAATCCATTCTCGCATAATTTTTCAACCGCAGTACACGGAAAACCTGTTCCGCCAGATGCCGGAGTTCCTTCGTCTTTCGTTCGGAAAGCTGCGCCGGACAGGTCTCCACCGCACTTCCTGCCTGATATTTATTCTTATAGTCATAAAATCCGTTTATGGGCGCGATTTCGATGACCGGCAGCGCCCTGCCGTCCATAACCCCTACGGAAAACTCCCTGCCTTCAATATACTGTTCTATTATAACCTCCTTGTCATAGCGGAATCCTTCCAGCAGCGCTGCTTTGTATTCTTCCTCATTACGGGCAATGCAGACTCCTACGCTGGAACCGCCGCAGCATGACTTAACCACACATGGAAAGGGAACGGACCTCGGATCGGCCTCCCCTTTTCCAAGGCGTATCCCCCTCGGGGTAGGAATTCCATGATAATCAAATAATTCCTTGGCCAGCCCTTTATCCATACAAAGCGCCGAACTGACATAATCCGTCCCCGTATATTTAATTCCCATTAAATCAAAACACGCCTGTATCTTGCCGTTCTCACCGTTTTCTCCATGCAGCGCCATAAAAACCGCATCTGCCTCCTGACATATGGAAATGACATTCGGACCGAAGAAATTTTTATCCCCGTCGGTGCGCAGCGCTTTTACCGCCTCGATATCAGGATTTTCCGCTCCCACAGCGCCGATTTCCTTCGCCCAGTCTTCTTCTTTCTCAAAAATACTTCCCGCATCCTCTCCCGTATATCCCAAATATACATCCAACAGAACCGCCTGATGCCCGTTTCCCTTCAACGCCTCATAAATCATCCTGCCGGAACTTAAAGATACATCCCTCTCCGTGCTGATTCCGCCGGCTAAAACCACTACTTTCATTTCCATACCTCCCCGCCCGCTTCACGGGCATTCATTCAATATTTGACCGGAACATATAAACCGCTGCGTTCCAGCCAGTTTCTGTCCCTTTTCAGTTATTTCATTTCATATGAAATAGTATATTCACATTTTCTGCAAAGTAAAGTGAAGAAATTGCCGCCTGCATTGCAAAATATGCTTTCATAAAACAAATGTCTCATTTTCATTATTATTCAGATTATAACTCGAACATGACCGAAGGTAAATATAAAAAGCACCGGTTCTCCCAGAATCAGTGCTTTTACTGTAACAGTAAAGGTAAATAAACTGTTACCTTTGATTTTCTCTATTCTTTCCAGTAAACATCTGCTTTCTTTTCCGCCTCAGCCCGTGAAAAACCGCACTTCTGCATCATTTTCATGATGGCTGCTTCCTTTGTGTCACCGTATTCCTGACACAGAAAAACGATCATTTCAATCTTTGCTTCTTTTTCCCTCTTCTCTGCTAATTCCTCCGCCTTTTTCTCTGCCAATTCCTCTACCATTTTTTCTGCTCTTTTCTCCGCCTGCCTCACCCGTTCTTCCGCCTCCCGACATGCTTCTTCCGCTTTTCTCCGTTCCGCCTGTATATCCATTTTTACATTTTCAAACCAATATCCCATTTGGCGCTCCCTTACTTTCTCCACACATAACTCCGCTTCTTCCTGTGGCACATTCATTTTCATACACAGACTCCATATGGCAGAACAGATGATTTCCAATATGTGCTCCGGGGCATTCCGTACAATCCGCTCCACTTTGTCCCTCTGACTGTTCAGAAAATTTTCCATATCCTCTGGTGTCTGTACCTTATTAATCATCATCAGCAGTGACATTTCATCCTTCTTATCCAGCAGTTCTTCGTTTGAGTAATCATGATTCCGCACCAGTTTATAAGTAAAGTCCGGCAGATAATCGCTGAAAATCCCACTCATCATAATACGGTCTTTCAAATGCAGGTCTGCGGTCCATTTATCTGCCCCTTCATAGTATACAATTGGCAGAATGGGCGGATATTTAAAAGACTTATTGGAACTCCTGCCTTCTCCCCTGCGCTCTATTTCCTTTCCATACTCAGTCCAAATACATATCATATACCGAAGCAGCTGCATACTGACATTATAATCCACCTGACTCTTATGCTCCACAAGAGATATCAGATACAGAGGAATGCTTTCCTCTTCTTCCGCCCCTGCTGGCCGGATACGGATTTTCTTCACCGTATCCGTCTCGAAAGAAATCCCAAGGTATGCCTGATACTTCCTTGAAACGTCCTCGATATCCTCCGGCTGCACATCTTTCAACAGCGCAATATCCGCATAATCCCTCAGGAACTGAGCGCAAAGAACAGAATTACCGAATACGGTACGATTATTCAAATCCCTGATCGTTCCCTGTGATATCCTGCACTGCAACTGTCTCCCGTCTTGATTTTTCCGGTGCTTTTTTCTTTGTCTCTCTTTCATCTTTCCTCCTGTCCGTAATACATGCAGACAGGAGAACCGTCTTTTCACCTGTCAGCACTTATGAAATTAAAAAGCTGCTTGAATCCATCGGCGAAAAGCCAGAATCTCAGACATTCTTTTTTCCTGCAATACTTCCATGTGCATCTGCTCACTATGCGCTTATAGGAAGTACCTGAAAAGAATGCGGAACACATTATGAAATTTTAGAAAATGTATAATGTGTTTCTATTTAATATTGATAACACATTTATACTATCACGTTTTCCCATTTATTGCAAGATATATTTTGAGGTATGCACAGAAATCAATTTTTAGTTGTAACAGTTCAGTTCCAATTTCCGTTTCTGTCTGCCGCCCTGCCGCTGCGGCCTGCTTCCGAAGCTGGCTTTAAGCACGCCTCCTGGCTCATTGCCCGCGGGAATAAACTAATTCCCCATCTATCAAAGTACAGTAAGTTTCCGTAAATACCTCCAGCGGATTACCGTCAAAAACCGCAATATCTGCATCCTTTCCAATCTCCAGGCTGCCCACCCGGTCTGCCACATTGCAGATCTGCGCCGCATGAATCGTAATCGCGCGCATCGCCGCCTCCATATCCATTCCGGACTTCACACACAATCCGGCACAGATGGGCAGGGACTGTATTAAAGATACCGGATGGTCCGTCGTAATCGCCACCTTTACTCCAGCCTCATGAAGTACTCCCGCCGTCTTAAATGCCATATTCTGTACTTCAATCTTGTTCCTGCTGGACAGGTCCGGCCCGACGATAGCGGGAAATCCTTCTTTCGCCAGTTCCTCCGCCACCAAATGCCCTTCGCTGCAGTGATCCAATGTCATATTCAGATCAAATTCCCTCGCAATACGGATGGCCGTAAAAATATCGTCCACTCGATGTACATGCGCTTTTAACGGAATTTTCTTTTCAAAGACCGGAATCCAGCACTCATACCGGAAATCGGGCGTCTCTCTTTCTTTTCCGTCCGCTTCCTGCATGGCCGCCCTCTTTTTCTCCCAGTACTGTTTCGCCTTAAATAATTCTTCCCTTAACAGTCCGGCTATCGCCATCCTGGTCACGGGCATTTTTCCCTGTCCTGAATAATTTACTTTGGGATTTTCCCCGAATGCTATTTTCATTGCCGCAGGCTCCAGAACCACCAATTCATCAATCCTTCTTCCTTTTGTCTTGACAAAAGCAAACTGCCCGCCTACCACATTTGCACTCCCCGGCCCTATCATGGCCGACGTGATCCCGGCTCTCACCGCATCGTCAAAAGCCGCATCCATAGGATTGATCGCATCTATGGCACGAAGAAAAGGAGTCACCGCCTCCACGTTCTCATTGCAGTCATCTCCCTCCATCCCCTTTTTTTCCTCGGTAATTCCCATATGACAGTGCGCCTCAATGATTCCGGGCATCACCGTCCGTCCGCCCACGTCAATCACATCCATCTGCAGATCCCCGTCCAGTTCCTCCATCTCTCCGATTCCGACAATTTTTCCATCCGCAATGTGCACATACCCATCCGTATAAACTGCCTTCACCCTGCCGCCTTTGTCACCTTCCTTCCCCTGTTCTTTTCCGCTCCCCTTTCCGTTCTCTTTCATGTCCGCAGCTTCTGCCATTGTTATGATCCTGCCATGTACCAAGTATTTTTCCATATTCCTGCCGGCACATTACTGTCTGCCCCACAGCCGCCCCATACTCTGCCGCCGAATGGCTGTTTGGCAATAACGCCCTTCTCCTTTCCTATAAATTTCCTGTAATTTTCTTCCATAACCACGTACAAGGCGTGTCCGGAAAATTTTCCTCTCTTGAAAATATTTCCAAACACGCCAGCCAGCACATACAATCTCATTCCGTTCATATTTCCAAACTTCCACAGCTTTCATGCTGCATCCGCAAATCCGGCTTTCATGTTTTGAAATCTGCACGGGGATTTATCCTAATGAAGCTTTGACATCGGATTTACCGGTACTCCGTTCTTGGTCAGTTTGAAATACACATTGCATCCCTCCACCGAATAATATTTGGTTGGAGCCGCCACATTTCCGATGATTTCACCCTGATTTACGAATCCTCCTTCCGATACCGTAATATCCTTCAGCTGTCCATAGGTAAGTTCGTATCCGTTCCCCAATTCCATCACCACCACATTTCCCAGTTCCGGATTCTGGTACACACTGCTTACCTTTCCGTTTGCCGCCGCAGTAATCGCTTCTCCTTCCACCGCCGAAATAATGATGGCCGGATTATACTTATACTGTTCCAGCGTAGGGAAGTAAACCGTCTTGTCCATGCTGTAATTGATCAGTACGTTTCCCACGATCGGCCATGTCAGCGAATCTTCATCGCCGAACGTAAGCGCCGGCTGGATGGACGTGGAAGTTGCAATCGCCATCGTATCTTCCATTTCCTCCATAGCCGCCACTTCTTCCAGCGTACCGTCCTGCTCTCCGCTGTCAGCCGTATCCTTGGACTCGTCCATCATTCCCTCTTCGCCCTTTTCGTTTTTCTCCCTGTCCTTGTCATTTCCGGAGCCGGCATTACTTTGCTCCGCCGTTTTTTCCTCCGGTTCCGTTTCCTCTTCTTCGTTCTCAACACTTAAAGAATTGGTTTCCTGATAGTACGGATCGTAATCCAGGTCATCCGCTGTTACCGCACTGTTTTCCGTTTCCTGCATATTCCCGCGCTGACCGGTTCCCGCAATTTCCTGTACGTTTTCCGTATCATTCTGTGCCAGCTCCGTACCGTTGTTCTCAATGGAGCTGAAATCCACCACATAGCCGTCGCTTCTGTCCTCATTCTTCCCTCTGATAAACAATCCCGTTGCCGTCAAAGCTGCCAGTACAAATACCGATGAGAGAGCCATTATTATTTTTTCCTTTCTGGCTCCGTCCCTGTTTCTTCTTCTCATTTTCATTCCTCCTATTCCAGTCCTGTAACCTTCAGTACTGAACCGATTTATACCAGGTCCTTATTTTTTAATTCCTCACCGATAGTTTTACCTGTTTAGGATTCTTTATTCAGTTTTTATGACAGTTCCTTATCCGGATTCACCGATTTTTTCTATTACGATATCAGAAAAGAAGTAATTCAGGATATCAATATAGTCGCTTCCCTTCTTTGCCGCTTCATTTGCCGCATACTGACACAATCCCAGCCCATGCCCGACTCCCTTTGTTTTTATAAGAACCATATCCCCCTCCTGCTCCAACTCAAAACAGGAAGAATTGAGTGCAAATGCCTCCCGGAAGACCTCCCCCGATACGGATTTTCCGTTTAATGATACTTCCGTCACATACTCCGCCCTGTCCCTGTCCAGTACCAGCTGTTCTTCCACTGTCAACGCCTCTTCATACTCCATATCCGGTATTAACTCTCCCAAACGATTCCAAAAGACGTACCGGCTCATCCGTATTCCGCCCGTATAACTTTCCGAAGTAAAATCCCTTTCACATATGACCGATTTTAAATATGCATAATCCTCACTGCAAAACACCTCGTTCCCGTTCCTCGTAGCCCCTGCACTCACTGCAAAATAGGGCGCTGTAATGATCTCTCCCCCATACTCTAAAAACATTCCCCTCGTACTCCCTACTGCCTCCATGCTCCTTTCATATTCCTGCTCTCCCATTTTCGCAGTCTGTCCCTCCACATATATGTATTTTCCCCCGCCTTCGGCCTGTTTCATCAATTCCGTCCTCAGCACTACCGCCTGTGCTTTCAATGCCTCCATCTCATATTCCATATTGACCGTGGCCGGAAGACGGCCTGCCAGATATGTTTCCAACGGTATCATCTCCGTTCCGGCCGCTGTTTTGTTATAAACAATATACTCCGCCGTCTTTCTATCCTCCTGAAAAAGTCCCGATTCCGCTCCTGCATATTCCCCCTCTTCTTCCGAATCCTTCCCCCTCCCTACATTTCCAAACAAAAAGGATATAATATACGGAACCAATAAAATAAACAGAAGAATCGCACCCACATCCCGATAATCCGGTTTGAATACAACCCTTCTGTTATTTATGACGTTTTTAATGATTTCTTTTTTTCTCATGCGGCACCCCCACACTATTGTATGTGACAGTGCCCGGTATTTATACCTGTATTCAGCTCACCGCTTCAAAATGACCTTCCGGCTTTCCGTGATCCGCCACATCCACATGCTGGATGGTACCCGTCATTCCATTCTCATACAGAAAAATGCCTGTTTTTCTTATTCTCCCGTTCACGGTATTTCCGGCTCCGTTCAGGGAAAAATCCGTATCCGTGTTTCCCAGGCAGATGGCTCCTACCCCTTTTTCCGCAAGTTTATAGCATACATCCTTCCCGTCCTCGTCTTTCGTCCAAATCAGCAGCTTCTCCCATATGTCATCGGCTTCATCAATCCACCCATTGCCGTCAGAATCGTAAGCCGCCAGATCACCAAAGCCGTTGCCCGATTTTGCACCGAACAACTCACTGCCGTCATTAATCCTGCCGTCACCGTTCTTATCCAGCGCCAGATAACCGCTGCCTCTGCCCAGCATGGAAATTTCTTCTTCCCTGCCGTCTGCATCAATATCAAAGAAAAAGGTCTGGTCGGAAAGTTCCGCCACATTCCCATCCAGATTGATGACAAGAGGATCCTGCATACGCTCCTGCACATGTGCATAGTTCTCCTCATAATAAGCGGCAAAACTCCGGCTCATCTCCACATTCATCCGAATCGGCAGTTCCCTTCCATCCGATGTCCGCACCGTTCCTGCTGCAGAAAAAAACGTATGCTCGCTTTCCTCAAAATAGACTTCTTTCTGATAATAGACCGTCTCCAACAGCTTCTGGCCCCTTACCGGCTGCAGACTGGCATAATTCAGTTCCCGCCTTTCCTTCTCGTTCAGAAAAAGACTGATCAGATACTGCATACAGCTTTCCCTGACGGTACTGAGCGAATCGCGCCTGCTCATTATTTTCTTCAGTCTTCCCAGTCTGGAATTGGAACTCATTTCATTCAGTTTCTCCTGAAGGGCATTCTTTTTCTCTTCAAAAGTCTGTTCCTCACCGTACTTCTGTTTCAGTTCTTCACCTACGAGAATATTATTCTCCGTATTCCCATCCTTTTTCGGTTCGGATAAAAGCCCGTTTGTTCCTACCATTACCACGGTACTGGTATGGCTTTCCATATAGGAATGATAGCTTCTTGCCGATTCCATTCTTATATCCGAAGCACTGATCCGCATATGAACTCCTTTCCACGCTTAACCGTTTTTCGTCCGGTTCATTCTCATGAGTGTGCCATATGGCGCAATGAACCGCGGTCATCCTGTCCGCCGCTTATCACCTGCTATGTAACAAAAAAGATGATGTCCATTGTACAACTCCGCCGCACATTGAAACACCATCCGTGGTTAAACGATATAAAATTCAGAAACGCTGCATCCGGCCAAGACACCCCGCCCCTGTATTAAATATATCGGAAATAAAAGCCAATAACTTTAGAAACAGTTCCTTATTCTGAAAAATAAACGTCAATTCCATCTGCAATTCCTGCCGCGATCAGCAGCTGATACTCCTCCCCGGCCATCTTCTTATCCTCTTCCGGATTCGACATATATCCCATCTCCACAATTGTCACGGGAATCTTACTCCAGTTAATGCCGCTCATCGTATCCGTTTCCCATATCCTCTCCCTTTTACAGCCGGTGCTCGCCGTCAGTCCGTCCAATACAAACTCCGAAAGCCTCTGGCTGTCCACATACAAATCCGCAACATAGGGATTCTTCGGTGTAGGACAGATCGTCATGGCTCCGTTCGCCTTGCTGTTCTCCGAACCGTTGGCATGAATGCGCACAAACACTTCCGCACCGGAGTCATATGCCATCTGCGCCCGTTCCGAATTGCTGATATCCACATCATGGCTCTCGCGCACCATGTAAACCTGATATCCCCTGTTTTCCAATTCCGTCCGCAGCTTTTCCGAAACTGCCAGCGTCAGTTCGTATTCGTACAGTCCCGTGGCAACTCCCCGTGTGCCTCCCGTAACCTTCATTTTCGTCTCACCGGCGCCCGGCCCTATCGGCTCTTTTTCTGTATTTGCTTTATTCTGATGCCCCGCATCGATGGCAATGATATGGCTGCCTTCTGCCGGTTTCCCCTTCTCCCGCAGATAATCCGATTTTATATAGTACATTTCTCCTTCTATCAGCACGCGGCTCCATCCATTCGCCTCTCCGTTCTTCTGAAGAACCTCTCCTTTTTTCAATAACGTATAGACATCCGCTTCCGTGGAAGGCGCCGTGCGCACCCTTACATTTGCCGTCGTATATACCTCTGCAGCATCCATATCCGCAAAGGCTGCTTTCAATGCCTCTAACTCGGCCTCTTTCTTCCGCTTCTGCTGTTCTTCCGCGGCGCTGTTATCCTGTCCGGCTGCGGCCAAAGGATAGGCGGAGATTTCGTCCTTCAAAATCGTGGCCTCCACCCTCTCCATCGTATGTGCCTGCCGCCCTTCCCCACTTGCCGCAACACTCTGCAATGTCTCATTTCCCTGACCGTTTTCCTGCTCTGCCAATGGAGGCATACCGTCCCCACAGCCCATACACACAAACACCGTCATGCACAAACATAGAACAACCATCAGTATACGTCTGCCTGCACGTACCTGACCACCCTTCCGATTGTCCGCTTTATTTTTACCCTTCACGCTGTTCCTCCTTCATCCGCTTTGAATTCTCCGCATTCATTACCGTTTTATGAAACCCTGTTGTAATTGATCAGACATCCTTTTAAGATAATCTGCCTTTCCTCATCAGTCAGCTCACCCAGGATCATTTCAAACTCTCTCAGCCCGTCGGCTCCTACCACATAGGCTTTGATGCTGTCAGCCTTCTCTTCTACCGCTTTGCGTATATCCGGCAGAAAGATATAATCCAAATTGCGGAACGGAAGTTTCGCATCATCCTCTTTGATGATGAACGGCAGCATTCCCCAGTTGATCAGGTTGGAACGATATCTCTTGGTAGCATATTCATTCGCAATATTCGCCCATCCGCCCAATACCTTCTGACAGGAAGCCGCCTGCTCCCTTGCCGAACCATCTCCCGGTTTCACTGCAAAAATCGTGGAACCAAAACCAATATTTCCTTCTCCTGCATCGGGATAAGATTTCCGGATGGTTTCCATCACCGGTTTTAATTCCGGCTTTGCTTCCACCGGACATTTCCCTGCCATAACGGCTGTCTGTGCCTCCTGAACCGCCTTGGCGCGTCCCACATAAGCAGGGTCCTTTCTGGACAGCGTGAATTCAGCCAGTCCCAGCGGATTGGAACGGTAGGAAGACGTCTCCCCCGAAGGAATCAGTTCATCCGTTGTCGTGACCGGATCATGAATCTCCGATACAACCTGCAGTACCAGGTTCTCCGGCAGCGCACACATTTTCGGCCAGTCCTTAATATTCGGACCGAACTGAATCTCCACGGCCGGATCCGCCGCTCCCTTGGAATCAAATACACGGTTTGCATATATGTTCGAGTCAAAATGATATTTATATTTTCCAATCGTACCGTCAAAATCCGTTGCCGGAGTCAGTACGCCTTTATTGGCACTGGTTGCCGCAATGGAACGGGCATCCATCAGCGCCACGGAAGAAATCTGACCATTCTGCAGCTTCGATCCTTCCCTGTTGGGGAAGTTCCTGGTCGAATGCCGGATACTGAACGCATTATTGGCCGGAGTATCTCCCGCACCGAAACAGGGACCGCAGAATGCCGTCTTAAGTACCGCACCGGTTTCCATAAGTGCAGCTGCGCAGCCGTTCCTGATCAGTTCCATATATACCGGCATGGATGCAGGATATACGCTTAACGTAAAGCCGTCGGAACCGATATAAGAACCCTTCAGAATATCCGCCGCCGCGCAGATATTTTCAAAACCGCCGCCCGCACAGCCTGCAATGATACCCTGATCCACATAAAACTTCCCGTCCTTCACTTTATTTTTCAAAGTAAAGTCCACGGCGCCGTCCAGACTTACCGCCGCCCGTTTTTCCACACCATTCAGAATATCTTCCAGATTCTCATTCAATTCTTCTATCGTATACGTATTGCTGGGATGGAAAGGCATGGCGATCATCGGACGGATACTGCTTAAGTCTACGGTGATCATTCCGTCATAATATGCCACCTCTCCCGGATTCAGTTCCTTATAATCTTCTTTCCTTCCATGGATATCATAAAACTCTTCAATTTCCCCATCCGTTCTCCAAATGGAAGACAGACAAGTAGTCTCCGTGGTCATAACATCAATTCCGATACGGAAATCCGCGCTCAGAGAAGCCACGCCCGGCCCCACGAATTCCATGACTTTATTCTTCACATACCCGTTGCCGAATACTGAGCCAATGATCGCCAGCGCCACATCCTGCGGACCCACTCCCTTTACCGGTTCTCCGGTCAGGTAAATCCCCACCACACCCGGCATATTGATATCATAGGTCTGGTTCAGCAGCTGTTTCACAAGCTCCGGTCCTCCTTCTCCCATCGCCATGGTACCCAGCGCCCCGTAACGGGTATGGGAATCGGAACCGAGAATCATCCGCCCGCCTCCGGCCAGCATCTCCCTCGCATACTGATGGATGACCGCCTGATGGGGCGGTACATACACACCGCCGTATCTCTTTGCACAGGTAAGTCCAAACATGTGGTCGTCTTCATTGATCGTACCGCCCACCGCACAGAGTGAATTATGACAGTTTGTCAATACATAAGGTACCGGGAATTTCTCCAGTCCCGATGCCCGCGCCGTCTGTATGATACCAACGAATGTAATATCATGGGATGTTAATTTATCAAATTTAATCTTCAGCTTTTCCATATTGCCTGAAGTGTTGTGTTCTTTCAGAATTCCGTAAGCAATAGTCTCTCCTGCCGCCTCTTCCCTGCTTACTTCTTTTCCGGTCCTGCTCTTTATTTCTGCCTGCGCCTGCGCACTGTCGGGCACGATCTCCGTTCCATTTATCAGATATGCGCCGCCGTCCGATAATTGTATCATCCTTTTTCCTCCTTCTCGGTCTGAAACACAGTTTCCAATCAGATTCTATTATAAAGCAACGGACACCGGTTTGCAAGCCGCTCTTTCTTATGTATCCGGCCAAATTTCCGTAATGATTCAGCCAGATTGTTTGGTGGTGAAGGAGTACGCCCCTGTCGGGCGCTTTGGCGGATATAATCTCGCCGCACCCATCGGTTTAAGTGATGCAGACACAAAAGCAGGAACCAATATTCGTTCTTATATCTGCGATAACCGTGACAAGGCTTCCAAGGCTGCACTTCATAATGGACGATGTGGATACGGATCCCAAGACGATCACAATCAATACAAAAGTATTCGGAGCTTACTCCATCGTATATTAAAATGCAGCGGCTCTGCACATATCATATGAAGACAATATAAAAAAGAAACTCCCATCTGTCCGGGTTCAAACCTGACAGATGGGAGTTTTGATCAGAATTGCTGATTTACTGATCATCACCTCAGACTATATCAGATAAACTTATGCATCGTATCCAAAAATGTCCCCAGCGGACAAGGTTTCGAGAAATAAAATCCCTGTATATAATCCGGCCCCATGTTGCAGATCTTGTTCAGTTCTTCTTTCGTCTCAATTCCTTCTATACAGAATTTCGTATCAATGCTGTGCGTCATATCTGCCATATGCTGAAGCAGATTATATTCATAATCATTATTCAATGCTTTTAAAGTAAAAGAACGGTCTATCTTTATCGTACTCGGATTCAGGTTGTACAGATAGTGGAAATTGGAATATCCGGTTCCGAAATCATCCAGCGCCAGCGGGATGCCGTTTGCTCTCAACCCTTCACAGAAATTACTGAAGTTGGCATTCGCTTCAAAAAATCCGCTTTCCGTCAGCTCTATTACAATACTCTCCGGGGCCAGCCCGTATGCTTTCACACCCGCCAGGATTTCTTTCAGTACATTACTTTTCAGCACCTGTACATACGAGAGATTCACGGACATCTTAAAATTCGGAATCTCTTTTTGTATCTGGGCACAGGCGCGCATTGCCTGGTGCAGTACCCAGCGTCCCACCGGAATGATCAATCCGCTCTCTTCTAAGATCGGAATGAACTCTACCGGAGAAACCATCCCCAGCGCTTCCGTACGGAAACGCAGCAGGGTCTCCGCGCTGTATAAACGGTTTTCACGGATGTCCACAATCGGCTGGTAATATGCCTCAAAACCCCTGAAATTCTCATTCACGGAATGACGGATTATATGGAGCAGTTCCCGTTTGTGCAGAAACGCCTGATAATCCGGTTTGTTATAAATATAATGCTTATTCTTTCCGTTATTCTTTGCTTCGTTCAAAGAAAACTCCGACAATTTCATCACATTGAAATACGACTGATTCTGAACATCTCCAAATTCCAAAATTCCTGCCGAAATCGTAAAGAATACTTCATAGCAGTTTGCTTCTATAAAGGAATCTACCTGTTTGCGTATCGCATCATACAGTTCATGCGCATCTTCTGCTCCCCTGTTCGAAAAATCCACCACCGCAAATTCATCCGCAACCACCCTGTAAAGCTTCTGGTCCGGTAAGATAGCGGCTGCAATACATTCCGCGGTTTTCCGCAGAATCATATCCCCATATTCCATTCCCTTATTTTCATTGATTTCTTTAAAATTGTCAATTCCCAGTCGCAGGATGAATCCTTTCATGCGGTTTGTCTGGCTCTGCTTCTTCAATTCGCTCTGCAGGCTGGACTCTCCCAAAAGCCCGCTGACATTATCCGCTTTCTGCTTCTTACCTATTTCATTAATGCATCCGACTACAAATTCTGCTTCTCCGTTCTCATCGTACAGTACATTCCCCCTTGCATTGATCCAGACCGGTTTCCCGTCCCTGCCAATCCACCTGTATTCGATATTCCGGTAATCTTTTTCCTTATTCAGTATCTGCTGTAAGTCTTCATGCAGTGTTGCCACATCATCCGGATGCGTAAATGAGGCAATCGTCTCCGGCACGCGGGAGAATTCCGTGCTTGGAAGCATAAAACGTTCCATTGCGCTGGGCGATATACAGTAACGGTCTTTCCGTAAATCATACATATAAAGAAAATCGTCCATGCTTGGCGTTAAAATCCCTATGATATTCTTAAATTCTTCCACTGAAACCCTTTTGATACCCTCGTCCATCCCACTACCTCTTTTTCCCCTGATGCATCCTGTACTCCATAATTTACCTGCTATTTAAAATTGTAACATAGTTCCAAATCATCTTCAATACATACTTGTATACCATTTTTCATTTTCCGCCTGAATGAAATTACAGCGCCTTTTCTATCTCCTCAATGATAATCCTCAGTGCCTTAATGCGCGCATATTTCTTATCCACGGACTCCAGAATATGCCACGGCGCATAAACCGTACTCGTCTTCTGTATCATCTCGTTGACTGCCGCCTCATAAGCATCCCATTTCTCCCGATTGCGCCAGTCCTCCTCCGTAATCTTCCACCGCTTCTCAGGAGTATTCTGCCGCAGTTCAAAACGCTGCAGCTGGGTATCTTTATCGATCTGCACCCAGAACTTGATGATCACCGCTCCCCAGTCGGAAAGTTCTTTTTCAAACTCATTCATCTCATTATAGGCCCGCTTCCAGTCATTTTCACTGCAAAAACCTTCTAGCCGCTCTACCATCACCCGGCCATACCAGCTTCTGTCAAAGATCGCAATATGCCCTGTCTTCGGAAGCCTGCTCCAAAACCGCCACAGATAGTGCCGTGCCTTTTCATGCGGTTCGGGACTCGCGATCGGATGCACCTCGAATCCCCTCGGATCAAGCGCCTCCGTAATCCGTTTTATATTGCCTCCCTTACCCGCTGCATCCCAGCCTTCATAAGCAATGATAACCGGCACCTGCTTCCGGTACAGGCGGTTATGAAGTTCCCGCAGATGTTCCTGCAGCCGGTCCAGTTCTTCCTTATATTCTCCCTCTTCCATCATCACATTCAGCGGAATCTCCCCCAGCTTCGGCATCTTAACCAGCGGAAATACATTCTGAAGAAGCGGCACTGCAAGCGCACTGTTCTGCAGTGCAATATCAATGCCTTCCGTCAGGGTCTCCAAAACCTGCAGTTCCGCCCATTTCCTTGCTTTCGCATCCACTATATACCAGGGCGCGGACGGAGCATTGGTTGCCTCCAGATAACGGTCATATACCTCCATGCATTTATCATAATGCTTATTCTGCCACTTATCACTGCCGCTGACCCGCCACTGCGTATCGATATCCTCCAACAGGCCGTCTATTCTCTTCTTCTGTTCCTTTTCACCAATATGGAAGAAAAATTTCATTACCAGATACCCGTTGTCCGTCAGCTGCCTTTCAAAACGGCGGATACTGTCGATCTTCATTTCATAAGCTTTTCCTTCCAGTTTTTCATGCAGACAGAGCTTCGTAATCTCATCCATCCAGCCCGAATCCAGAAATACAAATTTACCTGCCTCGGGAATCTTGGTAAAATACCGGCTCAGGAAAGGTTTCCTCCGTTCTTCTTCCGTCGCTTTTTCCAGCGATATTACCTTAAAGAAGCGGGGGTCGATATTACGTATTATCTGACCGATGGTACTGCCTTTTCCTGCGGTTCCCCACCCTTCCATGAGCACCAGTACCGGAAGCTTATGCTCCTTTATCTGCATCTGCTGGGCCGCCAGCCGGCTCCGCGCGGCAGCCAGTCTCGCCTTCAATTCCACTTCCTGCGGTTTTTCCGCCATAGTCCTGTCCTTTAACATATAACCACTCCTTTCCCTGTTATTTTCATGCCCAATACTTACTTCTAATATACCACTGTTCTGCGATGAAAACAATGCAGGATTCCGTTTCCGCTCCGCATAAAACGCAGGGCGCATCTGGTTTTTCCCTGTATGGGAAAAACCAGATGCGCCCATTCTGACTAATTATTTTAAAACTTTTCCTTCGCTTTTCTTAGGGGGCAGTACCACCTTATTCAAATGCCAGATGTCATCCACATACTCCTGAATGGTCCTGTCAGATGAGAATTTGCCGGCACATGCGATATTTAAAATCGCACTCCTCGCCCATTCCTTCTCATTCCGGTAAGCAGCTTCCACTTTCTTCTGCGCTTCTGCATAAGCATCAAAATCTTTCAGAATAAAGTAAGTATCCGCTTTTGCCGTAGACTGTGTATTCAGCAGTGAATTATAAAGCGGGCGGAACAGATCCGGATCGTTCTTGGAATAAGTCCCGTTGATCAGCTGCATCAATACTTTCCTGATATTCGCATTGTTATTGAATACTTCCATCGGGTCATAACCGCCGAAGTTCTCATAGCGGATTACTTCATCGGAACTTAATCCGAAGATAAATGCATGTTCCTCACCGACTTCCTCTACGATTTCCACATTCGCACCGTCCATGGTTCCCAGTGTCAGCGCACCGTTTAACATAAATTTCATATTGCCCGTTCCGGACGCTTCCTTGCTGGCCGTGGAAATCTGTTCGGATACATCTGCCGCCGCAAAAATCATTTCTGCATTGGACACTCTGTAATCCTCAATAAATACCACTTTGATCTTACCGCCTATGGAAGGATCGTTGTTCACCACTTCACCTACCGCATTGATCAGTTTGATGGTCAGTTTTGCATTCCTGTATCCCGCTGCCGCTTTTGCTCCGAAAATAAAAGTCCTCGGATAGAATTTCATCTCCGGATGCTCCTTCAGCTCATTGTAAAGATGCATGATGTGAAGAATGTTCAGAAGCTGTCTCTTATACTCATGAAGCCTCTTTACCTGAACGTCAAAGATGGAGCGGGGGTCTACCTGTATGCCGTTATGCTCTGCAATGTATTCCGCCAGACGCACCTTATTCTTATATTTGATATTCATGAACTCCTGCTGCGCCTTCTCATCGTCTGCATAAATCTTTAACTTATTGATTTTCGGAAGGTCGGTGATCCAGTCATTGCCCACATAAGAAGTTACCCAGTCTGCCAGCAGCGGATTGCCGTGTAAAAGGAAACGTCTCTGCGTGATACCGTTTGTCTTATTATTGAATTTCTCCGGCATCATCTCATAGAAGTCCTTCAATTCCTGCTTCTTCAGTATTTCGGTATGCAGTCTTGCCACCCCGTTCACAGAATAGCCGGATGCGATAGCCAGATGCGCCATCTTCACCTGTCCGTCATAAATAATGGCCATCTTGCGCACTTTCTCCTGATTGCCAGGATACATCTGCTCAATTCTCATAACAAAACGGCGGTTGATTTCCTCAATGATCTGGTAAATTCTGGGAAGCAGTCTGGAGAACAGCTCAATCGGCCACTTTTCCAATGCTTCCGCCATAATCGTATGATTGGTATAAGCACAGGTTTTGGTCGTAACCGTCCATGCCTCGTCCCATGTAAGGTAATGTTCATCCATTAAAATACGCATTAATTCCGCGATTGCAACCGTTGGATGGGTATCGTTCAGCTGGAACGTCACCTTCTCGTAAAATTTGCGGATATCCTTATGCTTACGCATATATTTTGCCACCGCTTCCTGTACCGATGCGGAAATGAAGAAATACTGCTGTTTCAGACGCAGCTCTTTACCGGCATAATGATTATCGTTGGGATACAGCACTTCCACGATATTCCGTGCCAGATTCTCCTGCTCCACCGCTTTGTGGTAATCACCTTTGTCAAAAGAATCCAGTTTGAAACATTCTACCGGCTGTGCATCCCAAATGCGCAGTGTATTTACGATACCGTTGCCGTAACCTACGATCGGAAGGTCATACGGAATCGCATTGACACTCTGATAACCTTCCTGACGGAAATTACTCCTTCCATTCTCATCCACATATACGTTTACATAACCGCCGAACTTAACCTCTTTTGCATATTCCGGCCTGCGCAGTTCGAACGGGTTTCCATTCTCCAGCCAGTTATCCGGCACCTCAATCTGATAACCGTCGCGGATCTGCTGTTTGAACATTCCGTAGCGGTAACGGATGCCGCAGCCGTATGCGGAGTATCCCAAAGTAGCCAGGGAGTCAAGGAAGCATGCCGCAAGTCTTCCCAGACCACCGTTTCCAAGCGCTGCATCGGGTTCCTGATCCTCTATCACGTTCAGATCCACACCCAATTCTTCCAGCGCATCCTTCACCGGCTTATATGCCATCAGATTGATGATATTGTTGCCCAGTGCGCGCCCCATCAGAAATTCCATGGAAAGATAGTAGACCATCTTCGGATCCTGTTTTTCATATTCTTCCTGCGTGGTCATCCAGTGATCGACGATCGCATCCTTAATGGCGTAGGATACTGCCTGAAAAATCTGCTGCTGAGTCGCTTCCTCCATGCTTTTTCTATATAATGTCTTTACGTTATATACAACGCTTCTCTTAAATAAGTCTTTGTCAAAAGACACACCTGTTTTACTGGCCATATTTTCCTCCTATTTTATAAAAAAGTCTTTAAGGTCTTCTATGCATGATTATACATTATTCACCAAAAATTGCAACAGAAAATGGAAATCGGGCAGGATTGTACGGAATCTGTGTCAAATCTTCCGAATACCAATGGTTACTTTTTCTCCGTTCACATGCCATTCTTTCCTGTTCCATGCATCCGAATCTTCTCCGCTTCCGTCCGTAAGCATTTCCTCCGCCAAAACTTTTCCGGCAATGACCGCTTCATTATTTTTTACGACGGAAGCAATTTTCTCATTGCCGCTTACCATTACTTTAATATGATCCATCACCTCATAATCCGCATCTTTCCTCATGGTCTGGATTTTGCTGATCACTTCATATACAAACCCCTCTTCCACCAGTTCTGCGGTCAGGTTGGTGTCCAGCACTACCGTTACGGTATTGTCCGCTTCGGATACATAACCCTCTTTCTGACTCATTTCGATCAACAGATCGTCTTTTGTCAGTTCCACCGGTACGCCGTCTACGTCAAAAGCAAGCATTCCCTTTTCATTCACTTCATCCATTGCCGCATTGCCGTCCAGCGCCGCCAGTTTTTTCTGAATGCCGCCCAGCTGTTTACCGTATTTCGGTCCCACGGTACGAAGCTGGGGTTTAAACGTATAGCTGGTAAAATCGCGTACATCCTCCGTAAAGTTTACTGCTTTTACATTCAGCTCTTCCTTCATGATATCCTGATAAAAATCATCCAGCACATGGGGCGCTTTCACAAACATATTACCGATGGGCTGACGGTTCTTGATGTTCGCCGTATTCCTTGCCGCACGGCCCATGACCACGATTTTAAGCACTTCTTCCATATCCTCTTCCAGCTTCCTGTCGATAAAAGCTTCCTCTGCTTTCGGAAAGTCGCACAGATGAATGCTCTCCGGCGCGGATGCGTCCACGCTGCACACCAGATTGCGGTAAATATCCTCGGTCATAAACGGAATCATGGGCGCCGCACATTTGCAGACTGTTACCAGTGCGGTATACAGGGTCATGTAAGCATTAATCTTATCCTGCTCCATTCCTTTTGCCCAGAAACGCTCACGGCTCCTGCGCACATACCAGTTGCTCATTTCATCCACAAAATTGTCCAGTACCCTTGCCGCTTCGGGAAGCCTGTAATGGTCCAGATGCTCATCCACATCCTTTACAAGCGTATTCAGCTTAGACAGCAGCCATTTATCCATAACCGGAAGCTTGTCATATTCCAATTGGTACTTCGTCGCATCAAAGCCGTCGATGTTCGCATAGAGCACAAAGAATGCATACGTGTTCCACAGCGTGCCCATGAACTTGCGCTGTCCTTCCATTACCGCTTTTCCATGGAAACGGTTCGGCAGCCACGGCGCGGAATTGATGATGAAATACCAGCGGATGGCATCCGCCCCGTAAGTCTCCAGCGCTTCAAAAGGATCTACCGCATTCCCTTTGGATTTACTCATTTTCTGTCCGTTCTCATCCTGCACATGTCCGAGGACAATTACATTTTCAAACGGAGAGCAGTTAAACAGCAGCGTAGACTCCGCCATCAGGGAATAGAACCACCCGCGGGTCTGGTCAACGGCTTCGGAGATAAACTGTGCCGGAAACTGCTGTTCGAACAATTCTTTATTTTCAAACGGATAATGATGCTGTGCGAAAGGCATTGCTCCCGAATCAAACCAGCAGTCGATTACCTCCGGTACCCGTTTCATCGTCTTTCCACACTTCGGGCAGGTACAGGTAATCTCGTCAATATAAGGTCTGTGCAGTTCCACGGTCTTCGCTTCCGGATTGCCGCTCAGTTCCTCCAGTTCCGCTCTCGAACCGACGGACTCCTGATGTCCGCAGTCTTCACACTCCCATACGTTTAACGGCGTTCCCCAGTAACGGTTGCGGGAAATTCCCCAGTCCTGAATGTTTTCCAGCCAGTTGCCGAAGCGCCCTTCCCCGATGGATTCGGGAATCCAGTTTACCGTCCTGTTATTGCGTACCAGGTCATCGCGGACTGCCGTCATTTTAATAAACCATGATTCCCTTGCATAATAGATCAGCGGAGTATCACACCGCCAGCAGAACGGATAATCATGCTCAAATTTCGGAGCGTCAAACAGTTTCCCTTCCTTATCCAGATCCTTTAAAATATCCGGGTCGGCATCCTTTACGAATTTTCCGGCATAGGGCGTTTCCGCCGTCATATTTCCTTTTCCGTCCACAAACTGGACAAAGGGCAGGTCATACCGTCTCCCCACCTGCGCGTCGTCCTCGCCGAAAGCCGGAGCGATATGAACGATACCGGTACCGTCTGACATGGTTACATAGTTGTCGCAGGTTACAAAATGCGCCCGCTTATTCTGTTTCGCCGCCGCTTCCCCTGCACATGTAAACAGAGGCTCGTATTCCATATTTTCCAAATCTTTTCCGGTATAAGTCTTCAGCACTTCATACGCCGGCTTTCCCTCTTCCGCCAATTTGCCCAGCACACGGTCGAGAAGCGCCTGCGCCATATAGTAAGTATATCCGTCTGCCGCTTTCACTTTGCAGTATTCCGCATCCGGATTCATACAAAGCGCCACATTGGAAGGAAGCGTCCAGGGTGTCGTGGTCCACGCAAGGAAATAAGCGTCTTCTTCTTTCACTTTGAACCGCACTACCGCAGAGCGTTCCTTTACCTGCTTATAACCCTGCGCCACCTCATGAGAGGAAAGAGGTGTTCCGCAGCGCGGGCAGTAAGGCACGATCTTAAACCCTTTATACAGCAGTCCCTTGTCCCAAATCTGTTTCAATGCCCACCACTCTGATTCAATAAAATCATCATGATAGGTAACATAGGGATTATCCATATCCGCCCAAAAACCGACCGTGCCGGAAAAATCCTCCCACATGCCCTTGTATTTCCACACACTCTCTTTACACTGACGGATAAAGGGGTCCAAACCGTATTCTTCTATCTGCTCTTTTCCGTCCAATCCCAGCTTCTGCTCCACTTCCAGTTCCACCGGAAGCCCGTGGGTATCCCACCCTGCTTTTCTCGGAACCATATAACCTTTCATGGTACGGTATCTCGGAATCATATCCTTAATGACACGGGTCAGAACATGACCGATATGGGGCTTTCCGTTTGCCGTCGGAGGTCCGTCATAAAACGTATAAGTCGGTCCGTTCTTCCGGTTTTCCATACTTTTTCTGAAAATGTCACGTTCTTTCCAAAACTGTTCTGTCTGTTTCTCACGCTCTACGAAATTGAGGTTGGGCGATACTTTCTGATACATTCTTTTCATCCTTTCATATTTTAATGTAAAAAAGACCCCGCCCGTAAAAGGACGAGGTCAGACACCCGTTATACCACCTGTTACATACGCCTGCACACTTCCGGCACTTTCCTTCCGCATACAGGTTATATGGTTTCCCTTAACGGAGGAATCCCGTCGGTGCCTACTTCTTACCGTTTCCCCTTCCCAAAACAAGAAGCGCCGTTATCCGGTATAGGTTCAGCCCGCAACTCAGAAGTGATGTTCACCATCCCGTACTCTCACCGGCCTTCCACCAACACCGGTTCGCTTTGGATTTCCGAAAATGGCTACTGTCTTCGTCACAGTCTTTTCTGTTCTTTTTGTTATACTTGAGAGTTGAAAGTTTTTAATAAAAAGAATACCCCTTTCGCGTGGATTTG
>CAJTVQ010000022.1 GCA_910579935.1 uncultured Lachnospiraceae bacterium
TTGTGAACTCATCCTGCGTCAAAGTGTAAAGTTATTTCTTAACAGTTCCTAAGCATCCCCAAATGATACTTTCGTGGATTCTGTACTCAGGTATTCTCCTGCTTTCGAATAGCCACATGGTAATAACACATCAGTTTCAAAATGACAGCAACGAACCTGTCTTTCAGCTCAATGTGTTTATCGCTGCTCAGCAGATAATACTCCACATCAAAAAACTGCCCACCATTGCCCGGTTTCACCTGTTCCGGGAGAAAATCCATGATAAAGCATGGCTTCTTCAGTAATGCATTGATTCTCTCCGTTTTACTTTCCATCTTGTACTACCTGTTACTGACTTACATGATCAGAATTGATATTACTTTTTTCTTTCGGTTTATCACTTTGTTTACCCACAAATCAACAAAGATTTCCGTAATATCTGCAATCATATCTATGATAAAATCAACCATCTTACACTCCTTCACATTCTTGTTATACGGTTCCCCGATCAGCCGGAAAGCCGGGGAAGCAATACCATTATACCCCAAGTCCGACGCAAGTTCTACTAAAGTGCGTCATTTTTCTCAATTTATTACCTGTCATGTTCATTCTGGATAATATTTACTTTTCAAAGTTCATCCGACTGGTGAATCTTAGTCGGGAGGCTCAAGATTCCGAGAGCCTATAATAGATACGGGCTATATTGCCAGGAGGGTCAGTGCCAATTTCAAGGTTATAGGAAAAAGAGCGCTTCCGAAATCAGCAGCAAGGGGTTTTTGCGCCCTAAAATAAGGAGGCCGGCATGGAAAAAAGATTTCCCGCAGAAGAGTCCATGCTGAAAAGCACGGAATTCTGCGGGAAATATCTTTTTTGGGGAAGCAGGTCTAAAAAATATCATTTCCCGACAGCCCCTTCCAAAATATTATCCACTCTTAATAAACAATCACACTCTCATCTTCCACTTCACCAACTGCATGATCCAGTACATCCAGTGCAGATTCCGTAATTCTTCGCGAAGTATCTGTAATAAATCCTAAAAACGTCTGATCATACCGCGAAAAAGACATATTGACAATTTCTCCGTTCTCACCGATGACATCCACTGAAATCGTCGGATCGTTTCCGGAATATCCCTGACAATTGTACTCTACCCTGTCAACTGAACTGTCCATCAGCTTACACTCTTCCGTTTTCTTTCTGGCAAGTTCCGCATAAATGCCGTAGTCTTTTTCTAATGCTGCATCATAGCCAAGGGGAACGTTTACCTCCAGCATCCTGCCATAGCAAATATTGAACGGCTCTCCTGTCACGGCATCTATCATGTATGTCCATCTTGTGCTCTCAGGCGTTTGTTCTTTCTCAAACAGAACATCACCCGCCCAAAAAGCGCGCGGGAAGGTCACAGTTCCCGGATTATACATCATATATACATAAGCGCCTTCCAGATCCAGCCCGAACACATTCCTCAGATACTGCTCACCCACCCTGGCTGCCTCTTCCATCGTTAAATCCATGTCGGTGGGGGTTCCGGTATTGAGACTGTCCATGCTTACATGATAATTTACTTTTACCTTGTTCCCTTCCCCTGTTTCTGGCTCTGACAACGTGGCTGCCAGACTATCTGAAACCTGGTAACTGGTAGGAACTGTCTCCACTTGTCCGGCTCTCGCCTCCATAGCTGCTTCCGCCGCTGCATTGAAAAGGAATGTGCCTGCACCGATAATGGCGCATGTCGTTACTGTTAATTTTAAAATATTTTTTCGTTTCATAGGTAAAACTCCTTCCTGAATGTTTTTGATATATACACTATAAAGGCACTTTATATCCAAAAAACATCAGAGTTGTTATAAACTTGTAAAACTTTTCCCTTTTATGTCTGCGGGAAATGCAGACTCACTATAGTTCCTTTTCCCGGCTCCGATACAAATGTCAGCTCTGTGTGGTGAAGCTGTACGATTCTCTCACAGATGGAAAGTCCAAGCCCTGCCCCGCCGGCTGCACGGCTGCGCGCTTTGTCTACACGATAAAAAGCTTCTTTTATATGGGATATCTGATCCGGCTCCATGCCAATACCATGATCCTCCACTTCCACTGCGATCCCGGATTCCTCCGAATAAACCGAAACATATATTTCTCCTTCCGGCTGACTGGCTTTTATTGCGTTGTCAATCAGATTGTTTAACAGAATTAAAAGCTGCTCCATATTTCCCCTGATAAGAAAATTCCCGGTTCTGACATAAGACAGATTGATTCTCTTTTCCGCCGCTTTTACATGCATCACCTTCCCGGACTGCTCAAAAAGCACATTCACGGAACAGTCTTCCTCCTCCATTTCCATTTCACCCTTCCTAAGCAGCGCCATATCAAGAAGCTGATAAGCCATGTTCTGAAGCCTGCTGCACTCTGACATGATAAACTGTGTACATTCATAACGTTCTTCCTCTGTTACCGGCACTTTCTGAATGTACTCCGCATACCCATAAATAGCGGTTAACGGAATTCGTAATTCATGGGAAAAATTGTCAATAAACTGCTGTTTCTGTTCCGCAATGTCCTGAAGATGCCGAATCTGCGTTTCCACCTGTTCCGCCATCAGATTAAAATTGTGCGCCACACTGGCAATTTCATCCTTTCCCTGAACCGAAAGCCTGCTTTCGTAGTTTCCGCCTGCTATCTTTGCAGAAGCGCTGGAAATCTGCCTTAACGGACGAAAGATAAAATTCAGGAATTGAAGAAGAAAAAAAGCCATAACGAGCATCATCACCGCACCCATTAAAAAAAGGATATTTTTGGTATGACGCCATGACGAAACGGTATCACCCAGGCTTCCAATATACATTAGTCCATAATCCTGCCACGGTTCCGGAAAACTGCCATAAACACAAAGAATCGGGGAGGTTTCGTTTTCCATATAGACAATCCTCTCCTGCATGTATTCTGTATCTGGCGGAAAATCCATATTCTTTTTTGGCATAAGCGCAGAACTTTTATAGATCCATTCTCCGGAAAAAGCCACTGCAAGTCCGCTTCCCTTTCCCTGTAAATATCGAATGTAAGAACTCATCAGCTGATCTATCTTTTCTTCCGCATTGTTTCCCCGCTGCTCCAATGCCTGTATGTCTCCGATTAGAGATGACGCAATGACATAATGTTCTGCCAGACATCTGTCCCTGACAGTAGAGAGCCTGTCATTTAGAATGACAATTGAAACAATTAAGATCATAGAATTGAGAAAGACAAGAAATAAACTCAGCATAACGAAAAAAATCCCTTTTTTCATTTCTGAGCCTCCAGCCGGTATCCAAGTTTGTACACTGTCTTGATATGATTTTCCAAATGCAGTTTATGGCGCAGTCTTTGTATATGAACGTCCACCGTACGGGTACCTCCGTCAAAATCATATCCCCATACCATATCCAGCAGCTTTTCTCTTGAAAGGGCAATATTCCGGTTTCGGATCAGCACCTCCAGCAGTTCATACTCTTTGGGCGTACATTCCACGGCTGTTCCCTTCAGGAAAACCTGATGCCTGTCAAAATCACATTTCATATCCCCCAGCATAAATTCCGTCTCCACTTTCTTTGTCCGCCGCAGCACGGCTTCCACCCGGGCCGCCAGCTCTAACATCTGAAAAGGCTTTGTCAGATAATCGTCTGCCCCCATGGCCAGCCCCTTTAGTTTATCGGTCAGTCCGCTTTTCGCTGTCAGAAAAATAGCCGGAGTTCCGGATGCCCTTTCAAACACCTGATAGCCATCCAGGCCGGGCAGCATAATATCCAGCACAAGCAAATCAAATTTTCCATTCTCCAACAGCCTGCACGCAGATAATCCATCGAAAGCCTGCGTACAATGATGCCCTGTAAGATTCAAATTCTTACGTATCAATTCATTAATGGAAAATTCATCCTCCACAATCAGTATTTCAGCCAATTTCTATCCACTCCTTATCGTATAATGAAAAAGTATATCATAAAAATGTTTCGAAATTGTAATGTTCATGGTAAAATAATGACATGAACAATCCAGCAAGTCTTTAACAGGGAGGAACTAATATGTTAGAGCTGCCAGAAAGCTATACAATATCCGGCCAGATCAGGAAAAATCTGGCAGGGAAAATAATAAGTTATATTGAAGTATTACATACACCTCACCGTTTCGCATTCTTTCACGGCGATATTAAAAACTATGGAAACTTATTGGAAGGACAAACGGTTATGGATGCGGCCTGTCACGGCGGCATGATTGAAATGGATACCGAGGATTGTATGGTCGTGTTTACCGACGGTGCATATCCCAAATATTATGAAGATAAAAAGAAATTTCCGAAAAAACATCAACTGGCCATTTACTTTGATGATGAGACGGCTGTTTTTGTGTCAATACAAATGTACGGCGCGATCTATGCATTTCCGAAGGGGAAATGTACAGAAAGTTACTATATATCCTCCAGCAGTAAGATCGATCCGCTATGTGATGCATTTACTTTTGACTATTTTCGGAGTCTTTATCCGGGTAATCATAAGAAATTAACCGCAAAGGCATTCCTTGCCACAGAACAGAGAATACCGGGCCTTGGAAACGGGGTATTGCAGGATATCTTGTGGGATGCCGGAATAGATCCGCGCTTTGACATGAGAGAAGCTTCCGAAACAGACTTTATGGCATTATATGCTTCAGTAAGGAAAGTCCTGAAGCAAATGTGCGAACAGGGCGGACGGGATACGGAAAAGGACTTATTTGGACAAAAAGGGAACTATACTACCCAGTTAAGTAAAAATTCACTATTTCAGCCATGTACCAAATGCGGACACGAAATCCGCAAAGCGAATTTCCTGGGCGGGACAGTGTATTATTGTGAGAATTGTCAGAAAAAGTGAAATACTGCATGATAAAAAGCAGGGGCCGCACCGCTTCAGCGCCCCAAAATACCGGATAACCGGCCTGTCAGCCGGTTATCCGCGGTCATAATATGGTTTGGCGCAAGTTCTTCCATTTGACTGGCCGATTTACTATACACGGGCAATTACTGGGCTTTCACCCAATCCCTTTCTCCCACCTCCCCACATTCTTCCTCTTTCTTTCCTCTTTCCGCAGCGCCTCCAATCAGCAGCAGTTCATGCACCACCAAAGGCATTGCCGACAGCAGTACAAGTATGCCCCATTCCCTTAAAGACAGACGGCTCGTACCAAACAGTGTCACGAAATAAGGAATTTCCGTCACCAGCGCCTGCAGGGCGACTCCCAGCGTGCAGGCAAATATCATATACCGGTTGGCCAGATGGTTCATCCGGAACACTGATTTATTCACATCCCTCATTCCGATCGCATGGAACAGCTGACTCATGCCGAGCACCGTAAACGCATGGGTCTGCGCCTTGTTCAGGACATCCGGAAGCCGCAGCGCCGTTTCGATACTATGGATGCTGACCGGAAGCCCCCGTGCCGTCAGAACGTCATAAGGTACCTGCAAAAACGCCGTAATGCTGACGGCTGCGATAACCATTCCGTAGCAGAGCGTGCAGGCCAGTCCCCCATGGGCAAACAGATTCTCATCGCTCTTTCGCGGCTTCTGACGCATCAGCTGCTTCCCGTCATTCTCATCCACTCCCAGCGCCAGCGCCGGAAGGGAATCGGTGATCAGATTAATCCAAAGAATGTGGCTGGCCTTAAGCGGGGAAGGAAATCCGGCGAGAATAGCAGCCAGCATCGTAATAATCTCTCCAAAATTAGAAGAAAGCAGAAACAGGATAGCTTTCCGTATATTTTCATAAATCCCTCTCCCTTCCTCGATCGCTTTTTTAATCGTGGCAAAATTATCATCCGTCAGAACCATATCCGAGGCATTCTTCGCCACATCGGTTCCGTTCATCCCCATGGCTATGCCGATATCCGCCGCCTTTAAAGAAGGCGCATCGTTCACCCCGTCTCCCGTCATCGCCACGATCTTCCCCTTTTTCCTGAGTGCGTTTACGATCTTCACTTTATGTTCCGGCGATACTCTCGCATAAACCTTTATGTGTTCTGCCCTTTCGGCAAATTCCGCCTCATCCAGCTTATCCAGTTCGCTGCCGCTCAGGCATTCCTCCCGGCTTCCGGCTATGCCCAGCTCCTTTGCGATGGCGTATGCCGTATCGATATGGTCGCCTGTTATCATCACGGTATCCACACCGGCGCTGCGGAACACTGCTACCGCTTCCGCCGCTTCCGGTCTGGCCGGATCGATCATGCCGGTTAATCCGATAAAAGTCAGTTCCCGCTCTTCCGGAAGCGATGCATCCTCTCTCATTGCTACCGCCAGTACCCTGAGCGCCTCCGACGACATCTGTCCCGCGGCGTGAAGGATCTCCCGCCTTGCCGATTCCGTCATGGTCACTTTCTTCCCCCTGCTAAACAGATATTTGGAACACCGCAGCACTTCTTCCGTACCGCCTTTGGTATAAGCTACCCTTCCGTTTCTTCCTCTATGCAGCGTCGTCATCATCTTCCGGTCGGAATCAAAAGCCTTCTCATCCGTTCTGGGATAATCCCGCTCCAATGCCTCCCGTTCCATATGATATTTTGAACCCAGGTCCAGCAAGGCCAGTTCCGTAGGATCCCCGATTCTGCTTCCGCCTGCGGTCACGCCGTCATTGCAGAGTACGCATCCCATCAGCAGTTCCCTGTGCCTTTCTGCATCCATATCCTCCGCTGCCAGGATCCGTCCGTCCATATAACACTTTTTCACCGTCATTTTATTCTGGGTCAGTGTTCCAGTCTTATCCGAACAGACCACATTTACGGCTCCCAGCGTTTCCACAGAAGGCAGCTTGCGGATAATCGTATTTACCTTTACCATGCGGGACACACTCAGGGCCAGTACAATGGTCACAATAGCCGGAAGTCCCTCCGGAACTGCCGCCACGGCCAGAGATATGGCCGTTAAGAGCATATCGCCCACATCCCGCTTCTGCATCATGGCAACCACAAACAAAAAGACACAGATAAATACTGCCAGGCCGCTCAGCACTTTCCCCAAATCCGCCAAACGTTTCTGCAAAGGCGTCATCTCCTCCCTGGTACCGCTGAGCATACCTGCAATATGCCCAATCTGTGTATCCATTCCGGTAGCAACTACGATTCCTTCTCCCCGTCCGTAAGTAACGCTGGTAGACATATATGCCATGTTTTTACAATCCCCGATATCCGTTTTCCCCATGGCCACATATCCGGCATCCTTCTCCACCGGCACCGACTCGCCTGTCAGCGCCGATTCCTCAATCTTCAGATTCATGGTTTTTGTCAGCCGCAGGTCGGCAGGCACCTGTCTGCCGGCTTCCAGGCAGACGATATCCCCCGGCACCAGCCCGCCTGCTTCTATCTCCTGCTGCCTGCCGTCCCTTTTCACAATGGCATGGGGACTTGTCAGTTTTTTTAACGCCTCAATGGCTTTCCGCGCTTTTCCTTCCTGTACCACCCCCACAAAAGCATTGACCAGAATTACCGTCACGATAATTCCTGCATCCCCCGCTTCCCCCAGAAACAGGGACACTCCCATTGCCGCAAACAGGATAAAGATAAGCGGGTCATTGAGCTGCTCCATAAAAAGCGTAAACTGTGACTTTTCTTTCTTTTCCTGCAGCTGGTTGTTTCCGTATCTGGAAAGTCTTAACGAAGCTTCCATACTGCTTAAGCCCTTTTCCGTATCACATTTTAATGTACGCCCGACTTCGCGGACCTGTTGGTTTTCATACATATATTTCCCTCCGTTCGTGCTTTGTACGTCAGTCTCATTCCTAACTTTGCCCCATGGTTCTTTATATGCTTGTACGAGACAAATTATACTTGTTACTCTTCATATCCGATACCGTGAATTGTACAAGCATCTGCGCCCAGCCGCAGGCGGCTTTTCATACGCAAATGCCGTTTCCATGAGCGGCTGAAAGCTGTGAATCGCAACTACGCTCCTGTACGAAAGTCATTTTTTTCTTGACACAGTTATCATGCCGCGCTATAATGTAGCTTGCTACATATAAACCCATAAGGGAGCCGAGTAGCAAGAGAGGAAGCAGACAAAATGAACGAAATCGGTGTCCATCTGAAAAAAATCCATATTCTGCTGGAACGGAAACGGAACTATGAATATCGTGAATATAATCTGACCAGCACACAGCTGGATATTATGGAATATCTTTACTTTAGTCCGGCCGGTAAAAATACACTCTGCGATATTGCGTCCTTTTTCGGCGTACAGCATACCAGTGTCATCCATGTTCTGAAAATTCTTGAAAAGAAAGAACTTATCTGCAGAAGGGAAGCTTCCGGATGTGCACGCAGCAAACCGATCCTGCTGACGCAAAACGGCAGAGCCATCATGGAGAACCATCTTACCCACTCTGCTGACCACGATGCGCTTCTTTTTGCCGGTATCCCGCAGCAGGATCTTGAAGTGTTGGAACGGTCACTCCGGCAGATATACCAAAATCTACAGCAGGATATGTGTGGCGTTTCCAGGGAAAATATATAAAATTCAGACTTTTCAGACAAAGGAGAGAACGAAAATGCAAGATAAAACAACAGAAATCTTCCGGGACGCTCCCGTCCCTAAAGCAGTCATCAGCAACATTGTACCATCCATTGTCAGCATGATCATGGTACTTGTCTATAATCTTGCCGACACTTTTTTCATTGGACAGACCAAAGATGCTTATATGGTAGCGGCCGTATCCGTGGCTACGCCGGCTTTTCTGCTCTTTATGGCAATCGGCATGTTGTTCGGCATCGGCGGAACCTCGCTGATTTCCAGAATGCTGGGGGAAGGCAACTCCCAAAAGGCCAAAAATACCTCCTCGTTCTGCTTTTGGACCGGACTCACCATCGGCATCATTGCCATGGTATTCATATGGCTGTTTGCCATCCCCATCTGCCATGCCATCGGCGCCAGCAGCGATACGATCGATTACACCTCCCAATACCTGAATATTGTTGCTTTAGGAATTCCATTCCTGATCGTCAGCAACAGTTTCAGCAATATCATTCGTTCCGAGGGGAATGCCAAAACTGCCATGATGGGAATGATCATCGGAAATATGGCAAATATTATTTTGGACCCGATCATGATTCTGGGCCTGCGCTGGAATGTAGCGGGCGCCGCCATTGCCACGGTTATCGGGAATATGGCTGCCGCACTTTTTTACCTCAGACATTTATTATCAAAGAAAACCCTGCTGTCCATCCATCCGAAAGACTATATGGTTAAAAACGGAATTGCCGCAGGCGTTTTTGCCATCGGTATCCCTGCGTCCTTAAACAGTATCCTGATGAGTACTTCTAACATCATTACAAACAACATCATGTCCCAATATGGCGATATGACCGTGGCCGGCCTCGGTGTTGCCATGAAAGTGAATATGATCGTCGTTATGCTGCTCATCGGTTTGGGCAGCGGCATACAGCCCCTTTTGGGCTATTGCTTCGGAGCCGGGAACAGGCAGCGTTACACTGCGGTATTAAAATTTTCCCTCTGCCTGGCTTTCGGTTTAAGCCTGATCATGACCGCTGTCTGCTATTTGGGCGCCGGCCCTTTGGTACATGCATTTTTAGACAATCCCGATGCCTCGGGATACGGAATTGCCTTTGCGCGTATTTATATTTATTCCGGCCCTGTCATGGGACTTTTATTCGTATTCATCAATGCCATCCAGTCAACCGGAGCGGCGCTGCCTTCCCTGATCCTGTCCGTCAGCCGGCAGGGGCTGCTTTATATTCCTATCCTGCTGCTTTTCAGCCGCCTGTTTGACTCTGCGCCGATGCTCGCCGCGGCCCAGCCGGTTACGGATTATCTCTCCACTACCCTGGCGGTTATTTTATTCTTTATCACTTACAGAAAATATTTTTCTAATACTTAAAATCCGGATTGTCTGGTAAAAAAGGGCGCTCCTGCCGCCGCGATATCCCTTTGCCCGGAGCGCCAACAATGTTATACAATTTTTTTAAATTTTTTGTTGACATCTGCCGCTAAAGCATATATAATATATATTGTTCGCAGGAATGGCGGAATAGGCAGACGCGCACGGTTCAGGTCCGTGTGATAGCAATATCATGAGGGTTCGACTCCCTTTTCCTGCACGATATGGATGACCTTGAAATACTGATTCAGTGTTTCAGGGTTTTCTTTTTCTGCAAATGCTGTTTACCCGGCTTTGCAATTCAGCGAAAGGGGATTCCAGTAATAATGAATAAAAAACTACAGGTTTTTGTTTCATCCACCTATACCGATCTTATGGAAGAACGCCAGGCTGCGGTACAGGCGATTCTTGATGCCGGACATATTCCTGCCGGTATGGAACTGTTCAAAGCGGGAAATGATTCCCAGTTAAAAACGATTTATAAATGGATCGATGAATCCGATGTTTATATGCTCATACTTGGCGGCCGTTACGGCTCTGTTGAGCCTGACTCTGGTAAAAGCTATACACAGCTTGAATATGAGTATGCACTTTCCAGGGATATTCCCGTATTTGCCGTTATTCTCAGCCAAATATTCTTAACCGCAAAAAGCAGTGCTTCAGGCTTAACGAATGTAACAGAACAGGCTTATCCCGATAAGTATAAAACTTTCCGAACATTAGTTATGTCAAAAATCATAAGGGAAGTGGATGACTGCAAAGATATTAAAATTGCCATACACTCTGCCCTCAATGATTTCATGCACAAATATCATCTTACCGGATGGGTACGCAACACATTTGAAAAAGACATGTTACAATTACTCGAAGAAAACAGACTTCTGAAAGAAGAAAATGAATCTCTTACGAAAAAACTCCAGTCACAAGCCAATAACCGCTTGGGAAATTATTCTTTTGATGAACTGGTCGTAATATTCAGGAACAAAATCTTTACTTTTGATGTAAATTTGGCAAAAGTCAAAAAAGGGGAAAAGATCAATGCGCTTGATTTCTTTATGTTGTATTATAACTTATTTGCAACCGGCGTTTCAGGCAGTAACTGGCTTAGCAATGAGCATTTTTTCATATACAACCTTTATGCTCCTTATTATGCGTCTTTCCAATTACTCGAAAAAAAGATTCATGGAAATCTGAAACATGAGATATTTATCATCACCCCGTCAGGTTCCGCATTTTATACCATGCTGGAATCCCGCGGAATGTACACAGAATAGGCTGCCGCCTGTTCTGCCCTTCAGGTTCTATCCTGTTTTTCCACTGCATACAATCAAATACCGCTGCCGTTATCCGGCAGCGGTATCATCATAACGCATGGAAAGGATTGTTATATTATGTCTCAGCACCCCATTACCCGTTCTGTCAGGATTGCCATTGTCGGAAGAAACAAAGATACCGTCAACTATGAAAACGCCCTGCGTGCCCTGAACGCCGACTGTCTTACCACCATGGACACAGGACACCTGACGGAATTTGACGGCCTCCTGCTTCCGGGCGGCGGCGATATTACTCCCGCCTTCTTCGGACAGAAAAACCAGGGTTCCAAAAATATTGACATAGAACTGGACATCATCCAGTTTCAGGCACTGGAACTCTTCTTACAATGGAAGCGTCCGGTATTCGGTATCTGCAAAGGTATGCAGGTTATCAACGTCTGCTTCGGCGGCACCATCACCCAGCATATTCGGGAAGCCGCCCGCCACGCATGGGACAGCGGCGACAAACTGCACCCCACCAGGGCACAGCCTGCGTCTTTCCTTGCCGGATTGTACGGAACGGAACCGCTTACCAACAGCGCCCATCATCAGGCCGTAAATACCCTCGGACAGAACCTGACCGTCATCCAGACTGCCGATGACGGCATCATAGAAGGTATTACACACAACAGCCTTCCCATTTTCGGCGTCCAGTGGCATCCGGAACGGCTGTTTCCTGACTTTATGCCCCGTCTGCCGTCCCACCCGGCGCCTGCAGACGGGACGCTGCTTTTTTCCTACTTTTTATTCTTATGTACCTCCGCATGATTCATATCCTGCTGTTTTACGCGCCCTTTTAACCGCTCTCCCTGCCTCTCCCCTGTCTTCCCCTTCCATCTCAATCCTTCTTCCCGCCTCGTTCCTTCCGTCCCCACTTCTGCCGCCCCTCCGCAGCCTTCTCCTGCCATTCTTCCTTCGCATGCTCTCCGGCCGCCTCAAATAGGGATGCGATAACCCGGCGTATCATAGAGGAAGTTTCCTCATCCAAACCTTTGGCTGCAGCCGCCACTGCCGTCATGCTTCTTTTCCAATCGGCGGTAAAATCCATTAAAGTCACTGCCTTGGACGCAGAAACCACTTCATATAACGTATCCACAAAAGAATGAATCTGCGCTTCATCCAAAGACAAAATCCATTTATTCAGTGTCTCATCCATAAACTTCTGTCTTTTATAAATACCCTTCACCCGCACAAACGCATCTTCCCGCACCAGCCATGTATAAGGATTATGCTGCAAAAGCCCGAAAGACTTGCTCTCCACCACAATGTATCCTTCGGCGTGGGATTCTAAAAGCATTCCGACCAGCGAAGAATGGGGAATGATTTTCGTAACCCGTTCCGCAATCTCTTCATAATGTCCGGCCTGGCGTATTTCCGGCCTGAATCCCGGCCCGTCATGGCTGTATATCCTCACGATCCGCTCCTGTATTCCCGCCTCGCAGTTCATCGCCGCATATACTGCAAAATTGCCGCCTTTCGAATGTCCCCCCACATAAAACCCACCCTCAAATCCGGCCGCCGTCCGATTCAGATACTCCACGCTGCTTAGCTGTCCCGGCACCGGTTCGGAAAAGGCGAGGTTAAAGTCCTCTTTCCACCCTACGATGCTCTCGTCCGTACCGCGGTAGGCAATATACACCATTCCGTCATCCAAGAGAAACATAATGGCTGCAAACTGCATTTCCTGTTCCTCTTCAACCATGTTCACATAAGCTTTCATACGCAGGGTACGGTAACGGATACTGTTCTTCATTCCCTCAAACAATTCCGTATTCGGTTCCCTGTACCGCTCATCCGCAAACAACTTATCCCTATCCCTGTGCGCATCCAGTTCTTCCATCGTTACCGCCGGTGCATCCGAGCCCGCCTCCGGCACCAGACCGTCGAATTTCAAATAGGCAAACTGGCTTAGTATCAGACTGTCCACTTCATTTAATGGTTTCTCTGAAAAAGTATAATCTCCGTACTCTCTCAAATAATCAATCATCGTTCCCATCCGCTTCACCCCCTTACCGTATCATTTCCTGCCGTCACTTTTCCGTTTTCAGCTGCACTTTAAAACCGTGCCTCCAAATGCCCGATATTCTTAATCAGCACCGAAACCGTTCCGTCCGGATTGGTAATAAATTCTACGCTTTTCGGGTCCTTGTACTGTTCCATCGGGATCTTGATCTCGATTCCGGTATCCGTATATAAATGCTGCTTCTGATATTTCCTCGTCGTGGTTTCACTTTGGGGCAGCACCTCTTCCTTTACAATATCATATTTTTCCATTTTGTCCTGAAAAGCCACTTTCAATTCCGGCTTTTCCTCAAAAATCTTTTCCGCGATCTCCTCTACCACGAAACCGCCTTTTTCCTCCAGCTCTTCCTGTATGATACTCTTCGCCTTCATCTGGGCTTCATAACGGGAATACTCGTCATACGCTTCCTTTTGGACGGCTTCCACCGCTTTCGTCACAATGTTAAGCTTCGACTTATGAGACATATGGCTGGAGCATTTTAAGAAAAGGTAGGAAAAATAGTCCACCTTCTCCCCGTTCACCTCATACTTCTTTTCCACCACCTGCACCGACAGATCCTCCAAACGGATCACCGCCGCCTCGCTGAGCCGCTGCGACTCTGAAGGCAGTATTGACTTATGCCGGATGATCTCATTCGTATTCCCGCCATCCTCCGAAGCCAGCGTACGGTGCGTATAAGACGCCTTATAATTCATCTTAAGCAGCGCCAGATATTCATCGTCCCCGTATTTAAACCGCACGACCAAAAGATCCGCCGGGGGAATATCGATATTACTGTTCATGATGCTGTAAAGAAAGCCCGCCATGTCTTTGCTGACATCCACAAAAAAATCATCCGTATACTGCGCCAGCATTTTATACACTTCCGATTCCCCTTTATAAAACTGACAGTTCTTCCCGTCGTCTCCCGATGTAATCTTCGCAATATGCTCCTTTAGAAATTCCGCAAACTCCGAGCCGTACTCCAGTTCCTGATCCGACAGCACCGGCATCCCGATGGTGGAGTCACATATATGTACAATAACCTTCTTTATCCTGATATCTTCTTTTACCATAGTTTTTTATTCCAGTTCCGCATCTACGCTTCCAGCCCCGGTTCAGCAGAGCAATCCCTGTCTGCTCCGCAGCCATGCATTCCTCTGGGGGCTGTACGCTCCGATGCTGTTTTTATCGCTTCCATGTTTTTGGGGAAAACAGTACCAGGATCGGCAGTAATTCCAAACGCCCCGCCAGCATGTCAAACATCAGCACCAGCTTGGAAAAAACCGAAAACTGTACATAATTTCCCGCGGGACCCACCATGTTCAGACCCGGGCCCACGTTGTTGAAATTTGCCGCGATCGCCGTAATATTGGTCACAAAATCAAATTCATTCAGGGATAACAGCAGAAAAGAGACCAAAAAAATCAATGTATAAATCGCCGTATATACCTGTACGGAGCGCAGTGTCCCTTCCTCCACGGTATGTCCTTCCATATGGATCTTTTTAATGCTTCTGGGATGGATGGCAACGGATATTTCATTTTTTACGCAGCGCCATAAAATGATCAGCCTGGACACCTTAAAACCGCCGCCCGTACTTCCCGCGCAGGCGCCCAAAAGCGTCAGCAGGAATAAAACCGCCTTGGAAAACTCCGGCCACACATTATAGTCCAGCGTGGCAAAGCCGGTAGTCGTCATGACGGAAACCACCTGGAACAGTGAATGATGAAACGCCTGAAAACCGCTTTCAAAAAAGCCGCGCACATTAATGGCAATCATGACTGCCGCCAAAAAAATGATTCCCAAATAGTACCGCAGTTCCTCACTGCAAAATGCCTCCTTCGGTTTCCTTATCAAAAGCAGGTAGTAAACCTGAAAATTAATACCGCAGGCCAGCATAAAAACGGTAAAAATAGTCTGAATGGACGTGGAATAGCTCCCGATACTGGAATTCAGCAGGCCAAACCCTCCCGTTCCCACAGTGGAAAAGGTCAGTGTCATCGCCTCGTACAATCCCATTCCTGCAAATAAAAGCGCAATAACCTCCATAACGGTAATAACAATATATATGCCATAGAGAATCATCGCCGTATTTTTTACCCTCGGAACCAGTTTCCCCACACTGGGGCCCGGGCTTTCCGCCCGCATCAGATGCATGTTATAACTGCCGGACAGCGGAAGCACGGCCAGAATCAGCACCAGCACCCCCATTCCGCCGATCCAGTGGGTAAAACAGCGCCAGAACTGAATACTGCGGGACAGGCATTCCACATCGGTCAGCACGGTAGCCCCCGTGGTAGTCAGTCCTGACACGGTTTCATACAACGCATCCACATAAGTAGGAAACTCCCCGCTCAGATAAAAAGGCAGCGCTCCCACCAGACTCAAAAGAATCCAGCTCAAGGATACCGTCACGAATCCTTCTTTTGCATAAAACACCTTGCTGGTCGGCTTAAAGCGCCTTCCGACCAGGCTGACGGCCAGACATCCGGCCATGACGATCAGAAAACTGATCGCAGCCTCTTCCTGATAAATAATCCCAACTAAGAAAGGCAGCGCCATAAACAGTGCCGCAAACTCCAATATCTTGCACAGTATATAACGAATAATCGAATAGTTCATTACTCCTACCCCGGTTCCTTTTATATCAGTTTTTCATAATATCCTTAATGTCATGCAGTCCTGTCAGTGTCGTGACGATCACCACGGAATCACCGGCCTGTATCACGCTCTGTCCCCTGGGAATGACCACATTCCCCTTATGGTTAATACAGCTGATCAGCAGATTCGGTTTGAGCCTGAGTTCCTGAAGCGGGATTCCCACTACCGGCGAATCCTCCCTCACCAGAAATTCCAGCGCCTCCACCTTGTCATTGTTCATCCGGTACAGCGTTTCAATATTGCTGCCAATTGTATTCTGCATGGCCCGCACATACTTGATGATGATCTCCGCCGTAATGAATTTCGGATAAATGATACTGCCCAGATCCAGCTGTCCGATGATCTTATCATAAGCAATCCTGTGTACTTTGGTAATCAGCTTTGCTTTGGAAATGCTCTTCACATAAAGGGAAAGCATGATGTTCTCTTCATCCAGATTCGTCAGGGCCACGAATGCCCCCGCCTGCGGAAGCCCCTCTTCCAGCAGAAGGTTCCGGTCCGTACCGTCCCCATAAATGATCATTGCCTGCGGAAGCAGTTCACACAGCTCCTCACAGCGTGCCTTATTCCTTTCCACGATTTTTACTTTAATTC
Organism: uncultured Lachnospiraceae bacterium; assembly: GCA_910579935.1. GTDB lineage: Bacteria > Bacillota > Clostridia > Lachnospirales > Lachnospiraceae > Kineothrix. The sequence continues at coordinate 16,437 of CAJTVQ010000022.1, forward strand.
CAAAAGAAAGCAGCTGGCTCGCCAGATAAAAAGCGGTCTCGCCGCCGCCCACGATAAAAGCGCTCTTGGCCCGTGTGGTAGCCACGCCCAGCTTTTTAAAAAACTGAACCGTATTTTTCGGAGAACCGATCACCGATATTTCATCCTTCGCCCGAAGCACGAAATTACCGCCGGGAATGAATACATCGCCATCCCGGTCCACCATACTGACGAGCACTTCGCATTTTATCCTTGCAGATATATCCTTTAAAGAATGGTCGCATAAGACAGAACCTTCTTCTATCCTGTACCGCACCAGTTCGATGCGCCCCTTGGCAAAGGTATCGATCTTGATGGCGGAAGGGAATTTCAGCACCCGCGAGATTTCCATGGCTGCCGCATCTTCCGGATTGATGACCATGGACAGTCCCATCTCCTCTTTGATAAAGTTAATTTCCCTGCTGTACACCGGATTACGCACCCTGGCTATTGTATGGCAGCCGCCCGCCTTCTTCGCGATCAGACAGCACAAAAGATTCAACTCATCCGAGTTGGTCACCGCTATCATCAGATCCGCATGTTCAATGCCGGCTTCCATCTGTATGGAATACCCCGCTCCGTTCCCGACAATCCCCATGATGTCAAAATCGTTGCTCACATTATGCACCACATCGCTCTTCATATCAATAACAGTTATATTATGTCCCTCTTTGCTCAGTTGTTCGGCAAGCGTGGAACCAACGTTGCCGCAGCCCACTATGATAATCTGCATGTCTTCCTCCATCCGGTCGTATCAAAGCCCGAAAAACCCCGATCCGTACCTGTATGACCACGGTCCGTGTTCTTCTTATTGAACAAGCCCCTCAAACTTCTTCGATATTTCCTCATACTGCTGTTTAATATTCAGGTACAGCCCTACGGTTTCCCCTTTCTGTTCCTCATATTTCTTAATGACCGAGTCATAGTTGCGCATCAGACAATCCACCGTACTTTTGCTGATTTTATGATTGTCCGCATCCTCGTTCAAAATTTTCTTGATCAAATCGCTGTCAAAAGAATCCTTATAACTCCGCTTTCCGTACAGTGCGCTCAGAATATCCGCCACAGCCACAATCTGCTGCGGAAGTGTCAGCTCCTTTTCCGTCAGCCCTCTGTGATATCCGCTCCCGTCCAGTTTTTCATGATGCCGGACTGCAATCTGAAGCACGTCATTATTCACCAGCCCTGACAGGATCATCTCCGTGATTTGCACATGCGCTTTCATGATCCGCATCTCTTCGTCACTCAGCCTGCCCGTGGACTCCAGAATATTCAGCGGGATGGCAATTTTTCCCAGATCATGCAGCAGCGCGCCGTAATACAGGTCTCTCAGTTCCCTCGCGCCTATCCTCATCAGCCGTCCCAGCTGTTCCGCGAAATTTACCGTTGACATAGTATGCACAACCGTATGCTCGCTTCTGAAATCGATGGTGTAAACCAGCATTTCCAAAAAACCCTTTTTATATTTCTCCGAAAAGATCTGCTTGGAAAGCATCTGCGTCAATTCATCCTGGTAAGAACCGTCCGCCAGATTGGCCATGATCCCATAGCGCTTCTCCGCCCGCATGAACAGATCCATTGCCTGCCCGGAAAATTTGATATCCCGGTACCTTGTGAAATAATCCGGTTCCATGGAAGCTACTTTCCGGCGCATGAAATTATCCATCTTGTCCGCCAGCGCCAGACATTCCGTCACATGCTCATATTTACTCTTCACCAGCCCGTACCGGTTATAGTCCAGATGATGATAAAGCACGACCTCCGCCCGTTCCCCAATGGGCGACAGATATTTCAGGAAAAGGAAGCCGTAAATCGAATGGGACCAAAAAATATCCTCCGTCTCAAAATCCGCCACATTATTCAGTCCCTCTTCCCGATACAGCCCGATATCATGCAAAATTCCCAGCATCGTATAATCCAGCAGTTCCTGCTCTGAATATTTCTGTTCATACTCCAACATCTTATAGAGCATGTACCCTACAATTTCCCCATGCACCACGATATTTGAATTAATAACTCCCAATGTCCTGCGAATAATTGCATTCACATTCTGACTGCTGATAACACTCATCTATTGTCCTCCATTTAGTATTTTCCCGGATAATCCGTTCCTGTCTCCGACTGCATCAGCATCTTATACCGGTCCGGCTGTTGTTTCATCTTCAATAACGTGTCAAAGGCACGAAGAATCATCTTACTGCTGTTATCCTTCATCTCATATTTTCCACGGTCCATCTCTGCTTTAAAATGATCCATCTGCCATACCATAACATCAATTACCGTGTATCCGTCTACCTTCATCTTACAGAGAAAATCTCCCGTTTCCATATAATAGGCAAACTCCTGCGCGGCTTCCGGCTCTTCCAAAAGCGCTTCGGCCAGTGCTTTCAGAAAGACCTCCCCCTCCTTCGCGCTTTCTCCAAGCGTCCGTATCCACTGTTCTATTTCTTTCCTGCCATATGTATCCATTTACGTGCATTCCTTTTTTTACCCTGTCCTGAAATTCCTTCCTAAAATAATATCTTACCAAAAGGAAACATATATTACAAGTCACTCTTATATATTAGAAATAAAGAAACAGGAGGATATGCCTTCTTGAAACTTATAAATGCTCTCAATGACTTTTTATGGAACTGCCCGCTGCTGTTTCTGCTGATGGGCACCCACCTTTTCTTTACGATGAAACTCCGCGTCCCGCAGCGCCATATCGGAAAAGCCCTGCGGCTCTCCGTTACGCCGGAACGCGGCACGGACAAAACCTCCCCGAACTTATCGGCCTTCGGCGCCCTGGCAACTACCCTTGCAGCGACCCTCGGCACGGGAAATATCATCGGTGTCTCTACCGCCGTAGCCTTGGGCGGCCCCGGCGCAGTCTTTTGGTGCTGGCTCACCGGCCTTCTCGGCATGGCCACATCCTATGCGGAATGCTACCTGAGTGTCCTGTTCCGTGAAAAAAATAAGGAAAACCTCTATGTGGGAGGCCCCATGTATGTCCTGAAAAACGGCCTGCATAACAAACCGTTAGCCAGATTTTATGCCTTCTGCACCGTATGCGCCGCCTTTGGCGTCGGATGTACCACACAGGCCAATTCACTGACCCAGACTACCTCTTCCACCTGGGGACTCTCTCCCCACCTGGTAGGAATGGCGGCAGCCGTTGTCGTTGGAATGGTCATTTTGGGGGGAATCCGCTCCATCGGAAACCTGTGCATGAAAATCGTCCCTGCTCTTGGACTGCTCTATATCGGCAGCTGCATTTTCCTCTTATTCCTTAACCGGGATGTATTATTTCCTGCCCTTGGGGTCATTGCGGAACATGCGCTGATGCCTCATGCCGTTTTAGGCGGCATCACCGGCTATTCCTTAAAACATGCGGCCCGTTACGGCATCGCGCGCGGCCTTTTCACCAACGAAGCCGGCATCGGCACATCTGCCATCGCTGCCGCCTCCTCCGGTTCCGAAAGTCCCTCCAGACAGGCCTATGTATCCATGACGGCCGTATTCTGGGACACGGTGGTCATGTGCTTCCTTTCCGGTCTGGTCATCGTCGCCAATATGCTGAAACATCCAGAATCCATTGCCCATGTAAACGAAACCGGACTTACCGACGCTGCCTTTGCTTATCTGCCCTTCGGCGGGAACCTGTTCCTTTCCCTTGCACTCACTGCCTTCGCCCTCACCACGCTGATCGGCTGGTCCTATTTCGGCGAAAAAGCCTTTTGCTTTTTATGGGGAGAACAGAATCTGAATGTTTACCGGCTGCTCTATATCGTAATGATCTATATCGGAGCCGTGATTCCCTTAAATGTGGTATGGGAATGCACTGATCTCATCAATGCTTTGATGATACTGCCGAATGTCATTTCCCTGTTTGCCCTGCAGCGGAGGATAAAATAGACTGTCCGCTTGCCATACAAGGGACAGCCTATGTCATCTTTCCTTATGATTTCATGCCTTACGGTGATGCTTCCTGTTCCTTTAGTCCAAAAACTCCACTTCGCCGCTTCCGATCCGGTAAACAGCCCCGCATACCTTCAAATCGTCTTCCTCTCCGATTCCAAGGCTGTCCCTGATCATGGATACGCTTCTTTTCACATTCAGACAGCTTGCCTGCCATTCGTCCTTTTCTTCACCGATCGCCTTGCTGATCTCATCGGTAATATATTTTACGAAACCTTCCTGCGGTCCCTGTAACGCCGCGCCCACAGCGCCGCAGCGCTCATGCCCCAGTACCAGCACCAGCCTGCATCCGAGATGTTCCGCCGCATATTCCACGCTTCCCAGCTGATGGTGATCCATCACATTACCCGCCACGCGGATCACAAACAATTCACCGATTCCTGCCGAAAAAATACTTTCCGGAATCACCCGCGAATCCGAACATGCAATTACGACCGCATAAGGACTCTGTCCGTTTTCATAGGTAAACTGGCGGATTTTCGGCGATACATCCCCCGGATTCGTCTCCGCCGTTATGTAACGCTTATTCCCTTCTTTTAATTTTTCCAATGCTTCTGCTGCTGATACATTTCCTTCGTGCATAAATTCCTCCATTTCTGTCTTACGACCCTGTGAAAACACGGTATGACTTTTTTCCTGTAGTTCCCCCATATACCGCGTGATTCACTTTTTTGTCCGTTTTATATGAAGTATATCATATATTATGTAAAAATTCATCCTTTTTCCGGATTTTTGCATAGAAATCATAATCATTTCGCTGGATTGTATGTCCGGCAGGAGGACGCCCCCTATTCTTTCTTCAGCCGCACACTGTCTTTACCGAAAAATTCCGCCACCGCTGTATTCGGCCATTCCTCCCAGTCATCTATAATGTCATAATTAAACAGCGGCCCCGCAGAGGGCAGGGCTTCCAATTCCACATCTTTCAGATTCTCATCCAGAAGTATTTCATACCGCCTTTTTGCCGCCTCCCCGAACGCTTCTGCCTGACCGCTGACTAAATAACGGACAGTCCGTACCACAGCTGTTGTTTCATACCATTTTGGATTAACCAAAATCAATATTGCCATCGCTAATAGAACATATATCTTACCAGCCTCCCACTTTTCCTTAAAAATCCTGCAGTTATCTTTCCATTTATTCCCCTGTCCGTTTCCTGCCTTCACTGACAAATACCCAAACACATATACCATATCCAGAATCACGCTCAGTTCAAAATAGAACGAGATCAGATTAGACATCCTGCCAAAGGGCGCCCCCACACCGGCATAATAAGTCGGCGCATACATGGCCAGATAACTGCCGAACGTCATCAGCACAAAAAGAACCGGATACCGAAAAGAAAATTCATACTGCCGTTCCGCCATCTGTGATGCCAAAAACAAAGCCGCCAGTATCATACAAATAACAAAAACCGGATTGCGCAGATATTGCATACAGACATCTTTCAGTCCGTTATGAACAGCCCTGCCAATCGCATAAAAGGCCCTGTCCACCGCAAACCCAAAACCGCTGCCTCCCCGTACCTTTGTTCCCGGCGCTTTCATATTGATGATGGCTGTTACGGTAAATACTGCCAGCGGAACCGTCAGATACAAAGTTCTTTTCCTGAATGGTGTAAAGAAAAATAACATCACAATAAGCAGCAGCGGCAGCAGGACAACCGTAAGATAATTCCCTCCTCCTACAAAAAATGCCGTAAACACAGCTGCAGCCAGACTGCCCTTTCTCCCTGTCATTATAAATTGCAGACTAAAACCAAGACAGAAAAGCATGACCGAATAGGCCAGCGTATATGCCACGGCCCCGTTATACCAGTAAAAAGCCTCACCGGTAGAAGGAATATACTGTATGGAAACCAAAAAATAAATCATGGTCACCACTGCATAAACCTCTTTCTTCATTTTCAGCATTCCCACCAGTATATAGTACAGCAGAAATGCAGTGCCTCCCAGAAAAAAAGCCAGCATTATGTATGGAACAATGAAATATGCATGGATATTGAAAATCTCCGGCTCAGCATGGGGATGATTGAAAAAAGAAAAAGAACACAAAAGCCTATGGCAATTTTCCTTTCATCAAACCATAAGCCGAATTTCCGTATACCCCCCCCCTGATTTTTTACATACTTTCTTCCGTTCGTCCACTCTCACATTTTACCTCCTGTAAATTAAAGATAAGCCCGGCAGGCCAATGCCATCTGCCTTGTCCTGGCATGGCACTGGCCTGTCTTATGGCCGGCATCCTTCGTCTCTACTCCTCCAGTTTATCCACTCCGCTTAAAACAATCGCTTCCCCTTCCTGTCCGGTAATGGAAACATTTTTCAGTTTCAGCTTCTTCACATTATTGGCCCATATTCCTTTCAGGCTGCATGGCTCCACGCCCGCCGACATGGACGGTACGTCGCATTTCGGATCTTCCGCATAAGTAACCGTAATATTCTCCATGCGGATCTCTTCAATTTTCTGCTCCGGCAATCCGTCAAAATAAGCCGCTGCCACATGGCAGTTTCTTGCGTTGATATCCTCGAAATCCATCCGCTTAATGCAGGGCGTGCGGTCATCCACCGGCATCACTTCCCTGCTCTGCACATACTCTGTTTTTCCATCCGGATCGCAGAAATAAAAACTGTTCACCACAAAAGGGGTCATCACATGATCCATATCAATTTTCTTAAAAGCGATTTTATCCAGCACTGCATCCTCGCCGCGTCCCCTTCTCGTTTTGATACGCAGCCCCCTGTCCGTATGGCGGAACAGGCATTCCTCCACCGTAAGATTCTTCACGCCTCCTGCCATCTCGCTTCCTATGGTAACAGCTCCATGACCGTTTTCCATCAGACACTGACGGATATGGATGTTTTCCGAAGGTTTTTTATGTTTTTTGCCCATGTATATTTTACCAGACTTCACGGCGATACAGTCATCTCCGAGCGAAAAGCGCACGCCGGCGATTTCCACGTCTTTGCAGGATTCCGGGTCCAGACCGTCCGTATTCGGCGAATCGCTTGGGTTCTCAATGATCAGATTGTAGAATTTCAAATCGTCACTGAAGTATGGATGCAGCGTCCAGGAAGGACTGTTGCAGAATTTCACGCCCTGCAGCGTAATCTTCCTGCAATGGTTAATGAAAAACATCCTCGGACGGAAGGCTCCTACCATCACTTTGGGATTCTTCCACCAGTTTTCCCTTGAGCCGCTTCCGTTTATCACGCCTTCCCCGTAGATCAGTACATGTTCCACATCAATTCCGGTGATGATTCCCGCAAACATGGGCAGCGGGTTTCCTTCCCAGCTTCCTAAATTATACTCATCCTTCTCATCATAACTCTGTATCAGGCCCGGAAGCTTCGGATAGGCAAACCGCTCCGTATCCGCCCTCAGTTCCGCTCCCTTTGCAATCTCCAGATTGATATCGCTCTTTAAGAAAAGACTGGTAATCCGGTAAATCCCTTTCGGTACCAAAACCCGGCTTTTTTTCGGGCAGGCCAGGATTGCCGCCTGTATATATTTGGTATCGTCCTGCACCCCGTCCCCTTTTGCGCCGAATTCCCGCACATTTAAAGTCACAAATTCGTAATCCGTAGTAAAATGCAGGCTCTCTTTTTCCGAACCGTCCTCTTTCTCCACCGTCACCTCATACTCCGTCTCCGGCTTCAGTCCGAACAAAGACGTGATCACCGTTTCCGCCGTTTTCACCAGTTCGCCGTTCAAGAGAATCTTATACGCCTCTTTTGTCAGATAGGTTCCCCCGTCTGCAATTTCAATCACAGCGCTTCTTGCCGATTTCATGATCAATTTTATATCCATTACGCTTCTCCTATTCCTTTCCGCATTTATCCGATTCTTTCTTTTTCTATCCTTCCCGTCTGCCGTACCGTACGGTTCCGTCTGGTATCAGGTCCGCCGCTTTACAGCGCTCCGTCCCGTTCCATTTCCCTCTTAAGCTGAATATACTGCGCATAGGCCATCATCAGGACGCCTGCCGCCTTCGGGTCGTCTTCCCCTGTTTTCTCGGACAGATAATAAGCTAACGAACCGTCCCGCACCGGATTATCCGCCGGCCCCAGCCCTGCCGCATGGCAGATTCCGGTCAGATGCAGTTTTCCTTCCCTCTCCTTCAGCCGGTTCTCCATAATACTTTCCAAAATCTCCATTCCGGCGGATGCATATTTTTCCTTCAGCAGAATCCCCATCCGGCACGCTTTCAGGATGGAATATGCCACCATCAGGCTGCCCGAAGTCTCCGTATAGTTCCCCTCTGCATCGCTCCTGTCCACCACCTGCCAGAACAGCCTGCTTTCCTTATCCTGATACTTCAGGATCCCCCGCAGCACCAGCCGGTAAATATCCTCCAGTTTCCTGTACTGCTCATAAATCTCCACGCTCATCTTATCCATGACATCCACAAGCGCCATCAGATACCAGCCCATACTCCTTAACCAGAAGCTGGCCGAACATCCCGTTTCCTTATCCGCCCAAAACTGCGTCTTCGCCTCGTCATATCCATGATAGCAGAGGCCCTTTTCCGCATCGTACATATACTTCTGCACATTTTCAAACTGACGGATGATATCGTTGTATTGTTCCTTTTTATCATACTTCGTTTCGTATTCCATGTAAAAAGGCTGTGCCATATACAGACCGTCCAGCCAAATCTGCTTCGGATAAATCTCCTTATGGTAAAAGTTCCCGCACTCACATCTTGGGTGCTCCCGCAGCTGATTCATGACTGTTTCTATCGCCTTGCGGTATTTCTCATCTTTCGTCCGCTCATGCACAAAAAACAATGCTTTTCCGCTGTTGATATTGTCGATGTTGAACCGGTTCTGGTGGGCATGGGCGATGCTGCCGTCTTCCATGATAAAATATTTGAAATAATCTTCCACGAAAGCCGCATAGTCTTCCTCTCCCGATGCCTCATACATCTGCGCCGCACCCGTCAGCACACATCCGTCCTCATAATTCCAATAATCCTTAAATCTGGCATAATCCTCCAAATAATCCCGTATAAATTTTTCTGCTTTCATCTGTCACTCCTTATCCTCTCTGAAACCATTTCTTTTAATCCTTCTTCCCGGAAAACCCTTCTCTTTCTCCCTGTCACCTCCTCAATTCTTCATCCGGCTCTTTTTCCAGTATCCTGTTTTATAGACTATATAAAGTATGACTGCCGATATCCCGTTGCTGACAACGACGGAATACCATATGCTCCTAACCCCCATCCGGAGAAGCTGCTCACACAAAAACAAAGTTGCAAACCGGAAAACCCACAGACGCGCCATTTCTACCAGCATCGTGACTTCGGTATGCCCGCTCCCCTGGAACAGGCCGATGGTGGAATTATAAACTCCGTTGGTAAAACACCAGAATGCCATAATACTCAGGAAATCAGCCGCCATCCGGACCACCTCCGCATCCTCGGAAAAAATACGGACGATTGCCGTGGATACCGGCATACGTGACAGAATCATGCCGCCTATGAACAGGAAAACAATACTGATCTTCATGGACAGCTTATATCCCTGCTCTGCCCGTTCCGTCTGCTTCGCTCCCACATTCTGTCCGACAATGGTCGATACTGCCGAACCGATGCCGTTAGACGGCAGGGAAATGAGTCCGTTGACCTTATTCCCTATACCATAGGCCGCCATCGCCTGTGTCCCATATTTGAATACATTCTTGCTCATCAGCAGAAATCCCAGCTGAAGAGTGCTTCCCCCCACTGCCGTAGGCAGGCCGATCACGAAAATACTCCTTAATTTCTCCTTCTCGAATTTCAACGCGGAAAGTTTCAGATACACCAGTTTATTCCGGTTGTGCAGCAGGATGAACGCAATCACTGCCGGCACTGCTTTCGCCGTAATGGTCGCCAGGGCAGCGCCTGCCACGCCCAGCCGAAATACCACCATCATCAGCGGATCCAATACCATGTTTAATGAAATTCCCAATAAATTTAAGAACATGGGACGCACCGTATCCCCCTGCGCCTGGTTAATTGCCGCATAGATATTCACCATATATAAAAAGGGCATATCCAGTATCACCAGCTGCATATAAGTCTTACTGTAATCCCATGTCACCCCGTCCGCTCCCAGCCAGCTCACAATGGCAGGCGTTGCAATGCAGCATCCTGCCGCACAGACAATGGAGAAGATCATGGCACAGGCAAAAATCTGATTCGCCATACTCCTTGCATCGTCATCCTGCTTCGCACCGATATACTGGGCGATCAGCACGGAGCCGGCCACGGTAATGCCGGTGCCGAAATTCACCACGATATTCTGCAGCGGCGTCACCAGATTAATGGCAGCCAGTTCCTCCGTCCCCAGCTTTCCCAGCCAGTAAGTATCCGTCAGATTATACATCGTCTGCAGAAAACTGTTGATCACCACAGGAATGGCAATGGACAGAATCGCATGTACCATATTCCCGCTCAAGATCAGATCCCTGTTTATTTTTTTCGTCATAACTGTTTTTTACCTCATTATGTAAATTCTTTGTACGTGAAACCGTCAAATTCCGCATACAGCTCCCGCTCTCCGGCATAGGCATACATTCCCGTCATGGCTCCCGTAAAGCGTTTACCCATACGGATTCCCTCATCACAGAGATAATACACATGTTCCAGCTGCGCCGCCCTGGTTTCCTTTCCCCGCAGCCGGAACGTGAAAACCCTTTTCAGATAATCCGTATCCACCTGAAATTCCAGTTCCTGCCCCGTTAATGCATCCTCCGCTTCAGACAGCGGGATTTCTTCATGGCAGATATCCTCCGTTCCGATATGTTCCTTCACCTGAACAAAATAACCGGTTTCCCCTCTGCCTATAAAGAAACATACCCAGGTGTTCTCGTCATAATAACAGGTAAGTCCTGCCTCCTGCCCCTCTTCCAGTTCCGGTACCCGGAGAAGCGCCTTTGCCGCAAAACGGAACGAAGTCTGTCTCCTTAACAGAATATTCCTTGCTTCCACCTGCGCAAGCGGATACCGGCTGCCCTTAATCCGGAAGGAACCGTCCTCCCGCAAACACACGCCGTCCGTTTCCGGCGCCCTGGGCGTTACCCATTCCATCGGCTGTTTGCCTGTCGTGCCGGGTGCAGCTTCCCCCTCGCTATTCCCTTCTTTCCACTCCGTCCATTCCGGCAGGTCCGGTTTCTTCTGCAATACGCTCGGCCCCTTTAACCCGTTTACCACGGGCCACCCGTCCGCCGTCCATGTGACAGGGTCCAGGGCCGTCTCCCGTCCGAGCATACTGTACCCGTCCCCGATCATCCTGCCGCAGAGATAAACCATATACCATTCCCCGTTCTGCGTGCACACCGGTTTCCCATGCCCGCACCGCTGAATGCCCGCCTTTTCATCCATCTGCCGCATGATCGGATTATAAGGACAGGGCTCGTAATCCCCCATCAATTCCCTGCTGCGCGCCACACTGATCCGGTGTCCCGGCCCTGTACCGCCCTCGGCAAGAAAGAGATAGTAATAACCGTCCTTTTTTAACAGATGGGGTCCTTCCGGCGCCCGCTTCTGATGCCCGTAGTACAAGAGGCGCGCTTCCGAAATCTGCTTTTTGCAATCGCTGCTCAGTTCAAAAATCCTTGCTCCCCTGTTTAACAGCATATAATGTCTGCCGTCTTCATGAAAAATAGAAGGATCGATACCATCCTCATCAATGATGGCCGGTTCGCTGTAAGGGCCTTCCGGCTTATCGGAAGAAACCACGATCTGCTTCCGGTATACCGTTCCCGTATCATTCAGCCGGTAAGTCGCCGTAATATAGAATGTGCCGTTGTCATAGGAAATATCCGGCGCCCAATAACCTCTTCCACCTTCCAGTTCCTCCAATCCCGCCCACTCGGGATTCGTAATGGCATGGCCGATGATCTCCCAGTGTATCAAATCCCTGGAATGGGAAACAGGAATACAGGGAAAAAAGATAAACGACGAATTTACCATGTAATAATCCTCCCCTACCCTGACAATAGAAGGGTCCGGAAACATCCCCGTACGGATAGGATTATGATACATCTCTTCATAGGCCGCACCCACCCGCTCTTCATAATAAGCCAGTAAATCCGCATATCCGTTTTCCCACGCAATCTGATAAGGCGTCACCAGATTCCGGTCTCCGGCGGTGATATCCATTCCCACCTTTTCCACCAGATACCGGTTCAACTCCACATTACCGGACATTGCCGCATAATGGAGAATCGTCCGGTTCTCCTCGTCCACTGTATTCATGCTGGCTCTGGAATACTCCACAACATACTTTACCAGCAGAAGATTTCCCGTCTTTGCCGCATACAGACAAAGAGGAATCCCCTCCTTCGTCTTTTCATCGATCACCGGAGGATTTTCCACCAAAAGCCGCTTCACTTCTTTCAGATTTCCCTTTTCCATCGCTTCCTGCAATTTCATATCCTGCACCTGCCTTCTTTTTTCTTATTTATAAAAATGGCTCAGGACATCAATCCCAAGCCACTAATAAATCACTGTATATACCGCCTAATTCTTTCAGTCCTCTTGCTATACAGCCACCATATACCACCGCACCCAGATACTTCAGATGCGTATTATCCTCAAGCCCTTCCATGTGATAAGGATATACTCCTTCCGGCAGATGCATATACCATTCTTTCGTCTTCTCTGCACCCGCCTTTTCCATTTCCGCGCGGCTCATACTATATAAATCGATATAAGGTACATTCAGTTTTTCTGCAGTCCGCTTTACGGCTTCCACATAGTCGCCGTGTTCCCCGGCGCCCAAATGATGTTCATCCACAAAGCATCTTCGTTCCAACGGCGTGATAAGTACCGGCCAGGCCTTCTTATCCCGTGCTGCATTCACGAATTTTTCCAGATTCTCCATGTATGCTCCGAAAGGCTCCGTATACCGTTCGGGGTCCGCCTTCTTTTCATCGTTGTGCCCGAACTGGATAAATAGAAAATCCCCTTCCGAAATGCGGTCATAAATGACCGATAATCTGGATTCATCAATAAAGCTCTTGGTACTCCTGCCGTTCTTCGCATAATTCTCGACTGCCACTTCCGGCTTCAGGAACAGGTGGAACACCTGCCCAATGCCGGTCTGCGGAAAAGTCGTAATGTCATTATACTGTACGGTAGAGTCACCGGCCCAAAAAACTGCTGCCATATTCTCTCCCCCGTCTGTATGTTTTTATTTCTGTCTGCCATTTCAGTTCTTATTTCTTATTCTTTTACGGCTCCGATATTTACACCTTTTACAAAGTACTTCTGCAGGAACGGATACAATATCATGAACGGCAGGATAGCCGCTATGATACCTGCATTGTACAGCGTCGTCTGCGAAACCTTATACCCGGTGATCGGCGTATCGCCGTCCATGATCATATTTCTCAGCTTATACTGGAAGTTAACCTGATCCGGATCGGTTATGTAAATCTTAACGGTAGAATAATCATTCCATACCGTAACGGCAAACATCAGACCGATGGAAGCCAGCGCCGCCTTGGAAAGCGGAAGTACGATCTTGAAAAAGATACCCATCGGGGTACATCCGTCAATCTTAGCCGCCTCATAAAGGCTTCCCGGAATTCCTTCAAAGAAGTTCTTCATAAGTACGAAATTATACACATTCACACCATGCTTGAACACCAGAATCCACATATTGTTTACCAAATGCAATTGTTTCATAACCAAATATTCAGGAATCATACCGCCGGAGAAGATCATCGTAAATAACAATACGAATGCAAAGAAATTACGTCCCGGTAAAGTTTCCTGCGCCAGCACATAACCGGCCAGTGTGGAAAGCACCAAACCAAGCAGCGTTCCCAAAACCGTTGTTACGACGGAATTCACAAAAGGCTGATACAACTGCTGTGTCCCGATGATCGTTCTGTAACCGTCAAGTGTAAACTTATTCGGCCAAAGCTGGAACTGATATACGCCTACCGCATTCAGGGAGTCTACCAATACCTTCCAGATAGGAACCAGAACAAGCAGCCCTATCAGGATAAATACAATATAATTGACCAGATCAAATGTCCTTATTTTCTTTTTTGGCTTCATTTTCCTACCTCCCTATACAATACCACGGCCACGGGTCTTCTTGCTTAATTCATTACAGATCAGTACCAGCGCACCGCCAACCAGTGATTTGAACAGACCGACCGCTGTAGAGTAACCGTAGTTCGGCAGCGCGATAGCGAATGTCTGTCGGTAAATATATGTGGAAATAACATCGGATACATCGTATACTGCGTTATTGTAAAGGACGAATACCGATTCAAACATATTCATAACCTTTGCCAGATTCAGAATCAACACGGTTATAATCGTGTTGCTCAAAGCCGGAAATGTGACATAACGAATCTTCTGCATACGGGATGCACCGTCGATATCCGCTGCCTCATATAATTCCGGATTAATTCCGGAAAGTGTTGCCAGGAATATAATGGTTCCCCAGCCGGTCTCTTTCCAAATGTTAATTACATAGAAAATCGGTCTCCACCACTTGGAATCCGCCAGGAAGTAAATGCCTGACTGTTCCTGCGCAATAAAGCCCAGATCTTTCAGCCAGCCGTTTACCATACCTGTACTGGAAGGAGAAAGCAGCAAACTGAAAATAGATGCAACTACCGCCCATGACATAAAGTGAGGCAGATAAATAACTGTCTGTAACGTCTTCTTTGCAAAAAGATTTCCCATCTCATTCAGGAAAATCGACACGATTACTGCCGTAAAGGTAGTAATGATCAATTTCATGATACTCAGTTCCAATGTATTCTTAAACGACGTCCAAAAAGCTGCCGTGGAAAACATTTTTGTAAAATGGTCCAATCCAACCCAGGTCGGCTGTCCGACAGGTTTATAATCATAAAATGCATACCGGATACCAAGCATCGGCCAGTAATTCATGATGATAACAAATATAAATACCGGCAGAAACATTAAATAATATCCCCGGTTATTCCATATACGCAACCCCAACGGCTTCTCGCGCACTACTACGCCCGTAGACGTTACTACCTGCTTATCTTTTTTCATACCGTTCTCTTCCTTTCTGATGCCTTATACATTATCCCCATTCTTTTCTGCCGCCGGAATAACAGGGCGGCCGAAACTACCGTCTTTTCCGTCAGGAAACAATAGATTATATATTTTTTATAATCTTTATTGTTTCTTAATGATTTTGATTTAACAATAGCTGCCCTGCTGTGGCAGGACAGCTATCACATAAGAATCCGTATCTTACGTTCCGATCAGATTCTGATTTTTATTTTTTACTGTGCAGCATTCATTTCGCTTAAACACTGGTCGATAATGCTTCCAACTGTAGCTACATAATTTTCCATAGCCGCATCTACATCACCGCCGTTTACCACTACTTCCGTAATAACTGCAAGCTGGGCATCGTAAATCGTACCTGTCTCATTTGTATAAGTCTCGGATGAAGGAGCCGGAGGAGCATCTACACAGTTCTCTGTAAAGAACTTATTACCTGCTGCTGCAAGTTCGGTTGTGTCTGAATATCCGTTAGTAAGCTCACATACTACCAATGCAGGATCAATGTAGTTCTTCTTCCATACGGTGTTAGGGTCATTCGGTGAAGGTTTTAAGTGGAATACACCTTCTTCATACTCATAAACTTTTTCGCTGTCCGTTCCGGGATTGGTTGTGAAAGTTTCAGCCTTTGTAGACCAGTGCACATCTTCCGCACCATAGGTCCAAAGTGTCTGAACCACATCGCCATCCATCATGGTTTCGATCAACGCATCGAAGATAGCCTGCTCACGGGCATTGTCGCCGTCGCCGTCATCAATGATAACCCATACAGGAGCTTCCCTATTTAAGTACTTGCCAACTTCTGCGATAGGCGGAAGCTGTACCAGTTCAGGATCCACTTCGTTCTTAATAAAGAAATCTGTCAACGATTGATACCATGTACCAGCCCAGTATGTGAACACGCCTGCGGAACCCTTCTGGTCATTGGAGAACCATTTCTCACGGGCAATCTTTGTAGAAGCCGTAAGGGATTCAGGATCGATAGCGCCGTCCTTGTATGCCTGCTGTAATCTTAACAGGGCTGCTTTCGTAGCGTCCGTCTGGAATCCGTCGATCCATGTGCCGTTTGCATCCTGCGTGATAGCCGGATAAGCATCCTGCCAGAACTCCGGAAGATAGTTGATGTAAGGAGCTTCATTTCCCATGAAACCTGCCGCTACAACACCATATGTATCACCGTTTGTTCC
The DNA here is from genome assembly GCA_910579935.1 of uncultured Lachnospiraceae bacterium. Lineage (GTDB taxonomy): Bacteria > Bacillota > Clostridia > Lachnospirales > Lachnospiraceae > Kineothrix. The sequence goes on from CAJTVQ010000022.1 coordinate 32,652, forward strand.
GTTTCCGTCCGGATCTTCATTGTGGAACTTAAGAAGCATATTATAATAATCATCATAAGTCTTAATATCGTTGATATCAAGTCCTACCGCATCCAGCCATGCTTTCTTTACATATGTAACACATCCGTTACCATAAGCGGAAGCAAAACCGTAAAGTCTTCCCTGGCTGTCTTTCAAATTCTCATTGATGGAAGGAAGGAGCATTCTGCTCTGGAATTCTGCATTTTCATAGGCATCTGCCATATCCCACAAAAGCCCTGTCGGTGCATACTGCTTAAACATTTCTGCACTCATGATCATTGCATCCGGGTAATCGCCGCCTGCAAACAGACGTCCTACCGCATCGGTATAACCGGAGTGGTCTAACTGCTGAATCACCAAGTCGATCGGATGACCGAGTTTCTCACTAACCGCCGCTTCCCACTGTGCTTCAAAATCTGCCTGACCATTGTCAACACTTGCTGTAACTGTACCGTTTACCACAACGGTCAATGTGTCAAGCTGGTATGAACCTGTTTCTGCAGGAGCTTCTGCTGCTGAATCTCCTGTGGAAGCTTCCGTATTGTCTGCGGGAGCTTCTGCTGCCGTGTTACTGTTGCTGTCTGCCGCCGGTGTCTCTGCTGCTGAGTCGCCGCCGCCACATGCTGCCAGTGACGCTACCATAGTAGCCGTCAAAAGCAAGGATACTACTTTCTTTTTCATATAGACCTCCTTATACTTTAGTTACTTTGATTTTTAAGATGTAAGCCCTTTCACATCTTATTTGTATAATAACACATAAATGTATATTTTGTAAAGAATAATCTTTTTTATTTTTATTTTTTTCGTAAAGATGCACAATTATTCATATTCTTTCTTATACATCTTGCCAGTGTAAGTGCTTACATCTCTTTTGCTGACAATGGTTAAATTTTAAATACCGATATCTCCCCCTTCAATTCTTTCATGTTATTCCCCAGCGTATCTGCCGTACGGTCCAGTTCTTCCACATTTTTCAGCAGCTGGTCTGCAATCTCGCGTACCACTTCCGCACCGTTCGCCGTTTCTTCAATAATACCGGAAATATTCTTCACCGCCTGCACCGCATCGTTACGTTCCCCGTCGGCCCTCCTCGTGCTTTCCATGATTCCTTTCAGTCCTTCGATCAAAAGGCTCATCTGCTGCTGCATACCGCCGAACACCTTCACCACTTCCTCTACTGCCTTCGCCTGCTGCATGGCGATGGACTGTGCCTGATTTGCACTGTTTACACTGTCAATGGTCTGTGTACTGATATTCGTTACATTGATACGGATTTCTCCTGCCGCTTTGGCGGAATCGTCTGCCAGCTTGCGGATTTCTTCCGCCACCACTGCAAATCCCCTTCCGGCTTCTCCTGCCCTTGCCGCTTCGATCGATGCGTTCAGGGACAGCAGATTGGTCTGCTCCGAGATCTCGGTAATGGTCTCCACAAACGTATTAATGATCCCGGATTCTTTTTTCAGGGATTCGATGTTTTCGCTTACCTCACACGTAATGCGGGTGGACTCTTCCGTCCTGTCCCCCAGCGCTTTCACAATGTCCATGCCCGCGTTGATCATGCCCTCGGTCTTCTCCACCAGCGTCTCCACTTCCTCCACGAATCTGCCGATCTCCTTTATCTCCTCGGAAAGCACATCCGTCCGGTATACGCACTCCTGTGCATGTTCGGACTGTCTGCCGATACCCTCGTTGATGTCGCTGATTGCCTGCGTGATTTCCTCCGAGTATTTGTTTATGACATCGGATACCTGCTCCACCTCCGACGCGGATTCTTCCAGCTGCCCGGTGGCATGGGTTACTTTGTTCACCAGTTTTTTCGTATTTACAATCATATTGGTCGCAGACCCGGCCAGCGTCTGGAATTCATCACGCCCCTTCGCCCGGACCTGTACGGTCAGATCTCCTTTCGCCACCTCGCCGAATTTTCCGGATATATGCTTCATGTTTTTCTGTATGCCAACCACGATGCTGACTCCTATGATCAATACGATGATGCACGCCAGCGCCGTCAGCCATATCGTCATGACTTTAATCTCTTCCGCCTGGCTGGTGATCACCTTCATCGGTACAAGCGCGCACACGGTCACATTGGTTTTCCCGCTCCGGCTGTAAATGAACAGATTGTCTTCCCCGTTATAAGCCACTTCCACGTAACCGCTCAGGTTGTCCCCGCTAATGGCCCGGAAAAAATCCTGTTCGGAAAATACGGCTTCCGTACTGTTTTCCACATTGCCGGAAAGCACTTCCCTTCCGTTTTCGGTCACTACGCCGATGATACTGCCATCTCCCAGATCCAGCTGGTCAAGAAATGTTTTTATTTCCGACTCCTTCACATCGATCACGATACAGCCGTTACTGGATTTGGACAAAATTTCATAAGAAAGAATATAATCCTTATCCTTATTTTTGATCTCCAATGCGGTATCCAGCAGCGGATGACTGTCAATCCATTTGATGATCCCCCGCGCTCCCGAAGAAACCGCCTCCCTGTATTCCGTATAAATGCCTTTTGCCCCGTTTTCTTCCATCGTTGTCAGCATACTGATGTTTTCTTTTGTAATGACATGTATGTTGCAGATGAAGGGATTGGAAGTCTTGGAAGAGATCAGATCCGCCTTGATATTATTCACAACTTCCATTTTAGCCGCCGGGTCACTTTCCAAAGTCCCCTGCAGATATTTTCCAACATCCGCATCAAATGCATATTTCATGCCTTCCGCTTCGATAAAAGTAGTGACCATATCAATGTATTCCCGCACCATATCGATGGTCTGGACGGTGGATTCCCGGAATTTAGCGCTCATACCGTCTGCCGATTTACGGTATGCGGACACCCCTACCACGATCATGAAAAGCAGGGGCACCATAAAACAGACCACTATTTTATTACGGATTCCGAAAATCATCCACGGGGCTTTTACCGGTCCGTCCTTACTGCCGGACGGGGATGACGCTTCCGTACCTTCTTTTATGCGCTTTATCTTCCCAGCCTGCACCGGCTGTTCCGCTCTTTTCGCTTTTTTAGCCGTCTGCTTATCCTGTCCTTCTTTGCTCTTTTTCATACTCCCTGCCATCTTATGCCTCCTACTATCCTGTTATCCACTTGCAGATTCTATTTACTTATTATACAATATTTTTAAAACTTTTACCTTTTTCAATTTTAAGTTGTCAATAATTACTATAAAATTCTTTTTTCGGATTGTATTCTTGTAAATATTGTCCATTTTAATCTGCCATTAACCGGCAGATTGGAAAAATCCGTTATAAAGAATTCATGCAAAGAACAAATTCGGCAAAATACAAAAACAGCGAGGTATCATTATGTTCAGATTTGAAAGATCAACTCCCGAAGAAACAGGCATTCCCAGCAAATGCATCTCCCATTTCCTTCACCGTCTTGAGACGCACGAAATCCCCATGCACAGTTTCCTTCTGCTGCACCGGGACAGACTGATCGCCGAGGGCTATTACGCCCCCTGCCAGGCGGATACCCTGCACCGCATGTTTTCCATCAGCAAAAGCTTTACCTCCATTGCGGTCGCGCTTCTCGCCGAAGAAGGAAAGCTTTCCCTCTCCGACCGGATCACGGAACATTTCCCCGATAAAACGCCGGAAGATGTCCATCCATGGATCGCCTCCATGACCATACGGGATATGCTGATGATGCGCACCTGCCATGCATCCACCACCTATAAACTGGATATGACAAAAGACTGGGTAGAAAGTTTTTTCACCACGCCGCCCACCCACCCGGCCGGCCGGCTGTTCCACTACGACACCTCTTCGGCGCACACCTTATGTGCACTCGTGGAACGCTTAAGCGGCATGCCCATGTTAGACTATCTGAAAGAAAAACTCTCTCCTTTGGAATTTTCCGCCGCCTCCTATATGGTGACGGACCCTTTCGGCGTCTCTTTAGGAGGCAGCGGATTAGTCGCAACTTCCATGGATCTGCTGAAATTCGGCTATCTCATTGCACACAAAGGAAATATCGGCAAAGCGCAGCTGGTACCTGCCTCCTACATCGAAACAGCCACCTCTCATCTCACGGACACCTGTGTCACCGCGCCGCTGCCGAGCGAAGCATGCGGCTACGGCTATCAGTTCTGGAGGAACCAGAAAAACGGATATACCTGTTACGGCATGGGCGGCCAGCTGATCATCTTCCTTCCCGGCCATGACCTCATCTGCGTCACGACCGCCGACACCCAGGGCATCGGAGGCGGCAATCAGGTAATATATGATGCGCTTTACGAAGAAATCCTTCCATACATATCGGATTCTCCCCTGCCCCCGCAGGACGAAGACTGCGCCATGCTCCTAAAACAGCTGTCCTGCTTAAAGATCGATCCGGTAAAGGGAAGCGCTTCTTCTCCCGTTACGGATCTGGTATCGGGCAAAACCTTCCATGCCGCCGGAAACCCTCCCGGATTTTCCAGTCTGCAGCTGACCCTTTCGGACGACAGCGGCATCCTGTCCTTTACACTGAACGGAAAAGAATACTCCCTCCCTTTCGGCATCGGGAAACTCCTTACCGGCACTTTCCCCGTTTACAGCTTTCACTGCGCCGCCAGCGGCGCATGGCTTGCGGACCACACCTTCTATCTCAAAGTCCATATCATTGATTCCGTCGTAGGCAGCGTCCGCTTCCAATTCAGCTTCCACGAAGACGGCGGACATACGGACCTCACCCTTTTTATGAAAAAACAGGAAGAGAGTCTGCTAAATGAATTCAACGGACATCTTTACTTTACGACTTTAGTATGTTAAAATAAAATCATACATAACGGTAAAGTTTTAACGCATAAAAGCATACGGAGGTATCGGGAATATGAACAAAAAAATACGGACAAACGCCGTAGACCATTTATTTGAAGCGGTTCTTTGTCTGAAAGACAAAGAAGAATGCTACAGTTTCTTTGAAGATTTGTGCACGGTCAATGAAATATTGTCCCTTTCCCAACGTTTTGAGGTAGCTTCCATGCTGCGGAACCACAACACATATCTGGAAATCGCCGAAAAGACCGGAGCCTCCACTGCCACGATCAGCAGGGTAAACCGTTCGCTGAATTACGGAAACGACGGCTATGAGATGGTATTCGGCCGAATGGATGCCGAATAACCAGTTTATCAAAAAATCCCTGGCAATGGTACAAATCAGTACCCTGCCAGGGATTTTTATTCCCGGAAATCCATGTTCCGTTTCTTCCTGCCGGCGGACGTCCCCTGCTATTCCAACGCCCTGACCGGATGCAGTCCATACCCTTCCGCATACTTCAGTTTCACCATATCTCCCGTCTGGTATCTCACAATGCCGATCAAATCCTGATCAGACATATCCAGATCAAAAATATCCTCATTATTTTCCAGACAGATATAATAATGGGTCGTTCCCTCCAGCACGATCGGAACCATGGAAACTATCCTGCCGGAAGCCTCTTTATACATCTGTGCATTCTCAGACACAATACCGTTGGTATTGAGCAGCTGCGTATAATTACCCTCACACTCCTGCACGGTATCCCCGATGGCCACCCACTGGTATTTCTGCACGTTGACCATGGCATATTTCTTTACCAGTCCGGACGCATCCTTCAGCGCCATGAAATAGGTAGGTTCATCCGCAATATTCAAAAGCAGCGGGAAAGTAGCGCGGTATCCGAGATTCTGCACCTGCCCTTCCGCCGAAGACATGGCAGAGTCCTCAATGGCGCCTTCCACCTTATAGTACCTGGTTTCCATCGTTCTCTGATTCATCAGCACGAATCCTACATTGGATTGGTCGCCGCTCAGGCTGGTCACGCCCGTGTATACCCATACATCGTCTTCCAATGCAATATAATTGTAACCGTTGGTAGACTGCAGGCAGTCCTTCTGTCCCAAAACAGAGTTAAAGTATCCGTTCTTTAAAATTCCCGAATAGTCATACAACTGAATCAGCAGTTCCGCCGAATATACTTTATCAACCCACTGCGGCACATCTTCCACCGCATAATCGGTACACTCTCCGGTAACGGCGTTGCAAAGGACTACCCTTCCCACTGTCTGTCCTCCAAACAGGCCGATATTGAATTTCTTTACCGGACATACCCAGTAAGGAATTCCCTCTTCGTCAATTTCAAAGAAAATCTGGTCGTCAAAAATATAGGTAGGGAATCTGAACCGCAGATGGCGGTACAAATTCCGGTTAAAATACTCCGATTTGGAATATTTGAATCCTTCCTCCAGTTTCACGCATTCCGTATCCTGCGTTGCCATATTGATAAGGATATAGGCCGGAAGCCCTTCCTTCTGATTGGTCAGCCACTTAATCGGACTGGCATACATCAGGGGCGCCACACGCACCGGCACGCCCTGATAATTAATCTGGGTATAATCGTTCGCCACCTCGAACTGGGATACCATATCCACCAGACTGCCGAGTTTCCGGTTTCCCAAAAGAGCCGCCGAATCCTTATCCAAAAGCGGAATCGTCCGGTAATCCACCTCCTTGATGTCCTCCGTAAATTCCCGCTCTTCTATCGTCAGCAGCGCCTGATACTTCTTTGCATTGATAATCGGCGACGAAAGCAGGCTTCCCACTGCATATACCGCAACCACAAGCAGCAGCAGGATTCCCAGCGCCTTTATCACCTTATTATCCTTCAGTCCATAGGTATTGAATTTAATGCCGAACTTTTCCGATATCTCCGATTCCACGTATTCACGGCTGGCTGTCCTGATTCCGTACACCACGATGACCACCGCAAGGACCGTGATGATAAAAAACCAGAAACCTGCCGAATGAACGTTGATGGCAGGCAGTGAAATATAATAATAAATGCCTGCTGCCGCAGCTGCCAGTAACAAAATCACCAGATTCCGAATCCATTTTTTCATAATTTGCTGTTTCCTCTCCGTTCTATTTATTCCCGTGAGCAACGAGCCAAGTGACTGCTTGCATTTGGCGACTGCCGCGAGGGTCAACACCCCCGTTGTTTGCAGCGGGGTTGTTGACTTTTCCATATTTTTCATAAAAAACCAATTCCAATCGTATCCGCAAGGATCATTTCCAGGGCCGGAGCAAGGATCAGAGATGCCCTTGCGCCGATATACCGTTTGAAAACTCTTTCTGCAGTTCGCTGATATAAGGTTTCCTCTATGAAATGATGGATTTTCCCCATACCCAGTCTGCCACAGTTCCTTATTACAGTCTGCATTTTCAGCTTTCGTCAAAAAATCATAATAATTTATTTTCCTGCCGTTCAGTTTTACGGCAGAAGTCGGAAACTGAAACACTCTCCGAACACTTTTCCAGCCTGGTTTTCCCGCTGCAGATATCATTCAGCGTTGCATGCGGCACCCCCGACACCACCGCAAGCCGGTATTTTGTCATGTTTCTTTTAGCCAGTAAATCCTCTATCATCATTTTCCGTTAATTCACCTGATTCTGATCACACGTACTTATTCTTCATCCGCCTCGTTGACTGCCACGCGAAAAAATACTTCCGCTTCCACTCTTACGCCTATTATATCGTCATGCCGAAATAATAGCAAGAAAATCAGCATAAGTTCATAAAAAGTTTATAGCAGCTCCACTGAATTGTCTGGTGATGAGAGCGGATGCCCCTGCCGGTTTGCTTTGATGTTTTTTGTTTGCCGGTTTTCATGCACTTATTCCGGTGGATTTTTTAGGCAGAAGCAAAGTTTTCTCCAGGCCGCAGCGGCATCCCTGCACAACAGCATAAATGCTGTGGCTGGAGCGTTGCCCCTCACCTTCATCCGCCCCAATAACTATCCTCCTCATAAAACCTGTAATATTCCTCCGGATACTCCGTTTTCTCCCCCGGCACATCCGCCACGGTAAAACTTTTCGTCTCCACTTCTCCGTTATCCCCATATATTTCTTCGGTCCACTGCCATACTTCCGCTCCCTCCGGCGTCTGTACATCCTCCCGCCCTTCCCCCCGGAGCAGTTCCTCCGTCATCGTGCTTTTGCATACAAATTCACCGTTTTCATACCTGAAGATCGCCCAGCTGTGGGAAGCCGCCCAATTCCGCCAGCTGCTCCTCACCAGCTTATGTTCCCCGTCCACGCCGGGATTCATAATACCCCCATAAGATTCCGAAAAAACATATTCCCCCTGCATTTTGTCCCAAATCCATCCATACTCATAATGCGCTCCCTGATTCCCAAAGCTTCCCTGATCCAGGACAATGTCCTTCACTCCGTCAAAATTAATATCCATTAACCGAAAGCGATCACTCTGATAGTCCCCAAACACCCTGTGCTCCGAATCGATACATTCCGGGGCCAGTAAAGTGACCGCATCTCCATCTGTCACCCGTAAAAACGTCCTGACATTATACATCGCAGGCCCGTATTCCTCCTTCCTTTCGTACGGGGCCCGCACGGAAAAGCATTCCACCTTTCTCCCTTCATCCATACACCTCTGATAAATGGCAAGAAAATTCCCGTCCTCCTCTTCTTCTTCCTTCCAGTCAAAATACGCATCCCATTCCGGATTGATGATCACCCCGCCGTCCGGATAAATACTCTCTTCAAAGTCCGCCACTTCCTGACAGAAGCGCAGCCGCAGCCCCAGTTCCTCCTTTTCCAGCAACGGCGCCAGATCCCTCTCATCCACCACGGCTCCCGTCACTTTTTCGAGGGCAGGAAGCACATTTACAAATGACAGATCCGTCCTTTGATCCACCACGCCCGCCAGTTCCCGCAGCTTCATTCCTTCCAGCTTTTCCGCATCCAGCGCCCGTATCCGGCTGTCGCCCACATCCAGATATTCCAGTTCCTTACATCCGGCTGCCTCATCCAGCCAGAAAATCGTTCCGGCTTTTACTCTGCTGTCTTTGAAGCACACCAGCTCCTCTACCCCGGATCCCTGCATACATGCCAGCAGGTTCGTATATCTTGCGGTCGCATGGGAAAGAAAGGACACACGCCTGATATTATCCGGAAACGCCTTCCCCTCCGGAAGCCGTCCCGTTACATCCGTCACCTCAAACTCCAATTCCTCCGTTCCCGTAAAACAGGGCAGCACACTTGCCGGCACTGTATGTCCTTCCGAGCTGCAGATCCGTACCGTCTGCCTTAAATCCCCCAGCCCTTTCAGCTGTTCTTCCGTCCAGCCTTCCAGATCCGGCGTAAATTCCACATTCCACTGGTATACATTTTCCAACCGGAAATAAGTCCGTAACACATCCAGTTCTTCTCCACTGTGAACCCCGACCACTCCGGTCAGCTCTAACTCACCCTTCCGCGCTTCCAGTTCTTCCTCATACAAAGGACGGTCTTCTTCTTTCCCAAGCTGAAGACAGATCCGTTGCATCATGCTTTCATCTTCAAAAACAATCTCTTTCCCTTCCGCCCTGCCGTCAGATCCGCAAACAGCAAACAAAAGCGCAAATACGGCAATTCCCATCTGTTTTCTAAACTTCATACGGTTTTCCCTCCCAAAGCCGGCTTCCTCCCACCTGTTCATACCATATCACCTGTCTGCATCAGAGTGCCATCATATTTGCATCATACTTGCATCATTTTCTTCCCGCCTCCCCGCAAAGTTCCTTAGTTAAGTGAAAGCGGAAGCCCCCGGTTCAGGGCTTCGGGAAACGCACCTGTACACGGAAAAACAGAATGCCAAATCCCCCAACACGGCATTCTGTCTTCTTACCTTCCTCTAAAAAAGTTCATTTATATGGCAAAACTATATAATTTATATGATAAAACTATATAAATCATAGTTTTTCCCGCTGAAACTACTCGTCGCTGCCTTCCGCAACCTTAGCCGCCCTTGCAGCCACTTCTTTCTCCTGTACGTCCCCCGGCGCCTGCTCATACCGTGCAAATTCATAGGAATAAGTTCCCCTGCCGCCTGTCATGGAACGCAGGTCCGTACAGTAACCGAACAGCCCCGTCATCGGGATATCCGCTTCTATCACCTGTTTGCCTCCGACCGGATTCATGCCGAGCACCCTGCCCCTTCTCTTATTCAGGTCGCCCATGACATCTCCCGTATAAGCATCCGGCACCGTTACTTTCAGGGAAGCGATCGGCTCTAAGAGTACCGGATGGGCATCCATAAAGCCCTTCTTAAACGCCTGAATGGTCGCCATCTTAAATGCCATTTCCGAAGAATCCACCGGATGATAGGAACCGTCATACAAAACGGCTTTAACGCCGACTACCGGATATGCCGCCAGGGGGCCTTTTAAAACGGACTCCTGAAGTCCCTTCTCCACTGCCGGGAAGAAGTTCTTCGGAACCGCACCGCCTACTACCTCCTGCGCGAATTCAAAAGCTTTATCCAGCTCGCCGAGCGGTGAAAAACGCATCTTTACATGGCCGTATTGTCCATGGCCGCCGGACTGCTTTTTATATTTGTATTCCACATCGGAATTTTTCTTAATTGTCTCACGGAACGCTACTTTCGGCTGGGTCAGTTCCACTTCCACTTTATATTCATTCTTCAGCCTGCTTGCGATAACATCCAAATGCAGGTCACCCATACCGTAAAGCAGTGTCTGTCTGTTCTCCGCATCATTCACTACCTTTAATGTCTGGTCTTCATGCGCCATCTTCTGAAGAGACTGGGATATCTTATCAATATCACCCTTGTTCTTCGCCCGGTAGCGCATATAAGTATAAGGGGTGGAAATCTCGGTTTTTCCATATTTGATCGTAGTTGCTTTCGTAGACAGCGTATCTCCTGTCCTTGCCGCCGTCAGCTTGGCGATCGCCCCGATATCTCCTGCATGGAGCTCCTTGATCTCGGAAGGCTTGCTTCCCTGCAGGATATACAGCTTACTCACTTTCTCTTCCACATCCTTATCACTGTTGAAGATCATATCATCCGCTTTCAGAACGCCGGAGCATACCTTTATCAGAGAATATTTCCCGATAAACGGATCCACAATGGTCTTAAAGATATAGGCGGATTTTGCCTTCGCGAAATCAAAGTTCGCCTGGAAAATTTCATTTGTTTTCAGATTAATGCCCGCAATCTCCTTGTTCTCCGGACTGGGCATATATTTCACGATATCGTCCAGCAGTGTATAAATACCCTGGCATAACAGACTGGATCCCATCGTCATGGGAACAATGGTGCCGTCGATGACATTGGTACGCATCGCCGCCCGGATCTCCGCCTCGGAGAAGGTCTCCCCGCCAAAGTACCGCTCCATGAATTCTTCGCTGGTTTCCGCCACCGCCTCTAACAGCGTATCCCTGCACAACTGCAGATTCGCCTTGCTGTATTCCGGCACTTCGCAATCTACCACTTCTTTTCCCTGCCATCTGTGTCCGGTCTCGGTAACGACATTGACATATCCCACGAACTTCTCGTTTTCCCTGATGGGCAGATGGAACGGAGCCATTTTCTTTCCGTAAGCAGCCGTCATATCCTCCACGACCTGACGGAACGAAGCGTTGTCTACGTCCATATCCGTTACAAATACAAAGCGGGGCAGTTTATATTTCTCACAGAGTTCCCATGCCTTTTCCGTCCCCACTTCCATGCCGGCCTTGCCGGATACGACGATGATCGCAGCGTCTGCAGCGCTCACCGCTTCTTCCACTTCTCCTACAAAATCAAAGAAACCGGGGGTATCGAGAATATTTATCTTAACGCCTTCCCACTCAATCGGCACGACTGACGTGGAAATGGAAATCTGTCTTTTCTGTTCTTCTTTTCCGAAATCACTCACTGTATTTCCGTCGGATATTTTTCCCATTCTGGATGTAATACCCGACAAATATGCCATCGCCTCTACCAGACTCGTCTTCCCGCATCCTCCATGACCGAGCAAAACTACATTTCTAATCTTGTCAGTTGTATAAACATTCATATCAAATCCTCCGCTTTCTGCTGTTTTTGGGTATTATGCCTAGTGCTTTACTGCGTAAACAGCAATAGTTTCAAGAACCCATGCGTCTATTTTACTAAAACTTTCTGAATTTTACAAGCGGATTTGAACAATTTGCACATTCTTTTTAAATTTTTAAGAATGGCAGAAAATGATGCAGACCGTGGCAGCATGGCGGCAGCTAGAAACCGAAAATTGATTTCCGCGTAGCAGCGGCTGAGAGTATTGACTTTCACGCGTTGACGCGTTATACTGTGACTGTGCATGTAGCAGATCTTACATGCAGCAGGTATGAATAAAGGAAACACACAGAAGCGAGGTACAGATTATGATCATCATAATGAAACCAAATGCCGCACCGCAAAGCGTCGATTCGGTGCTGTCCTATATCGAAAAACACGGACTTCAGACCCATCTCTCCAAAGGAGAGGAAGTCACCATCATCGGCATCGTGGGCGACAAAACAAAACTTCCCACGGAAAACCTGGTCAGCTTCAAGGATGTGGACCGTATCGTCCCCGTCACGGAAACCTATAAGCTTGCCAACAAAAAATTCCACCCCGAACCGACCACCGTTCAGGTGGGCAACACCCACATCGGGCCGGACAACCTGACGATCATGGCAGGTCCATGTGCCGTGGAAACGGAAGAACAGCTTATGTGCATTGCCCGTGCGGTAAAAAAATCCGGCGCCACTATTTTAAGGGGCGGCGCATATAAGCCAAGAACCTCTCCCTATTCTTTCCAGGGACTGGAAGCGGTAGGACTGCGTTTTATGCAGGAAGCCGGTAAGGAAAACGGGCTTGCCACAATCTGTGAAGTCGTCAGTCAGGAAGCCATCGAAGAAGCGGTAAAATATGTGGATATGATTCAGATCGGCGCGCGCAATATGCAGAATTTCATCCTTTTAAAGGAAGCCGGACGCTCCGGCCTTCCGGTGCTGTTAAAGCGGGGACTGTGCGCCACCATCGACGAATGGCTCAATGCGGCAGAATATATCATTGCGGAAGGCAATCCCAATGTCGTATTATGCGAAAGGGGAATCCGCACCTATGAAACTGCCACAAGGAACACGCTGGACTTAAGCGCTGTCCCGGTTCTCCGCGAAAGAACCCACCTGCCGGTCATCGCAGACCCCTCCCACTCCACCGGGGCATACAAATATGTGCCTCCGATGGCAAAAGCCGCCGTTGCCTGCGGTGCGGACGGTCTGATGATCGAAGTGCACAACAATCCCGCCTGCGCCCTTTCGGACGGTCCCCAGTCACTGACTTTTGAAAAGTTCGACCGGCTGACTCTTGAACTGAAACCGCTGTGTGATCTGTTCGGGCGCAAATACGGAGGATCCTTATGATCGCATTATCTACTGACACGGCACAGGCCGAAGCCCCGCTGACCGTGGGCTTCATCGGGCTCGGACTGATCGGCGGCTCGATTGCCAAAGCGCTGAGATGCGCCCTGCCGGACACAAAGCTGATCGCATACGATACCAACAAGGACACGCTGTTGCTGGCGCAGGCGGAAAACATTGCGGATACCGTAACGGATGCCATTGATGAATCCTTCCGCACCTGCGACTATATTTTTCTGTGCGCTCCGGTTTCCTGCAACGACGAAAACCTGACCGCCCTGAAAAAGCATCTGTCCCCCTCCTGTCTTCTGACCGATGTGGGAAGCGTGAAAAGCGGCATCCACAGACATATTGCCGCCATGGGATTGTCTTCTCGGTTTATCGGCGGGCATCCCATGGCAGGCAGCGAACGGTACGGATATGCCAATTCCAAAGCGCGGCTGTTGGAAAACGCCTACTACATACTGACTCCCACGGATGAGGTATCCGGGGAAAAACTGCATGCCCTTGAGGAACTGGTCAGCGCCATGGGCGCCATTCCGCTCGTGCTAAGCGCAGACCGGCATGATTATGTAACCGCCGCCGTCAGCCACCTTCCCCATGTTATCGCCTCTTCCCTTGTGCATTTAGTAAAAGACAGCGATTCGGAAAACGGCATCATGAAAATGATCGCAGCCGGAGGCTTTAAGGACATTACCCGTATCGCCTCTTCCTCACCCGGCATGTGGCAGCAGATCTGCCTGACCAACACGGACAACATTCTCCGGCTTTTGGATGATTATATCCGCTCCCTCACACATATCCGCGGGGAGCTGGAGAGAAAAGACGCGCAGTCCCTGTACGGCTTTTTCCAGGGGGCGCAGACTTACCGGGATTCCTTTGCGGAAACCTCCAGCGGGCCCATTAAGAAATCCTATTCCCTCACCATTGACATTGCGGACGAGACAGGGGCCCTGGCTTCCATCGCCACCATCCTTGCCCTGAACAACATCAGTATCAAGAACATCGGCATTGTCCACAACAGGGAACGGGAAGAAGGTGCCCTTCGCATTGAATTTTATGAAGAAAAAGACATCCGGACCGCCAGAGATATCTTAAGAGGCCGCGGATATAGTATTTATGAGAAAAAATAAAGAAACACAGGAGGATTCCTTTATGAAATTCCGTAAAACAAACCATTTAAAGGGAGAAGTCACCATTCCCGGCGATAAATCCATCTCCCACCGGGCCGTTATGTTCGGCGCCCTTTCGAAGGGAAAAACAGAAGTGAGCAATTTCCTGCAGGGGGCCGACTGCCTTTCCACGATCGACTGTTTCCGCCGCCTTGGAATCGAAATTGAAAACCGCCCGGACCTGATCACGATCCACGGCAAAGGGCTGGACGGACTTTCCGCTCCTGCCGGAATCCTTGATGCAGGAAACAGCGGCACCACCACCAGACTGCTTTCCGGCATTTTGGCTGCGCAGCCGTTCGAAACCACGCTTACCGGCGATGCTTCCATCCAAAAGCGCCCCATGCTGCGGATCATTGAACCGCTTTCCATGATGGGCGCCCATATTGAAAGTCTGGGTGGAAACAACTGCGCCCCTCTGAAAATAACCGGTGCGCCGTTAAAGGGCATTCATTATTACCCAAAGGTCATATCCGCCCAGGTCAAATCCGCCATTCTTCTTGCCGGATTGTATGCGGACAGTCCTACTTCCGTTACCGAACTTGCCATCAGCCGCAATCACTCGGAACTGATGCTGCGCACCTTCGGGGCAGATGTACGGACAGAAGGCACCACTGCCACGGTCTTCCCGCGTCCGGCCTTACAGGGGCAGAAGATCCGCGTACCCGGAGACATTTCCTCCGCCGCCTACTTCATCGCCGCCGGCCTTCTCGTTCCGGGAGCCGATATTCTGATCCGTAATGTGGGAATCAATCCTACTAGAAACGGTATTCTGAAAGTGGCAGAAGCCATGGGCGGAAACATCACCCTTTTGAACGAAAATAAGGAAGGGGAACCGACGGCCGACCTTCATGTGACATGCAGCCCGCTCCATGGAACGGTCATCGAGGGCGATATGATCCCGACCCTCATTGACGAACTTCCCGTCATCGCCGTCATGGCCGCCGCGGCGGAAGGCGCCACTATCATAAAAGATGCGGCAGAACTCAGGGTAAAAGAATCCAACCGCATAGACGTAATGGTAGAAAACCTTTCCGCCATGGGCTGTGACATCACCGGAACGGAGGATGGCATGATAATCCGGGGCCATCACCCTTCCGACCGGCTGCTGCACGGAGCCGTCATTCATGCCCACGATGACCACCGGATTGCCATGAGCTTCGCGGTAGCCTCACTGATCGCAGAAGGAGAAACGGAGATCACGGACAGTAAATGCGTAGCCATCAGCTATCCGGATTTCTATGACGACTTAAGGAAATTATGCGGAAATTGAAATATCTTAAAACCAGCCGCTGACACATACAGAAAAAAAGACCTGTTGCCGTTATCCTGAAACCGCAGGTCTTTTTATGTATGTTCGGATTTATTTCTATTCTGTCTTGATTTAAGAAACGCCGTCCTCGCCTTCCTGCTTGCGGTTCTCCTGATCCATCATATCATACACTTCAATCCGGAAAGCATCCACTTCGGACAATCCCATAAAAATAGCCCCATACAGGAATCCGTCTTCCTGCTCCACTTTCCGCACGATCTTTAACAGAACATGGATCACTTCCTTCGTCCAAATTGTTATATGCGATTCGTAAACCGTGTCCAGTTCCAGATTCTCTTTACTTACGAAGCCGCATCCCGTCTTGGATATATCCTGTGTACCAATCTTGATATAGTCTTCCATACCATTATCAATTCGCTTTATAATCAGACGCGATTCCAAATCCATTCTCCTAGAACCCCTTTTTTCTTCTGCACCCATAACACGAACCCCCTGCAATAGTAATTTATCATAATATATGAGCAGTACTTTACCTTTCGGAATTAATACATCATTATAATAATATACCATGAATCGTTTTTTGTAAAGGAATTTATGATAAACATCATAGAAATAAAAAGTATATCATATCTGCGCCTTCCTTTTTTAAGCAGTTCCGAATGCATACCAACACGGTAGATCATACTTCATCCAAATCCTCCTTTAAATCACTGAGACTCTTATATCCTTTTACATATGAGTCAGCAGCAATCCGCTTTCCATTCTTGCAATCACAGACTGCTTAACGCCTGTCATATTCTCCAATTCCCTTTGCGATATATGCTTTTCCTTTCTGGTCTTTATCTGATAAAAATGAACCTCGTACACTGTGTTATCTCCTTTGACTGTATGACAGCCTATAAACTCTCAAATGTCAATAAAAGAGATTTGAAATTTTTCTGTTTCAAACCTCTTTTGTTCTGTTCACAAATATGCAATAACAGTTTTTATTGAATGAGCATCGCATCCCCAAAACTAAAAAAACGGTATCCTGCCTCAATCGCCTCCTGATAAGCCGCCAGAACATTCTCACGGCCGGCCAGTGCGGATACCAGCATCACCAGTGTAGACTCCGGCAGATGGAAATTGGTTATCAGTGCATCCAGCACTTTAAACCGATATCCCGGATAAATGAAAATCTCCGTATTTCCGCATCCGGCCTTTACCATTCCGCTTTCATCCGCCGCACTTTCCACGGTCCGGCAGCTTGTGGTTCCCACACAGATGACCCGTTTATTCCTTTGTTTTGCCCGGTTGATTTTCTCCGCCGCCTCTTCGCCGATCTCATAGTATTCCGAATGCATATGATGCTCCGTGAGATATTCGGCTTTCACCGGACGGAATGTCCCCAGTCCCACATGAAGGGTAACATAAGCGGTTTCCACGCCCTTTGCCTCTATCTGTTCCAACAGTTCTTTCGTAAAATGAAGCCCTGCGGTGGGCGCCGCCGCCGACCCCTCATACTTCGCATACACAGTCTGATAACGATTCTTATCCTCCAGCTTATGCGTGATATAAGGCGGCAGGGGCATTTCACCCAGCCGGTCCAGCACTTCCTCAAAAATGCCTTCATAGGAAAACCGTATTCTGCGGTTTCCCTCTTCCAGCACTTCCAAAACTTCTCCCCTTAAAATACCGTCCCCAAATTTGATTACCGTACCCGGCTTTGCCTTTTTTCCGGGTTTTACCAAAGTTTCCCATGTATCCTGCTCCAGCCGCTTCAAAAGCAGTACTTCAATGGCCGCTCCGGTATCTTCCTTCTGCCCCAGGAGTCTTGCCGGAATCACTTTCGTGTTATTTAAAACCAGGCAGTCGCCCTCCGACAGAAAGTCCGCGATTTCCCAAAACACCTGATGCCGTACTTCCCCCGTCTCCCGATCAAGCGTCAAAAGCCTGGAAGCCGAGCGGTCAGCCAAAGGATCCTGCGCAATGAGTTCCGGCGGCAGATCAAAATAAAAATCGGATTTCTTTAATTCCTGACGTTCTTCCATATTTCACCTAAAATCCTACAAAGAAGCATTCTCCAGAAATGCCACATACCCTCGTTTCGCCTCATACACATCCGCCTTACTGGTCGCTTCCCACGGTGCGTGCATATTCAGCACGGCAACGCCGCTGTCTATCACATTCATTCCATACAGTGCAAGAATATAAGCGATGGTCCCGCCGCCGCCTAAATCCACTTTTCCCAGCTCCGCAGTCTGGAAATGTACGCTTTCTTTATCAAAAATAGCACGGATATGCCCCAAATACTCTGCATTGGCATCGTTGGAGCCGCTCTTTCCCCTCGCTCCCGTAAACTTGTTGAATACCATGCCGTTACCCAGAAATGCCACGTTCTTCTTATCGAAGCTGGAGGCAAAAGAAGGGTCGAAAGCGCTGCTCACATCCGAAGAGAGCATACAGGAAGCTGCCAGACATCTCCTTACATTCAGTTCACTGTATTCTCCGGCCAGGTTCATGACCTCCGCCACCGTATTTTCAAAGAAACGGGATTCCATTCCGGTAGCTCCCACGCTGCCGATTTCCTCTTTGTCCACTAAAATGCAGCACGCCGTCCGCTCTGTATTTTTCACTTCCAGCATTGCCTTCAGGGAAGAAAACGCACAAACCCTGTCGTCCTGCCCATAGGCAAGGATCATGCTCCGGTCAAACCCTGCCTCCCTTGCCCTGCCTGCAGGCACCACTTCCAGCTCTGCAGAGATAAAGTCTTCTTCCTCTATCCCGTAGCTTTCCTTTAAGATCGAAAGCACGCCTTTTTTCACGGCTTCCTTGGCAGCTTCTTTATTCTTCTTTCCCTCTTTGTCCTTTTTCTCGCTTTTGTCCTTATCATTTTTATTTTTGTCGATCACGAGCGGCTTGCTGCCGATTATAATGTCCAGCGCTTCCCCTTCGATGACCTTTGCCGCCTTCTTCTCCAGCTGCTCCGCCGCAAGATGAATGAGCAGATCCGAAATAAAGAAGACCGGATCGTCGTCCTCTTCGCCGATGTTCACTTCCACGGTTGTTCCGTCTTTTTTTACCACCACGCCGTGAATGGCAAGGGGAATCGTCACCCACTGGTATTTCTTCACTCCTCCGTAATAATGTGTATCCAGATACGCAAAGCCCCCGTCCTCATACAGCGGATTCTGCTTGATATCCAGTCTGGGGGAATCAATGTGGGCGCCCAAAATATTCATGCCTTCCTCCATGGGCTTCTTCCCGATTTGGAACATCACGATGGATTTGTTCATCCACACGGCATATACCTTAGCCCCTGTTTTCAGTGATTTCTTATCTTTGATCAGCGCCTGCAGCTCCTGATATCCCTCTTTTTCAATCCGGTTGACAATTTCGTCAATGCATTCCCTCTCCGTTTTCCCCGCATTCAGGAAAGCCATATATTCCTTCGCGTGGCTTTCCAATTCCTTTAACTGCTTTTCATCGTAAGTCGTCCATACATTTTTTCTTTCCATATCCATCCTTTTACCCTTCCGTAACCTGTGTTTTTAAACCACAGGCACAAATTTTCTCTCCATTCCAGTCCGGTTTCTGCCAGTTCATCCGCCGGCCATTCCACTGTCGTTACTGGCGCAGTTCAATTCCCATGCTCTCTAACCCGTTCAGAATCTTCTTCATGGCTGCCGTAATATCATTTTCCTCCAGCGTCCTGTCTTTTGCACGGAACGTAATGGAATATGCCACGGATTTAAATCCTTCCTGAATCTGCGCTCCTTCATAAATATCAAACAACTGGTAGCTTTCCAGTATTTTGCCGCCCCGCTGTTCGATCATGGCTTCTATCTGCCCCGCCAGCACCGCTTTCGGCACTACCATACTGATATCCCGGGAAACGGCGGGATATTTGGCGATACCCTCATATTTCCGGTCGAACGTTGCAAAAGGCACTACCTCCGGCATATCCAGCACGGCAATATAAGCCTTCGTCCCGATATTATAATTGTCGCACACTTCCGGATGCACTTCACCCAGATAACCTATCACGGTTCCTTCGTAAACAATATTGGCCTGACGTCCGGGATGCAGAAATACTTTACCGGCATTCGGGTCATACACCGTTTTTTTCTTCATGCCGATGCAGTCGAAAAATTCTTCTACCACACCTTTCAGCACATAAAAATCTCCCTCGCCGTACATACCCAGCGTAAACTGCATTCTCTCATCCGGCAGTTCCGTCAGCGGCAGGGCCTTCGGCACGTAAATATTGCCCAGTTCATACAGACGCACATCCTTGTTTCTTCTATTATAATTGGTCGCAAGGCTGGTGAGCATACCGTTCAGCGAAACCGTCCGCATAATGGAGAAATCCTCTCCCAAAGGATTTGCGATGGTGATCGCTTTCCTTACTTCACTGTCTTCCGGCAGAAGCAGTTTGTCAAATACTTTCGGGCTTTCAAACGAATAGCACATTCCCTGTGAAAATCCGCAGTATTCCGCGATATCCCTTGCTTTCTGCTCCACCCTTAATTTAAAGGGCAGTCTGCCCGTGGTGGCCTCCCCGTTTGGCAGGGATACCGGTATCTTGTCATATCCGTAAAATCTCGCTACTTCCTCTGCAATGTCCGCCTGCCCCAGCAGATCCTGACGGAAGGAGGGAATCTCCAGCATCTGCGCCGCCTCGTCATATTTTAACTCGATCCGTTCAAAAATGGCTAACATGTCTTCTTTGGAAATATCCGTACCCAGCAGCTTATTGATGGCAGCGGCATCAAACGGAATCTTCGTATTCTCTTTCATGGGTGCGCAGACGTCCACAATACCTCCTACCACATCGCCGCAGCCCAGTTCCTGAATCAGCTGACAGGCACGGTTGATGGCTGCCTGCGCATTGTGAGGGTCCAGACCCTTTTCAAACTTTCCGGAAGCATCGGTGCGCAGGCCGATTCTCCTGGCGGATTTACGGATGTTGGTGCCGTTAAAAGTAGCCGCTTCAAACAATACCGTTTTTACGCTGTCCGTAATCTTGGAATTTTCCCCGCCCATGATTCCGGCAATGCCGATTTCCTTCTCCGCATCGCAGATCATCAGTATATCACCGTCCAGCTTTCGGACCTGTCCGTCCAAAGTCTGGAATTCATCCCCGTCCTTTGCCCTTTTTACCACTATTTTATGTCCGGCAATGGTATCCAGGTCAAACGCATGCATGGGCTGGCCGTATTCTTCCATCACATAGTTTGTGATATCCACCAGATTGTTGATCGGCCGGATGCCGCTGGCTGCCAGACGTCTCTGCATCCATTTCGGGGAAGGCCCGATTTTAATATTGGTGCAGACCCTTGCCGTATATCTGGGACATAAATCCGCATCCTGTACTTCCACGGAAATATAATCCTCCACTCTTTCTCCGTTTTCCTTTACTGCCACTTCCGGCGCCACGAAAGGCTTGCGGAATGTGGCCGCTGCTTCCCTTGCAATACCGAGCACGCTGTAACAGTCTACACGGTTGGAAGTAATCTCATATTCGAATACGGTATCCCGCAGCCCCAGCGCTTCCACCGCATCGCTTCCCACCTGCGCATCTTCACCGAAAATATAAATTCCGTTTTCCGGCGCTTCCGGATACATCTCTTTGGAACTTCCCAGCTCTTCAATGGAACACATCATTCCGTTCGAAGGAACGCCGCGCAGTTTTCCGGCCTTGATCACGATTCCGTTTTCCGGCAGCGGACCGCCGTCGTGGCCGCCTGCCACCCTGCCCCCGTCCAAAACGACCGGCACCTTATCTCCTTCTTTTACGTTCGGTGCGCCTGTAACAATCTGAATCTCTTCGTTTCCTATATTCACCTGACAGACGATCAGCTTATCCGCATCGGGATGCTTTTCAATTTTTTGAATCTGTCCTACCACTATTTTATCCAGATTCTTATCCAATCTTTCATAACCCTCTACCTTCGTTCCCGAAAGCGTCATTGCGTCACAATACTCCTGATCGGTGCATGCAAGCTCCGGTACATATGCCTTAATCCATGATAATGCTGTATTCATCTCTATTCCTCAGTCCTTTCCAAATTTTACCAATTGATTTCTTTTCTTTCAGCCATTCTGTTCAACCTTCCGGACCGCTCATCCGGACTTCTTAAAACTGCTTCAAAAACCGGATATCGTTCTCATAGAGCAGGCGCATATCATCAATCTCATATTTCAAAAGTGCGATTCTCTCCAGACCCACACCGAAGGCAAATCCCGTATATTCCTCCGGATTGATGCCGCTCATCTCCAGCACATGGGGATGCACCATGCCGCAGCCAAGTATTTCTATCCAGCCGCTTCCCTTACAGAAACGGCAGCCGCTTCCCCCGCATTTAAAGCAGGAAACATCCATTTCCGCACTGGGTTCCGTGAACGGGAAATGGTGGGGTCTGAATTTTACTTTCGTCTTTTCCCCAAACAGTTCTTTTGCAAACTCCGCCAGCGTCCCTTTTAAATCGGCAAATGTAATATGCTTATCGATCACCAGCCCCTCAATCTGATGGAAAGAAGGGGAATGGGTAGCATCCACCTCGTCGGAACGGAACACCCTTCCCGGAGCTATCATGCGGATGGGGATATGTCCTTTTTCCATTTCGTGTACCTGTACCGAGGAAGTCTGCGTCCGCAGCAGTATATCCCCGCTGATATAGAATGTATCCTGTTCATCCTTTGCCGGATGCCCGTCCGGGATGTTCAAAGCTTCAAAATTATAATAGTCCTTTTCCACTTCCGGTCCTTCCACCACTTCATACCCCATGCCGATGAAAATACGCTCTACTTCCTCCAAAGCAATGGTATTGGGATGGCGGTGTCCTACATGATTCTTTTTTGCCGGAAGGGTCACGTCGATTACTTCCGCTTTCATCTTCGCTTCCCGCAGCGCACGCTCCATTTTCTTTTTGGAAGCCTCCAGCACTTTCTCGATTTCCTCTCTTGTCTCATTCACCAGCTGCCCCACCTTCGGCCGTTCTTCCGGCGCCACATCCTTCAGCCCCTTCAGCACGGCAGTCAGTTCTCCCTTTTTCCCAAGGTAACTGACACGGATTTCATTCAATTTATCCAGTGCATCGCTTGACTCGATCTGCTTTAATGCTTCTGCCTTAATCTGTTCCAATTTCTCTTTCATCTTTTCTTCCTTCCTTATTATTCTCTTTTCTTTTTAATGCCCTGCAAACCTGCACGGATCAGTGCACAAAAAAACCCTGACACTACTTTTCATAATGTCAGGGACGAAATCTCCGCGGTACCACCCTTCTTCCCGCCTGCGGATACCATATCCCAAAGGCGGACAGCTCTTGCATGTAACGTATGCCGACGTCCTGCACTACTGATCCGTCCGCATCTTCCAGCCCCTCCATGCCCTTTCGGACATCCAGACATTTGTTCCGATACGAAAGACGTTCTTACAGGAAGCTCCGGTGGGAATTTCAAACCACATTTGAACTCAGGGAAACTTTCAGCCGGTGGATTCCCCTCTCTGGCAGAAAATGTGATTCTGGCTGCATAACATCTGGCTCTTATGCACGACACCTTCACAGCTTGTATTCATCTTTTACCTTTAACTTTTTCCCATTGTAGTAGATATTTCAGCGCTTGTCAAGCCTGTTTTTTTCATTCCAACGGAATTCCCAGCGGAAATCAATTTTCGGTTTTATCTGCCGCTTTGGTCTGCTCCCGATGCTGTCCCTGCATTTTGCGGCGGAAACCTGACTGCAAAAACAGGATATCCTGCGGGCGCTGTTTATATGAATCAAATGCAAAAGGCGGAACTAAACCGGCATTGCATATATATTGCTTATATGCTACAATCATATTACAAAATCAATGGAGGTACAATATGGCCACACTACAGATTCGTATCGATGACATGCTAAAAAAACAGGCAGATGCACTTTTTTCCAGTTTGGGACTGGACACATCAACAGCAATACGCATTTTTCTAAATGCATCTATTGAAAATGCCGGAATCCCATTCTCCGTACAGCATAAAAAGATTTCCTACTCGCTTGAAGAAGCGGTTTTTGACAGCAGGTTTCAGCGAAATCTTCACGGTCCGTTTGATAATGCGGAAGATGCGGTTGCATCCATGCTTGAGGATTAACTTATGTATAAAATAGTTTACACAAATCGTATGAAAAAAGACGCCCGGCTGATGCAAAAAAGAGGAAAGGATATGAAAAAGCTTATTCATATTCTCTCCTTACTTGCAGCCGGTATCCCCCTGCCTGTCCAATATAGGGATCATCCGTTAACCGGTAATTTGCAGGGTTTTAGAGAGTATCATATAGAACCTGACTGGCTGCTCATGTACCAGATCCATGAAAATACCCTTATCCTCTCAGCTACCGCAACCGGAAGCCATGCTGATCTGTTTGGAACATAAAAGCCCCGCTGCGCAATTCGTTTCAGCGTCCGCCGGCACGTCCGCTCATCCGACCCCCTGCCTCCCGCAACTTATCCTGACAAACCAATCCCCAAAATGTTATCTTCCTTTGGTAGACACACGCCAGATCCCCCTCTATAATTATGTTATAAATAATTGCAAAGGTGGTAAAGGAGTGAAAGATTTTCCAGCCTTTCACCCCGTATCTGCGTCTGCATCCGCAGATACGGAGACCATTTATGTTTTTGCCAAAGCAGCACAGAAATGAGGGAATCTATGAGAAAATATTACATCGACAACATCCGCCATACAACGGTTGTACTTGTGGTCATCTACCATGTCATTTACATGTTCAACGGTATCGTCACTGCCGGAGTTGCCGGCCCTTTTCATGAAGTACAGTATCAGGATGCCATCCAGTATCTTCTGTATCCGTGGTTTATGACACTCCTTTTCATCGCATCCGGGATCAGCGCCCGGTACTCTCTCGCAAAATACGGAAACCTTGAATTTATGCGTGAAAGGACACGGAAACTGCTTGTACCGTCAACCATCGGTCTGCTTGTCTTCCATTGGATACAGGGATATGTCAATATGCGTTTAAGCGGAGCCTTCAAGACGATTCCGGACAATGTCCCCAAGCCTGTCCTTTATTTGATCATGTGCGTTTCCGGCACGGGCGTTCTGTGGTTTATCCAGATGCTTTGGATTTTTTCCATGCTGCTGGTACTGGTCCGGAAACTGGAAAAAGGAAAGCTTTCCGCCTTTTGCGAAAAGTTCTCCTATTCTCCCCTCACGCTTGCCGTACTGGGAATTGCGGTTTGGGGCAGTGCACAGATATTCAATACACCGGTCATTGCGGTATACCGGTTCGGCGTTTACGGCTTTACCTTCTTCCTCGGATACTATATTTTTTCACAGGAAAAAGTAACGGATACCCTGTCCCGGTGCTGCCCGTTCTTCGGATGTGCCGCCGCCGTTTTGGCAGTCGTATATACAGCCGTCTGTTTCGGGCAGAATTACGCAGTCAGCCCTGTCGTGAACAGCCCGTTATCCGCCGCATTCCTGTGGACATCCTGCCTTGCCGTATCAGGGCTTATGAAACGCTGCGGAAACCGGACCAGTCCGTTTGCGGATTACATGAACCGGAAAAGCTGGGGACTCTATATCTTCCATTATCTTCCGGTTTCCGTATGCGGAATGCTGCTCAAAGAAAACAGCGGCCTTCCTCCGGTATGTATCTATCTTCTGACAGGCGCTGCCGGATTTGCAGGGGCACTGTTACTTTATGAAATTCTGTCGAGGATTCCGTTCTTACGCTGGTGCGTGCTGGGAATCCGAAAACATAAAACCAAAAATAAGGAGACCTCCCGCCATGTTCAAGGATAATCTCGTAACTTTAAGAAAATTACATCAGATGACACAGGAGACGCTTGCCGAAAAAGTCGGCGTCACGCGCCAGGCCCTGGCAAAATGGGAGGCCGGCGAAACCCTCCCCGACCTTGAAAAGTGCAGTATGCTTGCAAAAATATTCGACGTATCCCTGGATGATTTAGCCAGTTATGAACCGGCTGAAAATTATGACCTTCCCCTTCCGCCAAAAGGAAAACATATCTTCGGCGTCACTACGGTCGGTGATAAAGGCCAGATTGTAATTCCTGCAAAAGCACGGAAACTTTTCTCGATAAAAACCGGAGACCAGCTCGTGGTTCTGGGAGATGAGGCACAGGGGCTTGCACTCCTCAAATCAGAAAATTTCCTGCAGATGGCCGAAATCATCCGTAACGGAATGAAATAGCTTCCGCGTCATTTACGGGCCGAAAACGCGCGCGCCTTTTTCGCCTTGCGGTACAAGTCAAAATACTGATATACCGGTTCAAAATAGCGGTTCAGGTAAGCACCGATCAAAATAATATAAATACACATATACATCCAGATCATAATGATCACAATGGTCGCCAGGTTCCCGTAGGTGCTGAAATCATTGACATTTCCCACATAGACGGAAAACGCCCAGGAAAATATATTCCAAAGCACCGCCGAAAAAACAGCGCCGGGTATCTGGTACATAAATTTCAGTTTCTTGTTCGGTATGTAAGCATACATCATGGAAAATCCGCCGATCATCACCAGCAGCGAAAACAGCAGACGGAAATGCAGAAGAAAATCAAAAAAGGGTTCCGTCTGCGGAATCGTGCGGATGATTCCGTTCACCAGCGCATTGCCGAATACCATAACGATCAGGGAAAGCAGTATCACCACAAGCAGCATGATCGTATAAAAAGAAGCAATACCCCGCAGCACAAAATAATTACGGTTCTCCTCCACGTCGTTGATCTCGTTCATACCCCGTATCAAAGCCAGCATCCCCTTGGACGCTGACCAGAGAATCGTGATCGCCGCAATGGAAATGACGCCTGCCGATTTCGCATACACATCCTCGATAATGGATATGACAAGGGAATCCACCATATCCGGCGTAATATCCGTCAGAAACGTCATCAGGTTTGCTTTCGTCAGCGTTGTATACGGAATAATGGCGCATAACAGCACCAGTATCGGTATCAATGATACAAAGAGGAAAAATGCCGTGCTTGCCGCAAATGCGCTGATATTCTTCCGGTTCATATGCATTTGGAAATCTTTTCCGATATAAAATATTTTTTTTAACATATTCCTACTATTTTCCCATCAGTACACATCCCTTACTTCACAGGAATCATAAAAAAAGGTCAGTATGTCTTCTGAGGTAAATCCTTTCTTTGCCATCTCTTTTGCGCCGTTCTGGGACATTCCCACTCCATGCCCGTAGCCGCCGCCGGCTAATCTATATCCTACCACAATATCCTCCTCTTTACCAGTCATAATCGTAAAGTATCCGCTGGGAAGCAGACTGGAAGAAGCCGCCTTGCTGCCGTCCTGTCTCACGACCTTCCCTTCTCCGTTGCTTAAAACATAACGGATATTATGTTCCGATATAATCTTATAGGTGCCTCTCGTCCCTTCTATCACCAGTTCGTCGGCCACACCGCCGCCGCCCCTTCCGGCTATGTAGATATCCATAACCTCTCCCAAATTCCCGATTTCCCTGCTTTCAAATTCTCCATCCCGGTTTTTCGTCAGCACCAGCCTGGGATTGGCTTCGTACCGTTTGCGAATATCTTCCAGCAGTTCCTTCGTATCCAGTTCCGCCGTCTCATACTCCCAGCGGTACCACGCTTCCCCGCTCTCGTAATCCGAGGAATGGGACTGCGTAATAAATTCTTCGAAGGTTTCCTCTTCCTTCAGGCTTTCACCGTCATACCCTTCCGTCTCTTCTCCGATACGTTTTGCCTGCAGATAGGAAGTATCCTCTGCACTGTCCGACTTCCATACCCCCGCATCCGTCCCAAACCCGCAGGAAGTGGAATAATAATATGACCCGCACAATTCCTCCCCGTAATACAGCAGCTGTCCTGCCGTTTCCCTGACCGCCTTCGTCGTCTGTGCATTCTCTGCAATATTGTTATACACCTGATAGCCAGCACTGTCATCCACGTGGGAGCCAAAGGCCGCAACTCCTGAATGCACCATATTCCGGTATGCATAGGTTCTGGCACAGACTGCCTGCGCCTTTAACGCCTCCAACGGATAGACAGCAGGCATTTCGCTTGGCACCACCGAATACAGATATTCTTCCAACAGCAGTTCATTTACTATCACCAGTCCCTCCGGCGTTTTTGCGATTTCCATCTTTCCCCGGTAAGACGGATTCCCTTGGGACCGTTCTACCGACAGCAGACGGATTCTTCCGGTCAGCGCCCCCGGCTCTATGTAAATCCGGTCTCCTTTAAAATATTCACTTTCGCTGTCAATGGTGACAACATCTCCTGCATGGTATTCCCTGCTTTCCATGGCATCATATTCCCCATACCGCAGGGTAAAATCCGTATCCGACGTAAACTTCACTTCTTCATGGTAAGCTCCGGCATATCCGGTGTTCTTTATGACCACCCGTATATTTTCCATCGCTTCGTCCCTTGTCAGAAGTCCGGCGCAGATGATTCCGCCGTCCAGCACAAAGTCGGTAAAATCATAGCCAATCCGAAGTTCCTGCCGTCCGCTCTCCGTCAGGTTTCCATATAATTTATATACCTTCATATCCTCATCATAAGGATACTTTCCCGCCCCTTCGATTTCCATTACGCCGTCCCGCACGCTTAACAGCCTGCCGCTTATTTTTTCTTCCTTTATTTTCACCGACTGCAGTTTTCCGTCCGCAAAATCCAGATCGGCAATCTGCTCCCGCCAAGGTCTTTCTGCCTGTTCATAAGGCAGCCATATTTCACGTTCCCTGTAAAATGCCTGCAGCCGCTTCCCCTCTTCCGCTTCCATGATCCACACATTGTTCCAGTCCACTCCGCGGCTTACCACCTCCCGCACCGTCAGCAGTTCCCCGCCTTTCCTGTAAACACGGAGCACCTGGTACTTATGGCTGGCAAATTCATCTGAGCGGAATGTAAAAATCCCTTCCTCGGCAAACAGGGCATCCTCCGCCAAAACACGGTCCGCCCCGTCGGACACTTCGCTGCCGATTCCCAATACCGTCACGTCCGTCAGGACAATCGTATCCTGCATACCGCTCTTTTCCAATGCCTCATCATAGGAGGAATACCAGTCCTGTGCCAGCACAAAATGTTCCTTCCTGTATTTTTTCCCGAATTCCTGTCTTTGTTCCCGGCTGTCTTTCATCCCCTCCGTCTGAGCGCTTACCATGTCCGTCCAGTCCAAAAACTGCCCATAAGTCAGCAGCGCTTCCCCGTCCGCCTCCAGACTTTCCTTCCATCCCATGTATCGTTCATCGCTGCCGTATACCTCTGCAAAATTTTCTTCCAGCGCCTGCGTCAGTATCATAACATCCTGCAGCCGTATATAATTCCCTTCCGGCTGCAGAACGCGTTTCATCCGGATGCTTACGGCCAAAATATACCCAATGATCAGCATACCGACCAGAATCAGCAATAATTTTATAACCAGCCTTCCGTTTCTGCCCATTCATGTCCCCCTGTTTTCCATATCATTCCAGTAATATACCGTCCGGCAGGAACACTTTTCCCCTGCCGCCGCGCAACCCGCGGGCCGCCTTAGCGGCCTCCTTCCCCTGCACGGAGGGCTTTTCATATAATAGGTAATTGCAGCGCAATTTCCTATTATATGAAAAAGCAGCCGTAAGGCTGCTTTTCTTTTGTAGTATACTACATATTTCCCCCAAAATGCCGGTTCCTGTACTTTGACTCCTAGCCGCGCTAGGTGGGTAACCGCAATCTTACTTTTGCCTTCCCCTCCAATCCTCAGATGCCAACGAAACCGTTCTGCCGTGAGTGGGGGCTTGACAGCCATAAGACAATATAGGAATCCCGTTTAAAGTAAATGTAGGTTCAAAATAACAAGAGTTATCGAACATTTCAGGTTAGTTCTATTATATCCAATCAGCGCATAAATTACAACTACAAATTTTGGAATCGGACATGAATTCGTAATGGTTTTGTCAGATGTTGGATAGTGCGGAGGGGCGACAAACAAATACAAATAAGAAAGGGACTTCCTCAATTCCTTAAAAGGCTATGACAGCAACGGTTATAGTCTTTTTTCATGCGGTAATTACCGTATGAAATAAACCACTATTCCCCAAAGTGGAGAAATACTTAACAAGAATATTCCGTAATTCAAACTCCCGACAATTAACGGAAGAAAATCATTTATCAGCACCAAAATCAATCATATCAATCAATCCAAATCACAGGAGGGCAAAGACCATGAATAAAAAGCAGGAACAGCAGATTTTGAACTATTACAGCACCACCGACAAATATATCCGTAGCAAGACGCACTCCAATGCGCATCAGAGCGTGTTTACCAAAGAAAGCGATAAATAGTGGCTTGTGTTGAAGCAGAAAAGCCAGTGCGAAGTTGAGGTAAGGCAGACCGACAATCATGGAACAATCACAGCAAGGGATAATTACGAACTGACAAGAAATCTCCCTAAG
>CAJTVQ010000023.1 GCA_910579935.1 uncultured Lachnospiraceae bacterium
CTTTTGTTTTCACCGCTGACCGCAGGAAATCATACTGTCTCCTGTACGATTTCGGGTTATAACTGTTATAGTATTCCTGTAGAAAGTAATTTAATGTCTGGTATACCCTTTCTGCCAGTTCATCAACCATGCCCAATAGCACGGGCTGTAATGCTTTCTCCAAATCCTTCATGTTATTTATGCTTTTTGCCATTGTTCTTCTTCCTTTCTGTTGTTTCAATCACCATAACATCTTTTGCATTATAATCACTCCTGTCACTCCTGAATGATTTGAAGAACACATAATATCCCCTGTCTATGTACTTACCATTCAGTTTTGAATGATGGATGAAATATGCATTGCCATCTTCACCATGTATAAACCCGAAACCTCTGTCCTGAAAATATTTTGTTACTCTGCCCTGCATCTTTTAGTCCTTTCCTGCTCCAATTTCTGCATCTTCCAGTATATATCCGCTTTTCTTTAAAATGTCCATCTGCTGTCTGCTGAATGGTAATTTGTCCAATCCATAGATACCATTTTCAATATTGCCAAGCAAATTTCTGTTCATGGTATCACGTAAGAGATTATTGCGGCTTATTTTCAGTTTTGTAAATGGTGGATTGCCACCATCTTTATTGCACATAGGAAGATTAAAGTTTCCTTCGTGGACTTTTACTTCTGGTATTATTGAACCAACCTTTGATATTTCTACACGCTCTCCTTCGGCTAATGCTTTTCTGCACTCGTCCATATACATAAGCAGAATATTTGTAATCAACTGCTTTGTAATTACTTTCTTGTCGTAAACATTATCTTCCCTGTTGAATATGCGTTTTGCCATTTTATAAGCTGACAATGCTTTAACTCTTGCCATTGTTTTTGTTTCTCCTTTCTGCCATTTCGTCAATGAAATGTGCTTTTCAATTAGTGCTTGATTGTGGTCTTTATATTGCCTTTCCTGAAGCTCTGTGAGGCTCATAGAGACATTTTCGATAAGTTCATGTCCATTTCCTTACCATATATATTCAGGCACTAAAATAAGCCCACCATCAATCATATTTCTATAACTGATAATGGACTTATGCTAATGCCCTAATATTTTTCACTAAATATAAACCCTAACCTCTATTTCTCGATTTTCATATCCCGTTTTCGTTCTATTGCTTGTCCGCTGCATAGCGTATTTTTCCCATAAAACCAAGGTTCTTTCATCTTTTTCATGTATGCCTATCTGACCACCCATCCGCCTGTCACAAAAAAAGCAGCATGAATATCATGTTTCTCCAAAATCCCCAAAATCCGTTCTATATCACGGTTTCCGCCTGCGGCCTCGAACGTCAGCGCCACCTGCTTCTTATCCGTTTTCACACAGTATATCGGTATCTCCTGCCCGTTTACGCTGCTGCTCACCGTGATGGAACCCGGCAGGGCTGCCATCGCTCCTTTCACGATTGCCAACGCTGCCAGGGCAAACGCCATAGCCCATATGCCTTTCGTCAGCAGCATCCCCCTGTATTCTTCCTCCGACTGTCCTTCCACCCGCCTTGGCAGCACCCTGCCCAAAATACGTCTGACATATTGCTTCATATAAAAAACACCGCCATATACTGCTTGTTATTCCAGTATATGACAGACTGCTTTTCCCATATTCACATAGCCGCTGACCCGCCCGATATATCGGCTCCTGCCAAACCATATGCCTATTTGTTCCCCGTAAGAAA
The DNA here is from genome assembly GCA_910579935.1 of uncultured Lachnospiraceae bacterium. Taxonomy (GTDB): domain Bacteria; phylum Bacillota; class Clostridia; order Lachnospirales; family Lachnospiraceae; genus Kineothrix. The sequence continues at coordinate 1,705 of CAJTVQ010000023.1, forward strand.
CCGTGCAGAAATAACTTATACAAGTTACGCAGGATCAGAAATTTTCAAAAATCCGCTTCACCACATCATAAGCCAGCTTCCTGCGGCGGTATTCATCCACCACCCCTTTGTTGTTCATGGTACGCGGACGCTTGTCGAACCATTCTTCACAGACCCGCACATCACAGAACTGCCAGATATAGACCCCGCAGCAATCCTCGTATTCCAATACGGCACGCAGCTGTTCTTCCAGCGTTTCCGCCTGATACTCCTCCGTCCACTTGGAATGGTACGGATTGCGGTACCCATAGATGCCGCCGGCCCCGATTTCCGTTATCAGAAACGGCTTTCCGCGCCCTTCCGTTTCTTCCTGCACCCACCGGTACAGTTCGTCCAGATATTCATGCACGGGCGTATCATGATACCACTTTGGATAAATATTGTAAGATACTACCTCCGGCAGACCGAAACAAATATCGGTCTTGAACTTACAGCTTGCAAAAGAATGGGGTCTTGTCGGATCCAATTCCTTTATCAAAGCCAGCTGCTTCCGGTAACATTCCCTACCGTATTCCGTTTCACTGGCACATTCGTTAAGGATTCCCCATATATAAATGGAAGGATGGTTATAATGCGCAGCGATCATTTCCCGGATGACCTGCTCCGCCTGCGGTTCAAAATGCGGATTGCGCATATCTTCCAGGCTCAGTCCCCTCGCGTGGTTCTCTTCCCATACAAGAATTCCCATTTCGTCACATAAATCCAAAAAGATTTCATCATTGGGATAATGCGCCGTCCGCACGGAATTCGCCCCCAAATGCCTGATGCTTTCCAAATCCGCTGCCATGGCAGCATAAGGCAGGGCACACCCAAACTGCGGATGGTCTTCATGACGGCAGAACCCTTTGATGCGAACCGCCTTCCCGTTGAGCAGAATGCGTTTTCCCTCTGTTCTGACCTCACGGAAACCGAAACGGTCAATCAGGTCATCCACCTCTTTCCCGTCCTGCATCAGCACGGCATTTACCTCATAGAGCCTTGGATGCTCCATATCCCATGCTTCCACATCCGAAAAAGTCATCCGCTTCGTCAGCACCTTTTCCCCTAACGGCTCCAATGTCACCTCTTCCCACAAAACATGTTCCGTATCTGCATCTGCCGATACAGTACACTGCTGCGGCATATCCGCCGTATTTTTCACGGTCAGGGATACCTCCGCATTCCAGACGCCATTTTCCCAAAACGGCGTAACATGCGCCTGCCGGATATAAACATCCCCAATCTGCTCCAAAACCACCGGCCTGCTGATACCGCCGTAAGACATATAATCGTTCGGAATATGCAGCGCGCTTTCCCCGCTGAAACGGTTGTCCGCCCTGATTTCCAGCGTGTGCTCACCCTGCGGCAGATTGCGGACCACGGCATCAAATATGGTATAGGCATTATAATGCCTTGCAATCTCCCTGCCGTCCAAAAAAACCGCTGCCGTATGGCTGACCCCCTTGAACTCCAGTCGCAGATTTCCTCCCCCGCAGAAAGTCGTCCTGTAAATCCCCTCGCCTCTGTAATTACCGAAATCCGGATAGTTTTCCCAACAGCCCGGAGTTGCCACCGTATATGTCCGGCCCGCCAATTCCCCCTGACACGGGGTAAACTGCCACAGCTTTCCTGTCAGTTCTTTTTGAAACCGTATTTTATGCGTATCGAATGTACGAATCATGAAACCTCATCTCCTGCGGACTTCCGCGCTATTTTTACAAGCAGTTCCACGGTTTTTTCCATATCCTCCACACAGGCATATTCAAACCTGCCATGAAAATTCCCGCCGCCCGTACAGAGATTCGGACAGGGAAGCCCCATAAAAGACAGCCTCGCTCCGTCTGTTCCGCCCCGGATCGGCTCAATGTCCGGCTCAATCCCCAGCTCCTCCATTGCCGCTACCGCATCTTCCACCAGATGCATGTGCTGTTCAATGATTTCTCTCATATTATAATAAGAATCCTTCATTTCAACCGCAAAGGTTTCCTCTCCATACTTTCCGTTCAGAAAGGCTGCCGCCTGCAGAAAATACGCCTTCTTGTTTTCAAACTTTTCCCTGTCATGGTCACGGATGATATATTCCATCTCCGTCCGCTCCACATCTCCTGCGATCGCCCCCAAATGATAAAAACCTTCATAACCGCAGGTATACATGGGATTTTCCGCCGCCGGCAGCAGCGAATGGAACTCCTGCGCCAAAAGAATCGCATTCACCATCTTATTCTTCGCCGTTCCCGGATGGACGCTCCGCCCGCACACCGTTACTTTTGCACCGGCCGCATTGAAATTCTCATATTCCAGACTGCCCAGTCTGTCACCGTCCACCGTGTAGGCGTAATCCGCTCCGAACAGTTTCACGTCAAAGTAATCCGCCCCGGCTCCCACCTCTTCATCCGGCGTAAAGCCGATGCGGATCTTTCCGTGGGGAACCTCCGGATGGTTCAGGAAATATTCTGCCATCTCCATAATCTCCGCTACACCGGCCTTATCGTCCGCACCCAGCAGTGTAGTCCCGTCGGTTACAATCAGACTCTTCCCTTTATAAGAAACAAGTTCCGGAAAATCGCTGACTTTCATCACGATCTTCTTTTCCGGATTCAACAGAATATCCCCGCCGTCATACCCTTCTACGATTCTGGCTTTTACATCCTTTCCGGTTACCGCCGGAGAGGTATCCATATGGGCAATAAACCCGACCACCGGCCTGTCTTCGCACCCCGCGGAAGCCGGAACCGACGCGTAGAGATAACAACGCTCTTCCTCATACACCACTTCCTCCGCACCCATCTCCTTAAGCTGCGCAAAAAGCGCTTTCGCCAGTTCACGCTGTTTCTCCGTGGACGGAGTCGCCGCGCTCCCTTCCATTGACTGCGTATCAAACTTCACATACTCCAAAAACTTTTCAACCACACCCATAAAAACACCATTCCTGCCTTTTTTCTATTCATTATTATTAGTTTTTCAGCGCATCTGCCAGCTGCTTAATATTCCCCAGTATTTTCACGCATTCTTCCATCCGTCCGACCGCATCGGAAGCCGTCTTCACACTTTCCTCCGAAGAAGCCGCCACTTCTTCGCTGGTCGCCGATAAGTGTGCGATACTGTTGGAAATCACGCCCGTCGCCTGAAGGATATCCGCAATCGTCTTATCCGTATGCCGGATACTGCTGGTCAGTTCCGTTACTTCCCGGTCAATACTCTCGAACTTCTCTTTCGCCACATCTATCATTTCCGTCTGGCGGTTAATATATTCCACTGAATTGTCCAGACTGTCAGAAGCGCTTTTCGCATCCCCTATCAGTTCCGCAATAATCCCTGTGATCCGGTTTGTGGCTTCCTTGGTCTGCTCCGAAAGCTGTCTGATCTCATCGGCAACCACCGCAAAGCCTCTTCCTGCATCTCCCGCTCTCGCGGCTTCTATGGAAGCATTGAGCGCCAGCAGATTGGTCTGTGAAGATATACTCAGGATATCGCCTATGATATTTTCCACTTCATCTACTTTGGATGTCAGCCTCGCCGTTGCCTCCACGGTCTGTCTGCTTGCGGTCTCCACACCTTCCGCCTGCTCCTTCAGTTCCCGTACCAAAGAAGCCCCTTCCGCCACATTACGCGACGTGTTCCTTGCTGCTTCTTCTACTCTGGAAGTATCTTTTTCCACCTCATCGGAACTTTCCTGTATCGCGGTACACATCTGTGCCTGATCCTGTATCGCCTGTGCCGTACTCTCCGTGCTGTCCGCAATATTGCTCATGGCGAAATTGTTGGCTTCCACACTTTCCTTCAGTTTTTCCAGCATCTCATTCGCACTCTCGAAGTTCCGGCTGATTTCGTTGGCAGTCTCTACCATCTTTCTGGAAGCTGCCGCCTGCTCGTCCGCCGCCTGCCGAATGTGTGCAATACTCTCTTCGTTAAACTGCTGTATGGTTATCATTACCACACAGGCCGCCACACAGATTAAAATACACATTACCCACCGGATCATGGCATATCCCACATTCATCGTTCCCGCCGATGCATCCCGCACGGTCTTGATGATATTTGCGATCAGGATAACCGCAGACCCTGCCAGTGCAAACCGCTTATTCAGATACAGAACCGATGCCATCAGTATGGGAAACGCATACACATATGTAAGTTCCTCGGTTCCCAGACTCATCAGAACCAGATATGCCAGCGCTCCCGCTCCTGCCAGTATGGCGCCGCACGGCCTGCTCCCCTTGCAGAAAACGAATCCTGCGATACATACGGCAAACAGCACAATATATACCACCAGCTGAATATAGGTTCCCGTCTCCGCCGTATGGAGCACAATCGCATACACCATGGACAGAATCATATACAGCACTGTCATCCCTATCAATCCCAACACCCTTTTGTCACTTCTCAAATACTGCTCTCTGGTCATAAACCCCGCCTCCCGCTATACAATTTTCCTTAATAAATATACCATATTTTGCTCCAAAGTCCAATACCTCTCTCAATAAAAAACAGGCTCCGATTCCCTCTGATTTTATAAATTGTTTAAAAAAATAAGCAATCCTTAAGGTATTCCACACACCATGTTCACATTTGCCGCATATAATACAGATAGTTAAAGGAGGTGGACACCAAATGCATCAGAAGAAAACACCAAAGAAGGTATCCATGACAGAAATCGCCCCCAAATATAAAAATACAAACTGGAACAAATACTCCCGCCTGCACGACTCCTTCCTCGACGAGTTGTCCTACGAGAAACGAAAATTCTGCAATGCCGATGTCTGGCAGCTGCATTATATATAGATTTCTCTTATTTTGAAACGCTGTCCCGAGCCGTCAGCGTTTCTTTTTCATATACAGCAGTCCGAAAGAACCGATTCCGCAGTTGCTGGAAATAGTCGCAGATGCCTTCTGCACTTCAATATGGTCAAAAAATACATACTTCTTAATTTCTTTTTTGATTTCTTCCAACTGTTCCGCCGTGCACCCGGCATAGGTAAGGAACAAAATCCTTGTATCAATATTTTTCTTATCCATAAGCGTATGCCGGATATACCATTTATTCGCAGCCTGCACGCTTCCTATCTCCACACCCTTCAATTTGATCTTACTTTGGGAAAGATACAGTACCGGATGCAGGTTTAAACCTTCGCAGATATCACGCACCATCCTGGATACCTTCCCGCAGCGGTAAAGATTCTCCGGTGACGGTACGATGAAACTGGTGCTGATCCTCTCTTTCAGCTTCCCAAGCATTTCATAGATTTCCTCTGCGCCCTTTCCCTCCTGCGCCATCTGCGCCGCATGAAGCGCCATAATCCCCATTCCGCTGGACAGATGTCCCGAATCCACCACCGATACGTTGTCAAAGCCTTTTGCCGCTGCGGATGCCGCATGATATCCGTTTCCTCCTTTGGAGGCCATGGAAATATGAACGACTTTCTCCGCTTTCTCCAGTTCGTCCGCGAAAAAAGATTCATACTCCTCCGGCGAAGGCGCCGCCGAATGCGCTTCATTTCCCGGCTGCTGCATGTATTTCAAAAGATTATCCGAAGAAATCTCCGACAGATCGCAGAAACGTCCCTGATTCGTATATACATAATAATACATCGTCCGGATTTCAAACTGCTCCAGCCACCCGGCAGGCAGGTCGCAGACACAGTCGGCCGTAATGCTTACCTTCTTCTTTTTTGCACTTAAGAACGTCCGGATATTGCTGTCTTCCCTTTCCTCATCTTCCTCATAGACGCTGTATTCGATCAGTTCCTTCGGCAGATATTTCAACAGAGTCGCTTCAAACAGCACACCGTTGATCGGCTTGGCCAGATAACCGGCGAATCCCTTTTCCTGATACAATTCCTCCGCCCCGGTCATCACATTCGCCGTCAGTGCGATGACCGGCACATTCTGGCAGTGCCCTTTTTCCTGTTTTTTCAGTTCATGCATCGTCTCCTCGCCGTCCATCTCCGGCATCATGTGATCCATAAAAATCACATGATAAAACCTGCTGTTGGTTTTCTCCAGACACTCCGCCCCGCTTTTGGCCGTATCAATCTGTACTTTGGTAGCGCGCAGCAGCTTGCAGGCTACCATCAGATTCATTTCATTATCATCCACGATCAATATTTTCGCTTCGGGCGCCTCGAAACTCTGCTTGTACTTTTCCCGTTCATACAGCTTCCGGCGCACCATGAAATCCATCGTGCCCACCGGTCTTGGATTCACCACCTGCTGCTCCACGGTAACCGTAAAGGTAGAACCCTTTGTATAAATACTGTCTACGGTAATCTGCCCGCCCATCATCTCGATCAGCTGTCTGGAAATGGAAAGCCCCAGACCCGTTCCTTCGATTTTTCGGTTTCTTTCCTGATCCACCCGGCGGAACGAAGAAAACAGATCCTCCAGATTTTCTTTTTTTATGCCGATACCCGTATCCGCCACCGTAATCCGGAGCAGTATCCGGTTCGCATCGATCCGCTCGCTCTGCGCCGTCAGCGTAACGGAACCCTGTTCGGTATATTTGACCGCATTGGTCAGTATATTGGTCAGAACCTGCTTCAGCCGCACCTCATCCCCATACAGCATGGACGGCAGGTGTCTGGAAATATCGACTTTAAATTCCAAATTCTTTTCATGCATCCGAATCCATATAATATTTACCAGATCACTGAACAGCGCTCCGGTTTCGTATTGCGTCGGTACGATTTCCATCTTTCCCGACTCGATTTTTGACATATCCAAAATATCGTTAATCAGCGCCAGCAGCATCTTGCTGGCATTCTGTATGTTAATGGCATTTTCGGCAATCTCATCCGATATGTCTTCCCGCAGCGTCATCTCGTTCAGTCCGATGATGGTATTGATGGGTGTACGTATTTCATGGCTCATATTGGCAAAAAAAGCACTTTTGGATTCGCTGAAACGTTCAATCTCCGCTTTCTGCTCTTCTCCCAGTTTCCGCTCCTGCTCATACATACGAACATAGAATTTAAAAATAATGCCGACGGCAATACCCACCATCAATACCGCCAGCAGGGAATCCATATGTATGGATGCCGAACCGTCCATGGGAATCACCCACCCCGGATGTTTCCATGACAGATAATAGGTCACCTGAAGCGACACCACGGTCAGAATCAGGGCAAAATACATCGCTTTTCCCGAAAAGAGCAGGAAAACATAGACCAGTCCCAGCACAAACCATACAGGCGCGCCGCTTTCCATCCCTCCGCTGACAAAATACATGGCGGGAAACAGACAGCCGTTTATCAGAATCCCCATCAGACAGGCGGCCAGTCCAACTTTCCGGTATTTATATACCAGCCAAAGCGCCAGTACCGTTACAAAAGTCATAAGTACTAACGGAATCAGTACGATCACGGATGAGCCAATGCATATTCCCGCTATCACTGCCGCGCCCGATACCGCCACACTCAGTGTCAGAATGATACGGAACAGTCTTTCCCTGAAATCAATATTTCCACCATACAGCTTGTCCAACCATTTTCTGATCATAGTCTTTCCCTCTTTTCCGGAAATATCCTTTTACCATTCCCGCCATGCCGCCAATTCCTCCTGCGCTCCCATAAAATCAAAGGCTTCTGCTTTCTCACGCACGGGAGCCAGAAGCTCCGACAGGGGCTGTCCTCCATAACAGTAATGTTCCAATTCCTCCAAAACCGCCAAAACACCTTCGCTTTCAAAGGTTTCCAACTGCTCTTCCAGTTTCTTACATGCCTCTTCCAGCTGTTCTGCCGGCAGTTCCGGCCTTTCCGTTCCGGCTTCTGCGCTTCCGGCCTCCCCGCCGTCCGGCATTGCCGCACCTGCGCTTTCCCCGCTTCGGGAGACGGCTGAATCTTCATTTTCCCCTTCTGCTGTTCCATTGGGAAAAACCACCTGATTTTCCCCGATGGTCCGGAGTACCCTTTCATATTCCTCCAAAGTTTCTGCCGTATGGGCCAGTATGTATTCCTCGTTTTTTGCCTTGCCTGCCGCTTCCAGTTCCTTTGCCATATCGGACAGCTGCGCCGCGCCGATTCCCATGGACATGCTCTTTAAAGAATGGACGCCGATGGTATAATTCTTCCAGTCTCTCTTTTCACAGTTCTTCCGTATTTCCTCTTTCTTCGCCCTGCCGCTGGTATAATAGATCCGCACAATATCAATATAGTCCTGCAGCACTCCTCCGCAGTAGGAAATCCCCGTATTCGTGTCGATCCCTTCCATATCCAGTCCGTCCAGCCGGTCTCTTTTCTTTTTAACGGCATCTGTCCGGACCGTTCTGCTTCCGGCTTCCGCCGTCTGTTTTGCAGTCTCCGCCGCATGGCTGTCTTCTTCCTGCGCTTCCTCCGCCTTAATGATCTTATTCTCAGGAATATGCCGCCGCAAAACCCTTTCCAACACAGAAAGTTCAATCGGCTTTGCCACAAAATCCGCAAAGCCTTCCGCGATGAACATTTCCCGTGCACCGCCTATGGCATTCGCCGTCAGTGCAATGACCGGAACTTCCTGAAAATACCGGCCCGGCTTCTGACGGATGCGGTGCAGCGTCTCCACACCGTCCATTTCCGGCATCATGTGGTCCATAAATACAAAATCATAATCCATGGTCTCGATCTTCTCCAAAGCTTCTTTCCCGCTGCCTGCCGCAAATACTTTTATCTTATAAGGGCGCAGCAGTCCCTCGACCACACGCAGATTCATGATATTGTCATCCACCACCAGCACACTGGCCTGCGGCGCGGCAAACCGCCCTTCCGTACGGCGTCCGCTGTCCATGCTCTGGACCACATGCTCTCCGTTCAGCACTGCCGCAACGGACAGCGCCGAAAAAGGCTTATAAATATAGAACATGCCGCTGCCCGCATTTTCCCCGCTTTCTCTTTCTTTTACCAGAACCACTTTCAGTTCACCGGTAAGCCGTTCAAAATATTCCCGGTCTTCGCAGTACTCCTCCCAGCTGATGAATACGTGGCTGAACTTTTCCTTATCCACATACCGCTTCAGTTCCTGCAGATTTTTGCACTGACGGCAGGAAATCTTCAGCTGGCCGGCGATATGGCGGATGGTATCGGCATAACCGTCCCGCACTGCCGCAAAATCATATTTCTCCATATTGATATAATAAGCCGCACGTATTTTTTCGGAATTGCGCAGGGAAATAATCGGCGCCTTGTCCGCCACTTTCTGGGGCAGGACCATCTGTATCTCGCTGCCCCTGTCCGGCGCACTCCTCACGGTGATGAAACCGCCCATCTTGCTGACCAGCGCTTCCGTAATTGCCAGTCCCAGGCCGATGCCGCTTTCCTGACGGTTCCGTTTCGTATCCACCTGGTTAAAACTGGAAAACAGCTTCTCCACATTCTTTGCCTCCATGCCGATTCCCGTATCCTTTACCGTTATCGACAGGTTCACGCCGTATTCTTCTTTTCTCGTACTGACCGAAAGGATCACCGCCCCTTCGTTTGTAAACTTAATGGCATTGTCCACGATGTTCATAACGGCGCGCCGTATTTTCTGTTCATCCCCTACCATGCCGCAGGGCATGTCCGCCTCACAGTCCACGATCAGTTCCAGCTTCTTTCCCCCCATCCTCGCCAGAGCCATATTCATGATATCATTGATGGTCGAAGTGATATTATAGGGTTCTTCCACCAGCGTCAGTTTTCCCGACTGAAGTTCGGAAAAGTCCAAAATATCGCTGACGATGGACAGCAGATTCCGGCCGGCGGTCTGTATGCCGAACACGTCCTCCCTTACATTGGCGGGAAGTTCTTCCCGCAGTATCATTTCACTCATACCGCATACGGTATTGATGGGCGTGCGGATTTCATGGGAAACATTTGCCATGAAGTCGTCCTTGCTGCGCTCCGTCTTCTGCAGGTCCGAAATCACCCGCAGCAGTTTCTCGTTGCTTTCCACCTGTTCCCGGATCAGATAATACGCCACATATTCGGCCACATATACGGACAGCATCTGGAGCACCAGCCTGCTTCCCTCCCCGTCCGCCGTAATATGGATGCTCCGCAGAAACAGACCATGATAAAGCAGCAGGAACGTAGACGCCCCCACCGCGATATAAATAATTTTCGGAAGACAGTAAATGCTCAGCAGAATAATCAAGCATATCATCGTGGAAAGAATACTGAAATAGCTTTTGCAGTTCATTCCGTATATGATCAGATTCATCCATGACATACAGGCCGTAAACATCGCCCGGAACCTGTAGTCCCGGTACTTTCTCACATGAATGAAAACCGACAGCAGCATACCGGCAAGAATCAGCCGCATCACCCAGCTTCCCCACCCCAGCACATATGACATGACCGCCATCCCGATGGTATAGAACACATAAACCGCCAGAACCACCCGTTCCACTTTCCGTTCATTTTCCTGCTTAAAATCCATCTCCTACTCACCCAGAAGTTCTTTCAATACCGGTTCCATATCATTAAAAACATCCACAATGACCGGGTCGAACTGTGTCCCTTTCCCTTCTTCCAAAATATCCAGTACTTTCCGCATCGGACGCACCGGCTGTTTGTAACAGCGCTCCTCGTACAGCGCATCGAAGACATCCGCAACCGCCATAATCCTTGCACAGAGAGGAATCGTCTCACCCGACAGTCCTTCCGGATAACCGCCGCCGTCCCAGCGCTCATGATGGTACATGGCAATATCGACAGCTACTTTTACATAAGCTTCATCCTCCACGTCACCGATAATATCCCTGATAATATCCTCGCTGTAAACCGTATGTTTCTTCATCGTTTCATACTCTTCCGGCGTCAGCCTGCCCGGTTTCTGAAGGATACTGTCGGGTATCTTAATCTTGCCGATATCGTGCAGCGGCGCCGCCTTGCATACATTCTGCATATATTCCTCGTCCAGCACTTCCGTAAACTTTCCCCTCCTGCGCAGTTCCTCCACGATCATCCTCACATAGCCCTGCGTATTCTTTACATGTTTTCCGGTACTGCCGTCCCTGCTCTCGATCAGATTGGCCAGGCCGACAATGACTTTTTCCTGTATCTCCCCGATGCGTTCGGAACGCTCGATCAGCTGTTTTGCCTGTTCTTTCACAAGACTCTCCAAACTGTTATGGTACTGTTCCAGTTCCAGCGCACGTTTTACCCTGCTTTTAAGGATATCCGGAATAAAAGGCTTGCCCACAAAGTCAAAAGCTCCTACCTGAAAGCATTTTGTCTCCGTTTCCGTGCTCTTATCGGCCGTCAGAAAAATGACCGGTATGGAATCCAGTCCTTCCATATCCCTCAGCCGTTCCATCGTTTCAAAACCGTCCATATCCGGCATATTGATATCCAGCAGAATCACATCCGGACGGTTCTTGCCCAGGTATTTTAAAGCTGCCGGTCCGGAATTAGCCGCAGCAATCCGATACTCCCCGCCCAGAATCTTTTGTGCCAGCAGCAGGTTCGCACTGTCATCGTCTACGACTAAAATAATTCCTTTCATCCGCTTTTCCTCCGTACGTTATCCTTATGAGCCGTTCCTTATTGTATTGATTATAACACTTGTATACAGCGGAAGTCCATAAAAACGTGAATACTTCCCTCATGTGACGCCATAGTTCAGTCAGATCGTTTGGCAGCAAAAGGCAACGCTCCAGCCAAAGGAATTTCACGGCGGCAGGTTCCGGCTGCCGTGAAATTCCTTTGACTGGAGCTGGGTACTGGCTAAATATCAATATTTTTATATCCGCAACTGATATTTCTGCGATGCACAGCCCCGGCAGGGGCGTCCACCTTCGCATATCCAAAAACGGCACAGCCGCAGCCATGCCGTTTCCGGTCAGACATCGATATTCCTGTTGTATTTCACATCCTCAAACTCCTGCAGCATTTCTTCCGACGGAGCCGGCGTCAGCAGACTGACAGCCACTATAGCCAAAAGGCTGATGGCAAAACCAATGGCGAGGGAATACAGTCCCGTAACCGTTCCCAGTGTATTTCCCCCTGCCAGGGGAATATAATCCCACACAATGACCGTCAGGGCTCCTGCCGCAATTCCCGCTACCGCCCCCTGGAAATTGGTCCGCTTCCAATACAGGGACAACAGCACCGTAGGTCCGAAAGCCGCTCCCAGACCGGCCCATGCATTGGATACCAGTCCCATGATGGAGCTGTTCGGATTCAACGCTATGACATATGCAAGAATGGCAATCACGAATACGGTTATCCTGCTGACCAGCAGCACGGTCTTATCATCCGCATCTTTTTTCCATACTCCCTTAAAGATATCTTCTGCCACACTGGAAGCGCTGACTAACAGCTGGGAATCCGCCGTGGACATAATGGCCGCAAGAATACCGCACAGGAAAATACCGCCGATAACCGGGGCTTTGATATCCGTTGTAAATAATTTGATGATCATCTGGATAAATACATTTTCCTCCGCTCCGCCGCTCAGCAGCACCGGGTAGAGATAGGCCCGTCCGATGACACCGATGATGACCGCAAACGTCAAAGAAAGTGTTACCCAGATAATTGCGATTCCTTTGGATTTCTTTAATTCCTGTTCGTCCTTTACCGCCATAAACCGGACCAGCACATGCGGCATACCGCAATATCCCAGCCCCCATGCAAGCTGGGAAATAATATCCACCGCATGATAGGTTCCCGTGCCGTCATTGGTAAGGCTCAGGAAACCTGCGGCTCCGCCCGGCGCACCGCTCAGTTCCAGCATACCGGAAACATTCCCGCCGCCCACAAACATCCAGGCCAGAACCGGCACTGCCAAAAGACCAACCAGCATCAGGGTTCCCTGAATGAAATCCGTCACACACACGGCTAAAAAACCGCCCATAAATGTGTAAGTCAGAATCACCAGCGCGCCTACCGTAAGGGCTATCCTGTAATCCATGCCGAACACCGAATGGAACAGCTTACCGCCTGCTGCCAGCGCAGACGCCGTATACACCAGGAAAAAAATAACGATCGTTACCGATGATATGAGCAGCAGCACCCGCTTCCTGTCATGGAAACGATTCTCAAAATAAGTCGGCAGCGTCAGCGCATTATTGGCCCGTATCGTATATCTTCTCAATTTTCCCGAAATAAACAGCCAGTTGCATATCGTACCGATAAGAAGTCCGATGGCAATCCATGCCTGACCGGTTCCCAACGCATAAACGCTTCCCGGCAGCCCCATCAGCAGCCATCCGCTCATATCCGAAGCCTGCGCGGACAGTGCCGCAACCCAGCCGTTCAACTGTCTTCCTCCGAGGAAATAATCCTCGGAACTGTTATTTTTCTTTGCATAAACTGCACCTACGATAACCATCATCAGCAGGTACAGCGCAAATGCTACAATAATCCATCCCAATGAGTCACTCATCTTCTATCCTCCCTGATTTTTTCATTTGTATACAATAATACTATTACACACTTATTTCGTCAATCACCTTTCTCTAATTTGAAAAGTTATTATGTCCGTTGTCAATCCATTCGGTAAAGACGTTTTTCAGCTTTTCAGTGGTCACATGGTTTTCTTTTTTTCCGAAATAACCGAAATTGACGCCCGCAATGACCGTGTTCTTTCCGAAACGATCCATCATTATTTGTTCGACTTCCCGGCTTAATTTTTTCATAAAATGTGTTCCTTTTCAACTCCAATTCCGATTTTGATTTATAACAGGATATGCAAAAAGTCCTGCACAATCCGTCTTTACACGGAATGCAGGACTTTCATAAAACAGCAGAGTATAGTTACCGCCGTGCATCTTCTCCTGTTCGATATTCATCACAGCATCCATTCCATCCCGCAGTGAATCGGCACCATCCGCTCTCCCAAAACCGGCTGCATCAGTTCCACAGCCTTCTGTCCCGTGCAGTGACCGGTATAGAAAACCGCCTTCTCCTTTTTCAATTCCCCGGCAGTACGGCATATGATATCTGTCTCCCGCTCCGAATAATCCGTCTTTTTCATCATATGAAAACCGCTGATGACCGCATCCAGACCATCCCCGTACATTTCCTTATATCTGTCCAGAATATTCAGAATCCCGTTATGCGCACATCCTGAAAGAAGCAGATTCCGTTCCTCCTGCACTACCAGACATTGTTCATGGCAAAACTCATCCTGTACACGCCGTCCTTCCGTCTGCACGGACAGACTCAAATTGCTTTCCGGCCAAAACCTTCTTCCCGCAATTCCCGTAAAAACAGAAATTTCCTCATCGATCCGGAAATCCCCGTTTAACATTCTGACATTCGGCAGCTGCGCAATCCTTTTATCTACTCCTATATACCGTTCCCCGTGATAATAATCTCCAAGCGCGGTCTGCTGCATATAAATAACGGCATCCCTGTTTATGCCTCCAAAAGCCAGCATTCCGCCGGAGTGGTCATAATGCCCGTGGCTTAACACCACCGTATCCACCTGCGTCAGATCAACCCCCAGCTGCTTTGCATTCATCAGCGTTTTTTCACCGGCCCCGGTGTCCATCAAAATCTTATGTTTCTTCGTTTCCACGTAAACACTCAGCCCGTGCTCGCATTCGCACAGCGGATTCCCGCAGGTATCTTCCATTAAAATAACTATCTTCATCGCCCCGTCCTTTTCCGGATCATTCTAATGATTCCCACAGGAATGACCGCCGCAGCTATGTCCGCTTTCGTGATGCGCACACACAGTATCCGGATCATAAGACAGATTTCCCTCTATCAATGCCGCCACTGCATCATCTGCATTTCCTGAGACTCCCGGATAAAGCCTGATTCCCATTTCGGCAAGCGCACTTCTTGCACCGCCGCCGATACCGCCGCAGATCAGCGTATCCACTGAATGATCATGCAGAAAATCTGCCAATGCCCCATGTCCCTGTCCATTTGTACCGTAAACTTCCGCTTTCAGAATTTTGCAGTCCTCCACTTCATAAATCTTAAAATACTCACTATGCCCGAAATGCTGAAATACCTGTCCGTCTTCATAAGTTACTGCGATTACCATCTCTGCGTCCTCCTTTTTGCATTTTCATAAACAGTATTATACTATACCGACCGGATTTTTCAACGGTTTCACCGGTTGAATACAAAAACAATGTGGATTATAATGTAGACATGCCAAAATCCCTTCCTGTCTTACCGACGGATTCCGGCATACAAAACAGTGATATAAAGGAGACACAACATGTGGATAGCAGATAACTGGAAAGATTATGAAGTCCTTGATACTTCTGCCGGTGAAAAACTGGAACGCTGGGGCGATTACCTTCTCGTGCGCCCCGACCCGCAGGTCATATGGAATACCCCCAAAAACAATCCCGGATGGAAGAAAAAAAACGGCCACTACCACCGCAGTTCCAAAGGAGGCGGTGAATGGGAATTTTTCCGTCTGCCGGACGAATGGAACATTTGTTATAAGGAACTTACTTTTCATCTGAAACCTTTCAGCTTCAAACATACCGGCCTTTTTCCGGAGCAGGCTGTCAACTGGGACTGGTTTTTTGAACTCATCCGCAATGCCGGGCGTCCCGTAAAGGTTCTGAATCTTTTTGCCTACACCGGCGGCGCCACTTTAGCTGCTGCCAAAGCGGGGGCGCAGGTCACCCATGTGGATGCCTCCAAGGGAATGGTCTCCTGGGCAAAAGAAAACGCCGTTTCATCCGGGCTTGGCAATGCACCCATCCGCTGGCTGGTAGACGACTGCGTCAAATTCGTGGAACGCGAAATCCGCCGCGGAAATACTTATGATGCCGTCATTATGGACCCGCCCTCCTACGGCCGCGGTCCCAAAGGCGAGATATGGAAAATAGAAGAAAATATTTTTCCTTTCATAGAACTGACTGCGCAGATCCTGTCGAAGGATGCCCTTTTTTACCTGATCAATTCCTACACTACCGGTCTGCAGCCGGCTGTATTGTCTTATATGATCCATACCGTTATCGTCCGCAATTTCGGCGGGTTCGTCACCGCGGATGAAATCGGCCTGCCGGTAAAGGACAGCGGTCTCATTCTCCCCTGCGGCGCGTCGGGACGCTGGCAGACAGCCAAACGCTGAGCCTTATAAATCTTCGTCCCGGCATACGTCCGCCGGATATACAAAAACAGACGGCATGGCATGAAAGCCGGCCGTCTGTTTTATCCGCTATAAAAGCAGCAATATAAACCCGTATAAAATCAACCAAAAGAAAGAAAGGCCAATCATAATACCGTAGTATATCAGTCTTGCCTTGAAATAATTGGATTTACTCTTCTTCTCTTTATCGCCGAAAGCCCATACCAACAGCAAAACGATATTCACACAGGGTATCAGCATCAAAAGCATGGTAAGCAGCCATTCTCCAACCGTAACCGGAATCTCCATCTCCCGTTCATAACCGCCCTGCTCCGGATACCGATCATATCCTTCCCCGTAAAAATATCCCTGTCCGCCGCAGCCATAATTCGGCGCCATATTCGGATTCTGCTGCATTCCGAAAGCCCCATGATCAAATCCCGTATTCGGATCCGGTGCCATTCCGGGGACTCCGTAATTGAATGACGTAGCAGGATTTGGCATGGTTCCTGCGCCTCCGTAACCTTCCGCCGTCTGCAGTCCCTGTTCCATTCCGATATTCCCGTTACCCTGCTGCACATTCAGGTTCTGCGGCCCGCCTTCGTTTCCCTGATTTCCGCTCCCATCCCGGCCCCGGCTTCCAGTCATTTCTCCATTACCATCATCCAAATCCGCCTGCATCCCATGGCTTACATGTATCCCCTGCTCCGGTACTGCATCGTTCTTTTCCATAGTCTCATCCGGCCGGCCGGTAAAAATTCCTTCCTTATTTAAATTTACTTTATCCGGTAAGAATTCATTCTCGTTATCCACTTTGCTTCCTCCTGTTCCGCTTCCGCATATTGTCCGGTATTTCTGCCTTTACAGCCTGTCCGCCGCTTCCTTATACTGCATCTGCAAGGAACCGTTCCCGGGCAATTACGGTCATTTTATCACAGATTCAATAGACTGCGCAATATTTCTCCGTAAATGGGAAAACACTTTTCCAAAAAATTTCCGGCCGTATATACATACGGCGGACGATTCGGAAAGACAGTGCACATACGGTATGTGTAAACCGACAGCAGACAGAGGCAGAGGATCATACAGGAAACCTTAAGCCCTTTTATTTTTTTCCCTAAAAAGTACCGCATCACCGCGCAGTAAGCCAGAAACAAAAGCACCGGCAGGGCCATGGGGTTCAGTCTCCACGACCGCCAAAACTGCCCGGTCACAAGAAAAAATACCGCTCTCGTCATCCCGCAGCCCGCACAGGGCAGACCGGCGAACATGACCAGCGGACAAAAGGCATGAAATAACACATGCATCACTATATAATATATTATAAAAATCAATATCCCTGTTTTATAATCCAGAAAATCTTTCCACAACCGCATTACGACGGTTTTGATCCAACGCACTTTATCACCCGGCCTTATGATGCAGAGTCATTTCTTAACAGTTTCTAATATCTGGGAACTCCGCCGCAGCATAAACCGCCCCCGCCGCAGCACAGATTACATACCATATTTATAATACAAAGCCTTAAACACATATTTCCCCCGCCGGCATAAGGATTTCCATAAGCATACTGCCGCTGCCGGTACTGCATACCCCCGTGTTCAAAGCGGTATACCAGATTCCGGTAATCCGCATTCTGCGGTTCCAAAGCCGATGCACGTCTCGCGTGTTCCACTGCCGCCACGGCATTTCCCAAACCGGCATGGGCCAGGGCACTGTAATAAAACCATCTTGCACCTTTTTGCTCCATGTTGTCAAGTACCGTTCTCGCTTCCCTGTAATACCCGTTTCTTACATAATTACCGGCGGCGCGCAGATGGCCGTCCTCTTCATAACCGGTATCGTAACCGCCGAACTCGCCGAAACCGCCAAAGCCTCCGAATCCCCCCGTACCGAAACCGCCTGCACTGCCCGTTCCGCCGTAACCGCTTCCTCCGCCTCCATGGCTTCCATACCCCTGACTGCCGTATCCTTCCGTGCGCTCTTTCATAATCTGCTGGTAGGCTTCCTGTATCTGCTTAAACTTTTCCTCCGCCTGCGCTTTATTCGGATTGTTGATATTGGCATCGGGATGGTATTTTCTGCTAAGCGCCCTGTATGCCTTTTTTATCTCTTCCTCGGAAGCATCCGAAGATATGCCGAGAACCTGATATGGATTCATCATTGCTCCGTTCCTGCCTTTTCCTCTGATTCCTTTTCTTTTGCTTCCCGCTTCTCCCCTTCCTTTTCGTACCGGTACCAGACTCCGGAATATATGATATTGCGGAGTATTTCGATATGGTCAAGAATGGGCAGCTTCTCAAATTCCCTGGAACATTCCGACATCATCAGAACCAGAATTTCCCTGCACCGCTCCTCAAAATCGGGATTTTCGTACATCCTCCGGAACGGATTATAGCTTCCGCTCTTTAAATCCCTTTCCACATCTTCATATGCATCGCATAAATAAATGAATTTGCCCAGATACAGTCCCATACGGGACAGATTGTCCTTCCACTCATCCTCCCTGTAAACCAGAATTTCCGCCATGATCTCCCCGAAAAGGCGGGACATCTCATCAATATCCCCGCATCCTTCCTTCTCCCGCTGCATCAGCTGACGCATTGCACGTTCAATGCGGTGTACCTTTTCCGGGTATTTCCTTTCTACCTTATGGTATCCTTTTTTCAGCAGGCCGGCATACAGCCGCTTCCCATACTTCCTGTCATCCGCCCAGTCATCCATACATTTATAATAACATAAAAGAATATTCATATCTGCCGCATATTCCGTAAACTTATTTCTTTTTACCATATGCCTGCCAAACGGATGGGCTGCGCATCTGCATTCGTCCGTCACCGTATCCGGCTCATACAGTCCCGATAAAAGCATAATGACAAAGGTCATATCATAAGACAGGGAAAGCTGCCCCGTCAGCCCGTACTTCTCTTTCAGCAAACGGCACAGCCCGCAATAATAGGCGTGATATATATCAAACTCCTTGAATTTCATATCTCCTTTATTGATGATCACATAACCAAACATAGCCGCTCCTCTCAGCAATCGGTTTTCCTATATCCTATCCCTTTACCGGAAAAATGGCAATAAACCGCTTATAAACAATTTATAAAAAATTGGTTCTTTCCCAGGCGTGGGGATGACACCTGAGAAGAACCCGAAATTATGCGTGCATATTTTTCACCGCACTCAAAAACAGATCCATTTGGCTGAAAAGAAACAGGCGGCGGCTGTCAGGAATATTCAGAAGCAGGAATGCATCCTCGGCGGAAGATACAATGCGTCCCTCATAATCCACATAACAGGTAGCCAGCCCCAGCTTACCTGCCTCCAGCCGGAATACATCCTCCGTCATTGTGAATGTGATCTGCCGCGGTTCCGATTCCTTCAGCGGTTCCTCCGAAAGCGGCTCCTTATATCCGGATTTCTTATCCAAAGCATGTCCAGGCAGTATCTCCACAGATAACTTCATGCCCTCCTCCTGCGCCGCCTTCCGTACCCTCTCCGCAAAACAACGCGCCTGCTCTTCCCTCCTGTTTTCATAAATCCGGATACGTTTCTGCCCTCTCAAAAGTTCTTTCAGTTTCTTCTCCGAATGAACCACCGGATGAATCTTATGATCCTCCGCCCTGCCCATTCTCCCGTGAATGGCATCATCATAAGCGTGCATCACCGTTTTGGCCCGGTTTTCCTCCCCTAAATAAAGGTCATTGCAGACCACCTCAAAAATCCCTTCCAAAAAGGCAGTACACATCCCCTCCCAATTTTCCCTGGGCGTATATTTCATAAAAAACCGTATCCAGTTTCTCCATGAATAATACAGGGGAAACGTATCGACTGTTTCCTTCTTTGCCCCCATGCAGTGCAATACTTTCGAACGTCCGATGGACGCCACCTTATACCCTGCCCGGTTGCAGCGCAGCCCCCACTCGGTATCATCCCAGTAAAGAAAATTTTCTTCGGGCAAAGGCCCTATCTCCCGTATCAGGGAAGTCCTCACCAATACGGAACAGGCGGCTACCGCATCCGAATAGACCACTTCCGGCATGGAACCGTCCTCCAGCCGGTTATAATATTTCGCCTCGCAACAGTACTCTTCCCACACGATATCAATGCCGAACTGCTGCACATAATCCGGCGCTTCCATATGGTATACCTTCGAACCGCACATTCCCGCTTCCGGATGCCGCTCCATAAATCCATACAGTTCCCCTATGGCATTCTCGTCCACCAACACATCATTGTCCAGACACCATACATACTCATATCCCTTTTCAAGCGCATACCGGATTCCTGTATTGAACCCCCCGCTTCCGCCCAGATTCTCCTTATTAACGAACAGCCGTACCTGCTCTCCGTATTTTTCACGTATCCGCTCCACCGAATCGTCCGTAGATGCATTATCCACTACTATCATGTCAAAATCCCGAAAAACAGATTCCGTTACACTTTGTATACACTCCGTCACATAGGCGCTTTTGTTATAATTGCATATGACTGCCGCTATCTTTTTCATCCTGTTCCCCATACTCCTTTCCCGATCCGCAGACATGTATCCGAAAACGGAAATCCGCAGCTGAAAACGCCTTCCATCCACGTTTCCTTGTTTTTTCATTTCAAATCACATATCTCATTTGTTTGTGTCTTTTTATGAACATTTATTTGTTGTCTCCCATAAGTATTATACTATGCGGTCAACGAAAAAACAATCTTTTATTTTTTTATTATCCTTTGCTTTTAACAATTTTCCTTCCCTGATTAAAAATTGACATTCTTTTTAACGGCTTCTATAATATAACCATAACCTGACTATAAACAAATCACGAACCAAGAGGAAAACAATTTATGGATATCATAGATGCAGCCCGCAACATCAACAAAACCCACGAAGAGGATGTGCTCGCCCGCCTTACTACCGTTTGGGGAGAGCAGCTCGACCCGGAACATGTTCTGGAAGAATATCCGCGTCCTCAATTAAAACGCGGCAATTACACGATTTTAAACGGTTATTGGAACTATGCCATTACCGCTTCCCCTGCTGCTCCATCCGCTTATGACGGACAGATTCTGGTTCCGTTTTCTCCTGAAAGCATCTTATCCGGCGTGGAACGGCAGCTGAAACCCGATGAATATCTCTGGTATGAACGGACATTTTCCCTGTCCTCTGACGAGTACCGCCTCCTTCATCCGGAGGACTCCGTCCCTGCCGCCTCCTGTGCTTCTTCCGGCAGCGGTTCTCCCCAAAAACTTATCCTTCACTTCGGAGCGGTAGACCAGACTGCCGATGTCTGGCTCAACGGCCGGAAAGTCTGCTCCCATACGGGCGGTTATCTGCCTTTCGAAGCGGATATCACCACATTTGTAAAGGCGGGGGAAAACCGCATGACCCTGCGGGTACAGGATTTCAGCGACACTTCTTTTCACAGCCGCGGGAAACAGACCTTAAAGCGCGGCGGCATGTTCTATACGGCCCAAAGCGGCATCTGGCAGACCGTATGGATGGAAATGGTTCCGAAAAACCATATCCGGAAGCTCTATCTGACTCCCGATTACGACAAAGGGGAAATCGGCCTGTGTCTGACTGCTTCCGAAGAAACAGCCGCCCCTCTTACCATCCGTATTTATGCCAAAGAGAAATGCATTTATCAGGGTTCCTGCCGGACTCCCGATGGATGCAGCCGTTTCGAAGCAGTCCTAAAGCTTTCCGAGCTGCACCCATGGACGCCGGAAACTCCCTTTTTATACGGCCTGTCCCTGCAATACGGCGATGACCGGATAGAAAGTTATTTCGCCCTGCGCTGCTTTACGGTGGAGCCGGATGAAAAAGGAACGATGCGTTTCTGCCTGAATCACAAACCCTGCTTCCTTCACGGTGTACTGGATCAGGGATACTGGCCCGACGGATTATACACCGCCCCTTCGGATGAGGCGCTCATTTATGATATCACCGCCATGCAGAAGCTGGGCTTCAATATGATGCGGAAACATATTAAGATCGAATCAGCCCGCTGGTACTACCATTGCGACCGGATGGGCATGATCGTATGGCAGGATATGGTCAGCGGCGGGGATCATTATTCCCTGCCGCTGGTATGCTACTTCCCCACCCTGTTCCCTTCCCTTTCCAACTGGATCAGGGACAGCCGGTACAAACTGTTCGGCCGTACTTCCAAAGCCGGACGCAGGGAATGGACGAAAGAATGTCTGGACACGGTGGATCATCTCTTTAACGTTCCCTCCATCGCCGTGTGGGTTCCCTTCAACGAAGGCTGGGGGCAGTTTGATGCAAAAAAGATAACCGAAAAGATCAAAGAAAAAGACCCCACCCGTCCGGTAGACCATGCCAGCGGCTGGTTCGACCAAAAAGGCGGGGACTTTAAAAGCGTCCACAATTATTTCCGGAAATTATCGGTTCTCCATGATGCAAGAGCGTTTGCCCTTTCCGAATACGGCGGCTACGCCTGCCACATCGCCGGGCATTCCAGCGTAGAACGGATCTTCGGTTACCGCAAATACAACACCTGCGAAGAACTCACGTCTGCGTTCCGCCGTTTAATCGACAGGGAAGTCTTTCCCCTTATTAAAAAAGGACTGAGCGCCGCGGTATACACACAGGTCTCCGACGTGGAAGAAGAGGTGAACGGTCTGCTCACCTACGACCGGAAAATCTGCAAAGCAGACGGTACCGGCCCGTTTCTGTGAATCAGGAGGTATTCCTGCCGTTCAAAAACAGTATGTCTGCCTAAACGAACGGCAGGGACACCCTGCAGGCAGTTCCTTACGAACCGGATGCAGAAAGGTTAAATAACCGCTCCAGTTTTTTCTTCACATGCAGATACGCCGGAATGAGAAAGGCATCCGCAAAAATCCACGCCAGCGGACTGGCAAAGCATACCCCGGTAAATCCGAACACCGGCACCAGAAACAGGCCGGCCAGACTCCTTGCCGCCATTTCGCATACACCGGCAAGAATCGCAAACGTCCCGAATCCCATACCCTGTATCAGAAAACGAACGATATTCACCAAAGCAAGGGGTATGTAAAAAGCGCTGTTGATCATAAGCATCTGCTTCGCATTCGCCAGAAGTTCCGGATTCTGTGCATCAATAAATAACGCTGCCAGCCTGTCGCCAAACAGCGACAGCACACCAAAGGCAATCAGCGAATACACCACGCCCAATAAAACGCACGCCCTCATCCCCTGTCCCAGCCTCTCAAGCTTCTTAGCCCCTACATTCTGCCCTCCGTAGGTCGCCATCGTAGACCCCATGGCGTCATAAGGGCAGCAAAAAAACATCCCCACCTTACCAGCCGCCGTTACGGATGCCACCGCCACGGAACCAAGCGTATTTACCGAAGTCTGCAAAATCACGCTGCCGATTGCCGTAATGGAATACTGCAGCCCCATCGGAATTCCCATCCCGCACAAAGTTGCCATATGGGAAGGATTCGGACGCCACTCCTCCTTTTGTATATGCAGAAGCGGAAATTTTTTTATCATATACAGAAGGCACAGCACACCTGATACCCCCTGGGACACCACCGTTGCAACCGCAGCACCTGCAACCCCCATATCAAAGGTAAGAATGCAGATCAGATCCAGTGCAATGTTCAACAGGGAAGACAGCGTAAGAAACACCAGCGGCGTTTTACTGTCACCCATGGCGCGGATGATGCCCGACAGCATATTATAAAGGAAGGTCGCGGGAATCCCGACAAAAATAATAAAAATATAACTGTATGCATGAGCGAAAATATCTTCCGGAGTTTTCATAAGTTCCAGTATCTTCCCGCATAACAGTGACGTAACCAGTGTCAGTACCACTGCAAACGCAATTGAAAGCCACATACAATTCGCCGTGAACTGCCGCAGCCCCTGGTAGTCTTTTGCTCCGAATTTATGTGCCAGCGGTATGGCAAATCCGTTGCACACCCCCATACAGAAACCGATAATAAGGAAGTTCACCGCCCCGGTGCTTCCCACTCCCGCAAGCGCATTTACTCCCAAAAAACGCCCCACGATCACCGTATCCACCACACTGTAAAACTGCTGAAACAAAAAGCCGAATAAAAGCGGAACGGAAAATCCCAGAATCAGCTTCATCGGCGACCCCTGCGTCATATCTCTCGTTGTATCTTTCGCCATCTTTTTCAACCTGACCTTTCCTTTTTCATAATCTCCTCAACCTTTTTCGTGAAAACCGTACACTATTATCCATCTTCCTATCCCGTCTGTCAATAGAGAAAAATATAAAGTTCCCATAAAAAACAGACAAAAAAAACGGGGTAAAAACATGACCGTCTTTACCCCGTCCCTTTCGTCCTGATTTTGCAGCAAAACCGCTATTTCACATGCCGCAGTCCCGGTATTATATCGAATAATCCGCAGCTTCTTCCCTCGCCTGCTGCCGTTCCATCAAATCTCCTATGGTCACACCGTCCACAACCCGGTTTATCGCCTCGTTTAACTCCTTCCACACTCCCAGCGTCTCACAGGTATCGCACCGCTCGCATTCGTTAACCCTGCCGTCCAGACAGGCCACCGGACAAAGCGAGCCTTCTGTCAGCCTGAGAATCATCCCAACCGTATAGGAATGAGGATCGTCTGCTATCCGGTATCCGCCCTGTGCGCCTCTGGCGCTTTTCACATATCCCGCTTTATTCAGCACAGAAATGATCTGCTCCAAATATTTCTCCGATATACCCTGTCTTTCCGCTATCTGCTTTACCTTGATATGCTCTCCCGTATTATGCAGCGCCAGATCCAGCATGACCCTTACTGCATAACGTCCTTTTGTGGATATCTTCATGCACAGCTTCTCCTTTCCTGTCCTTGTCCCGTACGGCTGTGTTTCATTAGTTAAACGGCACTACCGAACCCTGATATTTATCATTGATGAATTTCTCGATATCATCGGATTTTAACACATCCACCAAAGCTTTTACGCCTGCATTGTTTTCGCTTCCTTCTTTCACGACAATAACATTTACATACGTCTTCGCTGCTTCGGAATCGGAAGTCTCATATGCCAGAGCATCCGTCTGTGCGTTTAATCCGGCCTGAAGCGCGTAATTGCCGTTCAACACCACAAAAGAAGTTTCGCCGATTACCCGCGCTACCTGTGCCGCTTCCAGCTCCACGATCTCTACATTGTGCGGATTGTCCGCAATATCGTTTTTCGTTGCTTCGATTCCCGCGCCTTCTTTTAATGTAAGAATACCGTTGTCCTGAAGCAGAAGCAGAGCCCTTGCCTCATTGGTCGTATCATTGGGAATCGCAATGGTCGCCCCGTCCGAAATGTTGGCAAGGTCGGATTCTGTCCCTCCATAGATTCCAAGCGGCTCATAATGAATCTCGCCTACGTTGACAAGATGCGTGCCCCGTTCTTCATTAAAACTGTTCAAATAGGGTGTATGCTGAAAATAATTGCAGTCGAAATCGCCTGCCTCCACCACTTCATTGGGCTGTACATAATCGTTAAACACCGTCACCTGCAGGTCCCATCCCTGCTCTGCCAGAATCGGTTTAGCCGCTTCAAGTATTTCCGCATGGGGAACTTCCGTTGCCGCTACGGTAATCGTCCCTCCGTCTTTTCCCGATGCTCCGCATGCCGTCAGTGTGCCTGCTGCCAGAACCAACGCAAATACAGAAGCTAAAACGCCCTTTTTCACAACCTTTTTTTTCATAACTTTTCCTCCTTTTTAAGTTCCGCATCTGACATTTCCCAGCTGAACTCATTCATCCTCGTTTACTCTATCATAAACAGGTTCCCATCCTTATGAACAGCTCCTTACCGGTCCCCCGTCATGACCAACCTCATCCCGTAATCCGTTTATCCAGTTTCTTCGAAAGTTTCGTACCAATCATCTGCAGTATCTGCACCAGTAAAATCAGCAGCACGACAGTCACGATCATAATATCCGCCTGATAACGGTAATATCCGTAGCGGATCGCCACATCGCCCAGACCGCCTCCTCCGACTACACCTGCCATGGCCGAATAACCCAAAATCGTCCCCAGCGCAATCGTCGCTCCTACGATCAAAGAAGTACGCGCCTCGGCCAACAGCACCTTCCACACAATGGTTCCCGTTCCGGCACCCATGCTCTGCGCTGCCTCAATGACCCCCCTGTCCACTTCCAAAAGGGACGACTCCACCAGTCTGGCAATGAACGGCGCAGCCGCTATGGTAAGCGGTACGATGGTCGCCGCCGCCCCGTAACTCTTTCCCACTACAAAGCGGGTAAACGGAATCAGCAGCATCAGCAAAATCAGAAACGGCACGCTCCGTACCACATTCACCACCACATCCAGAACTTTATAAACAACCGCAAGAGGACGCAGTCCGTCCTTCGCCGTAATCACCAGCAGGATTCCTAAAGGAAGTCCCAGCACATAAGCAAACAGGGTGGAGGTCAGCGTAATGAATAACGTCGTCCCCGTTTCCTGCACAAGCATCATAATCGTCGCATTATCCCACATAATTATCCAGCTCCTCCACTTCCAGCCTCCGGTCTTTCAAATAGGCTATCATATTCCCTGCAACTTCCTCATCCTCCGGCAGCTGCAAAATCATCTGTCCGTGCGCCACCCCGCCGATGTCCTTCGTATCGGCCAGCAGAATATTTGCCGGCGCCTTACACGCCAGCACCATATTTCCGATTACCGGCTCAAACGAGGAATTCTCCTTGAAAACGATACGGATGCAGCGCTTTCCTGCCGCGAGATTCCGGTTCATTTCCTCCGAGCCCGTATCCCCCTGAAATACCAGCTTTTTCGCCGCACGTGTACGTGGTCTGGCAAATACTTCCTCCACGGTTCCCGTCTCGGCCAGGCTTCCGCCGTCAATAATCGCCACATGGGAACAGATTTCCCGCACCACCGCCATTTCGTGGGTAATTATCACGATCGTAATACCGTATCGCCTATTGATATCTTTCAAAAGCGCCAGAATCGATTTCGTCGTCGTAGGGTCCAGCGCACTGGTAGCCTCATCACACAACAGGATTTTCGGATTGGTGGCAAGCGCCCTGGCAATGGCTACCCTCTGCTTCTGACCGCCGGAAAGCTGTGCCGGATAAGCTTTCGCTTTCTCTGAAAGTCCGACAATCTCCAGCAGTTCCTTTGCCCTGCCTCTTGCCTCCTTTTTCTTCTGTCCCGCAATTTCCAGCGGGAAACAGATATTGTCCAACACCGTACGCTGCATCAGCAGATTAAAATGCTGGAAGATCATTGCAATCTGCATCCGGACCGCCCGCAGCTCTTTCTCAGTCAGCAATGCCAAATCCTTTCCTTCCACTTTCACGGTTCCCGTAGTGGGCCTTTCCAAAAAGTTCAGGCAGCGGACCAAGGTACTCTTCCCCGCGCCGCTCATACCGATAATGCCGTATATCTCTCCTTTATGGATTTCCAGATTGATCCCTTTCAGCGCCTCTACCGTATTTTCTTTTCCTATGAACGTCTTGCCGACATCCTTTACCTGTATAATCGTCTCCATATATTCTCCGTTCCTGTCCGGCACCGGACTTCCGATGTACCGTCCTTAGCTTCCCAATATAGACCGTATCATACCACAGACTGTCCTGTTCTGCAAGGCACTTACCCGTTTTGCTCTTTTCATACTAAATCAGTAGGTTTATTATGAAACGTATGATAACACTATGCGGCAGGAATGTCAAGATACATTTTTTATCAAATTCCCCGCCCGCATTACTAATCACAGCTGCTACTCCCTGTACTTTCGTACTTTATTATAAAATGTGGATTTCGTGAATTTACACAACCGGGCCGCCTCATCCGCCGTAATCTCCTTTGCTTCCCATCTTTCGCAGATTTTCTTAAAATCTTCAGGCACCGGTTTCGGCGGGCGGCCAAACTGTACCCCTTTCTGCCTGGCTGCTTCTATCCCCTCCTTCTGCCTGCTCCTGATATTGTACCGTTCGCTTTCACTCATATAACTTAGCAGCGCCAGCACCAAATCCGCTATTAATGTCCCCATCAGGTCCTTTCCCTGCCTCGTATCCAAAAGCGGCATATCCAGCACGACAATATCTACCTTTTTCTCCTTTGTCAGTATCCTCCACTGTTCCAGTATTTCTTCATAATTCCTGCCCAGCCTGTCAATGCTCTTTATATACAGCAGGTCATTCGGCTTCAGTTTTTTCAACATTTTTTTATACATCGGACGGTTAAAATCCTTGCCTGACTGTTTATCCCAAAAAATATTTTTTCTGGGAACCTCCTTTTCATCCATGGCAATCATCTGCCTGTCCTCATTCTGATCCCGGCTGGAAACACGCACATATCCATATACACCCATACAATCCTCCTCTTATGCCTATAATAATTTCATCCTTGTGAAATTCCCCGCCTTCTGATATAATTTTAATATCATTTTTGTTTCGGATAAACTAAAAGAGGTATGGATACATGAAAAAAAAAGCAGTCGTTTCTCTCGGTCATCAGGCTCTCGGCTATACTACCATGGAACAGCGGGATGCCGTACAGATAACAGCAAAAGCCCTTGCTGATTTAGCGGCGGCCGGCTACCAGCTCACGATTACGCACAGCAACGGACCGCAGGTAAGCATGATTCATAAAGCCATGACGGAACTCCGCCGTGTGTACACTGATTATACCCCCGCTCCCATGTGCGTATGTTCCGCCATGAGTCAGGGATATGTAGGCTATGATATCCAGAATTCCCTCCGTGCGGAACTATTGAGCCGGGGGATTTCCCAAACGGTCAGTACCATTTTAACGCAGGTAACAGTCGATCCTTATGACGAAGCATTTTATGAACCGACCAAGATCATCGGCCGGTATATGTCCAAAGAAGATGCGGAAGTGGAAATCAAAAAAGGAAACTATGTGGTTGAAGAACCGGGCAAAGGCTTTCGCCGTGCGGTAGCCGCCCCAACCCCTATAAATATTGTGGAAATCGATGCAATCCGTACGCTTTCCGATGCAGGACAGATTGTCATCGCCTGCGGCGGCGGCGGTATTCCTGTCATCGAGCAGAACCACATCCTGAAAGGCGCCTCCGCCGTTATCGAAAAAGATGCCATCGCAGGAAAACTGGCAGGCGACTTAAAAGCCGACCGGCTCATCATCCTGACCAGCGTGCCTAATGTATACCGGAATTTTGGTACGGACAGCGAAGAACCCATAGAAACCCTCACCATTGCCGAAGCATCCGCTTATATAGAAGAAAGGCAGTTCGGAGAAGGCAATATGCTTCCTAAGATAGAAGCGGCGATTGATTATCTGAAAGCGTATCCGGAAGGCAGCGTGCTGATCACTTCCCTGGACCGGGTATCCGCGGCGCTCAAAGGCAAGGCCGGAACCGTCATCCGTTCCTGAGTTCCTGAGAATGGATAAAACCTGAAGACGGACAGAATCACACATCTTTCTGTCCATTTTCAGGTTTTAATTTTCATATACGGACAGCGCGGCCATCAAAGCGCCAATGATAATGCCGAAATCCGAAATATTAAAGACCATCCGTGAAAACCACTTCCACTTTACGCCAAAGCTGAAATAATCCACTACATATTTTCTCTTTAATCTGTCATAAGTATTACTGAATGCCCCGCCCAGCAGCATGGCCAGACCTGTTTTTAATACGGTATTTCCTTTTATTCCCAAAGTGAGTATAAACAGTATCAGGACACAGGCCGTAAGGCATACTGACAGCCCTGCTACCACCCGCCGCTTTCTTTGCCCCACGTTCAGAAACGCCCCTCTGTTATAATGCCTGCGCAGCCGCAGGAAACCTTTCAGTTTTTTCCGTTCCCCTTCCTCCGGAAATTCCCTCTCTACATAATTCTTGATCCATAAATCCGCAAAAAAGATTACTGCCGCTATGAAAATATATACCATTTCTGTTTCTCCTATCCCAGTTCCGCCTGTTCCAGAGCATCATATACTTCATTTTCCGTAAATCCAAACAAATCTGCATATTTAACGTATGTAGTCATTACTACTTCCAGATTATTCAAATCTGAAAAAATGGATTCAGCCACGGCATCCGACATATCCGCTTGACTTTCCCACCATTCCCTGATAAGCAGCGTCTTATCTATATAGAATGCATGATTCACCCTTGATGGATTCAAAATTCTGGTTTCCAATGGAAACAACCGGTTTCATATACATCACCTCCTCCCCTGTAAGCAGCCGTCCTCCCATCACACCGTAGTAGTTCCTGCAATGATCTGAAACGCCCGCGCCACATTCAGACGCCCAAATCCCCATGACTGGTCCGGATAAATAATATTCGGATCTCTTGCCGCTCCCCGTATAAAGTACGCCTTCACTTCCACACTCTGTGCAAGCACATCATTGCCTTCCACCACCGCCCACTGCATGAACTGGGCCGCCGCTCCTACCGTGAGTGCCACTGCCATGCTGGAGCCGCTCCTGTTTCCCAGCGCTGTGGAAACATCCACTCCCGGCGCCGCAAAATCAGGCTTTATCGCTCCGTTTCGTACAAATCCCCTGCTGGAATCAATATAGAAGCTATTATTGGCCGCATTATAAGCCGAAGGCGTAATGACGCTTCTCGCCATGGAAGGAACCGTCAGTGTCATATACGGTGACGATCTCAAAAAGTAAGTCTCGGAATGAAGGAACTGTGTAATCGGAAGCCACATATTGAAATTGCCGTATTCTGCTTCGCCCTGCGTTTCCACAAAAAAGGTCCACACCCCTGCCGTCGGCATAATAAAGCGCAGCACGATCAGTTCATCTCCGGACCCCTGCTCCACCAGGACATGATCCACGGCGATCCGCGTCTTTTCATATACAAACGTATAATTCCGCGTCTCCCTGCTCCTGAAATCTATGGTGGGAATCGTTTCCCCACCCGGCGAACGGATGGAAAGGCTCGTAATATGCGGTCTCGTTCCCCATAACTCCATCAGAAAGCCCAGCTCGCCCTCTCCGACCCGCATTTCCACCGTCTGTTCTACCGTGGGGGAACTCATCGTAAACTGGCTGTTGAAATGATGTCTTGCATTGCCTTCATTTCCTGCCGGAACAATGACCACCCGGTTCCTTTTTTCCGCAACACGGCTTAAATAGCGGGAAAGAACAGAACTTCCCGCATGGTCGCCCCAGTTGGTTCCCATTCCGATACAGATGATCACCGGTCTCTTCCCCACTCTGGCCAGCTGATCCAGGTATTTGACCGCCATACCGATATCCGCATCACTATATGCAGGCACCCCTTCAGGAATCATATAATAATCCTTCAGGTACTGCTTTCCTTCCCGGCATTTCACCATCACAATATCCGCCTCGGGAGCGGCGCCCAGAAAATATTCCCCGTAAGTAGTGCTTTTTCCGGCTGCCGCGCTGGCCATTGCCGTCCCGTGTCCATCCTCATCCGTAGAGGGTACGATGGATAACGGATCGTCACTTCTCAGTGCTTCGTTAATCTGTTCATTTGTGTATTCCGTACCGATATCAAACCCTTCCGGAGGCGTGCCATCCTGAATCGTCTGATCCCATATGGACAGGATTCTGGAAGTACCGTCTTCCCTTCTGAATACATCCATATCATAACGGATTCCCGTATCCACAAACCCCACAATAACACCTCTTCCCGTCAGGGACAGCGGCGGACGCTGTACCTGCAGGATGCCCGAATTCGTCAGATTCTGCGCATTGAAACCGCCGCCCGTTCCGTTCTCATCCTGCATCAATCCATACAGTTTCGGAATGGAATTGTAAATATACCGGCTGACACTGATATCGCGCGGTTCTCTTGGGAGAAAATACAGAATGGAAAACTGGTCATCCAACTGGAATACACAGTAATTCATTCCTGCCACATCCCCTTCCGCCAATATATAGTCTACCATTATCTCCGTATAATCATTGGACAATGCCTGTTCTCTGCAAGACAAATATCATCCCCGCCTTATGCAACACACATTTTCTCTATTATATGCCCTATCCCTCTATAGTGTTCAGACGTTCGGGAGCATCCAGGCTGCCGCTGCGGATATCGATAATAGGCCCGCCTGTATTTTCAATATATTCCTTCGTGATCGTCACCCTGCCAATATTGTCATCCTTTGGAATCTCATACATGATATCCAGCATGAATTCCTCAATGATGGCGCGCAGCGCCCTCGCTCCCGTATCCTTCTCCAATGCCTTATCCGCAATGGCCTCCAATGCGCCTTCATCAAATTCCAGTTTCACTTCATCCAGTTCCAACAGCTTCTGATACTGTTTCAGGATTGCGTTTTTCGGCTCCTTCAATATCTTGACCATCATTTCCTTCGACAAACCCTCCAGGGTGCAGATAATCGGCAGACGCCCAAGGAATTCGGGAATCATGCCGAATTTCCGGATATCCTCCACGGTCACTTTATTTAAGATATTCTTATCTTTGTCATACTTGTCCTTCAGTTCCGCCCCATAACCGATGGAAGTCCCCTTATTCAGCCGCTGCTTAATAATCTCTTCCAAATCAGGAAACGCACCGCCGCAGATAAACAAAATGTTCTTTGTATTAATGGTCGTCAGCGGCACCATGGCGTTTTTACTGTTGGCGCCTACCGGCACCTCCACCTCGGCGCCCTCCAACAGTTTCAGCATCCCCTGCTGTACCGATTCCCCGCTGACATCTCTGGCATTGGCATTTCTTTTCTTGGCGATCTTATCGATTTCGTCGATAAAGATAATCCCTCTCTCTGCCTTCTCCGCATCATTTTCCGCCGCCGCCAAAAGCTTGGAAACCACACTCTCGATATCGTCACCGATATAACCGGCTTCCGTCAGCGAAGTCGCGTCCGCAATAGCCAGCGGTACATCCAAAAGCCTTGCCAAGGTCTTCACTAAATAAGTCTTACCGCTTCCGGTAGGCCCAATCATCAGAATATTGGACTTTTCAATTTCAATCTCATCCATTGTCCCGGTTGCCACGCGCTTATAATGATTATAAACCGCTACGGAAATGATTTTCTTCGCCTTCTCCTGTCCCACCACATATTCATCCAGCTGTGCCTTGATCTTGTGGGGAGCCGGGATATTCCTGATATCCAGCACCGGTTCCGTCTTTTCCTTTGGTTTCTTTTTCTTCAGTCTCTGCTTATTGGGAATCCCTCCCTCGCCCTGCAGATCCGACAGATTCACAAAGCTGATATTGGGAAATCCCTGCCCTTTATTAAATTTATCCAATTCATCATTCCAGTTAATATTCCCAAGCATTCCCTGATAATCAAACTGGCTGACCGTATCCATCGTCTTATGCATACAGTCGCTGCATACCGATATATTGTTCGGAAGCTTGAACATCTTCCCTGCCTTGCTTTCCGGCCGTCGGCAGATAAAGCATACATCCTCGTACTCGCTCTCTTTCTTCTTCCCGTCTCCGCCTTTCACCTTCCCCGGTGCCGTGCCTTCCTTTTCTGCCGTTCCGGTCAGACTCTCCGCCGCCGAAGCTTCATGACTCCCTTCCGTCTCTTCCTCGTAGTCATCCTCACTGACTTCTCCGCTTTCCAGGTTCATTTCCTCCCCTTGAAATTCTTCATCAAAGTCTTTATTGTCAAAATCGCCCATCCTTCTACCATATCCTTCCCTGCCCGCAAAATTGTCATCTTCCGACCTTGTAACGGACTATGCTCCTTTCATTATAATGCATGATAAATTGATACACAAGTGAACATTTTCTAAACTATATCCGGCGCTGTGTACCTGCACAATACCATTTATTGCTCACAACTAAACGGGAGGGGCAACCCCTCCCAAAAGTCTTTTATTCCATCCTCCTTCCCAGCGTAACCGAAACCGTCTTGCTCTCCCAGCCGTTCGGGCTGCCCTGCATGATGGTTACGTCCACGGTATCTCCTACTGAATAATATTCCATCACCCGGAGCAAATCCTCTGAACTGTTGATCTTATTGCCGTCAAATTCCGTAATGATGTTTCCTTTTACAATGCCTGCCGCTTCTGCGCCTGTGCCTTCAAATACCTGTGATACATAGACGCCTTTCGGCATACCGTAAGCTTCTGCCATTTCGTCCACTACCGTCAGCGGGGAAATGCCGAGATAGCCTTTGTTGTCCTCTGACACTTTTGCTCTTGTTTCACGCAGCATCAGGTCTTCTATGATCGGTTTTGCCGCGGAAATCGGAATGGCATAGCCCATCCCCTCTACTGCGGAACCTCCTATTTTGTTGGAATTGATCCCGATCACTTCGCCTCTCATGTTCAGCAGCGCTCCACCTGAATTACCCGGATTGATCGCTGCATCGGTCTGAATAAACGTTGCTCCGTCTTCCGTATCGGTCCTGATCTCCCCACTGCTGGATAAGTCAATGACCCTGTCCAGTGCACTGATAACACCCACGGTCACGGACTGGCCGTATCCCAGGGCATTCCCGATGGCAATCGCCGGTTCTCCTACGGTCAGACTGTCGGAATCACCCAGCGTCGCAATGGCAATGGCATCTCTTGTCACGGCATCTACTTCTTCCAAAGGAACAGCAATAACCGCTAAATCCATCTCCGGATCGGAACCTTTCATCTGTGCCTCCGTTTCCGTGCCGTCCACAAACTGAACCACTAATTTATCAGCATCCTCTATGACGTGATAATTGGAGACGATCAGCAGTTCTGTATCGCTTTCCCCTACAATGATGCCGGAACCGGCCGCCGTGGACTCACTTTCCAGTGTCTGCCCGAAATAGGACATTCTCTGTGTATAAGTGTTATTAATGGAAACGATCGCCGGCATTACTTCTGCTGCCACATTGCTGACATCCATCACCACTGCCTGACTCTGCCCGGCTGTGCCTGTCACGCCTGTCAGATTGTCCGCAGTCTTATCTATGCTTTCTGCCGTTTCCTTCGTACTGTCGGCAATCCCTTTTGCAGTTTCGGTCACACTGCCTTCCTGCTGTACTTCCGCTTCCTGCCGTCCGGCCCTGTCGCTCAAAGCTCCCGTCACGGATTCTACCGCAAAGAACCCGAGACCGGCACAAATACCAAAAAACAATCCAAGGCTGACTGCCGCCAGGGCTTTCTTCCAAAAAACGTTTCCGCCTTTTTCTTTCTTCTCTTTTTTCTGTACCTTATTGGCAGTATTCATCTGATAATTATTTCCGGCCGCATAACCGGTTCCATACTGATTTCCCGCACCGGTTCCGTATCCGCTCCCTGTCTGGTTTCCAAACTGGCTCCCCGCCTGATATGCGCCTCCGTAGCTGCCATAATGATGATTAACGGCTCCTTCCGTTCCAATCCTCCCCGCACTTCCTGCATTAACATTATTGCCCTGATTTCCTGCACTGCTTTCCGCCCTGGAGCCTTCACTTCCGCTGCCGTAACCGGAAGTATTCGCTCCGCTGAACCTGCCGCTCTCCGCGTTTACCTCTCTTGCCGTACCGTCCGCTGCATTCTTGTCGTCATAATCATTCGGATAATTATTCCCATACATAGCCATTACCTCTTTCCCATATAATCTTATCTTTCCTACGGGGGGCCTCACTGCCGGACCTCCGTCCCTTCATCTGTTGCTTAACTTTTAAACATAGTATAAAAACGAAATGTGACCGTTTTGTGATAAAAGTATGCGTTTTTTGTTAAAACAGCATCAGTCCTTCCTGACAGAACTTCCTGTCAGGCCGGACTGATGCTGTTTTCCCCGTCATCTCTCTTCTTCCGATTTTCCATAGCCCTTCGCGGCATCTATTTTCTCGCTGGACCGTATGCGTCCCGTCTGTTCCCAATATGTCTTGTTCATGGTGCATCTCATCACTATTCTGTGAGGAAGGCTTTTATAATGCTTTCCCAACACATATCCCGCATATTTGCATACAGTTCCTATGTACAGTTTCGGAATCATCCTCTTCTTTTTCGACTGCCACAGATGGGCTGATGTGGCTTTCAATAGCTGAACCCCCTCTCCCTCTGAAGACAGTTTTGCAAACACCTCCGGATGATCGGCCTGTGAAACCCCCATGTCAAAATTACGGTGAAACTGCTGGGAAAAGGAATAATTGTGTGAATGGATGACCCGTGCATCCGCCGCATATGCAATTTTATATCCTGCCTGAACAGCCGCAGCAGCGTATATCATATCCTCATTAAAAATCGTATGCTTAATGAACCCTCCCAATTCATCGTAAATTTTCCGATCGTATGCCGCACATACATTGGAACAGAAATAAGTCTTAATTCCGAGTTCGTGAAGATCCTCCCGCGTTTTCAGCCTGCCCTCTTCCGGATAATTAAACACTCGTGTATAACGTTCTATCTCATTGCAGTCCTCCGCCGCCAGCTGTCTGGCATAGGATACGGCAGCCCCGTCATTTTCCAGCGGCTTTATAAGTTGTTCCAGTAAATGTTCGTCTTCCGGAACGGCATCCTGTGTCATCATTACAAAAACGGAAGCCTCCGACTTCTGTACCCCCTTCTTTCGCGTACCTCCATGATTGAATTCCCGCTTTGATAAATGGGTCACATAAACGTTCCGGTACTTCTCCAAAAAAGAAGTCCCGTATATCAGCCGTTCAAAATACTTCTGTTCCGTATTCAGCAGAATGATGCGGTTCACCGGCACCGTCTGTTTCTCCAGCCTTTCGATTAAAGTTAAAAAACTCTTGTCCGGCTTATAAACCGGTATAATGATGTCTATTTTTTTCACAGTCACACTTCCTTTGATCTCAAAGTAAAAGGACCCGCAGCAGGCCCTTTTACCTTCACTTCACGCATTTATTCAACTGACTATTTTAAATAAGGGCTTGTATCACTCTTGATCTTCTCACTGTAAGTCTGCACATCCGAAGAAGCCGTATAGTTCTCATTAAACAGGAAATTGTGCAGCCACTCCACATTTTCCTTTAAATCCACCGGTATGACACAGCTTCCTTTCGAACCGATCGTCCCTGTCGTACGGTACTGTTCATTCGGAAAACCTGCCTGATCCACAATGTTGTAACTGCCGATATTCCCTAACAGTTCCACGATTTCCGATAAATCCAGGGATGTATATATTTCATTGAATACATTATTGGCAATTTCGTTCAATGTTGCAGGGGAAGCCTTCTTCGCTTCATCCGCTACCGCCATGAGCACCTCTCTCTGACGCTCCGTCCGCTTAAAGTCATCACCCGCCGTATAACGGATCCGGCAATAAGCAGTAGCCTGCAGGCCGGTCAGTCTTTGATATCCCGTCTGTGTCAGCTCTTTATACTCCCGCTTCAGATCCTGCGCCATCGTAAACTGGTAACTGTTCAGATGATGTATTTCCGCTTCATCCACATCGATCATAACACCGCCCAAGGCATCTATCGTGTCCGCCAGTCCTGCAAAGCCAACGGTTACGAAATCCGTGATGTTCATATCCAGATTCATATTCAGCATACTGATTGCCATTTCCGGCCCGCCTTTTGCATATGCTGCGTTGCATTTATTATAAGAATCGTTGCTCAGATTCAGATACGTATCACGATACACCGATACCAGCTTGCACTCTCCCGTATCCAGATTGATGGACGCGATCATAATGGTATCGCTTCTGGTATTCTTCGCCAGCGCCCCCGTAGTAGAATCCACCCCGAACAGGGCTATATTGCGGTAACCCTTCATCTTTGTCGTCTCTTCCCGCTCTTTCACTTCGGGATTGATGACGATATCTTCTTCCTTCATATCGTGTTTCCCTACTTTTCCGCCCTGCACGACTCCGTAAAGGATGAACACCATAATCAGAAGCACAAATATTTCCACAATAAACAAAATGATTTTATTTCTTTTTTTTCTTGCTTTCTCTCTCGCCGATACTTTTTTACCCGCTTCACCTTTTGAATGCTTATTTGAACCGGTTCCAGCCTCCGATGTCTTCGCTTTATGTGATGTTTTTCCTGTATTCGAAGCTTTTGGGGATTTCACCCCTCCGCTGTCTTTTTTCTTTTTGGAATTCTCAGCCATAATAATACCCATGCCCTTTCACAACCTGCAGATTTCTAATATGCATTTTTATTAATGAACCCTTTAAATATTGTCAGGAACATAATCTTGAAATCCATACTCATGGTCCAGTTTTCAATATAAAAAATATCATATTCTATTCTCTTGCGTATCGATGTATCTCCCCGGTACCCGTTAATCTGTGCCCAGCCGGTAAGCCCCGGACGTACCTGATGCTTGATCATGTAACGGGGAACCTCTTCTTTAAATTTTTCCACAAACAAAGGCCGCTCCGGTCTCGGTCCCACCAGACTCATCTCCCCCACCAGTATGTTAAAAAACTGGGGCAGTTCGTCCAGACTGGTTTTCCGCAGAATTTTACCGACTCTCGTCACCCTTGGATCATCCTTCACCGTCCATGCCTTCTGCTCCTGTGACGGCTTTTGAAGTTCCATGGTACGGAACTTATACATCTGAAACGGTTTGTTATGCAGCCCGACCCGCTCCTGCTTAAAAATGATCGGTCCGGGACTGGTACATTTTACCAGAACCGCCGTGATCAGCATGATCGGCGATGCAACGATAATTCCGAAAAGGGAACCTGCAATGTCCACTGCCCGCTTTGCTACCCAGTTCAGCGTATTCGTAAGCGGTACATAGCGGATGTTGATAACCGGCAGCCCCATCAAATCCTCTGTATACGGCCTGCTTGGCACCAGACTGTTATAATCCGGTATGAACTTTGTATGGACACCGGATTTTTCGCACAGATCCACTATGTGCTCCAAACGGTTATAATCCTCCAAAGCCAGCGTAACCGCTATCTCGTCCAATTTGTTTTCCGGAAGGATATAGAGCAGGTTCTCTATCCTTCCCAATACTTTCACTCCCTTATATAATGTGCCGCCCGGCACCCTGTCATCCAAAATTCCTCTTACCACATATCCCCATTGCGGATTCGCATTGATTCTTGTAATGTATTCTTCTGCTGCACGGGAATAACCCACCAAAAGTACATACTTAAGATTATACCCATTTTTGCGGAAATATTGCAATGCGTTCCGGATCAAAGTTTTGGATAAAGATGTCATTACAATATTGATCACATAGAACATGCCCACCAGCATACGGGAAAAGTTTTCTATCTTCAGGGCGAACAAAACCACCATGAACAGCATGATGCCTGCCGTGTTCACGGTAATGATGCTGGCTATCTCATGCTTCCTGCGGGTTGTCCGCTTCGGCGTGTACATATTGAAAAAATAATTCAGCAGTATATATCCCGGCACAATATAATAAAGCGCACTAAAATATATCTCCGTAGACAGAGCCGTTACGCCCGGCTCTGTATCCGCAAAGGGGGTCTCGAACTTTATCAACCATGCCAGCAAATAGGAAAGCGCAATGACAACCGCATCCACCAGCAGGTGTAATCTATTAAAAAGCTTTTGGTTATCCTTTATCATAGTTTCACCAGTTTTCCTATACTGTCTAGTATTTTACAATATTATACAGGAAAGTACAACTTAAATTTCCATAAATACACAGAAAACCATTTCTGCTTCTGTAACTTCAGCCCGTAATCCGCCGCACCGTATTCCACCACAGCTCCATCTGCACCTGCACATAATTCCCGAGACACTCTGACCGGAAAGACACTTTCTGCCGCTTCCCCTCTTTGGAAAGCGACAACCGGATACCTTCGGCAATTCCCTCCATATATGTCCGGCCCATTCCTTTCCCGGCAAAAAACAGCGCCTTTATCCCAATACCCGCCGCCAGATGGGGAAGGTTCAGCAAAATCTGCAGAAACGGCATATTTTTATAAATCAGATAAATACTGTTGCGGGAAGCCAGCCGCACCTTAAACTCATTATACCGCGAACCGCTGACAGCGCTCCCTGCATGGTACACCAGGGCATCCGGCGCATAATAATTTTCATAACCGGAAAGCCGTGCCCGGTATCCCACATCAATATCTTCCAGATACGCAAAGTGATTTTCATCAAAATAGCCGATGGTTTCAAATATACGCTTCCGGTAAACAGCCGCGCCCCCGCAGGCGGCAAATATCTTCGCCTCTTTTGTGTAAGTTCTCCGCGTCTTCCCCTTTCCCAGCGCAAACGCCCAGCCCAGGGAACAGTACAGATCACCCGCGTCGTCAATGACTTCCGGCTGGCGCATCGACAGCATTTTCGCACTTACGGAAAACGCATTCTTTCTCCTTACGATTGCCCGGTACAGATTCTTTACGCAGTCCTCGTCCACCTCGGTGTCATTATTTAACAACATCACATACTCCGTTTCAGCCAGACGGATTCCTTCATTTACCGCAGCACAGAACCCTTTGTTTTGGGAAAACCGCACCAGACGGAAAGCAGGAGTCTTCTGTTCCGCCAGCCTGACGGCCAGTTCGGCGCTTCCGTCCGTAGAACCGTTGTCAATTACAATGATTTCCGGCACAAGGCTTCCCCTGTATAACGATTTCAGGCAGGCTTCCAGATAGCCGATGCCCTGATAGTTTGGAATGACTACCGTTATATCCGCTCTCTGTGTCCTTCCCTGCCTGCGGCCCACAGCATTCCGTTTTGTATTTTTCCGGTTCGCATCCTTCCACTTCCGGTTTCTGTGTTCCGTATTCCATCGTTGGTTTTTTCCCTTTTTTTTACTTTGTCGTTCCATATCCCACTTCCCGTCACCTTTTACCATCTTGCATTCCCCGTTTGCCGCCGTCCTCCGGCATCCACACTACCGTATAGCCTTCCCTGCGCACCCGTCTGCCGAATTCCATGCACTGTTTTCTGCGCTCCCGTGAAATTCCGGACGGCTGCCGCTCCTGCTTTTCCGACTGCCTTTGCTTTTCCGACCGCCCTCGCTTTTCCAACTGTCTTTGCTTTCCCGGCATCCGCTGCCCTGTTTCCGCTCCTGGTTCCATTCCCGCACAGTCAAACCATCCGTCTGCGCCTTCCCGATAAGGCACTCCGAACACTTCTTCAAAAACCGGCCAAAGTTCCTCTCTGACGCGCATACACCGTATATCCGCGCCGCAGATTTCCTGCTGCAGAACGGCTCTATGCATATAACCGCTGAAATTCCTGTGCAGCCCGGCGTATAGTCTCTTCCCGTTTTTATCAAACGCACCGCCGCAGATCCGCTTCCTGCCATCCAGCAGCCGTCCTGCCACGACTCCCACATCCCTGCGCTGCCCGAACATATTCCTTCCATAATCAATCCGGTAAAATCCCAGATGCTTCGTATGGCCCACTGTTCCCTGCCATCCCCTCGCATGCAGGAAATCCTCCAGCGCTCTTTTTCCGGCTTCGTAGGCATAACGCTTGCTCTCCGGATTTTCCGCCGTGGACGAATCATGACACCGCCAGTGATAGAGCACTTTGGGCACATGAACCACCGCTTTCCGCCCTGCCGGTGCCTGCCTGCCGCCTGCCGAATCTTCATACAGCAGTTTCCCGACTGCACGCAGAACCAGGTCATAATCCTGCGCCCCGTCATACGCTGCCCGAAATCCCAATTCCAGCATCAGCTCCCGCTTCATCACCGTAAAATGACATATATAATTATTGGAAAGCAGCAGATCCACATTCAGCTCCGGCTTAAAATGCGGTTCATAAAATTCCGTCAGTTCCCCGTTCCCTTTATCTTCATCGGAATACAAAAGCCACGGTGTATTACCGTTGTTTTCCCTCTCATTTATCGCTGCCGCCATTTCATACAGGGCATCCGGCGTCAGCACGTCGTCATGATCCAGCAGTCCGACATAGTCCCCCGCGGCCGCCTCCAGCGCCCGGTTGGTATTCTCCGATATTCCTCCGTTTTCTTTTAACGGAAGATAGATGAGCCGGCTGTCCGTATAAGTTTCTATAAGTTCCCTTACCTGCCCCGAACGGCTGGCATCGGCTATGATCAGTTCCAGATTGCCGTAACTCTGCCCAAGTACGGATTCCACCATTTCCTGCAGATATTCCTCTTTTGTTTCATAAGCGGGAACAAGGATACTGAACTTATAATGGTATTTACTGGCTGACGCCCTCTGCTTTGCAAGGCAGTCCTCCTCCGGCGGTTCATAACGGTAAGGAGAACCTTTTTCACTCATTATCCGCTCCAAGGACGCATAATATGCACTTTTTAATCCATTTTTCCGTAAATAATAATAAGCTTTCCGCAGATTGCCGATTTTAAATATTCCTTGTCCCATTCTTCCTTCCATTCTGTCTGCGCCTGCACACCTGTTCCGCATCTGTTTCATCTGAAATACGTACACTTTTTGAAAAGGGGAAGAAACCCGCCCTTATGCGAATTCCTTCCCTTATTCTGCCTTTCCCTTTTATCAGATATGTGCCTTCAAAGCCTCTGTCAGTTTCTCTACTTTATCCTTTGCATCCTCCAGGCTGGTTCCCTTCACACCCATATAGAACTTCAGCTTCGGTTCCGTACCGGAAGGACGGGCGCAGCACCAGGAGTCGTTGGTCAGGTCGAAGTAAAGTACATTGGACTTCGGAAGTCCTGTCCCGCTCTCTGCCCCGGTTTCCAGGTTCACTACTTTTCCGCTGTCATAATCCCTCACCTCGATCACTTTCAGCTCTCCGAATTCCTTCGGCGGATTGCTTCTTAACTTATCCATGAT
This sequence comes from uncultured Lachnospiraceae bacterium, assembly GCA_910579935.1. Lineage (GTDB taxonomy): Bacteria > Bacillota > Clostridia > Lachnospirales > Lachnospiraceae > Kineothrix. The sequence continues at coordinate 44,283 of CAJTVQ010000023.1, forward strand.
TTCCGCAATCTGCTTCGAACCTTCGATTCCCTTCAGTGTAATCGCATACTGCGTCTCTTTGAAATATCCGTATTTTTCATACAGTTCCAGCATCTGATCCCATACGGTCTTACCGTTTTTCTTGCACCATGCAGCCATTTCACACAGACACATAACCGCCACTACGGCATCCTTATCCCTTGCATGGGTTCCCGCCAGACAGCCGTAGCTTTCTTCCAGACCGAACACATAGTTGTTGGAACCGCTCTGCTCAAACCACTTAATCTGCTCGCCGATGTATTTGAAACCGGTCAGTACCTCAATGCATTTTACATGATAATCGTCGCAGATTGCCTTTGCCATATTCGTTGTAACAATAGTTGTTACCAGTGCGGGATTCTCCGGCATGATCCCGCCTGCCGTCCTTTCCCGTAAAATATATTCCGCAATAAGCATACCGGACATATTTCCCGTAAACGGTACATATTCGCCGCTCTTGGTATCCAGTGCATAAATACCCAGTCTATCCGCATCCGGATCGGTAGCAAGGACGATATCCGCATTTTTCTCCTTCGCCAGCTTCAGTGCAAGCGTAAAGGCTTTCGGGTCTTCCGGATTCGGGTATTCCAAGGTCGTGAAGTCCGGATCGGGCATCTCCTGCTCCGGCACTACATATACATGTTTGAAGCCCAGCTCGGAAAGGATACGCCGAACCGGCACGTTTCCCGTTCCGTTGAAAGGAGAATATACGATTTTCATATCATCCGCCATCTCTTTGATGATTTCCGGATGGATGATCTGTTTCTTCAGTTCTGCCATATAAGCATCATCTATTTCTGCACCGATCACCTGATAAAGACCTGCTGCCATGGCATCTTCCTTACTCATCGTCTTCACTTCATGGTAATCCGTAACGTTTTTCACTTCCGTAATGATTTCCTTGTCCTTCGGCGCCGTTACCTGCGCACCATCCTCCCAGTATGCCTTGTAACCGTTGTACTCCGGCGGATTATGGCTCGCTGTAATAACGATACCCGAGATGCATCCCAATGTCCTCAGCGCAAAAGAAAGTTCCGGCGTGGGACGCAGCGCATCAAACACATATGCCTTAATGCCGTTTGCCGCCAGACAAAGAGCCGCTTCGTCAGCAAATTCCGGCGACTTCCTTCTGGAATCATATGCAATGGCGACACCCTTCTCTTTGCCGCCCTGCTTCAGTATGTAATTGGCAAGGCCCTGCGTCGCCTTACGCACCGTATAGATATTCATGCGGTTCGTTCCTGCACCGATCACGCCTCTCAGTCCTCCGGTACCGAATTCCAATTCTTTATAGAAACGGTCTTCAATCTCTTTTTCGTTGCCCTTGATCGCTTCAAGTTCTTTTTTCGTATCTTCGTCAAAATACGCATCGCTTAACCAAAAGTTAAATTCATCCATGTAACCCATTTTCTGCTCCTCCTGTTTTATAGTTTGCCGACGCTTATATCATACCATATTCTTCCCGATTTTGAAAGTGTTATGTTTTCCTTATTATAGGAAACGTTAACGTGCTGTCGGAGTGTTTTTGACCATTGCTGCCATGAAACTGAAAGAAGAAGCGGATTATTATCTGCCCCAGATCAATTATCTGAAATCCCTGCTGGAGCAAAACAACATTCCCTTTGACCTGGACACCCTGCCCCGCTCTGCTCCTTAAACCCTCAAAGAAAAATCGCTCCGGTCCAGTGAAAAATTCACATTATAATAAGGATCCCCTTTCTCCAGCGCCTCTTTCCATTTCTTCCGGAACCGTTCCGACTCTTCATCATATCTTTTTGCCTTTTCTCCCTGGTCGTCCAGCCCCCTTGATACAGATTCAAAGTGATACAGCTCCGCAAAAGGCGTAAATACATTCAGATATCCCGCTTCCCTCAGTTTCATGCAGAAATCCACATCATTCAGCGACACCGCAAAGGATTCATCCAGTCCTCCCACTTTCCAGTACAGTTCCTTTGACACCATCAGACAGGCTCCCGTCACTGCCGACACATCCTGCGCATAACAGAGCCGCCCCATATAGCCCAGATTCTCCCGGTGCTGTCCGTAATGGCTGTGTCCCGCGGTACGGTGTGCCCCCAGCGCCAGCACCACTCCGGCATGCTGTATCGTCTTATTCTCATAATAAAGCTTGGCCCCCACGGCGCCTACATCCTCCCGCTGGGCATACATTAAGAGTTCCTCCATCCAGTTTACGGTAATCACCTGCGTATCGTTATTCAAAAGCAGTATATATTCCCCCTCCGCTTCCTTAACCCCCATGTTATTCACCGCGGAATAATTAAAACTTCCATTATAAGTAATTACCTTCACCTGTTCCTTATCTTTCAGTTCTTCGTAATAGTCCCATATTTCCGGTGTTTCGCTGTTATTTTCCACCACGATGATTTCAAAATTATCGTAGGTGGATTTCTCAAAAATGGAAGTGATGCACCTGCGCAGATCCGCCTCATGGTCTTTATTGGCAATCACGATCGAGATCTTCGGATTACCGATAATCTGATAACTTATTTTAAAAATCGTTTCGAATGCCCTCGTGCTGGTAATCTTAAAATGTGTATACCCGTGTTTCTTCAGATGTTCCGCTACCGCTCCCTTTGCCGCATCTATGGCATACGTTTTTGCCGCTATGCCGCTTGCCGTGCTGCCTGCGTGAGAACGCCAGTAATACATCAGTCTCGGCACATGCACGATCTTCTCCGCCCGGTCCGTCAGGCGCAGTATCATATCATGATCCTGGCTTCCGTCAAATTTGGAACGGAACAGTTCATCCCCATCCAGCAGCTTTCTGCTGAATACGCTGAAATGGCAGATATAATTGTTGGCCCGCAGATTGTCCACTGCATAGTCCGGCTTAAAATGCATCGTCAGCATTTTATTGATATCATTATTTTTAAACGTTGTCTCGTCACAGTAAATATAATCGGCGCCCTGTTCATTGATAACCTTCACATATTCATACAGTACCGAAGGATGCAGAATATCGTCCTGGTCGAATAAACCGATGTATTCACCCGTGGCCAGTTTCAGACATTCGTTGGTATTTCCGGCAATGCCTCCGTTCTTTTCCAGCTTCTTATACACAATCCTTCCGTCCGCCCGTTTGGCATACTCCCGGCAGATTTCTCCTATATAACCGTGCTCTTCATCGGAGCCGTCGGCCAGACACAGTTCCCAGTTCTCATACGTCTGATTCATGACAGAATCCAGCATGGCAATCTGAAATTCCCGCTGATTATTCCAAAGCGGCACCAGTATGCTTATTTTTACCCGGTTCGGAAAAACGGTCTCCCGCTCCTCTTTTCTTAGCGCCTCATCCGGAAAACTGGCCGTACCGAAATGGGCCATCACTTCCAGCTCTCGCTTCTTGTACTTCACCTTTGCCCAGATTCCCCGCAGATTTCCGCAGTTTTTCAGCCGGTTTCCCTGCCGGATACAGTAATGCATCACTTTCCGCAGCGGGGCGCTCATCTTCCAAAGCGGATTGTTCTTAATGCGGTTCAGCTTAAACGTAAGCTCGTCGTTCTTCTCCTCCAGTTCTGCCACCCGGCCGGCCAGATCCGCACACTTGATATGCTCTTTTTCATACGCCTCTTTATAATCTGTTATTTCCATCGCTTTCCTCATTTCCGCTCTTCTTTATCCGTCCCATTTATCCATTCATCCATGCATTCGTTCCGTATCCGGCCGGATGCCGGAATTTTCCCGCATACATACGTTTCTCCCCATTCTCCTTTTCCCTGTCTGACAGTGCCGGAATCAGACCGTCAGATACCGGTTCGTCCACGAATACAGCCGCTGTCCCGAACATTTATCCCTGACCAGCACTCCAATCCGGTACGCCCCGGACGGCAGATCCCTGTTCCCGACAAGAACAGAGAAACCCGTCAGCCCCACATTCACCTGATCCGGAAGATTTTCCTCCACATCCTTCCTCGGCAGGGAGTCCACTGCTACAGACCACACCCCGCAGGTACGGGAGCCCGTCTGCACCGCCTGTTCCGATGCGCCGGCCTGTTTTGTGCATGTCTCCGGTTCCCGCCCGAAAATCAGACGTTTCTCATAGCAGGCATTATCCGATCCCGTCACAAACGCATATCCCTGAATCAGATACATCCTGTCTTTTCCCCCGGTTCTTTCCTCCGCTTCCGTCAGACCGTTCCCCTGCTTTCGGACGGTTAAAAATTTTCCCACCGTTCCGGCATACTCCAAACTCACCATCACACAGGCATCTTCCCGGCATTTCACATCCAGCCGTTCTTCCTCCGGCTTCCCGCTTCGTATCTGCGGGTTCCAGTCATAATCGGCCCTCAGTTCAAAACCCGTGCTCAGCATATCTCCTGCCAGATATTTATGGTAAAAAGGATCCGCCCCGTACATGCGCGGATGCCGCTCATACAGTTTATCCTTTTCCCCCAGCAGACGCTCCAGCTTCTCCCGTCCGTCATCCTTTCCGCGGCTCATCGACTCATAATGGTACAGCGCCGCATCCTGCAGCACCACATTATAATATCCTTTTTCAAATAAAGTAAAACAGAAATCCACATCATTAAATGCCACCGGCAGTTCTTCCGGGAAACCTCCCGCCTCCGCATACTTTTTCCGCTCTACCGCAAGGCAGGCTCCGGTTACTGCGGTCACATTACGCTCCCGCCGGTTCCAGCCATAATAATAATCCGCATCATCTTCCTTAAACTGCAGCTTGTGCACCGGCCCCGGGCGAAGATTGACAATGCCCGCATGTTGGATGCGCCGGCTGTCCGGATAATACAGCTTCACTCCTACCGCCCCGGTATACCGCCGTTTCGCCCTGCCGTACAGACGGTCCAGCAGGTTTTCCTGCTCCTTTGCCCCATCCGCCGTCATTTCCACATCATCGTTCAGAAACAGCAGCACATCCCCGGAAGCAGCCGCTGCCCCTTTATTGCACATCCCGGAAAAATGAAAAGGCATCTTTTCATAATGGTAAAAATACCGGATCTTCTTTCCGTCCGCCTTTTCCTGCCTTTCCATCCAGTCTTCCAGCTCCTTCCGCACCCGGTCCGCACTGCCGTTATCCACCACGATCACCTCACAGGCAGATACCTGTTCCGCTTCCCGCACCAGCCTCTGTACTGCCCCGATGCACCGCTTTAAAACTTCTATATTATCTTTAGAGGGAATCACGATGGACAGAATTTCTTCCCTCCTGCTTTCCCTGCCGTTTCTTTCCCCTGCCGGACACCCGCTCCGTTCCAGCGGCCGTGAGCAGAGCAGTTCCATTTCACGGTTGCTCCGCGCATGGAACAGCACTTCATCCATATGTCCAACGGGAAATCCAAACCCGTCCCCTTCTTCTGCACAGCTATCCCTTACCGTAAATCCACCGCACTTTACGGCCAGGACATAACACAGCCGGTACATTGCGGCATGACCGCTTCCGCCTTTTCCTTCCTCTTGCCCGATCCAGTCCTTTTCCGCCTTTGTCAGCTCCCTCAGCGCCCTCATGCGCACGGCAAAGATGTTTCCGAAATAGAAATACGACAAAAACGTATCCGGCGACCAATCGGGTTTGAACCAGGGAGTATAGCGTATGCCGTCCGGCCCCAACACATCCTCATCCCCATAGGCTATATCCGTATCCCGGTTCCGTTCAAAGTAATCCGCTGTTACCCTTTCCGCAATTTCGCTTACGGTTCCGTCCTTTCCGACGAACAAAGCCACATCTGCTTTCTCCGCCCCCATCATCTCCCCGTTCAGATAATCCCAAAAAACCTCATAAGGCACCTGACGCACTGATAACCGCCCGGTTTCCGCTTCCTCTCCAAACTTCTCCGCTTCCACACGCCGTATCCATCCGTCATAAGTAACCGTCTTCTTTTCCAGCATTCTGTCATATTTCCATCGCTGCCACGCGGTCAGCCCGTCCTTCACCCGCTGCTTTAATCCGTCCATCATACCAGCACCCAATCCAAAAATCGCTTCCCGTCTCAAATCTGTCCCAATTCCGAAGTCAACAACCCCGCTGCAGGCAGCGGGGCATCAATCCTACAGCGCTGCAAAGCGCCAACACATCAAAGCGGTGCCGGCATGTGACCCTCACGGCATTCGCTAAATATACGTGCGGACACGTCTGCCTGGCTCACTGCCCGCGGAAATCAGAAGAACCGCTTCACTGCCGCCGCCATATCCTGCGCGATAGCCGCCGGAATCCGCACGATCTCCATCTTCACCTCCAGCTCGTTATCCGCCTTTCTTGCAAGATCCTCGAGCTTGATGTTTATATTCGGATCCTCCGTGGCAAACACATAACTGCCGTTCTGCATTCTCCTGCCGTTCGTTACCACCGTTTTCCGGTCCGGTTCCACCTTCACTCCGTTAAACAAAAGTTCCTCAATCTTCACCGCACAGTAATCCATGGCCGGGTCAATACGGATCAAATGCACATTTCCGTCCACTGCCAGTGAAAAATGCAGCGTATTCTCACCCTCATGGGCATCCGCCACAAAATAAGATTCTTCCTCCCGGCAGCCGCCGCCTCTATCCTCATAAATCTGCACCCACTCTTTTGTGGAAGAATCATCGAGCTTATCCAGCCACTTTAACGGATCTATGACTCTGTGTCCGATGGCATCCCTCATCTCTCCCATGGACTTGTGTCTTCCTGTCACGAATTTTTGGAACTCCATCTCCTGCTGCCGGTAGCTCTCCGCTTCCTGCTCGGTAATGCCCAGTTTATCCATGACCATCCCTAAATCCAGCCTGTCCCGCTTCTCGTTCTCCAGCACATAGCAGTAAATCGCGCGGAAGGCGATTTCCTTTGCCGCCATCGGCTTTCCGAAAGTCCATTCATAATCAATGATCATCCAAACCGCACTTTTCACCAGTTCCACATCCGGCCATTCCGGCTCCGTCCCGTCATCCCGCTTCCTATTCCGGGCCGTTTCAGGCAGGATCAGAATATTGGCAAAGATCAGGTCATAATCCGCCACCGGCATATCTTCTTTCCAAGAAATCCTCTCCACATACTCGTCGAATAATTCCTGAAAACCGTCAATATCGTCCCTTTCCAAATAACTGTCCAAAATCTCTTCCAGAGTCACGCCCTCCACATATTCAAAGTTGGCTCCCCAGCTGTCAAAATTCAGACGGCAGCGGTTCACCTCCAGCTTGCTCCCCGCAAACCGCTCCTTTAAATCATGATACGCCGTTTCCATACCGCCGATATGCTCCACCGCATATTCGGAAAGCGGCTTCTTTTTCACCGACCACAACCCTTTCCTGTGAATGATTTCCGTCCGGATTGCATATTCCGGCGCGCGGTCATTGGAATATTTTACATACTTGATATCAAATCCCTCTCCGATCACTGCCAGATAAGAATTGGAAAACACGGAAAACAGCTCATCTTTCGCAATTCCGTCAAACGCCTGCTTTTCATCAAAAAGATTTAACCTCTCCCTGTCAAAATTCCGCTGGTTATCATACAGTTCCCCCGGCTTGGGCAGCCGCCCGTCGGAATAGAGCGTCGTCATAAACTTATAATCCGGATAAGGATAGTAAAAAGAATATTCCGTCAGCCCGCTTTCACGGAACATCTGCTCCAACCGGTTCCTTGAAAACGTCCTTACGCCCCCGCCCTGCGCATAATCCTCGATTCCCGAGAAAAATGTTCCCAGATGGTCTTCCATGCATCCGGCGAAATATTTCAGCCCCAGCTTATTCTCTATGGCAATGATGATCCGGCCGTCTTCTTTCAGATGCCCGTGCATCATCTTCAGCCAGTCCACATAAGGATTCCTCGTATTGATATAACTCTGTCCGTACTCAAACACCCCGATAAAACAAATATAGTCAAAATCATCCGGCAGGTCCGGCTCGATATCCTTAAAATTACCCACATGTATCGTCACGTTATCACAGTCCTGATGGCGGTAAGCATTGATCAGACTCCGCTTTCTGGAAAGCTCGATACAGGTCACACTTCCGGCCTTCTCTGACAGTTTCCCCGTAATGGCCCCGCAGCCCGAACCGATTTCCAGCACCTTCGCCTCCTTGTCCATCGGAATCCAGTCCACGATATTTTCCCGCAACGGCGACAGATGATACAGTATGGGCCAGCTGGCACGTTCCTCAATGATCCTCTGGTACTCCACATCCGAGTACTTCTTCACGATTTCCAGCAGTTCATCCTCCACTTCCCCGTCACAATAGAAATCCTGCCCCGGATAATGCCTGTAATCCAGCACGATTTTCCCAATCGTCTCCACCGGCTTCACTCCCGGCCCCTTCGCTTCCGCCGCACCCGTTTCCGGCACATCCTCCGCCGCCGCGTCCTCTCCCGGCACATTCTCATCCGTCTCGTCCGCTCCGAATATCCTTTTCTCCGTCCCATCCATTCCAGGCACGTCCGTTCCCGCAATACTCACACCATCCATTCCAGGCACATCCGCTCCCGCAATATTCACACCATCCGTTTCAGGCGCATCCGCCATATCCGCTCCCGGCACGTCCGCATCCGTCCGGTCTGCTCCGGCCATATCCGTCTCCTTCATACTTCCAACTTCCGAACCCGCCCCAAACAAACCATTCCCGGACACATCCATCCCTTCCCTGCCGTCCTCTTCCATTCCCATTCCGTCTGTTCCAATTCCATTCCTATCCATTTCTTCCATACCAGCGTTCTCCATACCTGTTCCCCTCGCGCCCATTTCTTCCAACATACTCATTTCTTTCACCACCCTCTCCTACACACCCCTCCTCCACTCACTTCCCATCTCCGGCGCGTCCTCCCTCCAAAAAAAAACGTCCTCATCCCTTCCATTCACCCACCAAAGCCACTGTATCCATATCATAATACCCTACCGTATCCTTATCCGATATCACGGTCAGGTTCAGTACATCATACAGCCTGTGATACACCTGAAACGTATCCTTCTCATACCCCGTCACTCCCAGGGACAGCAGATATTCACCGCCCTGTAAACTCATCTTCTGGCGAAACGTAATCTCTTTCCTTTCTCCCGCCCTTACCGGCTCCAAAAACGCCTTCTCCACCATCGTATTCGTTCCGGTAATCTCTGTCCCCTTAATATTCTTTATGGTAAAAGCAAAGATAGGCGCCGGAACATCCTCCATGAACTCCACCCGCATATGAAGCGTGAATTCCTGCCCTTTGATGACCGCCGTGGTATGTACCCCCGCTTCATCCGTGATAAAGTACTCTGCTATCTTCGCCGCATTCGTTCCGTATTCCAAAAGCTCCGGATTGACTCCCGCCGAAGCACCCCTGTCCGCTCCCGTTTTGCCGGCAGCCGCAGCCGTCAGTTCCCGGTCATTCAACAGATTGTTCCCATCCTCTTCCGGCACTGCATACTGCCCTACCAGCACCCGTTTATATATATCGATCATCTCTTTCGGCGACCCCTCGCCCAGCTTGATGCCACGGTTCAACAGCACTACCCTGTCGCAGTATTTACTGATACTGCTCAGGTCATGGCTGACAAACAGGATGGTCTTCCCCATCTCTTTAAACTCTTCAAATTTATGATAACATTTTGCCTGAAAAAACACATCCCCCACCGACAGCGCCTCATCCACGATCAGTATTTCCGGCTCGATATTGATCGCCACCGCAAAAGCCAGCCGTACGAACATTCCGCTGGAATAAGTCTTCACCGGCTGGTAAACGTAATCCCCTATATCTGCAAAATCCAGAATGGACTCCATTTTTTCATCGATTTCCTTTTCGGAAAAGCCGATCATGGTTCCGTTCAGATAAATGTTTTCAATCCCGTTGTATTCCATATTGAATCCCGCCCCCAGTTCCAAAAGGGCCGAGATACGTCCGTTTACCTCTACCTCCCCGGCCGTAGGATTCAACACTCCGGTAATGATTTTAAGAATCGTGGATTTACCGGAACCGTTCGTTCCGATGATGCCGACCGTCTCTCCCTGATACACGGACATATTGACCTTGCTGAGCGCATGGTGTTCCTTGTACCGCTTCTGTCTGGTCAGCCCCAGCGCCTCCTTCATCCGGTCGGAAGGCCTGTCATACAGTTTATACATTTTATCCAGATCCGTAACCCGAATCGCTATCTTCTTCTCATCCACCTGCAAATTCTCCATTTCCGCTCCCTGAAACCACCGCTACATCACATCCGCAAAATGTACCTTCAGCCTTTTGAAGATCAAAGACCCTATGCAAAACAGCGTCACCGTAAAAATCCAAAAATATGTGGAAGAATAAAAATGCTCGAAAAACCATTCCTGCTCATAAACCGCACTGCGGTAGCCATTCACGATATAGACCATGGGATTTAGTTTGAACAGCGGTTTCATCTGGTCCGTAAGCATGGAAATATCCCACAGGATCGGTGTCGCCCACATGCCAATCTGAAGCGCAATGCTGATGATCTGCTGCAGATCTCTGAAAAAAACCACCACCGCACAGGTCGTATAGCTAATGGCGAGCACAAGTATAAATTCACAGAAACTGTAATAAAAAATCTGAACCGTATAGACCGTCGGATAGTATCCGTAAGCAATGGCAATGACAAACAGCACCACTACAAAAAAGAGATGGACAAAAGTGGCCGCTATCACTTTGATGATAGGCAGTATGCTTATCTTGAACACTACCTTTTTTACCAGATAATTGTACTCGATCAGCGCTGTCGTCCCATTGCCCAGCGCTTCCGAAAAATAGAACCAGGGCACCAGTCCGGCTGTCAGATACAGCACATAAGGCACCTCTATTCCTCCTGCCACCAGCTGGCTCTTCGTATCAAATACCCTGTCGAATACGATCCAGTACATCACCACCGTTACCACCGGCTGCACGAACGCCCACACCATACCGAGGTAAGAACCCGCATAACGCTTTTTGAAATCATTCTTCGCCAGCTTCCATATCAGTCTGCGGCTCTGATACAGTTCCTTTGGAAGCACGGTCAGCCTGTCATAAAAAACACCGAAGATGACACAGGTAAATCCAATCAGCAGACAGGCCATCACCTTCTTCATGGTTTCCGTCACCTGATCTGCCAGCGGATTGTGATGTGCCACTACCACAACTGCCAAAGCAGCGGCAAGGGTATAAAAAATACCCATTGCCGCTTTCTTCGATATACTGTTTCTTTTATTCTCCTTATGGGCCGCATTCCCTGCGGTACATCCTGCCATCTTCATATACTGCTTTCCTTTTACATTTTTGTAGCAAATTCCTTTATACCGCCCCATTTCGTATCCTTCTCGGACATGATCAATTCCATGCCCCCGGGAATCGGCCATTCCACACCGATATCGGGATCGTTGTAAAGGATTCCCCCCTCGTCATTGGGATGGTAAAAATCCGTGCACTTATAGGCAAACTCCGCATAATCAGACAATACCAGAAAACCGTGGGCAAAATTCTTCGGGATAAAAAACTGCTTCTTATTCTCGGCCGACAGAAGCACCCCGAACCATTTACCGAATGTCCTGCTGCCCTTCCTTAAATCCACCGCCACGTCAAACACCTCGCCGCTCACCACACGCACCAGCTTATCCTGCGGAAACTCTTTCTGAAAATGCAGTCCGCGGAGCACGCCCTTTTTAGATGCAGACTGATTGTCCTGCACAAAAACCTGGTCGATTCCGGCCTCCTTAAAATCATTATAATTATAAGTCTCCATAAAATAGCCCCTGGCATCCCCGAATACGGCAGGGGTAATGACCTTCAGCCCTTCTATTTCACATGTTTCTACCGTTATCTTTCCCATTTTCATCCAACTCCTTTTATCTGTTTTCTGCCGTTCCCATGACAGCCCGTCAGTTACGGTCATTTTCTCCCGCAGGCAGTTCCGCTTCGTTCCGGCTGCTGTCATCACTTTCCGTTCCGGCTTCCTCATCCTCCGTTCCGGCCGCTTCCGCTCCGCCTTCTCCTTCCGGCAGGATGTAGGTTCCTTCCCCTTCTGTCCCGCCGGCCGTCTGCGTATCTTCAATTCTCAGATAGCTTAAATTAAAATCCACATTTCCTTCAATACCATCCACTTTTCCGCCGGAGGTATACTGCCACATATGGTAATATCCCTGATACAGCGGAGAATCCCTGTATTCGGCAAGCCAGATGATGTAATCATTTAAGACGCTCACATCCAGCATCCCGTTATACCAGTTCCTGGAACTGTACACACCGGCCCGATATCCCGCACCTTCTATCGTTTTGCAAAAGGCGTCGCAGACACCCGTTCTTGCCTCGATATCCAGCCCGTCCGCCCGTCCGTTTCCGCCGAGTCCTTCCGTATCGATAAATACCGGATAATCCAGCTTATAATCTTTACAAAGCGTAATGACCATGCTGGCCTCTTCGACAGCTTCCACTGCATCCACGGCCTGCGTAAAGAAATACACGCCTACCGGTATCCCAGCGCTGGCAGCGCCTTTCATATTTTTCTCAAAATAAGGGTCTTCTACCAAAGCGCCCGTCGTAGCGCCGCGGTATCCCAGACGGATAATGGCAAATTCCACGCCCGCCTGCTTCACCCTGTCCCAATCAATTTCCTTGTTCCATTTGGACACATCGATACCGAATTTGGCATTGTTCTTACCTTCCTGCATACGGGTGATTTCGGTCGTATCCGCATCATCCTGCGCCCCGTTCACTTCCAAATCCTCCAATTCGGCATTGATCTCATCTTCCGTGTAGATCAAAAGGCTGATATCATCGATCACCACATATTCCACGTTCTGCTTCACGGTAATCTGTGCCGGGGCATCCGGTACAATATAACCAGCTATTTCCTTTAATTCCACTGCATAGTCACCGGCACGCAGATGCTCGATATGAATGATCCCGTCCTGGTCCTCGTCGGTATATTCATCCCCTTTATTCAAAATCACACAGAACGTCTCTCCCGTCACCGGAGCTCCTGTATTATCCACAATCTGTATCCGCAGGTCCCTTTGTACGGAAGTCATAAGCAGCGACAGCATCTTTCCCTCGAACTTCTCAATGGAAGAATAAGGAAGCTTGTCCGGGTCAAAGAAAGTCTCGTCGGTCAGAAACGCACGGGTATTCTCCCCAATCTGCTGCGTCTGCTCCGTTTCTGCCGCATCCTGTTCTGCCATCACCTCGGCTTCCCCCTTTTTACGCAGGGAATCACGGTTGTCATACAGAACGATCCCAGCAACCGCGGCAATCATGACAATAACCATAAGAATAGCCATTCGCTTTACATTAGAGCCCATTTGCAACCTCAACCAAATATTTTCCGTAATTCGTCTTCATCAACGGTTCCGCCAGCTTCAGCAGCTGCTCTTTCGTAATAAACCCTCTTTTATAAGCAATTTCCTCGATACAGGAAATATAAAGTCCCTGCCGTTTCTGGAATGCCGCAACAAAATCCGACGCATCCAAAAGGGAATCATGGCTTCCCGTATCCAGCCATGCGAACCCTCTTCCCAGCGTTTCCACCATCAGGGTACCACGGTTCAGATACTCGTTATTAATACTCGTTATCTCTATCTCACCTCTGGCGGAAGGCTTTACGTTTCTCGCGATTTCCACCACATCGTTATCGTAAAAATACAGACCGGGCACCGCATAATTACTCTTCGGATTCTCCGGTTTTTCCTCTATGGAAAGGGCCCTGCCGCTCTCGTCAAATTCCACAACACCGTATTCCCTCGGATCCCTCACATAGTAACCGAAAATCGTAGCGCCTTTTTCCCTGGCCGCCACATCACGGAGCACTCTGGAAAAACTCTGTCCGTAAAAAATATTGTCCCCCAACACCAGCGCCACCCTGTCACTGCCGATAAAGTCCGCTCCGATCAGAAAGGCATCCGCCAGCCCGCGCGGCTGTTCCTGCACCGCATATTCCAGCCGGAGCCCTAACTGTTCTCCCGTCCCGAACAGGTCTTCAAATACCGGAAGATCCCTCGGCGTGGAAATAATCAATATTTCGCGTATGCCTGCCAGCATCAGTGTCGATAACGGATAATATATCATCGGTTTATCATATACCGGCATAATCTGTTTCGAAATCGCTTTCGTCAGCGGATAAAGCCGGGTACCGCTTCCTCCAGCCAGAATAATCCCTTTCATTCCCTGCCGTCCTCCTTATGCTTCCGTGTTATACATTTCCTCATAATATTTCTGGTAATCGCCGCTGGTCACATTCTTCATCCAGTCTTCGTGTTCAAAGAACCATTTGATGGTCATCCTGATTCCCTCTTTAAACATCGTCTCCGGCTCCCAGCCGATTTCCGCCTTTATCTTGTCCGGCGCAATGGCATACCGGCGGTCATGTCCTTTGCGGTCCTCCACATAAGTGATCAGATCCTCACTGACCAGTTCCTTCCTCGGATCCCCCTCCGGCAGCATCTCCTGAAGCGTCTCCAGGATAATATGAATGATCTCGATATTCTGTTTCTCGTTATGTCCGCCCACATTGTAGGTCTCAAACAGCCTTCCCTTTTCCTGCACCATATCAATGGCTTTTGCATGGTCCTCCACATACAGCCAGTCCCTTACATTCTTACCGTCGCCGTATACCGGAAGCTTTTTCCCCTGAAGTGCATTATTGATGATAAGCGGAATCAGTTTTTCCGGGAACTGGTAGGGGCCGTAATTATTGGAGCAGTTCGTGATATTCGCCGGAAAATGATACGTATCCATATAGGATTTCACCAGCATGTCCGACCCTGCCTTGCTTGCGGAATAAGGGCTGTGGGGCGCATACGGGGTAGTTTCGTAAAAATACCCGCCGTCATCCTCCAAAGAGCCGTACACCTCGTCCGTAGAAACATGGAGAAACTTCTTGTCCTCCCTATAGCTGCCGTCCGGCAGCTCCCATGCCGCCTTTGCACAGTTGAGCATGACCGCCGTTCCCAGCACATTGGTCTGCACGAAAACCTCCGGATTGCGGATGCTTCTGTCCACATGCGTTTCTGCTGCGAAATGCACGACACGGTCGATATCGTTTTCCCTAAAAAGCTTCTCGACCGCTGCTTTGTCACAGATATCTGCTTTCACGAACGTATAGTTTTCCCGTTCTTCCAAACCTTTCAGATTCTCAAGATTTCCCGCATAGGTAAGGGCATCTACATTGATGATCCGGATTTCGCTGCCGTATTTCTTAAACATATAATGAATATAATTGGAGCCGATAAATCCTGCTCCTCCTGTCACCAGATAAGTTCTCATATTCTTTCCTTTCTTTTTTTCCTAACAGTATCTTAAATATTAAAATGATAAACCTGTTTTTTCCATTCTATTATTCTTTCCGCCCATTCCGCAGAATTCTCATTGATATAAATATACCGCAATACCACACAAAAGACAACCGGATTTTTTTTACTCCGGCCGAAGCTGCGGCTGCATGACCGGCAGCCCGCAGGCACACTGCCGCAGGCACACTGCCGGATTCACGGCTAATATCCTAAATAACTGATATTTAAGTCTGTCTCCCCCTGAATTCCCGCTACGGTTCCTTTCGCCGAATACTGCCATATATCATACTTTGTCGTGGTATAAGTGGGCTCTGCCGTGTACTGTGCCAGCCATATTTTATAGTTGGTAAGCCCCGGCGCATCTATTTTTTCATTCAGCCAGGTACTGTTGGAATAAATCCCCGCCTTGTAACCGGAATTTTCCATGGTCTGGCAGAAGGCCCTGCACACGGCCGTCCGCATTTCCCTGCTGATGCCGTCCGCCCGGCCGCCGCCTGGCTCCACATCGAGAAACACCGGATAGGAAATATGATAACCGCTGATCAATCCCAGTGTCATGGAAGCTTCTTCCACCGCCTCCGCTTCATTCACCGCCTGGGTTACAAAGTAAATCCCCACTTTCAGCCCTGCCGAGGCCGCCCCCTGGATATTCGTCCGGAACATGGGATCTTCAATCAGCGCTCCTGTGGTAGATCCTCTGTAACCGCAACGTATGATCACATAGGACACGCCTGCATTCTTCACCGCATTCCAGTCAATGCTGCCGTTCCATTTCGACACATCAATCCCCATATTTCCGGATGCGGTGGAAAGCACGCCTTCGCTGTCAAAGGAATACCTCGCCCCCTGGATGACCTGTTCTCCTGTCACTTTATTGCCGTCCGCATCAAAATAATAGGTTTTTCCGTCTATGGTCTGCCAGCCGGTATACTGATACTCTTCTTCCTCCTGTACCGCTTCCTGCGTCTCCTCCTGTATTTCTTCTTTCTTTCGGTAAAATTTCTCCGCCGTATTATAATCCGCTCCGACAGCCTCCCTGAAATTTCCTTCTTCGTCTGTCACATAAAGCGGACTGCCGTTCTGATCCGCCAGCACTGCATTGTCATCTCCGGCAGGTTCCACGGCCTCATCCTTTGAAACCTCCTCATATTCCTCGTTTTCCACCACATCGGGAGGCGCCTCCGTCGTTTTTTTCGTAGACTCCACAAATCCCACCGTATCCGTCAGGGCCGATTCCTCTGACGCCGCTCTTTTAGTATCTTCAACCGCTGCATTTACTTCCGACTCTTTCTTGATCTCATCCGACACATCGACTTTCTTATACTCAATCGTGTCTTTAATCGTTACCGTCACGCCTTCGGTGGATATCGCATATTCTTCCGCCCGTTCCGCTTCGTTCATCGTCACGCTGCAGGGGCCCGGCGCCGCACCGGACTGATAGATGATTCCATCCATATCTTCATCTTTCAGCACGTAGGTTTTCTTGTCCGCATCCGTCACGGTCACTTCAAACGGAACGCTGGATATCAGCCGGCCGGTCTCTTTATTCACAAACTTTATCTTCAGGTCTTTCTGCATGGAACTCAGATGCATCTCTACCGCTGTCGAACCTTTGGCATCAAGTTCCTTTTCCTCATACGTCTTAACTGCAGCGGCTTCCTCCGCCGCTTCCGCCTCCGCCACCGCTTTCCGGTTCTGCTCTTCCGCCATGGCCAGCAGACCGCTTTCACCGACCACCGTAATTCCCTCCATCTGTGTTCCTATTTCTTCAAAAGAAGCTACCTGCCGTGCCTCCGTATGCATATTCACATAAAAACTTCCAAGAGCCGCCGCCCCTGCCAAAATCAGAATACCGGCCGCAGCCGCCGCACAGTCCGCCGCATCGACATGCCTGCTCCCATAACGCCTTTTTCTCCTCCGGTCTTTTGCACGCCGCTTTTCTTCCGTCCTGCTGCACT